>JAAYUV010000082.1 GCA_012517475.1 Peptococcaceae bacterium | reverse complement strand
CTTCTAAGAGCTGCCAAAATGCTCAAGGTGAAGACAAACTAAGACAAAGAAAAGAAATAACGGGATAAATCTGAGTATAACTGGGAAGGAATCCGGAGATTAGTTTTTGTTTGACTGGACTTTATCAGGGGAAACTAATTATCAGAATTCATGATATTACGGATTGTGCGTTCAAAGACCGGACGATATTTATCTAAAGAAACATCGAGACATTTTGATCCGTTTACCATAATCGTCAGGGTTTTTCCACCGCTTTCCCCAAGATGACGCAACGAAACCCCCGCCTGGTGCGCAAGCGATTCTATCTTTGCCGCATTCCCTTTTGTGGTGGAAATAAGAATTCTCCCCAAACGCTCGCCGAACAAGGCCTTTAGCTTATCCGCGGTCTCCAGATTCACTGACGCACCGTACTGAACAGTCATTTCAGCCAAAGCCACGGCCAAACCACCCTCCGAAATATCGTGAGCAGCCGTTAGTAATCCCTTGCCATTCAGTTTCAGAAGGAAAGTGAGAATTTCCTTAATATTTTTCAGATTTAATTCCGGCAGGGCACCGGCTTCCAGGTTTTCAAACATTGCAAGATATTCTGAACCTGCAAGTTCACCCTCTAATTCACCCAGGAGATAGATTTGCTCCCCCTCGGTTTTTATGTGATTACATAGAACCAGATCTAAATCTTCCAATAAACCAATCATCCCGATCATCGGGGTGGGATAAACGGCCATACCTGGCGTCTCATTATAAAGACTGACATTGCCTCCGGTTACAGGAGTCTCAAGGACTCTGCAGGCTTCAGCCACACCGGCACAGGCTTGTTCAAACTGCCAAAAGATCTCCGGTTTTTCAGGATTGCCAAAATTCAAACAATCAGTAATCGCTAAAGGTTTAGCTCCGACACAGGCGATGTTTTGTGCAGCTTCAACTACAGCCAATGCACCGCCAATATATGGATCAAGATAAACGTAACGTGAATTGCAGTCAGTCGTCATCGCGATCCCCTTTTTGGTACCCCTGACACGAAGAACACCTGCATCACCACCGGGAACGACCGCGGTATTCGTTCCTACCTGATGGTCGTATTGCCTGTAAACCCACTCTTTACTGGCAATGGTTGGATTAGCCAGCAAAGCGAGCAGAACATTTTCTACGGAATCTTTCATTTTAAAGCCTTCCATAGAAATACCCTTCAATTCCTGATAATATTGAGGTTCCCTTGATGGTCTATGATATACCGGCGCTTCTTCAGTCAATGCTTTCACAGGAATTTCTGCAACCATTTTACCATCCTCAAGAAGACGCAGCATCCCATCCCCAGTGACCCTTCCTACTACTGTTGCTTCCAAACCCCAACGGTTTAGGACTTCTTCAACTTCTTTTTCTCTTCCGGCTTTGGGTACGACCAGCATCCGTTCCTGAGATTCGGAAAGCATGATCTCATATGGGGTCATTCCCGTTTCCCGGCGGGGAACCAAACTTAAATCCATTTCAATCCCGCTGTTTCCCCTGCCTGCCATTTCAGAAGAAGAACTGGTCAAGCCTGCGGCCCCCATATCTTGAATACCAACCAGGGCATCAGCCTGAATCAGCTCCAGGCAGGCCTCCATCAAAAGTTTCTCCATAAAAGGATCGCCAACCTGAACTGCGGATCGCTTGGATTCGGATTCTTCACTCAGTTCAACAGAAGCAAAAGTAGCTCCATGAATACCATCCCTGCCGGTTCGGGCTCCTACTACCATAACCGGATTCCCTACCCCGGAAGCAACGCCCTTGGCAATATGCCGGTGTTCCAGAAGCCCGACTGCCATCGCATTCACTAAAGGATTACCGCTGTATGAAGAATGAAAATAGACATCTCCTCCAACAGTCGGGATGCCTATGGAATTGCCGTAACCGCCTATTCCGCCTACTACACCGCTAAAAAGATATTTGTTGTTCCCTTCGTCCAAAGGACCAAAGCGCAAAGCATCCAGTACTGCTACAGGACGGGCTCCCATAGTAAAAACATCCCGAAGGATTCCGCCTACTCCGGTTGCCGCTCCCTGATACGGTTCAATAGCCGAAGGATGATTATGAGATTCCATTTTAAACACAACCGCTAGGTTATCACCGATATCAACAATCCCCGCATTTTCCCCAGGTCCTTGAAGGACTTGGGGTCCCTTGGTGGGAAAGTTTTTCAGGATAGGTTTAGAGGTTTTATAAGAACAATGTTCTGACCACATAACGGAAAAAACACCTATTTCCAGAAAATTAGGCTCTCTTCCCATGAGTTCTTTTACCTTAGCATATTCTTCATCGGTTAGACCCATTTCCCTCCAAACTTTAGGCTCCATGCTGTGTTCTCCTCTCCCAGTGTTTCAGGATCGAAATAAACATTCCCTTTCCATCGACCCCTCCGATTGATTCTTCCACAACTCTTTCCGGATGTGGCATCATTCCTAACACATTGCCTTCCTTATTGACAATTCCCGCAATATTTTCCCGTGAACCGTTAGGATTCCCTTGATCAGTTACTTCACCTTCCAGCGTTACATAGCGAAAAACAATCTGGTTATTGGCCTTAAGCCTGGCAAGACCTTCATCGTCGACTGTATAATTTCCTTCCCCATGATTAACGGGAATCTGGATAATTTGCCCCTGGCGGTATTCTCCGGTGAAAGCAAGATCCGTACGCTCTACCCTAAGATACTGAGGGCTGCAAATAAAATGCAGTCCGGCATTACGCAGTAAAGCCCCCGGGAGAAGCCCGCATTCAGTCAGGATTTGAAAGCCGTTGCAGATTCCCCAGACAAGCCCCCCGCTTTTAGCAAACCTGATCACATCGTCCATGATGGGTGAAAAACGGGCGATGGCTCCCGTACGCAGATAGTCTCCGTAAGAAAAACCACCGGGTAAGACAATGAGGTCATACCCTTTGACAGAGGTTTCCTGATGCCAGATCATTACCGGGTCCTCCCCAGCTACACGCCAGGCCTCCAGGCAATCAACCTCACAATTTGAACCCGGAAAACGTACAATGCCGATCTTCAAGTTCAGCCCTCCAGTTCAAAGGAATAATCTTCAATAACAGGATTGGATAAGAGCTTGCGGCAGATTTCATGCATGATTTCCTCTGCCTTGCCCCTATCAGCCTCCGCTAAGGTTACTTCCATAAATTTGCCGATTCTCACAGATTCCACAGGGTATTTCATACTTTTCAGGGCTTTTTCCACGGCGCTCCCCTGTGGATCAAGGATGCTCTTTTTTAAAACAACGGTGACATTGGCCTTAAGCATTGGCAATAGCCTCCTTAATACGGCTGTACACTTCTACATATGCTTCTTCCACTTTGCCAAGATCCCGACGGAAACGGTCCTTATCCAATTTTTCCTGAGTATCTTTATCCCAAAAACGGCAGGTATCCGGAGAGATTTCGTCCCCGAGCATCACCTTTCCGTTGCATACCCCAAATTCCAATTTATAATCTACCAGGTCTATTCCGGCTTTGGCCACAATTGCCATCATCAGTTCGTTCACTTTCAGTGCAATATCTTTCATGGCATTGATTTGATCCATGGTAGCCCAACCCAAAGCGATGGCATGAGTTTCATTTACCATTGGATCTCCCAGGTTATCATCTTTGTAATAAAGTTCAAAAACAGGAGAAGCCAATACAAAACCTTCTTCTTTTCCGACTCGTTTGGATAAACTGCCTGCAACAATATTCCGGACAACAATTTCCAGGGGAATCATTTCTAAACGTCTGACAATCTGAACCCGGTCATTAATTAATTCTACAAAGTGGGTGTTTACGCCGTTTTGGGCAAGATAAGTAAACATCATAGCAGACATTTTATTATTAATAATTCCTTTGTCAGCAATAGTTCCCTTCTTAATTCCGTTAAACGCGGTGGCATCATCTTTATATTCGACCCAGAAATAATTTTTGTCATCGGTATCATAGATTTTCTTTGCTTTCCCCTCATACAACATCGCCAGTTTTTCCATTTTTATAACCCTCCAATAAAATAATTGATTTCATAAGCATCTGCTAATAAATACACGTAAGTTGATCATGAATTTACTTAAGTAAACCCACCCGTTTGAAGATATAATCAACATTCTTGGTATGATACCCATAATCAAACAGCTCTTCCACTTCTTTACCGGTAAGAACACTCATGATTTCGGGATCCTGCAGGACATAATCCTTGAAAGAAGATCGGGTATCCCAGGCCTTCATTGCATTTCTTTGCACCCAGGCATAAGAAGTTTCCCTGCTGATCCCCTTATCAACCAAGGAGAGCATCAGTCTCTGGGAAAAGATCAGTCCATAAACTTTTTCGATGTTCTCCAACATCTGTTCCGGGAAAACCCTTAACCCTTCCAGCGTTTGAATCATCTTTTGCAGTATATAATCCAGAGCGATCGTGCTGTCCGGCAGGATAACCCTTTCGGCCGAAGAATGGGAAATATCTCTTTCATGCCAGAGTGCCACATTTTCAAATGCAACCTGGGCATTTCCTCTGATCAGCCGAGCCATTCCGCAAATTCGTTCTGCAATGATGGGGTTCTTTTTATGGGGCATGGCTGAAGAACCTTTCTGCCCTTTGGCAAATGGTTCTTCCACCTCATGAACATCCGTACGCTGAAGATTACGAATCTCCGTAGCAATCTTATCCAGGGAAGAAGCAATCCCTGCCAGGACGGCAACATAGAAGGCGTGACGGTCCCTTTGAATGATTTGGGTAGATACCGGGGCCGGCTTTAAACCAAGACTCTTGCATACCCATTCCTCAACCCGCGGATCAACATTGGCAAAAGTTCCGACTGCCCCCGAAATTTGGCCGACACGGATCTCCTCCTTTGCAAACAGCAATCTTTCTTTCTGCCGTTTCATTTCATCGTACCAAAGGGCAAATTTTAATCCGAAAGTGATGGGTTCAGCATGAATCCCGTGTGATCTTCCCATCTGCAAGGTATCCTTATACTCCAAAGCTTTTGCTCCGAGTACATCAATCAGTTTATCCATCTTGGCCAGAATAATATCCGTAGCCTCAACCAGCTGCAAAGAGAGAGCCGTATCCAGCATATCGGAAGACGTAAGCCCCAAGTGAATATATTTTGCTTCATCCCCGACGTTTTCAGCCAGGTTTGTTAAAAATGCCAGTACATCGTGATGGGTTGTCTCTTCAATCTCTTTGACCCGTTCCCAGGAAAAAGCTGCTTTTTCCTTAATTACCTGAACTGCTTCTGCCGGGATTTTTCCGATCTCAGCCCAACCTTCACAAGCAGCAATCTCGATTTTAAGCCACAGTTGCAGCCGGTATTCATCTTCCCATATTCTTCCCATAGCGGGAAGAGTGTATCTTTCAATCACGGGTATTCTCCTTTTCCGTAGCGTTCATTTTTATTAATATTAAAGGGAATTCAACTTCTCCAGGAGAGCATTATCTTTGGCTTCGACTTCTTCTGCCATTTTCTTTCTGTAAGCCTTAAGCGCATCGCGGAGCCCCATATCCTCTATGCTTAACATTTCAACAGCCAGGAGTGCGGCATTACGCGCGCCATTAATTCCTACGGTTGCAACCGGAATACCCGGAGGCATCTGGACAATCGCATAAAGAGCATCTACGCCTTCCAAAGCACCGCTTCTGATTGGGACACCGATTACCGGCAAGGTGGTAGCTCCTGCCACCACTCCCGGAAGATGAGCGGCGAGTCCCGCGCCGGCTATGATGATTTTTCCACCTGCATTTTCAAAGTTTTCCACCCAATTAACAGTACGTTTGAGAGTACGGTGAGCAGAGGAAACCTTGACTTCATAACTTACTCCGAACTGCTTTAAAGTTTTAATAGCTTCTTCCATTACTCCGAAATCAGAGTCGCTGCCCATTACCACTCCAACGGAAACCATATCATTTCCTCCTTAATCATAAAACAATTAGAGTTGCAATTTTTCTATTTTTTGCGTCTATGGATATTTTACCCGACAAAATTGCATGGGTCAATTAAAAAACCGAACATTTTTTATGTTTTTATAGAAAATGTTCGATAATAAACAGGACTGTGCCCTTGCCTTCCACGGACGTCAAAAACAACCTAGCGGGTAGGTTGTTTTGCTTTTTTTATCTCTTTACCTATTTTCAATCTTGGTAATCATAATGTTGAGCTGTCTGGATAAATCAAAATCAATATGTTGTTCCAATGGATCATTTTCCTTAAAAATCGCCCTAACAATAGGTCTGTTCGGAAGAGAGGCATTTTGCCCGATGACATTACCCCTTAGACCATTACTCAGTTCTACTCCCGTTCCGGTCGGATATACTGCAACATACTTCGTAAATAACCTAACAATTTCCGGGTCAAATTGATGACCGGATTGGGCCAGGATGAATTCGTAAGCCTGGTAGGGCTCCATCGCATCACGGTATGGCCTCTTGCTGATCAATGCATCATATACATCCGCTACCGCAGCAATCCTTCCAAATTCATGAATTTCTGTTCCTTTAAGCCCCCGGGGATAACCGCCGCCCATCCATTTTTCATGATGCTGAAAAGCCACGTGTGCAGAGTGGATACTAAAATCACGATTCTTTCTTATGAATTCAAACCCATAAGCAGAGTGCTTTTTAATCTCTTCAAACTCTTTCTCGTTAAGTTTGCCTTTATTATGCAATATCTCTTTCGGAACATTTGTTTTTCCGATATCGTGCATAAGCACACCCATTCCTAATTCCAACAGCTTTGATTGGGTATATCCTTTACCCATCGCCAGAATTAAAGCCAGGACAGTTGTGTTTACTGAGTGATGAAAAGTATATTCGTCATATCCCATGATATCGGTTAAGTTGCTAAGGATATCAAAACTATACATCAGATCTTCCATAATATTCAAAACGGCGAAGCGGACAGAATCTGCATCAATGTTAGTATTTGAATCATTATCAACCGCAGTGGTGATCGTGCAAATGGCGTTATAGGCAATTTCCTTGGTTTTTTCCGAAACAGCATTATTGATTTCTACATCTTTAAAACGGTCATCCCGTATAAAAAGCATATCATAGCCTAATTGTTTTAATTTAGTTAAAAAATTCTGGTTTAGAGTCACCCCTTCTCCAAGAAGAACTCTTCCATTTGCGCTCCTGACAGGCCTGGCTAATATGGATCCTTCATCGACATAGGCTATATTAACTAGTCTCATATAATCCTACACTCCGCAAATACAGAAAATATCTATCTATTAGGTCGTTATACAAACATTGAGAATATTGTACCATTTATATTCGGGAAAAATATCGGATAAAAGACCTATTTCATCAAGATAATGACATTTTTTTACTGAAATATGGCCTATTTATGTATCCAGGCTAACAAATTATACCATAAAAAAAACAAAAAATTTGTAAGATTAATAATAAAATTTTGAATTTTTTCGAAAAATTCAAGGCATAAAAGTACATTTTGTTACTATGTTTATTTTTCCCTTAAGAGGGGTATCTTTATGGTGTAAAAATAATTCAGCAACAGGGATCATAATACAACAAATCTAAGGAGAAACCCATGGAAAAAAATGAAAATCACCCCTTGCTTACTCTTTTAAAAGAAATCCGGTCTCTCATTGATAAATGCTTAAAAAACAAGTTGGATCTAGGTGATTTTACCGTACCTCAAACCATGATTATATACAATCTTGCCCATAACGGAAAAATGAAGATTAGTGAGCTCAGCGAAAAAATGGGACTTACAAACAGCACCGTTTCGGGAATCGTCGACAGATTGGAGGATCATGGGGTAGTCTCCCGCCAGCGAAGCACAGAGGATCGCCGGGTAGTATTTGTCAATTTAACTCCTGAACATCAGGCGAAACATGAGAATATGGATGCTAATCTGGATAAATATTTTGAAGATATTCTGGAGGATATTCCTCCTCAACAAATGGATTCTATCATTGAAAGCCTTACGATTTTAAAAGACACTCTTAACCGCAAACTGGAATAAAAAATCATCACCAAAGTAAATAGGGCTTTACTTCAAAGCAAAGCCCCTCAGGCAAAAATTGAATATAGTTTATAAATCAATTTTTCTATCCAATAAATAAGCGGAAAGAAGAAACCAGCACAACCCAATTAATATCTGAAGAAGAATATAGACTGCGAAATGTGAATATTGAATAGTTCCATTTTGAATAATAAGAATTAACACCCGAGCGCAGTTCATAGATGACAACTGCATTCATTCCTAAAATAATTGCCAAAAAAACACACAGGGTCCGCCATTTTCTGATGAACTCATATTTTATGAGATTACCCATGATAAACCTCCTTATATAACTCCTCTATGGAGCATCCTTTTTCTATCCTGAATTTTTCTGCATTTCCGGAAAGCAGCACACTCCCCTTATCCCAAAAAACAATTTCATCCAAAATGGTCTCTAGTTCATTGACCAAGTGACTGGAAATAAGCATTGTACTCTCCTCACTAAGCGAAGAGATAATCATTTGAATAATCCTCTCCCTGGATATAAGATCTATTCCGTTAAGCGGTTCATCCAAAAGATAAAGGTCAACTCGCCGCGCCATCGTTAAGACAAGTTTAAGCCTGGCCTTCATCCCGGTTGAAAGTGAACTGATTTTCATATCCTCAGTTAGCTGCATAAAGTTCAAAAATTCCAAGGCTTTGTTCCTGTCAAAATCTTCATACACGTCATCGAAAAAATTAATGATTTTATTAATTTTCATCCAATTGAAAAGATAATCTTCTGTAGGCATATATGCCGTATATTTTTTGGTCCGGGAACTGACTTCCGACCCGTTAATCAATACTCTTCCGGATGACGGTTTAACCAATCCGGTCAGAATTTTAAAGAAAGTAGTTTTTCCGCTTCCATTAGGGCCAAGATCCCATAGACCTTCCCTTTTTCTATTTCAAGGTTAAGGTGGTCAAGAGCCTTATTGCGAAAAAAACCTTTGCTTAAGTTCTCGACTTTTAATACGGTTGTCATTGGACAGCCTCCTTCTCCAGGCGATGTTTTATCAATTCGATCATATCGTTGAAATTAAACCCCAATTCTAACATTCCTTCAATAAAGTTTCTTACAATGTCTTCTGCCATTTCCTTTTTCAACCTTTCCACCTTCTCTTCCGATTCTGTAATAAAAGTCCCAACTCCTCGTTTGGTAAAAGTTACTCCTTCTCTTTCCAGCTCATTGAAGACCCTTGCCATGGTATTGGGATTTACCTTCAGATTTTGGGCATACTCCCTTGTTGAGAGCAGCTTTTCACCCAACTGCATCCTTCCAAGGATAATATCTTTTTTAATCAAATTCATAATTTGAATATAAATTGGAGCTGTATTATCGAAATTCATTCCTTCACCCCTTTAGCATTGAACTAGTGCACTATCTATATGGTACACTAGTTCAATGTAACTGTCAATCTTATCCTAAAAAAAGCTATGTTCAAATAAAAACCGACATAAACAATAAGCCGGGAGAAACAACTTATCTCCCGGCTAACTAATGAGCCTATCTGTTATAATGAAGCCAATATTGATTAAGGTTTTTCAAGGGTAAAAGTTTCACTCTTTTCCCCCCAGCCAATGGTCATAAAATATTCACCATTCGTATTGACCATGCCGGTCCCTCCGGACGAACCAAGATTTACATATCCATCCTTGTCCAAAGACCTGTCGGCGTATTCAAAAACTCCTTGTCCGTTTCCTGCAGGACCATGATAACTGCATACGATTTGCTTGATCAGTTTTGAATCTTTGCCAAGGTACTTCACCCAGAAATTTTCGTTACTCCAGCTTTCACTGCGAATTTTGCCGCTTTCATCTATCCAGGAATACTGATAATATTCTAAGAGAACTTTTCCTTCCCACGCCTGACCTTTGCCCTGGTATAGTATTTTTACCCCGTCATTCAAATCTTCCAGGACTATGTTTTTGATCAGCTCCAGATTGGGTGCAAAAAGACTGGTGAATTTATCCAGAGAGGCGACATCCTTGATCTCGCTGACAACTTTGGAATCATACTGTATTACATAAATTAAAAGAATATTTTTGGCTCTGATCGGATTGATCAGGTTTTCCTGTTCATACTGCAGTCTTCTGAATCCTTCCGTACTGTCTAAAGAGCCCTGTTGATAGATCCCCGCCAAAGCCTCATTTCTCCGGTTCATATCGGAAAACTCATAAATAAAAAGTTTTTCCCCGCTTCCGGGAAATTCATATATTGCCGGCAGCTTATTTTCAATCAGGAACTCTGCCGGTGAAAGGTCATGCGAAAGAGTGATTTCCGTTCCATGTTGATAAAAAGCCTCAACTACATCAGTAGTTCTTAATAAATCCTTACCATTTCCCGTATTGCCATTTCCACTTTGAAGACCGATAATTACTGCAAAAAAAACGAGACATAACCCAAACACATAGCGTAACCCATTCATTTCTTTTGTCCTCCCTGCCCCTACCCTCTTCTTATTTCCCTCGAAATCTTAAATTCTCGTCACACGTGGTGTATTTCAAGCTTTACTAAAGCTTGAACCTATTTTAACATATATTTTACATTTTCGGACATATTCCAGAGTATAAAACATAAATCATAACCAAATCATATTTCCGCATTGAAAATATAATACTAGAACTGCGGGATGAAGAGATCCAAGCTTTATTTTTTTGACACGGAGGTTTTATGAAAGAGTTAAAAGACATCATCAATTCCTATAAAGAAGATTTAATTCAAGCTGTACAAGACTGTATCCGGATTAAAAGTATTTCAGGGGACCAGGAAGGAACGAGAAAGGCCTTGGAGTTTTACTTAGATAAAGGACAAAAGATGGGCTTTAAAACCAGCAATGTAAATAGTCTGGGCGGGCTGATTGAATATGGGGAAGGAAAAAGCACCTTTGGTATGATTGTTCACCTTGACACCGTTCCAGAGGGAAGCGGTTGGCGGGTCCCTCCTTTTGAAGGCCTGATTGAAGATCAAAAAATTTTTGGGCGGGGAGCAATTGATGATAAAGGCCCGGCACTTTCCGCGCTGTATGCTTTAAAAGCCTTCAAGGACTCAGGAATCCAACCAGACTGTAAGATTCAGATTATTATCGGCATTGATGAAGAAGGTGTTTGGAATACCACTCCAAAACTTTTGCAGGAGATAACTGAACCGGACTTTTCCTTTGTTCCGGATTCAAAATTCCCGGTTGTCATAGCAGAAAAAGGATTGTTGTGGTTAGAAGTACGGAAAGAACTGGACCCGGACTCTTCAAAAAAGGGTATCGGAACGATGGTTTATGAGATAAAAGGGGGAGGGGAGTCCCTTAATATTGTTCCTGATTACTGCGAAGCCACCCTCCGGATAAATAGTAATCATAAGCAGACCGTATCAGAAAAACTTGAGCGCTTCAAAAAACAAACAGGATATGATATTAGTCTGAACGAAGATTCGCCGGACTTAAAACTCATATCCAAGGGAAAATCCGCCCATGCTTTTATCTGTAATGAAGGTCAAAATGCGATTTCACAGCTCATGAAGTTTTTAAACGATTTGGATCTTGATGGACAGCAGAAGGATTTCATCCAAACCTATTGCAGCCGAATCGGCATGGAATTTTTCGGGGAATCCCTTGGGCTTCAACTGGAAGACGAACTAACGGGAAAACTTACGGTAAGCCCCGGATATATTTTTATGGACGAAAAAAATGTTACCCTAAGGATAGATATCCGCTTCCCGGCTAAGGAGAAGCTTGACTCCGTCAAACCAAAAGTTGAGAAAGCTTTCAAAGCATTTCATGGGAAACTTACCTTTATCGATTCCCTTGAATCTCTGAGTTTCCCCGAGGATGACCCTAACATTAAGAAACTGCTGGATGTATATAAAAATTTCACAGGGGAAAAAGATGCAAAACCATTAGGAATGGGCGGCACTACATTTTCCAAAGCTTTTAAGAAAGCAGTCGCCTTCGGTCCAACTTTTCCGGGGATGCCCAAAGTTGAGCACCAGCCGGATGAATACGTCGGAATAGACCACCTGCTCCGGTGCACGGAAATCTATGCTCTGGCACTGAAAGCTTTAGCTGATAACGGACAATAAATAAAATTGTTTTAGGTTTAGAATTAAAAAGCTCAACATGTCTTTTTACGAAAGGTATAAGACAGTGAGCTTGTTTAGCATACAATATTCTACTTACCGCTCAGGGAAATTTCGCCATGATCCGCATTCACTGTAATCTGGGGAGATGCCGTCCCGATGATGCCTTTCATTTCCTGTTTGGTATTATCCTTTTGTATTGGGAGTTCCGAGCTAAATCCCTTAAAATTGATGTTTCCGAACTTTGTGTAGAGATTAAATGTCCCTTGCTGATCACGCGGCAATTCTACATTAATCCCTCCCATCTTACAATTCAGCGTAATATCATTCCTCGCTGCTTGCTTACTGGCGTAGAAGATCTCTCCCTGTTCATTGTCTATCGCCACCTTACCAGTGACATTTTGGACTTTTGTTTCCCCGAAGGCGTTTTCAATCCGGGCATCCCCCTGAATGTTCGCCACTTCTATTTTCCCAAATTTCCCGTTTACAAAAATGTTGCCGGTAAGATTCTCCAGATTGATTTCACCAAATTTGTTGTTGATTTCAAAAGTAAGTTCTTTTGGTACTTTTACGGCATAATTGACCGTAAACTGATAACCCCGGTTATCTTCTAAAACACTTATACTTCTGGTATTTAAGGTCAGAGTTTCTCCTTCTGTTACTTCTACTAAATCCTGAGCAAGTTTAACTGCTTTTTCTTCATCATTATTTTTGATGATGATCGCTGCATCCACTTTGATCTTATCCCCGCTGTATCGGTCGATCTGAACCTGTCCCCTGCTGTTATTGACCTGCAGCTTCTTTACTTTTGCCGCATCAATATCAAAGGTTTTATTAATGATGGACTCGTTTTTGAAATAGCCGATCTGACTGAAAAACCCTTTGGAGAAATCACTTTTCATAAAGGAGCTTGCCGCATATGCCCCGGAGCTGATTAAAATCAGCAAAATTACCAGAAATATGCTTAATCCGTCAAATTTTATTTTAGGCTGTTCTTCATGCGAAAAAACAATATAGACTAAGATCTCTATTCCTAAAACAATAAGGATTACAGGCCACCAGCGAAGCACCAGTCCCGCCCCGTTAAACCCCTGCAATTCACTCATTAAAAGCAGGATCCCGGTTGCTATCAGCATGAAACCCATAGAAACTCTGGGGAATGACGATCTTGTCAAAGATCATGATACATCCTACAGCAATAAGCCCAATACCAATATATTTACCTGCCTTACCCGAGAATTGATCCTTTTTAAAGAAATCACCGAAAAACGCAACCTCTTGGTATTTGTCAGGATGAGACACCTTTTGCATGACAGTTCTCTGCCTCTTTGGTCAAAACTCCCGCTAAATGATCAAAATATCCTCCCACCCAGAAGAACATCGCTATACCGGCTGCAGCACAATAGGACACGAACAAGTTTACCCTGTTATTCCTCACTTCCTTATCCTTTTTGCCCGACGAAATGTTTCTGACCGGAACAGATGCTTTTTGCCATCTTTTTTCATTTTCTATAGAAGACAATAATTTTTCTGTAAATTCTTCACTTAGCTTCGGTAAGTTCTCATCAAATACAGACTCCTCGATGAGACTTAGGTAAGTTTCCATACACTCCATACAAACGAGGAGATGCTCTTCCATTTTGATTTGTTCAGATTCTCCTAAAACTCCTGCTTGGTACGCCTTCCATTCTTCCGGCTTATAGCAGTGAGCATTCTTCCTTTTCCTATTCATGTTTTGCTCAACTCCGCAAAGCATTTTCTTAGGATCTTCTTCCCGCGGTATAATCTGGTTTCCACCGTTCTAACACTGATTTTCTCCTCAATGGCGATCTGCTTGCTGCTCTATTAAATTCTCTGCTTCGTATGGATCGAGAACGGCCTTAAGACAAATAACATAAACTAAGCTTTTGTATTCTTCCACTAAGGATCGAAAGGCATCTTGATCGCCACGTAATGCCATTCGAACAATCGTCTCATGGTCTATCTTTATTCCCCTCCTTTCCTTCATCCTTATAGACGGAAAAAAATGAAAAACTACTTCAAACTGCAAAGAAAAAAAGCCTCCATATCGGAGACTAAAAAACTCTTTGAATCATAAATTAGTTCATCAATATCATTCCAATATTAATATCCGTTAGCCGTAACAATTTTTTCGATAACCTTTTTATTCTTATAATAATACCAGTCAACTTCGAATACTTTACGAATGTTTCTTTCCTGATCCGCAATGATGAAACATAAGTTCTCAATTTCTTTTAAAGCCTGAACATATTGTTTCTGCATTTCCGGATGTGCGGCCTGAAACATTACTTTAAAAGTACCCTTTCCTCCCCTCCTGAAATAAAAATTAAACTCCATAATCAGATCAAAGTTAATCTTGTTCTGGCACTTTTCGGCGATTGTCACGATCTTGGATTTAGCCTCATCCTGAGTATCTGCCAGAAATGGGTTTATTAAACGATCATCACCTACGATCAGTAAATATATTTTTTTTTGTTCTCCTGTCCCAAAGATGGAAGATGAAATGGAATTAACAGGCACTTCCCGCAAATTGGGGAAGATCTGTTCTATCAAAGGCTGGATCTCCAAAATATCGGATTGTTGATAACTCAAACCGCAACCACTCCATTCATTTTTCGGCATTTGCGTCCGTAATATTACACAAAACAATAAATAATTCTCAATAGCGAGGTTTTTTCCCTTGCCCCCGGCGTTTATTTCATTTATTTCTTTCCGATTTTCTTTCTTCTCTATTCTGTTTCAAATAATCTAACACCCGCATCCTATACAGAGGTCTTGATTTACTGCCGCTTTCATATTATCCCTTCTCTCTATTGAATTATTCAAACTCAATCCTCCGCCTTGTCTTAAAAGAAATCTGCTCGCCATTATATTATAATTTTAGGGTTAACAAGGTACTGGTTTACTTCACCATCTATTACTGTTCGTTGATAATCTGACCTTGGGAATTAACCGTCACCTCACTATAGGGAACAATTATTCCGGATTTCAGCATGGCTTCTTTCACTGCTCTGACAATTCCGCCGCAACAGGGTACGTCCATTCTGACCACTTTAATGCTGCGGGGATGATTTCTTTGCAGGATCTCGGCAATCTTTTCAGTATAATAATCATTATCATCCAGTTTAGGACATCCGATCAATGTGATTCTATCCTTCATAAATCTTTCATGAAATGACGCGTAGGCGTATGCGGTACAATCAGCTGCTATCAGTAAATCGGCGCCTTGCAGATAGGAAGCCTGCGGGTTGATCAGATTCAACTGAATCGGCCACTGTCTCAATTCAGAGGGACGTTCTGTCATATCCCTCTCAGCGGTTTTAGCGACCTGAGTGTCAGGTTTGATCACGGCAGATCTTGTCCCCGGGCAGGAACAACCTGCATGCGCCCGTGGACTTTCCGGAACCGTACGTCTTTCTTGCTTCATTGCAGTCTCTTTCTTTGCTTGCTGTTTACTCTTAACGAGTTCCTCATTATAATCGACAGCTTCCCTTTCGGTAATCCGAATAGCATCTGTCGGGCACTCGGGCAAACAGTCCCCCAATCCGTCGCAGTATTCATCACTTAACAGAACGGCTTTTCCGTTCACCAATTGTAAAGCTCCTTCGTGACAGGCATCAATACACAGCCCGCAGCCATTGCATTTTTCCTGGTCTATTTCAACAATTTTTCTAATCATTTCATATCACCTCGTTATTTTTTCTTCTTTATGTACCTAATATAATTCATTATGTCTCACTGCGCGGTAACCTAAGTTACGAACAAAATAATACACGTGAAAACAAAAAACTGTCTCTACCAACTTGGCGAGGACAGGTCTAAATAAATTATTTTGAATTTGATATTTTTAAAAACTAAATGTTATGCCTGTTAAGTGATTTTGCGAGATATTGGAAAGATTAATAATAAACAATAAATACATAAGTCAAGGCACATCCGAGGAGGGACAAAGCAAATCCCCCGAATCGGAAACCAGCTTTGATGAGCGGAATCTTTTTTTGATTTCTAACCAAAAAATCTTCATTTTCTTTTTTTAAGACTTCAAACATAATACCTGGTTTGATCAATGCAATTAAACCAATGATTACGTAGGTTCCAAAACCGGCATAAACCAAAATATTCAAATCAAAGTTGCAGCCTATAACGGCGGCAATAATATACACAATAACAAGGATTGCTATTATTTTCTCAAATGTAGTTCTTGATTTGTCTAAAAAAAACTTCATATAAATTACCCTCACCATGAGAAAATATTGATGCAACCTCTATTATAATTGATAAATCTAAGAATTGGTGCAGGTAAATTAAGCCATATGGTTTCACATTTTAGGTTAAGAAATAGAAAAACGCAGCTCCCATTGCAACGAATATAATGCCGAACACCCTGATTGTAATTAAGAGCCTGTCAACTCTTTGTCCATACAGTTCTTCAAACCTCTTATTATTTTTGCGCATTACTTCAACTACATAATCCGGTCTCACCGTAATTGCCGCTCCAAGAATGAAGTAGTTAACAAGTCCAACATAAATCATAATGGACTTATTGACAAAGAAAGCCAAAGGGGCTGCAATTAAAAAAATAAAAAGGAGAAAAAGAACCAGTTTTTCAAAGGGAGCAAGGGGCTTCTTTTGCTGAACGGAAGAACTTCCCCTTTTTCCTTTGCTGCTTGTTTTTCCTTTCTGGGAAAGATATTTGTCTTTACTGCTTTGTTTCATTCAACAGCCTCCAACCGAAAATGTTTGTTACAAATAATATTATAGTCGAAAAAGAAATAATTATATAGATTATTTTAGGCTGAAGGATAATTTGAGGAATAGTTTCCCAGCAATTTAAAATAGGTACTATCTATTTTTATTTCATCAACCGCTTTCTTGACATCCTGTCTCTCCAGATTCCCTTCAAAATCTATATAGAAAAGATACTCCCACGTTTTTCCCGGAATAGGACGAGATTCAATTTTGAGCATATTTAGCCCGTTCTTAGCAAAATGGCTGAGAATTCTATGGAGTGATCCCGGTTCATGCGCGATGGATAGGGCCATGCTGATTTTATTGTTTTCCTGTTTGGGGATTAGGTCTCTTCCAATTATAATAAACCGGGTAAAATTATTTTTATTATTGTTAATACCTTCTGCCAGGATGGTAAGCCCATATAATTCTGCTGCTCTTTTGCTGGCAATCGCCGCTTTTGTCAATGCACAGGAATCTGCCACGTGTTTGGCACTTACAGCGGTATTGCTGCAGGAAACCGTATTCCATTCCGGATGGGATTTGAGAAACCTGCTGCACTGCAGGAGAGCCTGGGGATGAGAATAGATTTCACGGATATCTTCCAAAACGGCACCGTTTATAGCCAGCAAATTGTTGTCTACCTCAACACATTTTTCCCCTATGATGTAAAAACCAAAATGGCAGAGCAAATCATAGACTTCAGCAATTCCGCCCGTAAAGGAATTCTCTAAAGGCAGTACTCCATAATCGATCTCTGCAGACTGTAAGGCTTTAAAGACGTCTTCAAAACTTCCAAAGTGATGACGATCTGTTCCCTCACCAAAAAATTGCAGAAGCGCTTGCTCACTATAAGAACCCGGCAGCCCCTGAAAGCCTACCGTCTCTTTTTTGATGGGTCTGATACGTTCCCCTTGTAAGTCTTTACTGATATTCATCATGGAGATAAAAAACTGAACCGCATATTTTTTTAATTTCGGGTTATTAACTTGCCCGGCTTTTTCCAAAACTTTTTTCTCCCTGGCCTCATCCAGAATCCCTGCATTGTGACTCTTTTTGTGATCGGCTATCTCCAGAGATTTTTCCATTCTGGCTTCAAAGAGCTGGAGTAAGGCCGAATCGATTTCATCAATTTGTTGACGGAGAATCTCCAGTTGATTTATATCATCCACAATGTCCCATCCTTTTCTATCATCATTTCCAATAAGGCAATGGCTGCAGCAGCTTCTACAACCGGTACCGCACGGGGAACAATACATGGATCATGCCTTCCCTGAATGCGAATTTCAACTTCCTGCATGGTGCTTATATCTACGGTTTTTTGCCCCCGGGCGATGGATGGAGTTGGTTTGAAGGCTGTTCTGAAAATTACCGGCATTCCATTGGTTATTCCGCCTTGAATTCCGCCGCTGTGGTTTGTAGCTGTCCTAACCTGACCTTCCAGAAGCCTGAATTCATCATTCGCCACAGCTCCTCTCATTTCGGTTATGGCAAACCCTGCACCAAATTCTACCCCTTTCACTGCAGGAATTGAAAAGAGGAGATGCGCCAGTTTACTTTCCACAGAATCAAAAAAGGGAGACCCTATTCCTGCCGGCAGTCCGACGATTGCTGTTTCCACAACCCCGCCTAAAGAATCCTGCTCAGTCTTTGCCTGAATTATGCTTTCCTGCATAAGCTTGCCTTGTTCCTCTGAGATAACCGGAAAAAGCCTAGTCCTCACCGCCAGGAGCAGTTCAGGATCCGGGTTTACCGGATCAATCTGCGTATCCGCGATATTTCCGATGCTTAAAATGTGTCCGCCAATGACGATGCCCTTTTTCATCAAGATTTGTTTGGCAATCGCACCTGTCAGAACAAGAGGGGCAGTAAGTCTGCCTGAAAAATGCCCGCCGCCCCGGTAATCATGAAACCCGTTATATTTGCTCCAGGCGGTAAAATCAGCATGCCCAGGCCGCATAATGTTTTTGATTTCTTCATAGTCCCGGGAATGTTGATCATTATTCCTGATAACAAAGCTAAGCGGAGAACCGGTTGTCCGGTTATTAAAATAACCGCTTATAATCTCAAATTCGTCTTCTTCCTGTCTAGCTGTAGCAAAGGATTTTCCCGGGGCCCTTCTGTCTAATTCCCTCCGGATAAAAGCCAGATCCAGTTCGAGCCCTGCGGGCAGGCCGTTAACGATGATTCCAACGCATTTGCCGTGGGATTCCCCGAATATAGAAATCTTTAAGAACTCTCCCCATACTCCGCTCATGAATATCTTCCTCCCATTGATGTAAAATCTCTCCAAAAATGAGGGTAAGATTTTTTTACTGCTTCGAATCCTGTAAGAACTACGGGGCCGTTACATTTGGTCGAGGCTATTGCCAAAGCCATGGCAATCCGGTGATCATTCCAACTGTCGACAGTTCCCCCCTGAAGGCTCTTTACCCCTTCTATGAAAAGTCCTTCGTCCAGTTCCTGAATCCTGGCACCTAGCTTGTTTAACTCCGTGGTCATTGCCCTAAGCCTGTCGGATTCCTTAATTCTAAGCCTCCCTGCGTTGACGATCCGGGTAATCCCTTCACTGAGTGAAGCTAAAACAGTAAGCACAGGAACCAAATCCGGGCATTGACCTGCATCAATGATAGTCCCGTGAGTTTTAGAAGCCTGAACTTCCAACCCGAAGTTTTTCCATTCAATTATTCCCCCCATCTGCCTGACAATATCTACGATAGCCCGGTCACCCTGGAGGGAATAAGGGTTTAAATCCAGGCAGTTTATTTTCCCGCCCAAAGCCCCGGCCACCAGCCAGAATGCAGCCTGGGAGTAATCTCCTTCAACACGGTAATTGCAGCTCCGGTATTTTTGATTTCCCTTTATATAAAATTCCTTATAATTTTCATTTTCTACCAGGATACCGAACTTCTTCTGCACATCCATGGTCAGATCAATATATCCCCGGGACTCCAACTCTGTTGTTACAGTAATCCTCGAATCCCCGTCCAGCAAAGGAAGGAGAAACAGGAGCCCGCTGATAAACTGTGAGCTGACATCGCCTTGAATTTTATAATTTCCCGGTTTGAGGCTTCCCTTGACAGTGAGGGGAAGATAACCCCGCTCCGTGAGGTATTCAATTCCCTGTTCTTGAAATATCTGATAATACACATCCAAGGGACGCTCTACCAATTTCCCCTTTCCGGTAAAAGTCGCCTTGTCTCCCGTTTTGCATGCCAGCGGAATAAGAAAACGCAGGGTGGATCCTGATTCACGGCAGTTGATCATCTCACCGGGGATTTTGAGTTCGGAGGTCCCCTTGAGCCTGATAACACAAGGTATCCCATCCTCGTTGATATCGGCGCAAAGGACCTTTGTACCCATAGCACTCATCCCGTCCAGCGTAGCCGCGATATCTTCCGAAAACACTACATTTTCAATTTCGCTGATTCCTTCGGCCAAACCGGCGCAAATGACTGCCCTATGGCTGATACTTTTTGAAGGAGGTATTGGAATAAGACCTTGCAGTTTACGGGGTTCTATCTTTATACTTTTCACATAGAGTCCTCCTTAAAACTTTTCTCGGGCCTGATTGGCTTTATTTAAAAGCTCCGCCAGGGAGGTGCTGTTCTCCGCCTGTAAGGCATTTCTCAATCTGGTTATATTATCCACAAAAATATCAAGTTCTGTCAAAACATTCTCCTTATTTTCCATGAGGAGTTCTCCCCACAGCTTGACGTTCATTTTCGCCACCCGGGTAGCATCTCTGAAACTTCCCCCAATCAGGCTCCCGATATTTTCCAATTCGGAACTGTTCATGAGAGCTGCGGCTATCAAATGAGGCAATTGGCTGGTTAGGGCGATGACTTCGTCATGTTTGGCGGGATTCATCAGGATGGGTTCCCTGCACCCGATCCCTTTGATCATCTTTTCCATAAGCCTAAGGCTTGATTCTTTATTTTCAGGTACAGGCGTTACAATATAATTCGCTCCCATGAAGATATCTGACGAAGCATGAGCAAACCCGCTGCATTCCTTGCCTGCCAAAGGGTGTCCCCCGACGAAATCAAGGTCGTCCCGCAAAAAACCATAAATATTATCGATTACCTTTTTCTTGATTCCGGCTGTATCTGTTAGGACAGAACCCGGTTTAAAAAGAGACAGGTTCTCCTTAACAAACCTTATTGTCAATTCCGGATAAACAGAAATAATAACCAAATCGGAACGTTTCAGAACGGAAGCCCCTTCTATATATCCTCCGTCGATAATACCCCTGTTTTCTGCTTGTTCCAAAACATCTCTCCGGATATCGATGGCCCATAGTCTTTTGGGATTCATCTTTCGTAAAGCTAAGGCATAGGATCCACCAATCAGTCCTAACCCTACTATAGTTATTTCTAATTGTCTAAAGTCCGGTTCTTCCAAAACTCCACCCCCAAGTTATATATCCGATTTGCAAGAAAGAATGTTAATTGATGACTTTTCCCTGGATCCTTGCAAGCTCCTTGAGCGAGTTCATGAGTGTGCTGAACTTCTCCGGTTTCAGGGATTGCTGACCATCACATCTGGCATTGGCAGGATCATTATGCACTTCGATCATAACGCCGTCTGCGCCGACTACCATCGCCGCTTTGGCCATGGGGTCAACCAACCACCAAAGTCCTCCTGCATGGCTGGGATCAACAATAACAGGCAAATGGCTTAATTTCTTAATGACTGGAATTGCACCAAGGTCCAGGGTATTGCGTGTATACGTTTCGAAAGTTCGGATTCCCCTTTCACAAAGGATGACATTCTCATTTCCTTGGGCAAGAACATATTCCGCTGCCAGAAGAAGTTCTTCAATAGTCGCAGACAAACCTCTTTTGAGAATAATGGGTTTGCGCGTTTTGCCAACTTCTTTTAAGAGTTCAAAATTCTGCATATTTCTGGCTCCGATCTGGATGACATCAACATCTTCGATAAACCTTTCCAGATGTTCCGTAGACATAAGTTCAGAGACGATAGGAAGACCGGTTTTTTCCCTGGCTATTTTCAGCAGTTCAAGTCCATCTTCCCTTAACCCCTGGAAACTGTACGGTGAGGATCTTGGTTTGAAGGCCCCTCCCCTTAAGAATCCGGCGCCTGCACTTTTAACGTCTTCGGCAATGCTTATAATCTGTTCTTTGCTTTCTACTGAACAGGGACCGGCAATTACCGCAAAGTTTTGCCCGCCAATTTTCTTGTCACTTATTTTAATGACCGAATCTTCAGGATGAAAAAGTCTGTTGGCAATCTTATAGGGTTCCTGCACATGAATAACTTTTTCCACACTCTCGATAGCCAGAATTCTATCCGGATCTACCGTATTGGTATTTCCCACCAGTCCAAAAATATGATAGTTTACACCTTGGGATTCATGGATTTCGCATCCTAATTCTTGAATTTTGTTCCTGATCTTCATGATTTCCTCCTGGGGAGTTCTGGGTTTCATTACAATAATCATCGTAATACCTCCAAATTTTATTGAACTGCGCGCGCTTAAATAAAAAGAAGACTCATTTTTCTAATGAGCCTTCTAAACAGTAACGATGGACTATTTTAAGGATTTTGGGTATCGGATCGGATTTGATCAGGTAGTCTGATAAATCCTTTCCAGATGCTCATTAGATAAGAGTATTTTTTTGTAAAACAACCAAAAATAGCCGGTGGTAAAATAAAAGCCAAAATACCACAGGCTAAAATAAATAAAGCTAAACAAGTTGTTGAATTGTTTTACAGAACTCTTATCTGACGTTCCCATTGCAATCTCCTGATTTGATCATTCGGAATTTTTCATTTTTGTTTATTATACTGAAGGATGATTATGCTGTCAATTATTAATTATCATACTATGTATATGATCATCGGTTAAAGTTGTTACTCATGTTTTATATGGTTCAAGAAAATTCTACCCGATAATTAAACCTGATTCCGGGAGAAGACAATGAATAATTAAAAACTGATGTTCTGCAGCGGCTTGCATAAATTTAACCCAGTCTGAATCCTCAAAGCCGTCTTTTTTTCTAAACATATGGTAATCGTACTTTTGATAATGATGGTGGGTTGCTTTTGACACTTTGATGGCTTCAACAGCCTGACTGAACCAGCGTTTTTCATCATATCCGATATTGCGGTCCGTATCATCAAAATCCGCAAATTCAAAATAGTTTTCTTTTATTTTTTTAAGCCAATTCCTGTGTCTTTCTTCCGGACTTCCCTTAAAAGACAGGATCCATCTAAACTTTTCAAGATAGTCCTCGAAAGCCCTGATTTTAAAATGAGCACAGTATTGAGAATTTTTACCTAAAAAGTAGTTAAGATAATCATATATATTCTTGAGAGCAGGCAGATACCTTTCTTCCGTATTCCGAATTCTAAAGGTTTTAGAACCCCGGCTGTACGCCCATTCTGCATACGGGAGATCCGGATTATTCAGAACCTCTCCATGCCCCATGGACATGCTGTCTGAGCTCCATCTGTCCAGGAGCCTGAGTGATAAACGTCCTGGATTTTCTTTATTTCCTTTCTCCTCCACACTTTGAATTAGGTGTACATCATTATAGGAATCATTAAATCCCATAAAATCCTGATGAGAAAAAGCATCGGCAAAACAGTGCAGTCCGATTCCCAATCTATAAAGAAGATGGCTGGGGGAAGAACAGCGGATATCCTCAAGCAATAATGCCATTATTTTGGAATCAGGCGCCGTTACCAGACCATCGGAACTGTCCCCGCCCTTTGGTAAAAAGTGAAAAGGCATCCAGATCTCTAAAGCTTCATCAAAATCAAAATTTTTTGGAGATAAAAGTTTATGTGCAGTTTGAACCTGCTTAAAATATCCCCCATTTTTAAACTTTAGCGCATATTTGAAGACCGCATCATCCACATACTGGGATGCATAGGCTACGATTTCAGCAAATTTGCTCTTCATCCCGCTGATTCGGCAAATCACATAAATACCGCTGTGATGGATATCAATTTGCATTTACCAAGCCCCTTCCCAACAGCAAATTCTTTCTCCTAATTTACCTCTACTTAGAAAGATATTCCCGATGGGCCTAAAAAATATCCAGCAGCCTGAAATATTTTGAATATATAAAACTCCATAGAGCACAAATTTTAGGGTATTAGAGAAAATTCAACAGTCTGCAATTCCGAGAGTTTTGTCTTAAACCATTCGGTATGAAGATTTTCATCAATAAAATTATTTTGGAGAATTTTGATTAATTCTCCGCTCCCGTAGTCGCTGTTTTTCAAATCTTCTATCAGACCCTTATAATCTTTCATCGCTTTTTGCTCAATCATCGTATTTATTTTTAACACTTCCGGCAGATCCCTCGATCCGAGTATCTTGCCCGCAATATGTCCGATGAAAGGAGAAAGCACATCCCCTATAGTTGTCGGTTTTTCTCCCAATTCCTTGATCTTGATACCGATGTTTTCCACATGTCCCTGTTCAATGGAAGAAAGCTGCTCGAAGACAAGCCCTGCATATTCATTTTCGAATGCTTTGCTTTGAGATTTGTAGAGATCCACCTGGTTCAATTCCAGACTGTAAAACCAATTCAAACGGGAAATCAGTTGTTCTTTATCCATTTCATCCACCCTTATTACGATAAATGGTTATTATCCCTATTATGTCGTTTATTTGAAATGAACATGTATTCAAGATAAAAGTTATTGGCATCTCACGAGTTCCCCAGAGCTGAAGAGATAGATGTACTTTTCTTTTACTCTCTTTCCTGTTAACAATTCCAAGGCCCTGCTGTAATAAGAAATCTGGGTCCGATATCTTGCTTCGATTTCCTCAAGCCCGCTTTCCGGAACGGTATCAGTCTTATAATCGATCAGCACCAAACCGTCTGGTTCTTCAAAGTAACAATCGATAACCCCTTGCAAAAGTATTTTTTCGGGATCGTATTCTCCTTCGACGATCTCATGACAAGGGATTTCCATATTAAATGGAACTTCCCGTTCAATTATTTCCGAAGAAAGCATTCTCCTTCCCAACAGGGAATCCGTAAACCTCCGTATTTTATCCGGATCTACGCTTTCTGCCTGCTGCTTTGTCAGAAGGTCTTGAGCAATAAATAAGCTGATCTGTTTTTCTATATCGCCATTTCCAAAATCAAGATGCTGCATAACAAAATGCATAACCGTTCCCGCTTCTGCAGCGGTTAATCCCTTTTTTCCCGCAAGGAATAAAGGTTTTTTCATTTTAAAGAGATGTTCTGGAGTCTGTTGTTCTTCTTCATAATGCCTCTTCAGCTCCGTTACCGAAATTTTGGCAGGCGCCTTAACTAAACCGCTATAGGGATATTGCCAGCTCAGTCTCCTTCTGACTTCTCCCCTCAATTCTTTTGTTAAGGTCTTTTTTTCTCTCAAATCAGAATCAGTGTCACATCCCTGTTCTTTCTGTTCAGACAGGCTTTCAAGCCAGGCAAGGAAGATCTCTTCATCCTGTTCTTCCTTTATAGCGGAACCTGCTATATCGGCCTTATTCCATATTCGTAGATCCCATATTTCATTACTTTTTCTTAAAGCCTCGGTATCAAATCCTCTTATTAAAGCTGGTCCAATCCAATCCAGATATTTCTCGCCTTGAAGGATTTCGCAAACGGGAATTCGATTTTTTATATCTTCAGTACTCCTTGACCATTTCTCCATTGATCCGGAAATACTCGTTACCGAACCGGTAATAATAAGTTTTTCCCTTGCCCTTGTCAAAGCTACATACAATATCCTCATTTCCTCAGACAAAGTTTCCTTCTTGATTTTTTCCCGAATGGCCTGTTTGGGAAGGGAAGGATAAGCCAGCCGAACCTTATAATCCACAATATCCGGTCCAATCCCCAACTCTTGATGGAACAAAACACTTTTATTCATATCCTGAAGGTTAAACTTCTTACCGCAGCCCGAAAGAATTACTACCGGGAATTCTAAGCCCTTACTTTTATGGATACTCATAATCCGTACTACATTATCATTTTCCCCGAGTATTTTGGCACTTCCCAAGTCCCCTTTATTATTTTTTAACTTATCAACAAAGTTGATGAAATTAAATAATCCTTTATAACTCGTTTCCTCATATTGCCTTGCCCTTTCAAACAAAATACGGAGGTTGGCCTGTCTCTGCTCACCCGCAGACATAGCGCCCACAAGCCCATAATAGCCTGTTTCGGTATAAAGCTGCCATAAAAGTTGATCTGTTGACATATACAGGGACATTTTCTGCCAAGTAAAAAGATGATTCAAAAACACGGCAGCTTTTTCCGATGCCGGATTTGCATCCTCTTTCCCTTTTTCAGCCAATACCTTCAAAGCCTCATAAAGAGGAACCTGCCGCTTAGCCAGACGCAATTCCGCAAGCTCATCGGTTGAAAAAGAAACAAGAGGAGAGCGCAGCACTGCCAGTAGCGGGATATCCTGCATTGGATTATCAATGATTTGAAGCAAAGATAACATAACCTGGACTTCCGGAGTCTGAAAGAAACCGGTACCCGTATCTGCAAAAGCGGGTATCCCCCCGGCTGCCAGCTCATCCCGAAAAATCTCCGCCCAATTCTTCGTGGTTCGCAGAAGGATCACGATGTCCTTATAAGTAACTTTACGGTATTCCTGCCTGTTTTTATCAAACACCACGAAGTATTTTCCATTTTCATCAGTCCTCATCAGTTCTTGAATACGGCGTACAACCATGCGTGCTTCGCATTGAATATTATCCAACATTTCCTCATCTTCAAAACCGTCTTCCCCAGGATCATCGGTTTCTGAAGATTCCGTTCCGGCATCAGTTCCCACTTGAAGATTTTCTTCACCCTTACCGGTCTCGATCAGATGCAATTCGGCTGCTCCCCCCGCTATTTGCTGTTCGGCCAAACAATCCGGAAATTGAGCCCCGAAGTTTAAAGCCTCATCATCCGAATAATCCAATTCTCCCACTGACACGGACATAATTCGTTTAAACAAATCGTTTACAGCATTGATAACTTCTTTACGACTCCTGAAATTTTTAAATAGTAAAATCTTACGAAACAGGCTCGCCTGATCCATAGAATAGGTATTGTATTTTTGCAGAAATAATTCCGGTTTGGCCTGTCTAAAGCGATAAATGCTTTGCTTCACATCTCCGACCATAAAAACATTAGGCTTGTGCTCATCGACTTTGGAAATCAAACCCAGGATCATTTCCTGAATCAGGTTGCTGTCCTGATATTCGTCAATAAGGATTTCCTCAAAACACTCGCGATAAACCAGAGCAACTTTGGAAGGCTTGATTTCTTCCAATTCATCGTATTCAGAAAGGATTTCCAGACAACCATGTTCCAGGTCATTAAAGTCTACAATCCCTTTTTCCCTTTTCTTTTCAGAATATTTCCTGCCAAAGGTAATGACCAGATCCACCAAACACTGCATGAGAGGTTGAATGGATTGAAGATCACTGAATATTTCTCTGGAATCAGCATAGAAGATTCTTTCTTTGATTTTATTCAATTGTTTCTTGACATCGTCCCGTATCTCTTTAACGATTTGCTGTTTTCCTTGATCTGCATCTTTTGCTGCAGGGGGGAGCTTCTTGAATTCCAGGGAACTGAATTTGATATAAAAATCATCCCACAAGGTTTCGCTGGTAGAATCCAGACATAGGCCGGATATTTGGGTTAAAAAATTAATTTCCCCCTCGAAAACCGGATAGTATCTTTCTAAACCCCTGTCTGAACGGATTATCCCCATGGCTGTAAGCATATTCTCCCTGAGTCCTTCCAGTTTGATCCGGATGGATTCGAATAAAACCTGACCCCAGGAAGTTGTGCTAAAATCTTGTCTTTCCCGGGGGCTAAAACTTGCGGCCATTTCCTTAAGCCATTTCTCAGGCCATGGACAGCTTCTGGTAAAGGAATAGAGGTTCAATACCATATCCTGCAGGATTTGATCATCCCTGTTTCCCCCGTAAGACTCCAGAAGAGCAAAGAAATTTTCATTTTCTGTTTCTTCTTCATATATCTCTTCAAACAATTCCTGCAAAACTTCATTTTTTAGGAGAAGTGCTTCCGTCTCATCGGCAATCCGGAAGTTAGGATCCAATTCCGTCTGATGGAAATTGCTTCGGATGACCTCCAGGCAAAAGGAGTGAATCGTGGTGATGCTTGCTTTATTCAATAAAGTCAGTTGTCTTTGAATTTCCCGGTTATCCGGATTTTTTTCCAGTTCTGAAGCGATCGCTTCGGCAATTCTTTCCCGCATCTCCGCGGCAGCGGCATTGGTAAAAGTAACTACAAGCAATCTGTCAATATCTGCCGGATGTTCATGCTCTGTGATCTTTCGGATAATTCTCCGGACTAATACAGCAGTTTTGCCGGCCCCCGCGGCAGCAGCCACCAGAAGATTAGAGTTTTCGGCGTTAATCACGTCCCATTGTTCCTTTGTCCAGTTGCTATCGGCCACTACTGTTCACCGCCCTTTTCTTTCATAAGCTCCCAAATTACCCCATCTTTCTGATCATAAAGCAGTTTATACGTATTTTCTTTCATCGTAGTATCAAATTGGCATACTGCAGCGTAATCACAATAAGTACAGGAAGTGAGCTTCTTTTTTTTATAGGGTCTGATGGATACATTTCCTCTCATGATCTCATCACAAAGCCCGGTCAAAAGTTTTCTGACATAGGTTCTTAACACGTAAAATTGTTCCTGAGTGGCTGCCGAAGATCGGCCCAGCACATCTCCCTTATTGATCCTGGCCGGAATAATCAGCGAAGATCCGTCAATGGTTTTATCCATTTCTTTGATCAGCCTTACATCGGCTAAAAGCAACCCTTTCATCCGGAGTTCTTTCATGATGGCCTGTTCAATTTCTTCTTCGGTTATTTTCCCATGTCCTTTTATGACAGGATCATCTATCCGGAAATACAAAACTCCTCCGGGAAGGACCGGGTCCCCAAGTCCCGAGTCACTGTTTCCTAAAGCATCGAGATAGGTTATTAATTGAATTTGAATACCATAAAACACATCAGACAGTTTAAAGTCTTTGGCTCCCGACTTATAATCCACCACCCGCAGGTAGGTTCCTTCTTCCGTTTTAAAAGCATCAACCCGGTCTATCTTCCCTGTCAGGTTAATCTTTTGGCCCGATTCCATTTCAATTACAATCGGCGGAAATTCTTCCCCTTCTCCGAAGCCCATTTCATAACCTAACGGCTCAAAACTACCTCTCCTGATATGTTCGGCAATCAGCCATACTGCCCTGGTGACCACCCTTTTTAGTCTTAAAGTCAGGGCCGTATAACGCTTCGATGCAGCCAACCCTGAACCCTGCATTTTTGTCAGCATCTCGTCAATGATGGCAGACACCCTCTCCTGACACCATTTCCGGTCCAGATCCCTCCAGGAAATATCTTTTTCCAGAACATATCGGGAAAACGTCTCAATCACAGAATGCATAAAAGTGCCTACATCCGGAGGGCTTAAACGGTAGATCTTCCTTTCCTTTGCTCCAAGACCATATTGCACATAAAAGGCAAACGGACATGCCGTGAATTTTTCCAGCCTGGAAACACTGGTATAAGCCGGAGTCCCGTAAAGAGAAAATATCTTATCCTGACTTACGGGCAGAGCAATATTTTTGTGTAATATTGCTTTGGGAATCAGGCTGCATGTTGTCCGCCACCTGTCTTCCGTACTATACCAGCGGTATACTTCCTCCCATATGGGATGAGTTTCCGCGCCTTCATACTTCTTGCGGATTTCTGCAATCATCTTTCTGTAAGAAGGAGATCCGCCTGTTACAAATTCCATTTCTTCTTCCGCCGAAATAAGCCCCGGAAGATTACTGCTTTCTTTGATTTGGGGAAATATCTTCCTCAGTCTGGAGACGATGATGGAGGGGCGCATGGTGCGGCCTTCCTGATCGGCAATGGGCCAGCTTACCCGTAAAAACTGATTCGCAGTGGTCAAAGCCCGGTAAACCAGGTATTGTTCGTCAAAAGCCCTGGTTCGGGTATCACAGGCCAGTTCTATTCCGGCATTTATCAAAACCGATCTATCCTGGTCGGATAATATGCCCTCTTCCAGGACCGAAGAGGGAAACACTCCGTCATTGACTCCGAGAATAAATAAAGCCTTGATCTCATGACTTCTGGAACGTTCCACACTGCCAACAAGTACTTGATCCAGGGAAGCGGGGATAAGCCCTACCTGATATTCTCCAAAACCAATTTTTAAGATTTTGGAAAACCTTTCTAATCCGATGGTTTCCTCACTCATAACCTCAACCGTTTGGTCAAATACATCCATGACAATATTCCATACCTGGCTGTATTCGTTAGCCAAATCAAGTTTTCCCTCTTCCCGGAAACCGTTAATCATTTCCTGCATCCTTTCCGGTACACCCAGGGCACATAGAAAATCATACAGGGCCCCGCAGATTTCCGCTGTTTTTCTTCTCCCCTTTATTTTGTGGCGGAATTCCAATAAGGGCTTTGTAACCTCCTTACGGATTTGATTAATTTTCTCTAAGTTTTTGTCGTTTATGCTCAGATCCTTTTCATTTGGAAGAAGATCCGGGCTCATCTTCCAATCCTCATCCCCTGTCCAGCGATTGCCCCGAATTCCGCAGGCCAAAACATAATTTTCAATCAGATCAACCGCTTCCCTATCCACCCCGGTGAGACCCGTCTTCAAATAGCGAAAAACAGTTTCATAGGACCATTGCTGATTAAAAATATCCAGCATGGAAAGAATGAGCCGTACCAAAGGATGATTGGTAATATCCCTCTTCCGGTCCAGAAAAAAGGGTATCCCATATTCTTTAAAAATAATTTCGATGAGACTTTCATACTTTTTCAAATCCCTGGTTACCAATGCGATATCCCGGTAACGCATCCCCTGGTCCCTGCAGAGACAGATAATCTCCCTGGCAGCAGCTTCGATTTCAGCAAAAATATGAACGGAAGAAAACAAAGATAGATTTTCTGTCTTATCCGGATAGAATCGATAGGGGAAAGCATATAAATTTTCTTCCAGGTGAGAAAGCTCACGACTATGCTGAAAACGCGGCAATGGCTGCGCTTGCAAACAGATAGGTGAATCTATCCCGGCTCCGGATTCTTTGGCAATGGATACCATCTTTCGCCGGACACGTTTGGCGGATGCAAAAACATCCGTACTCCCGGTACTTTCTTCGAGGGAATCACTACAAAGCGTAATATTAATCCTTTTTGCTTTCGCTAATAAATTCTCAATCACCTTATACTCCTGTGGAGTAAAACCGGCAAATCCATCGATCCAGATTTCAGCGTTATCAAACAAATTACAGGATGGTATCTTTTGGGCGGCAACAGTCAAATCGTCATCGGAATCACGGTAACGCTGTGCGATAATCCTTTCAAACTCGCTGTAAATTAGAGAAAGCTCAGAAAGTTTTTCTTTTAATAATTCATTTCGCTCCAGCCCATCACAGGCCGTCATCAGTTTCTCCGGTGTAACGGAATACCTTTTAAACTCAGTGATCAGCTCAGATATCGTATTGACAAAACCTTCCCTGTCTGCCGCTTGATGAAAAAAACTCATATCATTCTTCATTTTATCCAGGATTCTGTATATCATCATACATTTTCCTGCCGGATGAATGTGAGGGTAGGTTATACCCCCAACCTGATTGAAAACCCGGAAGGACAACCTTCGGAAGCTGAGTACTTCGGTTTTGAGGATGCCCCCCCTCCCCACGACCCGGATCAAATCCTTTTCCGCCTGAAAGGTATATTGCTCAGGAACAAGGTATACCAAAGGATGGTTCACCCTGTCCTCAATTCGTTTTTTCATTTCCCGGAGGCAGTAACTTGTCTTGCCGCTGCCGGCCCGGCCATAGATAAACCTTAGTTTATTCATTTCTTTTCTCCCGTATCCTTCATAATAACATCTTCATTATACCTTAGTTTGAGCAGGAGATTAATGACCGGTCTATCAGTGAATGGCCATAGTAAAATAAATACAAAGAATTCTCCTGATGGACAAAGGAGAGCACTTGTTAGATGGGTCTGTATTGTTTATGATAAAGATATTCTAAGGTAAATTGATTTAAAGGGGTAATTGGTTTGAAAGTAGTTGCATTTAACGGTAGCCCGAGAAAAAACGGAAATACCGCCCAAAGTATTAAAATTGTACTGGAACAATTGGAAAAGGAAGGCATCGAAACAGAATTGGTCCAATTAGGGGGACGGAAAGTATTTGGCTGTCTTGCATGCGGGAAATGCCGGGAAAATAAAGATAACCGCTGTGCCCGCCAGGATGATGAAATGAACGATTTTATCCAGAAAATGCAGGAAGCCGACGGAATCATTATCGGCTCGCCAACCTACTTCAGCAATGTAGCGACGGAGGTAAAAGCCCTTATTGACAGGTGCGGCTACGTAAACAGATCAAACGGCGGTGAGATGCTGCGCGGCAAAGTAGGTACTGCAGTCGTTTCAGCCCGCCGGGCGGGTGCGAATTTCACTTATGCAGCGATCAATTTCTTTTTTGGTATTGCAGAAATGGTAATCGTCTCTTCAAACTATTGGAATATGACGCTGTCCCTCTTGCCTGGGGATATTCAAAAAGACGCCGAAGGAATCAAAACCTTTGAAACCTTGGGGAAGAATATGGCAAAACTATTAAAGCAAATCAAAACGACTTCTTAAACCGGTTCAAATGAAAACAAAAAAATGGAAGTATCTTTCCGAAAAAAGATGCTTCCATTTTTAAATATAATCTGAATTGAGTATCAAAATGCTTAAGTTTCTCGAACATATTTATGATCAAGCAATATCCATACTTTCTGAACTAATTTCTATCCTAATTGTGTCCGTATTCATTTTCGCCTGACTGCAAGCCAGACTTGCAATATTAATTAGATTTAATACAGTCGAGTAACTGTCGGATATTCTGCCGGTTATTCTTCTTCCTCCGGATATCCCTGCAGAAATAGAAATTTTAAATCCGTTGCAGAATGTTTTTGTCGCAATGATATCCAGCAGTTCCTGAGCAATTTTGTTTGTAACTTCAACCTGAAAAGGAGTCAGGATAACAAATTCATCCCCGCCAAATCTACAAATGTATGTTTTTTCGGGTTTATGCTGATTAAGCGTATTGGCAATTTCTTTTAAGACAATATCCCCATTGACATGTCCGTACTTTTTATCTATAATTCCAAAATTGTTTACATCAATAAAAATGATCGAGATTTCGTTCTCCCTTTTTATCAGTTCATAAGCCTGATATAAAATATAATCCGTTTTCGGAAGCCCGGTAAGCAAATCAAAGTGTTTTTGAAATTCCTTTTCTAATAAAGAGGGTGTTACTAACCCTACCGGTTTTTTGTTTTTTTCAACAATCAGGAGATCAGCAGACTCATCTTCAAAAATGCTTTTCACTTCCCAGATGGACATCTCATGAGTAATAACTGAATAGTTTTTGGTCATGGCATCCACCGCTATCCGGTTGGGATGGGCTTGAATCAACTCTTTATATGTAACTACCCCAATAGTTTTATTGTTCTCAACTATAGGAAAATAGTTAATATTCTTCTCCAGGGCAATATTTTTCATGGCGGAAACACAATCCAGGGGCCCTACCTTTAAAAAATTCACATCCATAATTTCAGAAACTTTTTTAATCATAATTCAATCGATTTGCTAACCTCAAGGGTAATATTTACCTGAGCTTTAATAATCATTTGGTCGTTAGCAATCTTGCCTCCCTCTTCCATAATGGTAGTAATCAGCTTATCCTGTTCAAGAATATTCATAAGTGACTTTCTTATGACAATCGCTTCAATGACCGGATGATCCATCTGTATAATCTCGTATTGTTCGGGTGACAGAATATCAACCATTCTTCTGGCCGCTTCGGGTCCGATAGGGGCTTTTTTCCCAACAATAAGAACATCTTGCATAGGAGGCATTTCAAACTCAGACAGGCGTATAACAATATCGGCTTTCTTTGTTGAATATGTCTTTCCCATAAAAAAACCCTTCTTTCAATTGTACATACAATATTTTACATTTTCCATTAATATATGTCAAATAAAACGCAAAATATTAATTATCGAGTTTCAAATTTGCCAATCAGACGCTGCAATGCCAATTCGAAACGATGATACTATACTCATCATCAAGTTGGTGAGAGATGTCGATGAACATCGTAACCGGGATTTTATTGTTTCTGGCGGTCCTGATAATGATATCTTTAACAGGGCAGGCATCAGCATCGACTAGTATTTGCACGTTATCCCTCATATATTCTATATATAATTTTATGAATGAAATATTGCGCTTTTATATTTTCAATCTTACACATTATTTTAATTGAAGTAAATAACCATAACTGCAAACGATTGACAGACAAAGCAAGGAATGATATAGTAACTGAAAAATATATATCATAAACTTCTGATAGAGAAGTAACGTCAATATACGTCCTTACAGAGAGCTGCGGCAGGTGGAAGCGCGGCAGGAACCGGATTGGCAAATGGGCTCTTGAAGGCGGAAGGAAAGCGGCTTTGTCCGTGAGTAATGTCCGACGCGGCGTTAGCGTTACAAAACGGGGGATGTGTTGGCATCCTGCTAAGATGGGCTTGTTTTTTTGCAATTCAAGTCAATCAAGGTGGCACCGCAGATGAATCGTCTGTCCTTGGAATATTTCCAAAGACAGGCGTTTTTTATTTTCTTATAGACTTTTATTTAATTATTTTAATGGAAAAGGAGGCATTGGAACATGATTTACCCATCTCTCGAAGAAGCCCTGCTCAAAGCGCAAAATGTGGATTTTGTACCGGTAGCCCTGGAAACATTTGCCGATATGGAAACTCCGGTCAGCGTGTTTAAAAGGTTCAATGACACCAGTTCTTACTGTTTTCTGCTGGACAGTGTTGAGGGAGGCGAAAAATGGGCCCGGTATTCCTTTATTGGCAAAGACCCCCTCTTAACCATCCGGATCCAGGGCAGCTCCGCTGTCCTTCTGTACCGGGACGGCAGTGCCGAACGCCGGGAGGGCAATCCCTACCGCATTATAGAAGAAATGATGAACCGCTATAAAGGGGCCAACGTTGACGGAATGCCAAGGCTATCCGGAGGTTTGGTCGGGTTCTTCGGCTATGATCTGATCCGCAGTGTGGAGAACTTGCCAAACCCTCCCCACGACGATTTGGATGTGCCGGCTTGTCATTTTATGCTGGTCGATGAAACCATTGTTTTTGACCATCTCAAGCAAAAATTGGTTTTGATTGTGAACATGCCGACCAAAGGGGACCTGGAGCTCAATTACGCCCACACTGTGGAAAGGCTGTACGCTCTCGCCCGTACCATCAAAGATTCGGGATCTTTGGCCAAAGTTTCAAGAAACTCCCACAACAATTGTGGTCCACTTGAAGTCCAAAGCAACATGGAAAAAGAATATTTCAAAAAGATCGTCCTGAAAGCCAAGGAATATATCACCAACGGCGACATTTTTCAAGTTGTTTTATCCCAGCGTTTTCACCTGCCGGCAGATGTTGAACCGCTGAATGTTTACCGCTATCTCAGGGTTACGAACCCGTCTCCCTACCTGTATTTCTTAAAATTTGACGATTACTCTCTGGTTGGAGCTTCCCCCGAGATGCTTCTGCGGTGTGAGAACGGAGTCATCGAAACCTGCCCGATTGCCGGAACCCGGAAAAGGGGAAAAACGGAAGAAGAGGATCAACGCTTGGAAAGAGAATTGCTGGAAGATCCCAAAGAACTCGCCGAACATGCCATGCTGGTGGATCTGGGACGAAATGATATCGGTAAAGTTGCCAAATTTGGCACAGTACAGGTAACGGAATATATGAATATCCTCCGCTATTCCCACGTTATGCATCTTGGCTCTGTCGTACGCGGGGAATTACGTGAAGACAGGACCTCCTTTGATGCCCTGATGTCTGTTCTGCCCGCAGGGACCCTCTCCGGTGCTCCAAAAATCCGGGCCATGGAAATCATTGATGAGCTGGAACCGACAAGAAGGGGCATTTATGGCGGTGCTATCGGTTTTATCTCTTTTAACGGAAGTATGGACAGCTGTATCACGATCCGGACTATTCTTTTTAAAGATGATAAGGCCTATGTCCAGGCGGGTTGCGGGATTGTCGCCGACTCCGTGCCTGAGAATGAATATGAAGAGACAAAGATCAAAGCCGGAGCCTTACTGAAAGCTTTGCGAGAGGCAGGAAATCTTCAATGATTTTAATTATAGATAACTATGATTCCTTCACCTATAACCTTTATCAATATGTCGGAAGCATTAATCCCAATGTGGGAGTCATTCGGAACGACAAAATCACTCCGGAAGAAATCAAAGAACTTCAGCCTACGAAAATTATTATCTCTCCCGGCCCCGGTTTTCCCCGGGATGCCGGAATCTGTATTGAACTGATCCGGGAACTGGGCGGTGAGATTCCTGTCCTGGGAATATGTTTGGGGCACCAGGCCATCGGGGAAGCCTACGGCGGAATGATTAGGCATGCACCCATTCCGGTCCACGGCAAAACTTCCGAGGTAAAACTGGATGAGAAAAGTCCGCTTTTTATGGGTCTCCCCCCTGCCATTCAAGTTGGCCGATATCATTCCCTGGTGGTTGATCGAAAAACCCTGCCTGCCGAATTAGTGGTAACGGCTGAAACCCGGGATGGACTCATTATGGGAGTCTCTCATCAATACCTGCCGGTTTTTGGAGTACAGTTTCATCCGGAATCTGTCCTTACCCCTGAGGGTATCAAGATTATCAATAATTTTTTATCTTATCGCAAGGAGGTATAATCCTATGATTAAAGATACCATCGCTAAACTCAGTAACCTGGAAAGCATTGAATTTGCTGAAGCCGAGCAAGCCATGACGGAGATCATGAACGGCGAGGCTACTCCGGCTCAGATCGGCGCCTTTCTTGTTGCCCTCCGCATCAAGGGAGAAAGTATTGAGGAAATATCCGGCTGTGCCCACGTCATGCGGGAAAAAGCGGAAAGAGTAGATTTGGGAAACATTGAGGCGCTGGACATTGTGGGAACGGGCGGAGATGGAGCCAATACCTTTAATATTTCGACTTGTTCCGCTTTTATTGTTTCGGCTGCCGGTGTCCCTGTGGCTAAGCACGGGAACCGTTCTGTTTCAAGCAAATGCGGGAGTGCGGATGTCTTGGAAGCATTAGAAACCAATATTAACCTTTCTCCCCAAGCAGCAGCTGCCTGTCTGCAGCAAACCGGTTTATGTTTCATGTTTGCCCCGGGTTATCACAAATCCATGAAATATGCTGCCGGCCCGCGAAAAGAACTCGGTTTACGGACGATTTTCAATATTCTTGGTCCTTTAGCCAATCCGGCCCGTGTTCCCAACCAGTTACTGGGCGTATGCGATGAGCATCTTATTGAACCCCTGACGAAAGCTTTGGCCAATCTTGGTGTGCGTAATATCATGACCGTCTACAGTCATGACGGCCTGGATGAAATTTCTCTTTCTGCCCCGACCACAGTTTATGAATCGCGGCAAGGGATCATGAAATCCTATATCCTCGACCCGGAATCCCTCGGACTTGAACTATGCAGTCTAAGCGAAGTACGAGGGGGAGAAGCCGGTGAAAATGCGGAAATCATTAAGGGCATCCTGTCAGGGAATCTTGAAGGACCAAAAAAGGATATTGTATTGCTCAACTCGGCTGCGGCATTTTATCTGACAGGGAAAACGAAGACCATTCAGGACGGTCTGCAACTGGCTGCCCAAACCATTGATGAGGGAATGGCCTGGGCACAGCTCAAAGCTTACCGCGAAGTATCAAACCGTTTTAAGGAGTCACCGGTATGATTTTAAACGAAATTGTTGCCAAAAAACGTTCCGATTTGGAAAAAGGCTTATTCCGCATCCCCTTTTCAGAGCTGGAGCACCAGGCATTTACCCGTCCTGAACCCAGGGATTTCAACCAGGCACTGGCTCTTCCGGGACTGTCGGTCATTGCAGAGGTCAAACGCGCTTCTCCTTCCAAAGGGATGATTTCCAGGTCGTTTGATTATAAAAAAATTGCAGCCACTTATGAAAAAGGCGGATCTTCGGCCATTTCTGTTCTGACCGAACGCCATTATTTTCTGGGCGAAGACCATTATTTGACTGAGATTAAAGAACATGTCGAAATACCGGTTCTGCGTAAGGACTTCATTATTGACGAACGCCAAGTGCTGGAAAGCCGGGCACTGGGAGCCGATGCCATCCTGCTCATTGCTGCGATCCTGGAAGATAAAACCATGCTCAGGCTTTATGAACTCGCCAGCCGTTTTGGGCTGCACTGCCTGTTTGAGGCCCATGACGAAGAAGAAGTCAAACGGATTGCCGCCTGCGGAGCAAAAATCATTGGCATTAACAGCCGGAACCTTCATACATTTGAAGTCGATCTGGGAACCTTTGAAAAATTGCGCCCGCTTATACCCTCTGATACACTTGCCGTTGCCGAAAGCGGGATCTCCTCCCCGCTTGAAGCCGGGCGCATGAAAAATGCCGGAGCAGACGCCGTCCTGATCGGCGAAATGCTGATGCGGTCCGATAACCCTGAGTCTTTGCTTAAGACCTGCAAGGAGGAAAAGCAATGAAAGTAAAAGTTTGCGGGCTTACCAGGAATGAAGACGTTGATGCTGTGAATAGTTTTCTGCCGGACTACGCCGGTTTTGTCTTTGCCGAAAGCAAGCGCAGGATAACGCGTTCCCGGGCAGCCTCCCTGATCAAAAACCTTGACCCTCTGATCAAACCTGTCGGAGTCTTTGTGAATATGGATTGTAAAGAAATTGCAGCGATCACCCAGTTTTGCGGTTTGGCGGCAGTTCAACTGCATGGCCATGAAGATAACCCATATATGAGCAAACTGCGCAGCCTTTTGCCTGAAGGGATTCAAATCATTAAAGCACTCCGGGTTCAAAATCAAGCTATTCTGGCAGATGTTTCCGGTATTACCTGCGATCTGCTATTACTGGATGCTTATAAGGAAGGCCTTGCCGGGGGAACCGGAGAAGTGTTTGACTGGAAACTCCTGCAGGACTTCCCCCGCCCCTATATCCTTGCCGGCGGACTCAACCCCTCCAATCTGCAGACAGCTGTAGAAGCCTTACATCCTTATGGGGTCGATGTCAGTTCCGGGGTGGAAACGGGCGGCCTCAAAGACCGGGAAAAGATCCGAGATTTTATCCAAACCGCCAGGAGGTGCAGTGATGAGAATTAATCATACAAAAAAACGGGGAAGATACGGGATTTTCGGCGGACAATACGTTCCCGAAACATTGATGAACGCTTTACTGGAATTGGAAGAAGCCTATGAAACCTATCGAACTGACCCCGAATTCCAGCGGGAATTATCCCGCCTTTTCGCAGAATATGCAGGACGTCCCTCTTTACTCTATTATGCGGAAAAGTTAACCCGGAAGCTGGGAGGCGCCAAAATTTATCTAAAACGGGAGGACCTGAACCATACCGGCTCCCACAAGATCAATAATGTTTTAGGCCAGGCCCTTCTGGCTGTTAAGATGGGGAAAAAACGAGTTATTGCTGAAACCGGAGCCGGACAACACGGGGTTGCCACCGCTACGGCCGCAGCTTTGTTCGGGTTGGAATGCAAGATTTTTATGGGCCGGGAAGATACGGAAAGACAAGCCCTCAATGTGTTTCGGATGAACTTGCTGGGTGCAACGGTACAAGCCGTCGATTCAGGCACCGCCACCCTGAAGGATGCCGTCAATGAGGCCATGCGGGAATGGACAGCCCGGGTCAACGATACCTTCTACGTTTTAGGTTCGGTCATGGGACCTCACCCCTACCCGATGATGGTTCGTGATTTTCAAAGCATTATTGGAAAAGAAGTCAAAGAGCAAATACAACTGCAAGCCGGAAGGCTTCCTGACTGCCTGATCGCCTGTGTGGGCGGGGGAAGTAATGCTATGGGACTTTTTTATCCATTTATTGAAGATCAGGAAGTCCGGATGATCGGAGTAGAAGCTGCCGGAAAAGGGATAGATACCCCGGAACATGCCGCAACGATCACCAAAGGGAGTGTTGGTGTCTTTCACGGGATGAAATCTTATTTCCTGCAGGATGATGAAGGACAAATTATGCCGGTTTACTCCATCTCGGCAGGGCTCGATTACCCGGGAATCGGACCGGAACATGCCTGGCTTTATGATACCGGGCGGGCAGAATACGCCTGTGCTACAGACCAGGAAGCAGTTGAAGCCTTTCAGCTCCTGGCCGTAACGGAAGGCATTATCCCCGCCATTGAATCGGCCCATGCGATTGCCCATGCTGTTAAGCTCGCGCCGGTAATGTCCTCCGACCAGATCATTGTTATTAATTTATCGGGCCGCGGGGATAAGGATGTCGCTCAGATCGCTGAGTATTTGGAGGTGGCTTTGAATGAATACTAACACCAACCGGATAGACAAAAAGTTTCAACAAAAACTGGCACAAGGGAAAAAAGCTCTGATCACCTTTGTGACTGCAGGCGATCCTGATTTGGATACTACCCGCCGGCTGGTTGTAGCTATGGAAGATGCAGGCGCCGACCTGGTCGAATTGGGAGTCCCTTACTCCGATCCCATCGCCGAAGGACCGGTGATTCAAGCGGCAAATACGCGCGCCCTGAAAAATGATGTCCGTATCGACCGTCTTTTTGAACTGGTTTCGGATTTAAGAACAAATCCAGGGAAAAAGAATACGGATATTCCTCTGGTATTCCTGCTTTATGTCAATTGTATCCTTCAATACGGCAAAGCAAAGTTCTTGGATCAATGCCAGGAAAAGGGCGTGGACGGACTGATTATCCCTGACCTGCCCTATGAAGAAAGCGAAGAGATTGCGGAAGAAGCCCGTCGCACCGGTGTCCGCCTGATCCGTTTGGTAGCCCCTTCTTCGGCCGGTCGGATCGAAACCATTGCCAGCCATGCCCAAGGATTCCTGTATTGTGTTTCTTCCTTGGGGGTAACCGGTGTCCGTTCAAGTTTTACTACCGATTTCGAAGAATTTTTCGGACGCATTAACCGGTTTAAAACCGCTCCCAGTGCCGTTGGTTTTGGCATCTCCTCCCCTGAGCAGGTCAGGGAATTGAAAAGGCACTGTGACGGCATGATTGTCGGCAGTGCCATTGTGAAGAAGATCGCTGAATCCGGCAGCCCTGACCAGGCTATCGCTTCTGTCGGGGAATTTGTAAGGAATCTGCGTAGAGCATTGGATGAATAAGATGACGGTTCCTGCAGCCTCATTCTGACGCTGCACCCTTTCTGATCTCCTCTAAGAACAGTTCTCCGTACTTCTCCAGTTTTTTCTCCCCGACGCCGTTTATCTTCAGTAAGGCTTTCAAATCCTGCGGACAGTTCTTGGCCATTTCTTTTAACGTGCTGTCCTGAAAAATCATATAAGGCGGGAGTCCTTCCTGCTGGGCAATCTGCCTGCGCAAAGCTCTCAGCCGCTCAAAAATCCTTTCGGCATCGGAGATGGATACTTCCTTGCGGATTAACTGAATTTGGTACACATTCTCCTGTCCTTTGAGGACCGGTACTGCTTTGGCTGTTAATTTTACTACCGGGTACTGGCCTGTAGAAATCTGAAGATACCCTTCAGCGGCAAGAAAGTTAATCCGGTCTTTAATCTCCTGCAATGGCATTTCTTTCATGATTCCATGGGTGGAGAGCCTGTCAAACTTCAATTCCACGATCTTCTTGTTCAAAGAACCTTTTAATATTTCTGCCACCATCGACATGCCAAAACGACCCTGAAGCCGGTAAACACAAGATAAAATCTTCTGGGCATCAACGGTCACATCAACACTTTCTTTTTGTTTCTCGCAGTTGCTGCAGTTTCCGCACCAATCCGCCACACCGTCTTCTCCGAAATATTCCAGGATGGTTTTCCTTAAGCAGCGGGAAGCATGACAGTAATCGACCATAGCCTGAAGCTTTTTGTATTCATTAGTCTGACGTTGGGGGCTTGATACGCTCTGTTCAATCAAAAGCTTCTGGATCTGGACATCCTGGGGACCAAAAAGAAGAATACATTCGGCGGGTTCGCCATCCCGGCCTGCCCTCCCCGCCTCTTGATAATAGGATTCCATATTCTTCGGCATATTGTAATGAATTACAAACCTCACATTGGATTTATCAATCCCCATCCCGAAGGCATTGGTGGCGACCATAACGGATACCTCATCATAAATAAACTTCTCCTGGCTTTCCTTTCTCTCTAAATCGGCCATTCCAGCATGGTAACGCCCTGCCTTAAAACCTTTGTCCATAAGTAAATCATAGACCTTATCCACTTCTTTGCGTGTAGCCGCATAGATAATCCCGGAGTATTGTGCAACATTTTTCAGGTAATCCAGGATAAAGGATTTTTTGTTTTCTCCCCGTAAAACAGTAAAATTTAAATTGGGCCTGTCAAATCCCGTGACAAAGACCCTGGCTTTTCTCAATCCCAGACGTCTATTGATATCCTCTTTTACTTCTTCCGTGGCAGTTGCGGTAAAGGCGCCTACCAACGGCCTTTCCGGCAATAGCTGCAGAAAATTGTTAATCCTCAGGTAACTGGGGCGAAAATCATGGCCCCATTGCGACACACAGTGAGCCTCATCCACCGCCACAAAACCTATTGGCAGAGACTTTAGCATTTCCAGAAATTCCTCAGACTCCAGACGTTCAGGAGCAAGATAAAGTAACTTATATTCCCCTTTCTGTACCTTTTGGATTCTTGCCCAAGTGTCTTTTTTCGATAAAGAACTGTTAATAAAAGTTCCCGGCACTCCGGATTGCTGAAGATTATCCACTTGATCTTTCATTAAGGAGATCAGCGGTGAGATCACAAGGGTGATCCCCTCAAACAAAAGTGCAGGAATCTGATAGGCGACGGATTTGCCTGCACCTGTAGGCATAATCGCCAAGGTATCCTGCCTGTTCAGCAGGCTTTCAATCACTTTTTCCTGCCCGCCTCTGAAGTCCTGGTAGCCGAAATATTTTTGCAAGGCTTCTCTGGCCTTTGTAAGCATACAATAATCTTCCTCTTCATGGGTTTTGATAATTTTATTTTACGATAACCTGTAATAAATACCCAGAAAAATTTTCACCTGAATCCGTGATTAAATAACTATTAATCGGCTAAGCTGCTTGGTATAATTGAAATAGTTAAACAGGGAAAATTTCACCAGGCAGGTGCAGTGAATGAAATTCATACTTGAAAATTCTGATGAAACTCTAACGACACATT
>JAAYUV010000060.1 GCA_012517475.1 Peptococcaceae bacterium | reverse complement strand
CAGCATCCGGAACTCATTGAAAAGTTTGTTCCTTGGTCAAAAGAACTTCCGGCAAACTGTTACAAAACTAAAAAATAGATTCATGTCCAACCTGGTGGTTGGGCTTTTCTTTACTCAAGTGCTTAGGATTTGACAATTACATAAAAAGGAGGATTTTATATGAGCTTTAACATGTATATACCTACAAGAGTTTTATTTGGAGCAGGCCAATTAAATAATTTGCATGCACAAAAAATGCCTGGCAAGAAAGCGATGATTGTTATTTCAAATGGCAAATCCACAAAAGCAAACGGTTATCTTGCCCGCACAGAGGAACAGCTGCATCTGGCCGGTGTGGAAACTGTTGTGTTTGACAAAGTGGAAGCCAATCCTCTGAAATCTACTGTTATGGCCGGCGGAGCCTTTGCCCGTGAAAACGGTTGTGATTTCATTGTTGCACTGGGTGGCGGCAGCTGTATGGATGCAGCTAAGGCCATTGCCACAATGGCAACGAACGACGGCGACTGCTGGGACTACATGGGGGGAGGCACCGGAAAAGGAATGCCCATCGCAAAGAAGCCGCTTCCCGTCATAGCCATCACCACGACCGCAGGCACAGGTTCTGAGGTGGATCAATGGGGTGTTATAACCAACGAAGAAACCCACGAAAAGATGGGGTTCGGCGGCATTGATGAGTTGTTCCCAGTTCTGGCAATCGTTGATCCGGAGCTGATGCGTACTGTGCCTCCCCAGCTTACCGCCTTCCAGGGCTTTGACGCGCTGTTCCACAGTGTAGAATGCTATATTTCCGGCATGGCGAACCTGATGGGCGATATGTACGCCTTGACCGCAATCGAAAACGTGAGCCGCAATCTTGCCAGAGCGGTAAAGGACGGGAACGACATGGAAGCCCGGGAAAAAGTCGCGTTCGGCAATACTCTTTCCGGCGCGGTAATGTGCATCAGCGCCTGCACCAGCGAACATTCCCTGGAACATGCTATGTCGGCATATCATCAGGAACTGCCCCACGGAGCCGGTCTTATCATGATCAGCAAGGCCTATTTTACACACTTTATTGAACAGCACGTTTGTGACGAACGCTTTGTCCGCATGGCACAGGCCATGGGTATGGAGGACGCCAAGGAGCCGATGGATTTCATTACTGCACTGACGAAGCTGCAGGAGGAATGCGGTGTGGCCGATTTGAAGATGTCCGACTATGGCATCAAGCCGGAAGAGTTCGATGAAATGGCAAAAAACGCCAGAGAGACCATGGGCGGTCTGTTTATGTGTGACCGCAGTCCGCTGAGCCATGAGGCCTGTGTTGCGATTTACGAAAAATCCTACCGATAATCAGCAAAGCAAGGAGGAACAAGATGAGCGAATTGAATAACAGCGTTATTTTCCCTATTGGAGAAAAACTTGAAAGCAACAATTTTAACGGAACTGTATGGCTCAATATGCTTACTCCCTTCGGCTCGCCCTGTCCCATCGGCAATGTGACCTTTGAGCCGGGCTGCCGTAACAGCTGGCATAAGCACCCAGGTGGTCAGATCCTGCTGGTCACGGGCGGCAGAGGCTATTATCAGGAATGGAGCAAGCCCGCCCAGGAGCTGCATCCCGGCGATGTTGTCCAAATTCCGGCGGACGTGAAGCACTGGCACGGCGCGGCAAAAGACAGCTGGTTTGTTCACCTCGCAATTGAGGTCAACCCGGAAAAGGGACCGGCAGAATGGCTGGAGCCCGTGTCTGACGAAGATTACAACCAGCTGAAATAAGACGGGGGCGACAGATATGGATAAAAAATTGGGCTTTGGCTGCATGAGGCTGCCGCTGCTGGATAAGGATGACCAGACATCCTTCGATACCGAAACCTTCAACAAACTGGTGGATACCTTTCTGGAAAAAGGCTTCACTTACTTTGACACCGCTTATGTCTATCATGGCTATCGGGCTGAAGAAGCAGTCAGAGAGTCTCTTGTAAAGAGACATCACAGGGACGAATTCAAACTGGCAACCAAACTGCCCATGAGAGATTTTCAGTCTGCGGAGGATATGGAACGGATTTTCAATGAGCAGCTGGAAAATTGCGGCGTTGATTATTTTGATTACTACCTGCTTCATAACATGGGTGTGAACGCCTATAAGAAGGCCTGTGAGTTCGACAGCTTTGGGTTTGGCCTGCGGAAAAAGCAGGAGGGCAAAATCAAAAACTTCGGCATGTCCTTCCATGATACGCCGGAGCTGTTGGACGAGATCCTGGCTGCACATCCCGAGTTGGACTTTGTCCAGCTGCAGATCAATTATATCGACTGGGAAAACCCCGGAATTCAATCCAGAAGATGCCACGAGGTGGCAAGAAAGCACGGGAAGCCCATCATTGTTATGGAACCCTGCAAGGGCGGCAACCTTGCTCTTGTCCCGGAAAAAGCGGAACAGCTGATGAAGGAATATAATCCGGCGGCCTCTGTTCCCTCCTGGGCCATCCGGTTCGCCGCCAGTCAGGAGGGCGTGATGATGGTGCTCAGCGGTATGAATACCATGGAGCAGCTGCTCGACAATACGTCCTACATGGCGGACTTCAAGCCTTTGAGCAAGGAGGAATACAAGATCATCGAGCAGGTCGTTAATATCATCAATGAAAACACGGCCATTCCCTGCACGGCCTGCAGATACTGTGAGAAAGGCTGCCCCAAGAACATCGCAATTCCGGATTACTTTGCACTCTATAACAGTTCAAAGCGTGCGGTGACCAGCAACATTTCAAGCCAGTTCGTTTACTATCTGAACCTCGCCGCCAACCATGGCAAGGCCGGCGACTGCATCGGCTGCAAGCAGTGTGAAAGCGCCTGCCCGCAGCATCTGAAAATCACGGAACTGTTAAAGGATGTTTCCGCCACATTTGATGTGACACCCGCATTCCCGACGAAGAAATAAGAGGTACGTTATGAGAATCAGTAAAACAGCAGAAATGAACCACGAGGAATTGTTCCCGAACCATAAATCCACGCTAAAAGTCACCGACCCGGAATTAATCGAGGTGTTTGACAATTTCGCGTTTGACGAAGTGCTTAAGTTTGGCAATCTGGACACCAAAACCAGACTGAAAGTCATTCTTGCTTCCCTCATTGCCATGCAGACCCTGAGCGAATATAAGGTTATGCTGGGCGGTGCGCTGAACGTCGGCGTCACCCCCATCGAAGTGAAGGAGATTGTCTATCAGTCCGTACCGTATGTTGGCATTGCCAAAGCATTTGACTTTATTCATGCCACCAACGAGATTCTGGAGAGTCGGGGCGTCAAGCTGCCGCTGGAAGGGCAGTCCACTACCTCGCCTGAAACGCGCTATGAAAAGGGCCTTGCGCTGCAAAAAGAGATGTTCGGTGAGATGATTGACAAGATGTACAAGGAATCACCGGAAAACCAGATCCATATCCAGAAATATCTTTCCGCCAATTGCTTCGGCGATTACTACACCCGCACGGGGCTGGATATCAAAACACGGGAACTGCTGACCTTTTCCATGATATTGTCTTTGGGCGGGTGCGAACCGCAGTTGAAAGGACACATTCAGGGCAGCGTAAATGTGGGCAACGATAAAGAGACGCTGCTCAGCGTGGTCACACAGCTGCTGCCCTATGTGGGATATCCGCGCGCGCTGAATGCGATCCGCTGCCTGAACGATGTGATCCCTGAGTAAATCATGAAAGTGAGGAACAAGAGATTATAAGTTTTCGCGATGCAAAATGTCTGATTGCCTATTTTTCGCGTAAAGGCAACAACTATGTCAGCGGACGGATCGTGAACCTGCCGGTCGGTAACACAGAAGTCGCAGCAGAGATGATCCGGGAAATAACCGAAGGCGATCTGTTTCGTATTGAAACGGTGAATGTATATCCCGAGGATTATACGGAAACCACCAAGGTAGCGCAGCAGGAACTGCGCGCCAATGCCAGACCGGAGCTTACCGGCCATTTGGATAGCATGGCTTCCTATGATGTGATTTTCCTCGGCTACCCCAACTGGTGGGGAACGATGCCGATGCCGGTGTTCACCTTTTTGGAGGAATATGATTTTTCCGGAAAAACGATCGTTCCGTTTTGCACACATGAAGGAAGCGGTCTTGGTCATAGTGAAAAGGACATTGCAAAGCTTTGTCCCAAAGCAACGCTGTTGAAGGGCCTGGCTATCCACGGCACTCGTGTGAAAGATGCGAAAAAAGACATTGCGAATTGGTTGGATAAAGTCAGCGCAGCTTTTTGATAACGTATGGGAGGAAAAGCATGCAATATCGGGAATTAGGACGAACAGGAATCAAGGTCAGTGAGATTGGTATCGGCGGGGAAGGCTTTGAAAACAAAAGCTACTCTGCTTGCGAAACCATCATCGACTGCGCCATGAAAAGCGGAATCAATTTTTTCGACATCTACAACTCAAACCCGGATGTCCGAAACAACGTGGGAAAGGTGCTGAGTCGCTATCCCCGTGACAGCTTTGTAATCGAAGGGCATCTGTGCTCTATGTGGGAGAACGGGCAGTACCGCAGAACAAGGGATATGGGTGAAGTCATTGCGGCATATGAGGACTTTCTAACCCGGATGCAGTTGGACTATGTGGACGTAGGTATGATCCACTATGTTGACGATAAACGGGACTTTGACAGCATCTTTCAGGGAGAGATCATTGAATATGCCAAAAAGCTGAAGGCCGAGGGCATAGTCCGCTGTCTGGGGATCTCCACTCACAACCCTGATATCGCGCTGAAAGCGGTGGAAAGCGGACTCATCGATGTGATCCTGTTCAGCATCAACGCCGCCTATGATATGCTGCCGGCCAGTGAAGATGTGAATATCCTGTTTGAAGAGAATACCTACACTGGCAGGACATATGAGGGCATCAACCCCCAGCGCAGCCTTCTGTATCAGATCTGTCAGAACGCGGGTGTGGCGCTTACCGTCATGAAGGGATATGCCGCAGGAGTATTGCTCGACGGCGCACAGTCCCCGTTCGGAAATGCCATGACCCCTGTACAGTGTCTGCATTATTGTCTGACCAGACCTGCGGTTGCTTCCGTAATGGTTGGCGTATCTAACACAGATGAAATCCTTGCAGCACTTGCTTACCGGACTGCGGACGATGCGCAGAAGGATTACAGCATGATCCTTGCCAATGCGCCGAAACGCGCGTTCCGCGGGCACTGTATGTACTGTGGACACTGCGCTCCCTGTGAGAAAAAAATCGACATTGCTGCCGTGAACAAGTATCTGGATCTCGCACTGATTCAGAAAAGCGTGCCCGAAACACTGCGCGACCACTATGGCTTGCTGGAGCATCATGCAAATGAGTGCATCGCCTGTGGCCAGTGCATGAAAAACTGCCCGTTCGGCGTGGATGTAATCAGTAAAATGAGGCAAGCCGCCGCATTGTTTTAAATTTGAATTGAAAATCAGGAGGAACTATGATTAAAGAGGCCGCCATAAAGCCGGTGTGCCGTTTCCTGAGCGGGAAGAAAGCTTATTCACGAGCTTTATCCGGTAAAGACGTAGTTCCACGTGTTATAATAGTCTCATATTCAGGAGGTGAAATCCCATGACGATTGCGGAAGTAAGCGAGAAATTCGATATTTCACAAGATACGCTTCGGTACTATGAACGCATAGGACTGATTCCTGGTGTTAATCGTACAAAAGGCGGAATAAGAGATTATTCGGAAGAAGACTGCAGGTGGATTGAATTTATCAAATGTATGAGAAATGCGGGTCTGCCAATCGAAGTTTTGATTGAGTATGTTACGCTGTTCCAACAGGGCGATGATACCATTGAGGCTAGAAAACAACTCTTAACCGAGCAACGTAAGCTGTTAATAGAAAAAATGGAAAAAATGAAGAAAACGATAGAGCGCCTGAACTATAAAATCGAACAGTACGAGCATGCGGTCGTTCCGGCAGAAAATAAACTAAAAAAAGCGGAGAAATAGGCATGTGGATTTACCCATGCATGTAATATTAGGAGAAACTTCCCAGGAAGTATCATAAATAAATCTTTGACTATATATTGGTGTTAAGGTAGACCACGGATAGTAAGCGATAGACTCATATGTGTTTTCTAAAAAGCTAACGGAAGTGGTCAACGCAGGTCGAGTGCGTCGTTTGCCTTAATAGAAAAGACATTCTTAAGCCTTGAGTAGTCAGGGCTTTCCTTATTTTAGGCGAAATTTTTCCAAGTACAGCTGGATTGGTTTGGGGGATTATTAACTTTAGAATTTAAGTGATTGGACTTCCCATTATTCATATTATAGTTGCTGGAGTCAAAAAGCGGACAAAAAATGACCTAATCAATTTGGACAGTATCAATAAATTTTTGTATTTTGAATAATCACTTGATAACCGGCAGCTGAACAGAAAGAAACTGAGTTGGCTTCTCAAGGGTATTCAAAGATCATACGATAGTGTAGCTTGATTTTATAAATACAGAAAAACTAAATAAGAATTCCCCATTATCAAATTAGCGGTGGCGTTTTAGAAATAAGATGCCGCCGCTTTTTTTATATCTTAGGAAAGTATATAATTTTGATTTCACTGCAGAAACGCCATAATAGTCCATCAAGCGCTATGGCGCCTTCGGCCGTAAATGTCCACCGGACATTTACGTGCTCGCAAACGCTGCATTTGCTACTCACTTGCCGCTAAAACTACACGCCAAAACCTCTTGGCAGTGCTGCATGTGAACCGTTAGCGTGCTTAACGTTTTATCGTCTGCGTTCGCTTACGCAAATTCCGCTAAAGTGCTCGTTCTGCAATTGCGCTTTTTGACTTTTTGCAGCAGAATCAATTTTTGACCTGAGGATAAATCAGTAGGCTTAGGGCGCGTGACCAATCAGGTCACGCCTTTTTTGTATAACGAAAACCACCTGCTATGCAGGTGGTTCCAAAGAGCTTTAGCTATGAGTAGAAAAAACTACCTCCATTTGGTAAAATAGTGCAGGTTTAGCCAGCCGCACTAGAACAAAAGGAGGCAGTTATCCTAATGGATACCGAAAGTTTATCACACACGCAATGGAATTGTAAATATCACATTAATACTTCCGAAGCAGAAGAAAGAAGTTATATCTAATGTGGAAATGCTAATGGATGAGATAGAAGCTTTTGCACAGAGAGTGAAGGATGGTGAATATTGCGATGGATGGGGCTGGGATGATACAATCCATGAAGAAAGAGATTGGGGCGATGAAAGCTGGGCGGAGGAAATAGACGAATTTTTTCTGCAAACCAGAAGCTTATTGCTGCAAGGAGATTACAAGCTGGCTGAAGATGCCTTTAGAAGACTCTTCGACATATTGGAGATGGGATAGGAACCGGGACATCTTCCTGGCGACCCGGATTACAGGAATATGCTAAAAGTGGATATGGATGAGCATGTCGCGCTGTTTCTCAGGTCTGTATATATGAATTCAGCTCCCGAAGAGCGGTCGGCTTCGTTGTATGAAGCAATGAACGAATACGGGTTTCTGGCTCGTAAAACAAAATTGCAAAATATCATTGATTCGTTAGACACAGTGTTGCCCGATTTTGATACTTTCCTGGCAGATTGGATTGAATTCTTAAAAAAACAAAGTCCTATGAACGCCAGCGAGTTACTGAGGGAAGCTGTTTTTTTAAAAGGCGGTCTTTCTGCTATTTCTGAATTTGCAAGACAATACGCAGATAAATATCCCGAGGCATATATTGATTGGATTGCGGCTTTAGAGATGGAAGATGATACAGATCCGGTCATTCAGGTTGCCAGAGAAGGTCTGTCCAGGATTCCTCAAGATTATACAGTAAGGGCGGAAGTAGCAGAAACCATTTCAAGAATAGGGGAGAAGCTAAATGATAATAAGTTGAAACTGGAGGGGTATAGGGAAAGCTTTTATTCCAATCCTTCTCTGGGATATTTACTTGACTTGTATATTATTTTCTATTGGCGATTTTCATTGAAAGGAAAATAGCATCTGAATAATGCTGAATTGAAGCGTAAGGTATACTCAGCCGTGAACAGTATATTAAAAGAAAAGATTTATATATCCCCTGTAGATGTGCTGATGGGCGTAGGTATATTGTCAGTCAAAGATTATGAAAACTGGCGGTTTGGTCATGTGCCGTATCTTGAAAAGGTATGTAAAACTAGCTTGAGCAAACTGTCCTTTGTTATGAAAGAACTCAGAACATATGCAAGAGAGAAACATTTGAAGCCTTCTTGGACTGCATATAATCAGTGGGGTGTAAAAGGTAGGAAGATTCCTTTGCGTTTTAGTAAATCCGGAGATTTAAGCATAGAAGAAGCGTACGCTACACACTTTATTGCAGTTTCCAGGATAGAAGAAAAAAATAATATTCATAAAGCGGGAAAAACGAATAAACGGACACCCTATGGCAATTTGGAATCAGAGAAAGGTGACAAAAAATGATATATGTAAAAAATACCCCAAACAATACGGGCGTAGCTATATATGGAGACTACATGGACTTTGAAAATCTTTATGAGGCATTGCATACCGTTGTGGGAAACGAGGATGAATTTGTTGCATTTGATGCTGCTAGATTAAGGATTCTTGGCGTATGTTATGATATCCGACATGCTTTAATGGGGGACCGGGAGATTGAATTTGTGGATAATGGCATGGATGAAGAAAAGAAGCGGCGCATGTCGGTGCTGGCTCCGGACAAAAATGTATATATGAAGATATATGTGTTATGGCCGGAGATGCTGTTTGTCACTATGGCACTGAATGATTTTATACGTTTATATGCACGAAAGAAAGCGAAAAAGAGCTATGATTTCATCTTGGATAAACAAAATATATGGGATGAATCCATAGCAATGGTGCGTGTTTTTCAGGCTGCCATTATGAAGTGTATAAAGGATACTGTTTCAGAAGCATCTTTTCGTCGCATGATGAATTTAATGAACAAGGATTATACATGGTTTGATGGTTATACAAGGCAATACCTTGATATATTAAACTGCAGGTTTATTGATATGGATAAAGAAAAACGATTGAAAAATATTCCAACAATGGCCAGAAAGCTTGCCGAACGTGGAGAGGAATACGAGCAGATTAAAGCTGAGGTTGTTGCTGCTGCACGACATTACAATACATATGAAGATAATATCAAGCCCCCGGTTGATTATCCGGAGGATTTTGAGTGGTGACGTTATAGGGCAGATATTTACAATGAGGTGAAATAATATAATGCAATATATACCATTAGGTGGAGCAGATGAAATAGGCGCTTCAGCTCACTTGCTCATAATCGGCGCCAGTGCGTACCTGGTGGATTGTGGTCAGAGACAAGCTGGCCCTGATCGTCCTCTGCCAGATTTAGCCTTAATGCAAGACCTGCTAAAAGGCAAAAAACTGGCTGCCATTTTTTTGACACATTCTCACTTTGATCATATTGGCGCCCTGCCATTAGTATGCCAGGCTTATCCGGGAACACCTGTTTATGCCACACCTGCCACGTGCGATTTGACCCGTGTCCTCTTGTTTGACAGCATCAAAGTGATGGATATGCGAGAGGGAGAAGTCCCCCTTTATGATGAGGAATTGGTTAAAAATGCATTGAACAGTTTACGGCCCGTGCCCATGGGAAGTTTTGTATTGTTGCCTGACGGAACTAAGGCGCATTTTTTTCGGGCAGGACATATCCTGGGAGCTGCCATGATCGGTATGGAAACCTCAGAAGGAAGAGTCCTTTTCACAGGAGATTTTTCTGTATCGGGGACCAGAACAATAATGCCGGCGGCATTACCCAAATTTTCTCCCCATCTTGTTATTACCGAGGCTACCTATGGTGACCGCCTTCATGCGGATCGCAAACGTGAAGAAAACAATTTGGTTGCTAAAATTTCTCAAGTGATCCGGGACGGCGGACATGTCCTGGTTCCTGCTTTTGCCCAAGGCCGGGCACAAGAAATATTATATTTGCTTCGTTTAGCTCGTTTGAGGCAAAAGGATAATGAAAAATTTCCAATATGGGTTGATGGGTTGGTTAGAAGCATAAATACCGTGTATTTAAATCATGTTAACCAATTGTCGAAATTCTTGCAAAAAAGGGTTCGCAATGGGCAGCATCCATTTTACAGTGACTCGGTTAGGGCTATCGGCAATCCGGTCAAAAATGAACGAGAAGCGGCCTTGGCAGGGAAGCCCGCATGTTTTATCAGCAGTTCAGGGATGTTGACTGGCGGAGCCAGCGCGTATTATGCTGAAAAACTCTTAAGCTGTGAAAAGAATGCCATTTTATTAACCGGCTATCAGGATGAAGAAAGCCCTGGGAGAAGATTGATGGAATTAGTGGACAAACCGGCCGAGGAGAAAAAGATTTTATTAAACGGGCAGGATATACCTGTCAAGTGTAAAGTAGAAAAGTATAATCTTTCTGCTCATGCCGATCAGCAAGAAATATTTGGGTTTTTAACAGCCATTAAACCGAAGAGAGCCATATTAACCCATGGCCAGGCAGAGGCCAGGGAAGCTTTAGCAGCAGCCCTAAAAAACCGCTTGGCAGTTTACCTGCCAAATAACGGAGAAGTGGTGGAATTGACATTTGGTCAGCAAACGAGAAGGCAGAAGACTGCTAAAGCGGCTGCTGAAGGCGATCTGGTTGCCTTTTGGAAAAACACCTTCCTTTCTAACGGTATCAAAGAGTATCACTTGGATGAAATAGCAGCTAAAATAGGTTGTGATACCGGTTCGCTACAGATAAGACTTGAACAGAGCAGCTTGTTTAAGGAAATTTATCAGAATATTTGGGTACCCTTGTCTGAAGAGGAAATAGCTTTACATGGCAAAAGAAAAGAACTAATGGATAAGTTGGGTAATTTGGTAAACAAGTTAATTGCAGTTACCTATCGGGATAACCCATGTATGGCCTATTGCATCTCTCAGGATGACTATGGGATCAATGTTGAAATACCTGGCCAGGCTGAACAGATATATGTAAAAGCGGAAGACATTATTGGTGTCTGCGGGACCTTATCACCAAGTCAATCAGAAAATGTCAATTATAACTGGGTAGAATTATTATTTAACCAGGAGGGATCCTCTGTTCAGGACTTGCGGATTAAGGTATTTGATTCATGGAGACAGCTGACAGGCCTGGCCAAGCCACGGTTTTCGTGTTTGGAACAGAATAAGACACGGGAAATATTTATTGCTGCCCTGAAAAACTATGATTTGAATAAAGTGGGGATGAATACTGAGACCGGTGAAGTGATAATCTATTTTTACTTTCCGCAAGCATTACCGGAAGAAATAAACAGCGTGCTGCTTGACTTGCTGAAGCAAACCGGTTGGACCTGGCGGATTAATCAGGAAACTAACATGGAGGCGCTGAAATTGAAATTGGTAGAATTACTGCCGGAGGGAGTTTCGCTTGTTAAAGACCCATCAATTCACCGGGAAGAAAATAAAGTAATAATTAAGGTTATGTCAGCGCGCAATCAAGATCAACACCAGTGGCAAAAAATAATGCTGGATTTCAATAATGTGACAGGATGGAAACTTGAGGTGCAAACAGAAACCCAAGCTACTGTAAAGGAAGTTCCAAAAACAACCGGCGGCAAAATGGAGATTAATACAGCGTTTAACCATATCAAAAACAGGCTTAAAGCTGAAGGGGCCGAAATATATAAAACCTCCTTAGTGGAGGGCTCCATACGGGTTCAATTTATCACACCCCAGGCAGCTGAGCCGTATAAACAGATGCTAAGCAAGCTGGAAGAGGAAACCGGATATGCTATCAGTATTTACATGGAACCTAATGCATCTGCGCTGTTTCAAAAAGTTAGAAGCATTATACCAGTTAAGAAAAATCCCAGTTTATTCAAAGACAGGCGGGAAATCAAAATAGTAGTTGATGAACCTATAGATGAGGAAACTAAACACAAATTGGAGCTATTTTTTGCAGAAACCGGATATAAGGTTTCAGAATAAGCTGATAATTAAGGCAGTACATAGATAAATTGCTGCAGGAAGCAAAATTGCGAGGCGAAGGTTATATTGATTTGGTTTCAGGAGATATTCATAAGCAGTTGGGTATGAAAAACAGGATGCCACAGGTATGCAGAATTATGTATGAGAAAATGATGCCAGGTGATAAGGCAGTTTGATTTTGAAAAAATATCTCTCATTCAGGAGAGGTTAATCTGCAAATGCCCAATGCTGTATCAGGCAAAAACGGTACCGATCCATTTGGTAAGAATGTATCCGCCAAAAATCAGCCAGACAAAGAGCGCTCCTGCCAGAATGAACGGCTTGAGGCCGACATTTTTGAGTTTGGAAAAGTTGGTCTCGATCCCGAGCGCCGCCATCGCCATGGCGAGCAAAATGGTGTCGATTTTATTAATGACGGAAACCAACTCTTTGGGCAAAAGATTAAGGGAGTTAAACCCTGCGACCAGCAGAAAATAGACCGCAAACCAGGGAATCACGATTTTCGACGTTTCGTCAGATTTCTTTGTTTGGCCGCCCGTCTTCGGTCGGCTTTTTGCCAAAAAGTAGGACAAAACCACCAAAAAGGGGGCAAGCATCATCACCCGTGTCATTTTAACAATCACGGCGGTATCGCCCGCCACTTTGCTGACGGCGCTGCCGGCGACCACCACCTGTGCCACCTCGTGCACCGTCGCTCCGACGTAAATGCCGTATTCCTTGGGATCCATCATCAAAATGCCGTATTTAAACAAAACCGGATATAAAAACATCCCCAGTGTACCGAACAAAACCACTGTCGCAACGGCCAACGCGGTTTTATGCGGCTCGCTTTTCAGCGTACTCTCCGTTGCCAGTACCGCCGCCGCTCCGCAGATGGAAGCTCCGGAACCGATCAGCATCGAAGAATCCCGGTCAATCCCGAAAACCTTTGTGCCCAAAAACCATCCGAGCACGAAGGTTCCCGAGACGATAGCCGCGTCCAGAACCAAAGCCTCCGCTCCGACCGCAAAAACCTGCTGATAGGTAATGCGAAAGCCGTAAAAAACAATCGCGAAGCGCAAGATGCTTTTCGAGCAAAAAATCACTCCGGGAACCCATTCGGCCGGAAGCTTATGCCTTAAGGTGTTTCCATATATCATACCCAAAAGAATCGCGATTACAAGAGGACTAAATCCGATTATTTCCACGAACGGCAGTTCGGCAATATACATTGCCGAGAGCGCGAACAGCGAAACAAGAAAAATACCGTTTAGCGTATTGGCTCGATTAGTTTTCGAAAAAGCCATCTTTAATTTCCCCCTTTCTTTTTATCAAGACAATCAAGACAATACTACAATCAAGACAATACTACTTGTAAAAACATTTGTAAAATAATATAATTCTATTTATATGATAGGTAAATGACTATTATAGAGAGGTGATTGGCATGACGTTGCGGCACCTGCGTATTTTTATAGAAGTGTGTGACTCAGGTGGTATGACGGCTGCTGCAGAAAAGCTGTATATGACTCAGCCGTCAGTAAGTCAGGCGATAGCTGAACTTGAAGGTCACTACAATGTCAAATTGTTTGAACGGCTGGGACGTAAGTTATATATAACCGCTGCAGGTAACAGACTTCTCTCTTATGCACGTCATATTATTAATTTAAATGAACGGTTAGAACGCGAAATCCGTGTGATAAGTGAAAACGGTATTTTAAGAGTTGGTGCCAGTGTCACCGTGGGTACATGTATTCTTAGCGAAGTTATAAAAGCTTTTTTGAATCGTTGTTTAAATGTGGAGGTTACAACTACTGTCGACAATACAAAAGTGATTGAGGAGATGATTCTTTCTGATAAAATTGATATTGGATTGGTAGAGGGTTTTATTCATTCTCCTGACATAATTGAAGAGCCATTTTACGATGATGAACTCGTACTTATCTGCCATTCTAAGCATCCGTGGGCTGTCAAGGGTTACATTGCGGCAGAAGAGCTTGATGGCTGCCCCTTTATTATCCGGGAAAAAGGCAGCGGTACACGGGAATTGTTTGAAGCAGAAATGGCTGTTGCAGGCTTAAAATGGACAACAGTAGGGGTTTATAATAACGCTGAGGCTATAAAAAATGCTGTTGCTGCAGAAATGGGAGTTGCGGTAATTTCGCGTTTGGCAGTAGAAAGAGAAGTGCAAATGGGCGATATAAAAATTGTAGAAATAAAAGGATTACATTTTATGCGAAAATTTAATCTCGTTTATCATAAGCACAAATTTTTTTCAAACGCGCTGCTAAAGTTTAAAGAAGTATGCCTTCACGGGGAGTTTAATAGAAAATAGATACTGGAACATATCAAGTGTTTTCTTTTGATGGCTTATCACAGTCCGAAGCATACAGATACCGTTGCAAGGATTGAGAGGGTGAAAAGCTCATGAGTGAAGGACTTGGGGTATTTTGCTAACTGGCTACTTTAAGATAACCTTGATTTTACAAAAAAGATATTTGATAAGAATTAGGATTGTTTAGGAAAAGATGGGTATTAATTTATAGATTCTCAAAATGTAATTGCTAACATGAAAAGGAGTGAAGGGAAATTTATTGAGTTTGCTTCGCTCCAAAGCTTGATTAAAGCAGAGGACATAGATGAGAATTTATGGAGAGACGCGTTCTCTCTTTTTATTGTGAAAAAGATGAAGACATTACCGATTTTATAAAAAACAAAGCCATTAAAGATGAAAAGAGGGACAAGTGCAGGATATACATATATTTTGATACCAATTATCTTCAAGGCATAGTGAGACCGTCGCGAGTATTGAGAGGGTAAAGGGCTGATGGATGGAGGGTTTGGGGCACTTTGGGAATTTGAGGTCATATCAAAGGACAAGATTATCATAAGATTCAAATCAGGTTTTGAAATGGAGCAGACGCTGGCTACAAAATAAAATTACCTAGAAGAAACAACCGCCAAACTGTGAAAAGCAGAATGGCGGCTGTTTTATTCAAGTTTATTTGTGCATTGCAATAATAAATGCAATAGGGTTCTGTATTCTGATCCGTTAAGATCGCAGATTTAATTATTACTCATTCGCTTAACAAAGATTACCCCAAATAATAAGTTTCAATAATACCCTGTTCTTGGGCAAATATTTTAAAGGATTATTTTCAAAACTATAATTTATTTTCCTCAATCGAACACCCTGCTTATCTAATGTATTCAAAGCTGCGTCTAATAGAGTTTGTTTTACAGAGTCTATCTCTTCTACAGAATTAACCACAATCATTTTTTGAGTCTCCCAACGAAACGGAGCGGTTAGCACTCCACTTGCTAAAACATGGGGTTCATTGGGAGCATTGGCAATTGGATAGCTGAAAACAGGCGAAGTATCTAATGTTTTGGAAAAGTTTACTAATGTAACAGGGCCAGGAAACGGATTTAGCAACTCTATCGCTTCCTCCCATTTTTTTCGATTGCTGGTGTTTTCAATTGTTATGGTCAAAGGATATCGCCCTGGAAGTTCTATGTCCTGAAATTTATTGACGCCTTCCGGAATTCTGGGGAGGTAGTCTTCGGTAACTCCCATCTTGATGCTCTGATCCTGCTCAAAAATAACTATAGTATCCTTATTTTTTTGCCAGTGACTACCCGAAATTAAATAAACCGCTTCTTTGGCTCGCCATGTGGCCAAAGGATTTATTTCAGCCATCTTGCTACTAGCAAGGGTTCCGTCTCCTTTTAACAGATAAACCGGGGCAAAAATACCAACTTCATTCAACGACCTATCAATTTTTTCTAACAAAGCTTTCACAGTTTGACGTAACAACAAATTAATCAACAAGTTATTTTCTCTCAACAAAAAATTAGCAGTGTTAAAAATGTCCAAAAAATAACAAGAGAATTGGCCTGGGAAAAATTGCTCTATTTTTTCGATTACCCTAGGCGCCGAAGAGTTATCAATTAAAGAAAACGTACTGTTAACGGCAACTTCTTTTATAGAAAGCGTAGTCAAAGTTTCCAAAGTTTTTCTTAGTCGCACATCAAAGTCAGACTTAATCGGCAGTGGCAAGTGAAAAGTATGGATTTTTACATTACTCTTTTGCATTAAACTAGCAACCGGCATAAACTCTAGTGGAGTAGGTGTAACTCTTAAATACCCAAAGCTCTTGTTGCTTTTCAGTTCTTGCGGAATTATTTCCGTTAAATCACGAACCAATATTACATTTTCTATTTGTCGAGGATCTATACCATTTCGGTTTAAGAATTGTTCCAAAATACTAATTGACAACGAAGAAATTCTTTCGGAAGCTACCACAACTTCGTTTACTCCATAATTAATATCCACTTGTTTTTGTTGCCATATTAATACGATATTTCCGCCCATTTTCCCACCTCTTCAACCCAACGAACCAAGTTTTAATTAGCGTTATTTAATCACCGAAATAATAAGAAAAGTATAGTTCCTCTAGGGATTTATATTTTGATTTGTACCCAAAATTTTGGGGTCCTATAAATTCAAGGGATTTTTTTGTTTTTAGCACCAAGGGTGCTGGCATCCCAATAACCGCTACCTCTGCACCAGCTGTTAGATTGCTGTTGCTAACAGGTTTTAGCGTTTCTAAATCAATGATAGAAATTAAATCCGGCACCATCGCGGCAACCTGATTATTTCGATAAGCTATCAGGTTTTCGTTTTTTACAAGAATCTTAAATTCTTCCTCTTCATAATAGCCCTTACCTTTGATGGCGATGGTATCCCATTCTAAAGTTTTGGTTCTGATATGGTTGCTGGTTTCCACCGTTCCAACAAACAATTCTATAACACTGGCATATAAGGAATTCTTAGAAGCCACGATTAGATCGTTTAACAATTCTGCATATGATTTGGATTCAAGAAACGTTCTGCCTATGTTTGCGGCAAAAGAAATCGTTTTGGGAATTAGAATGCGTTTTAAGATATTTCCTGCTGTGGGATACCCCGCAAAAAAGCCGACCCCTCCACCCTTATCGACAACTTGCCGAGTATTCAATTCCAATAAAAAAGTGTCTTCATCATGAAAATGATAGTTATTTCCAAGGCAATCTTTTAATACGAAAGGGGTACTTGGCAGATTGTTAAGATGAAACGTTGTCATTTGAAATTCCGGAAAAGCCCTCCCCATTGCATCACCGTTTATGAGAGGTCGTTTGGATAGCCCGGCCACGAGCAGCGGATATAGAATATTCACCGATGCTGCTTCTAAGGGAAACAAACCTTGTATGCTGTTATTTCGCAGATTATTCAGTTGGTCAAATAAATCTACTCCCTCAAAACCGGTAATATAATGTTCTTCTAATAACTCGGGAGAACCCATAATGCCAACCGCCAAATATTGGCCGGAAGGATCAATTTCGTTCAATTCAATCAAGTTTACCTCAAGGCTCTGACGAAAGGTTTTTTCTATTAATTTGGCGATATTTCTTTCCCCGCCACCCCCGCCAGAACTTAAAAACATACTGCCCCACATCAAGGGTTGAATCCACTCTTTATTAATAACCTGCACTTTATTCCCCCCCAAGCTAAGTTTCCCAATATTTCTTACGAAACAAGTCGTAACACCTGAATAATCAGTAATCTGCTAAAGTTTATATTTTTTGATCCACCGATACAAAGTAGCTAAACTAATACCTAAATTTCTGGCAATTTCCCGTTTGCCATCAGTTGTTTGACCAAATTGTTCTAATAAACTTCGCAATTGTTCCCTATCTATTTCATGAGCCGTTTGTTTAGGCATAATTTGTAGTGATTGTCTTTCAGCCATAGTGGATTGAAACTGATTCGATAAATTTTCGATTCCTATTTCATCGGTTTTTGTAATAGCAACACTATATTCCACCGCGTTTTCCAATTCCCGCACGTTCCCAGGCCAAGAATGCGACTTTAGCATTTCCATCGCTTCATAGGTAAATGTCATAAAGTTTTTGTTTAGAAGAATACAGTACTTTCTAATAAAATAATTCAACAACAACTCGATATCTTCCGGCCTCTCCTTTAATGGCGGTATCTTTATAGGAATAACATTAATCCGATAAAACAAATCTTCCCGAAACTTATTTTCTTTAATCATTTCTTCTAGATTTCGGTGCGTAGCCGTAATTATCCGGGCATTTATTGGAATTTGTTTGGTGCCCCCTATTCTTTCAATGTTCTTATTTTGGAGTACCCTCAATAATTTAACCTGTAAAGCCAAGGGCATATCTCCTATCTCATCTAGGAAGATGGTTCCGTTGTTAGCAAGTTCCAATTTCCCCAGTTTTCCACCTTTTTTTGCTCCAGTAAAAGATCCTTCTTCATATCCAAACAGTTCACTTTCCAAAAGATTTTCTGGGATAGCCGCACAGTTAATAGCAATAAAAGGTCCATCTTTTCGCAGGCTTTCTTTGTGAATGGCCCGGGCAAACATTTCTTTCCCCGTTCCGCTCTCCCCTCTTAACAATACCGTAGAGTCCGTCATTGCAACGATATGCGCGGTAGAAATTGCTTTTAACATTTGTGGATTAGCACTAATGATGTTTTGAAAATTTATTGATTTCCTCGGTGTCAAAAAATCAACGTTTTTTGTTTTTAGTCCCGATTGATGGGTGATCAAGGTTTTTCCTAAGTATCTATCGGAATAATAATAGTGCCGCAAATAGGCGGGCAATGGATTGTTTTTATCCAGCACAAAATTCAACTTTGTTGCTTTCCAGTAATTTTGTTCCAAAGGAGTTTCTTTGTATTCCAAAAAATGTTGGTACAGGTTGAGTTCCTTAGCCTTTTCGTTTTGATATATTATTTTGTCTTGATCATCAAACAATATAACCCCTTCTCCGTGAAGTTCGCCAAAAAACTCCGCAACCTGCCGGAAAAATTCACCCTGGAGATGTTCCTTTTGTTCTGACTCCAAAAAGGCCACTATTTGCGAAAAATCTATAGCCGATTTCAACCATAATGTGGTGTCTACCGGCGATGAACCAAGGAATCGCCATAATACCCCCGCTGACTTCTGAGAAATTTCAACAGGAATAAAAACTTCTTGAGTACAACGACATCCTTCAGCCTCGATGCAATCGGAGCACAAGTGGTGACGTCCTTTATTTATGACGAGGGGATGCCGGTAATAAAGCAATCGTTTCAATTGAATTTGATCCGGAACCAAACCTTTTACTTCCGAATAATCGTCTGAAACAACTGTCCCATATATTTTTTCTTCACCCCACCAGGTAATCTGGCAATTGTAGAATTGGGCAAGATTACTGAGAAAAGAACTTGGGGTAATCCTATTTTCCAACGACAGTCACTCCAATTCGCGCTGATATTATCAATTTTATTAATCTCAGTATAGCATGGTAATAACACGACAACAAAAAAATGCGAAAATTATACGTAGTTTGTGAAAATATATGCGAATTTATGTGAATTTATGCGAAAGAATTAGATATTATTATTTATTAGTCAAATTTAGATGAGAAATCTTTGCAAAGATTCTCAAGGATGATAAGAAATATTTGCGAAAAACTATTTTTGATAATGCAAAATCTAGTAGATTTTTCTCCCCTTCAAAAAAATTTTGTTGATAAATTTCTGGGTCTTAGGGTTTTTAGTAGCAAATACTTGTTTTGGGGTTTATAGGTTGGCATGAATATTGCACATTAAGTGATGGAATATACATAGGAGGTTATTTGATGTTATGAGCAAAAACAATTCTGGTGCAATTGAACGGTACGCGCTGGAAGCGGTGCCCCAAAGTGATCGGCAGCCGTGGTTTACCATAGCGCTTATTTGGATTGGAACCATGATTTGTGTTCCAGGCTTGATGATCGGAGGAGCCTTAATAACAGGTTTGACGGTTATGCAGGCGTTTTGGGCCGGAGTAATTGGTTACAGTATCGTGGTGTTGTACATGAGTTTCCAAGGAATGCAAGCTGCCGACTTAGGTCGGCCAACGGTAAGTTTGGCTAGTTCGTCTTTTGGCGAAACAGGATCCAGAGTAGTTATTTCATTTGTTCTAGGAATTGCCACGTTGGGTTGGTTCGGTGTTCAGGCAAATCTTTGCGGGGCAGCATTTGGCAATATTTTAGCTTCTTGGCTAGGAATTAACTTGCCGGTATGGATTTCATCTCTAATTTGGGGCGTAATTATGTTAACAACCGCCATTTACGGATTTAATGCTCTAAAGTATTTGAATTATATCGCGGTTCCCTCTCTCATTATTTTATCGTTATATGGTACTTTTACTTCTCTTTCTACTTATGGTTCTGACATCTTATTTAGTTATCAACCACCGCAGCCGTTTCCCTTTATCCAAGGCGTAGCTTTGGCAGTTGGTACTTTTGCAGTTGGTGGCGTTATTGCAGGCGATTACTCCCGATATGCGGTCGGTCGAAAGGATGCTATTTTATCATCCGTACTTGGCGTACTCCCCGCTGGCGTTGGTATGCTGGTTATGGGTGGCGTTATGGCAGTTGTAGCAGGAACATACGATATTACTGTCATTCTTGCTAACCTAGGTGTTCCCCTAATCGGTTTAATTGTTTTGATTTTGGCAACATGGACAACCAATACAGTTAACGCTTATTCAGGTGGTTTGGCTATTACAAATATGTTCAATCTGGGTGATTCCAATAGAGCTTTGGCTACTGGTATTGCCGGTGCTCTAGGCACCCTTTTAGCTATTGCCGGCATCATTGATTATTTCATTAATTATCTGTTAGTACTAACATCCGCAATTCCTGCTGTAGCCGGAGTAATGATTGCTGATTATTGGATTGTTAAAAAAGGAGATGCTTCTAAGTGGAATAAAGTTCCCGGGGTTAACTGGGTTGGTATCATTTCTTGGCTATTAGGGGTTGTTGCTGGCAATGTTATTAAAGTTGGCGTTGGTCCTTTAAGCGGAATCGTGGTTTCCCTAGTCGCCTATATAATACTTCATTCCTTTGTCGCCAAAGAAGAACAATCCCAATAAATCTTAAAAAAACTCTTTACTTCAACTAATAACCAACATTTATAAAAAGCAAAGGAGGCATTGTAATGCGAAAAATTGATGAACAAGCGGTTGAAGATATTGCCCTAGGGGCCGCCCTTTTGGGTACTGGTGGTGGAGGAGACCCTTATATTGGAAAGTTAATGGCCAAACAGGCCATTGCTGAGTATGGCCCGGTAACTTTATTAAGTCCTGATGAGGTGCCAGAAGATGCTTTAGTGGTACCCTCAGCAATGATGGGGGCACCGACGGTCTTGGTGGAAAAACTAATGAACGGGGAAGAGCTAATTCGTTCATTTAAAGGATTAGAAAATTATCTTGGCAAAAAAATATATGCTACTTTTCCAATTGAGGCAGGGGGAGTTAACTCCATGATCCCATTTGTGGTCGCTGCCCGCATGGGAATCCCAGTAATTGATGCAGACGGTATGGGTCGTGCTTTTCCGGAACTTCAGATGTTAACCTTCCATTTAGCCGGACTAAATGCCACTCCTATGGTTCTGTCTGACGAAAAAGGCAATGATATTATCTTTAATACCATTAATAATTATTTTACCGAGAATGCTGCTAGAAGCGCAGTAGTATTAATGGGGGGATCGGCAACGCTTAGTATCTACCCCATGACCGGGAAAGATGTAAAAGAACATGGTGTCACCGGGATTGTATCCTTTGCCGAAAAAATTGGTAAGGGAATAAAAGAGTCGCGTAAGAATGGCCAAAATCCCATAGAGGTGCTTCAACAATTAACGGGTGGTTTTGAATTATTTAGAGGAAAAGTTGTTGATGTCCTTCGAAAAACCGAGGGAGGTTTTAACCGGGGTGAAGCGGTAATTGAGGGTGTGGAAAGTTATAAAGATGAAACACTAGTTGTCGAGTTTCAAAATGAAAATTTGATTGCCCGCAAGGGAGGAAAAATTCTAGCCACTACCCCCGATCTAATTTGTATGGTAAACCTGGAAACTTGTATTCCGTTTACAACTGAAGCACTTAAATATGGCCAACGGGTTTTGGTATTAGGAATCCCCTGCGATCCTAAATTTAGAACTCCCAAAGGAATAGAAACGGTCGGACCCCGTTATTTTAAATATGATGTAGACTATGTACCAATCGAAGAGCTAGTGAAAGGAGATGGCAAATAATGGGCTACCGTATAGGAATTGATGTAGGCGGTACAAATACCGACGCCGTAATAGTTGATGATTATTTAAATCTTGTTGAAAGCATAAAAACACCAACTACAACTGATGTTACAACTGGAATTTTCAACGCTCTCAGTGGTGTTTTGGAAAAGTCGGGAATTGATAAAGACAAGATAACCTATGCTATGTTGGGTACCACCCATTGCACCAATGCAATCGTAGAGCGAAAAAGGCTTTGCAAAGTGGGAATTGTCCGAATCGGCAAACCTGCCTCGGCAGCGATCAGTGCTATGTCTGACTGGCCAGTTGATTTAAAAGAGGCTATGAGCGATAATTACTTCTTGGTTTCTGGCGGGCATGAATTTGATGGTCGGGAAATTTCCCCTCTAGATGAAGATGAAATCCGCACCGTGGCTAAAAGTCTTAAGGGCAAAGTTGATACTATTGCTGTTACCTCCGTTTTTTCCTTTGTTTCTTCAGACCACGAAAAACGGGTAGCCCAAATTATACGAGAAGAATTAGGCGATATTCCCATATCTCTTTCCCACGAAATTGGCTCATTGGGATTATTGGAAAGAGAAAATGCAACTATCTTAAATTCCGCTTTAACAGATGTGGCCAAAACCACGGCGTTGTCCTTTAAAGAGGGGCTAAGTCGAGAAGGCGTAAACAATGCAAAAGTCTATTTGTGCCAAAATGACGGGACTTTGATGTCTGTTGATTATGCCGTGAAATACCCAATCCTAACCATTGCCTGTGGCCCAACAAATAGTATTCGCGGCGCATCCTTTTTAAGTAAAAAAAGCGATGCAATTGTATTAGATGTTGGGGGTACCACTAGCGATATCGGGGTAATCGTAAATGGTTTCCCCAGAGAATCTTCACTGGCAGTAACAATCGGCGGTGCCCGTACTAATTTCCGGATGCCAGACCTGATTTCCATCGGTTTAGGCGGAGGCACTATTATTAAGGAAAAAGATGGGGAAATCCAAGTTGGCCCTCAAAGTGTTGGATACAGAATTACCGAAGAAGCCCTTGTTTTTGGCGGGAAAACCTTAACTGCTACAGATATCGCAGTGCGTTTAGGAATAGCCCAGGTTGGGGATCCCCGAAAAGTATCACATATTGATGAAGGCTTTGCCAAAAGAGCCTTTGATAAAATGATGCTGCTAGTTAGTGATAACATTGATAAAATGAAACTTTCTAACGAAGATGCTACGGTCATCTTGGTAGGAGGAGGAAGCATTCTTATTGGCGATAAATTAGCCGGTGTTTCTGAAATCATCCGTCCTGAGAACTTTGCGGTCGCGAACGCTCTGGGCTCAGCCATCGCCCAAGTAAGCGGGCAAGTGGAACTAGTGTATAAGTTGGATACTATCAGTCGGGAAGCAGCTTTAGAAGAAACCAAAAAAGCAGCAATAAACGAAGCGATTAAGGCTGGCGCAGATCCGTCTACCATAAAAATTGTTGAAGTAGAAGATGTTCCGCTAGCATACCTACCGGGCAACGCTACCAGAATTCGAGCTAAAGCGGCTGGCGATCTTGCCAGTAACTAAAAAAATAAGGGGGCATTTATTATGAAAATCAAAGTAATTGTTCCGCTAATCGGAACCTCATTCAACGACGAAGTGCGTCGGGAAGTAGCATCTTTGGCTACCCCAGGGGTAGAATATGATGTAGAGAGTCTGGACTATGGTCCTGCCTCAATCGAGTCCGAGTATGATGAAGCAATTGCAGTTCCTGATATTTTAAACAAGGTAAGAAAGGCCGAGGAAGAAGGTTTTGACGGTGCAATCCTAGATTATTTTGGCGATCCCGGTGTTCGAGCTGCCCGGGAAATCACCAATATAGTAGTATTTGGGGGGTTTGAACCTCCTATGCTGATCGCATCTGGTCTGGGAGACAAAATTGCAATTGTTACCGTGTTGCCAGAAGTTATTCCCATGATTGATGGCTTGATTGCTAAGGCAGGTTTAAAGGATCGGGTTGTCGCCGTGCGCCACGTAGATATTCCAGTGCTAGAACTTACTGATATTCAAAAATTAAAGGACGCTCTATTTGAACAAAGTGTAGAGGCAATTAAGCAAAACGGCGCTCAGGTTATTGTACTTGGTTGTACCGGTATGATGGGAGTTGCCAACGAAGTTATGGATAGACTGAAAGAAGCAGGTTATGATATTCCGGTAGTTGACGCTTTTGCTGCCGCTCTCCGAATGACCGAAGCAGTTGTTTCCTTAGGTCTACGGCCCAGTAAACTCACCTACATGCCAGTTCGAATGAAAGACCGAAAATGGTGGGGAGAATAAAAAGACTAAAGGGTGCCTATATAAACGGCACCCTTTTTTACTTTTCGAAGGTTTAAAGTATAAAAAGGATAATAGTAACTGACAATGAATATATCCCCGTATATAAGTTTTGGGAATGGAGGAAAAAACATGCTTTTATCAGAACTCCCCTACCGTAGATGAAGAATGGGTTAAGCGCAATATTTGTGAAACGGTCTGCGAGGATGGCGTTTTTGATGATTATATCTTAATTTGCTATAAAAGTGGATCACAGACTAAAATGTTATTACATAAAGATTGACCGGGGTAAAACCCACCGAAGAAGAAACAAGCTGAAAGGCTTGTTTTTACTTGTACATTCTGCTGTTGTAACTATATTGCGCCCGGAACATACGTTTGGTATAATTGCTTTATGGAAAGTTATGGTTGGTGTGAAAAGGAGGGATACGCCACGTGGACAACATATCAAAACAAAGTAAGATCATTCTTTACCAGACTGATGAAGGAAAGATAAAAGTCAATGTCTATTATGCAGAGGAAAGTTTCTGGCTGACCCAAAAAGCCATGGGTGAGCTTTTTGACGTGGATAGAACGGTAATCACCAAACATTTAAAGAATATATTTGCCGAAAATGAATTGAATGAAGAAGCAGTATGTGCAAAATTTGCACATACTGCCGAAGACGGAAAAACCTATAACACCAACTATTATAATCTTGATGCTATTATCGCTGTAGGCTATCGGGTTAACTCCAAAAAGGCTACGCAATTCAGAATTTGGGCTACGCAGACTTTGAAAGAATATATCGTCAAAGGATTTATATTAAATGATGATATGCTTAAAAACGGCAGACCATTCGGTAAGGATTATTTTGATGAACTTTTGGAACGCATCAGGGAAATCAGAGCTTCTGAACGCAGAGCTTATCAGAAGATTGCCGATGTTTTTGAACAGTGCAGTAGCGATTACAACTCCAATTCCGAAGAAACAAAAACATTTTATGCCTTTGTGCAAAATAAAATGCACTTTGCTATAACAGGAAAAACTGCCGCTGAAATTATCCATGGACGGGCGGACGGTGAACATCCAACCATGGGATTGACTACATGGAAAGCTTCACCTCACGGCAAAATTTTGAAGAGCGATGTGAAGGTAGCAAAGAATTATCTTAACCAAAATGAGTTGGACAGACTGAATAGAATTGTGACAATGTATATTGATTATGCGGAGTTTCAGGCGCTAAATCAAAATATTATGACGATGAAAGACTGGCTACATATCACCGACGAATTTTTAAAATTTAACCGGCGCGAGGTTTTAAAGGATTCGGGAAAGATAAGCCATGAAGAGGCCATGTCCAAGGCAGAAAAAGAATATGAGAAATTTCGTGTAAGGCAGGATGAAAGATATATTTCAGAATTTGATAAAGCTATGGAGAAGTACTTAAAGGGAAATAAGATTTAAAATGACTGATTGTCTTCAATCTCTAAATTGAGTTTGTAAAACAATAATATCCCCAAATATCAACCAGACGGGAGGTGAGATTATATGCCCTTTACAAAATCGGATATCGGTGCACAATCAGCCTGGAAGGGCTATTCATCTCAGACCTTATATATTGCTTCAAGAATAATGGGTGAAACGGCAAATGACGAGTACTATCCGGAACATTTGGAAGATTTATTGATTAAACGTGATGGACAAGTTGTTGAAGCTGTGCAAGTGAAAAATCTATCAGATCCTCTTACTATCTCTGACCTGGCGAATCCCGCCGCTACAGCTTTCTATGGCTATTTAAAAGAAGAGCTTCTTAATATGTTTATTCAGGATATTAATGTGCTTCCAAAAGAAGAGGTCGAAAAACGGCGGTTAGAGGCATTAAAGAAAAAGCGGAAATATAATCTATTTCCGCACCGGTTGAAAAACGGCCTTATACGTTTGGTTGATGTCTATACTTGTACTATTATTCATAAGGGGGATACAAAGCTATATTCGATAATATTCGATGCTACCGACAGGGAACGTTATAAAGAAGAGTTGTTCCAGGAAAAGGAATATTTAAACAGTTTGATCCGGTATGCAAACGCACCGATTATCATATTGACAATCGATTTGAAAATTGCCGAGTTTAATCAAGCCTTTGAAAAGTTGACAGGCAGAAGCAGGGAGAATGTAATAGGACAGGGATTTGAAATTCTTATACCAAGTGATAAAAAGGAAGCTGCTATGGATTATATCAAAAATCTAAGGATTACCGGATACATTGATGGTGTGGAGTTTCCTGTTTTACATCTATCGGGAGCTGAAAGGACGATCTTATGGAATTCGGCAACCATTAAGAATTCTAACGGTGAATCTGTCGCTATTTTTGCACAGGGGATAGATATCACGGAGCGCAAGCGTGCAGAAAATGAGCTTAGATATATAAGCAATCACGATTATCTGACCGGAGTATACAACCGAAGGTTTTTCGAAGACGAATTAAAAAGGCTGGATATCAGTAGAAACTTGCCCATTACTATCGTCATGGGTGATTTGAATGGACTAAAACTAATTAATGATTCTTGCATATCAGAGAGCAAGCTTTAGAGGTAAAATTGGACAATGCCGTGTTTTCGATCTCCTTTGGTTATGCAACCAAGTATACAGAGCGGGATTATATGCAAGAAGTATTGGCGGAAGCTGAAAATTATATGTATAAGCGTAAAATATATGAAAGTGCAAGTATGCGAAATAAAACAATCGATGTAATCATGAACGCCCTTTTTGAAAAGAGCGAAAGAGAAATGCTGCATTCGAAAAGGGTAAGTGTTATTTCCGCCGCCATTGCTTCAGCATTGGGTTTCCCAAACCATGAAATAAATAAAATTCGAATGTCCGGCCTGGTTCATGATATTGGCAAAATAGGTATTGACGAAAAAGTTTTCAATAAACCTGGGAAATTAGACGAATCTGAATGGATGGAAATGAGAAAACATCCTGAAGCGGGCTGGCGAATTCTTTCTTCAGCCAATGATTTATTGGAAATGTTGCTTATAGAGAAGGTATATAGTTCAAATCAAGACTTGAAGTTAGGGCGGTTTTATAAAAAACTACATGTCGAAAGATGTAATATTGAAAAAGAAAAAATCAATAGTATAATTTAAATATAGGATTATAGTCCTAATCTACTCAGGTATTGATTGTACTCTGACAAACTAAAGCAAAGTTGAATTGCTAAAGGGCAAACCAGCCGAAAGGCGGGGACGCAAAGCCAAGGGCCTAATGTGAATTTTTATCTATGGCAGCCGGTTGCAGCAAAGAACAACCTCTATGCTTCTGGCACAGGGTTTTTTTATTTTATTAAAAAGAGATGGTTGGAGAAAGGGGGAGAAAAATGCCTGAAATTTTCCTCGAAAAAGATATTTATGACAAGAATGGGGTGCTTCTTATGGTCAAAGGACAAAAGGCCTCAGAAGCCATTGTAGCAAAGCTCAAAAAACATGGCTATGTCGAGCGTGAAACTTCAGGCAATTCAGGTTTTAGCCAGCAACGGGTCTCGTCTGAGATTGCGCTGGAACTTCAAAAAAAAGTATGTATACGGGATAAACAGGTTCTCCGATGCTCAAATGCTATTTTGGAGGAAATAATTGCTGAGGCAAAAACAAAGCCGTGGAGCATATTTATCAGTACGTTGTGCAACTATGTTGACTGGGTTTATTCGCATTCAATCAATGTTGCCCTGATCTCGCTGATTACAGACCACGCAAAGAAATTGACGATGCGTTAATGATATTAAAGAACGAAGAAGAGAAGTATGCGCAGGAGCTTGTTGCCGTACTGCAAAAGCTGCTCTTGCGGGATTAAAGGGTTGAAAAGAATGGAAAGAAGGGGCTAAACAATGGGGAAAAGCAATAAGGATAACAGGTTTGGACGGCTTACTGCCGAAGAAGTACTTGAATATTTCCCTCTGCCTTTTTATATACTGCTTGAGGACGGAAAAATCATCCATTGCAACCGGGCTGCTTTGAAATTCTACGGCTATAAAAAGATGGAGGAGATCGTAGGTCTTACGCCGTACTCCTTATCGCCCGCCAGCCAGCCGGACGGGACTAGCTCCGACGCTAAAGGCAAAGAGATGATCAGCGAGGCCCAAAAAGCAGGATATCACCGCTTCCGCTGGCTCCACCAGAAGAAAAACGGCAGGACCTTCTTGGCGGAAGTGGAACTGTTTGCAAAAAACGGATTTGTGTTTGCGACGGTAAAAGACATTGACCTCATCGAAAAGCATAAGAAAAACAGGGCCAAGATATTGAAGGAAATGAAAAATCTTGCCAGCAGGGATTATTTAACCGGCTTGTACAACAAAAGTTTTTTTGAAAAGCGGTTGGACAGGATGATTAAGCTTTCGTGCAGGAGCAAAGAAAAAGTTGCTGTACTCTTTATCGACTTCAACAATTTGAAAGAAATTAACGACACATTCGGCCACGCGTTGGGCGATAAAACTATTATAGAAGCTGCCATGCGGCTCAGGGAAACAGCTCCGAACGGCTGTTTGCTGGCCAGGTTCGGCGGTGATGAGTTTGTCCTGGCCGTTTCTTTTGTGGCCTCTAAGTCAGAAGTATATAAAATAGCGCAGCGGCTACAGGAAAGCTTAGATATAATTTGCCGCGTAGGGAACCATGAGTTCTATCTGTCAGCTAGCATTGGCATTGCCTGCTGTCCAGAAGATGGCAAAGACGCGGAAACATTATTGAAAAATGCTGATATTGCTATGTATCAGGCGAAACAAGAAAAAACCAATGAAAAAAACATCGTGTTTTACAGTCAGGTAATAGGGCAGAAGACACAGGAAAGATTTCTATTGGAAAACCTTTTGAAAAAAGCGATGGGAATGAAGGAGTTGAGTGTTTATCTGCAGCCCATTGTCAGCATTGCTGAAAACAGGATAATTAGCGCGGAGGCGCTGCTTAGATGGGAAAGCAAGGTGTACGGTCAAGTGCCGCCAAGTAAATTTATTTCACTGGCAGAAGAATCGGGTATAATACACGAACTGGGAAAATATGTATTGCATGAGGCCTGCCGTTTCTTGCAGTCTGAAAGAACTAAAGGGGCTAAGTTTCTTCCCATCGCTGTCAACATTTCCTTAAAGCAGCTGGAAAACTGGCATTTTGCTACGGAAGTGAAGCAGATTCTCTCTTCTTATGAATTGGAAGGTAAACATTTTGAGTTTGAAATAACCGAGAGAGTTTCTGCAGGGAACATGGAAGCTGTGGTCGAAAACTTAAAAGGAATAAAAAAATTAGGAATTAAGATATCCATGGACGATTTCGGTACGGGCTATTCCTCTTTGGGTATGTTGTTGAACCTTGAAATAGACAAAATCAAAATCGACAGGACATTCATAAAGAATATCGGCAAAACTCGTGAAGAAAAAATAATCAAAACGGTGGTGTCGATGGCGAAAAAGCTGGGACTGACTGTTGTCGCTGAAGGAGTTGAGAAAGAGGATGAAGTAAATTTCTTGAAGAAAATCAACTGTGAATGCGGTCAGGGGTACTATTGGGCAAAACCCATGCCGATTGCTGAATTTGAGAAGTATTTGCATTAAAAAGTATAGTACGTGATACGGTTAAGGAATGAAAACTGCTATTGAATTGGCAGCATTAGAGGTGTTATTGTTGGGAAACGCTGCGGTAAAAAGAATTCTAAATGTAATCAAAATGGCAAAAGGATCTACTACTATCAAGCACTGAAGAAAAAGGGTTATTAGGTGGGTATAGGTTGTTTGGAAATGCACAAGGAAATGTTACAGTGGGAGATGCAAATAGAATTTGTGGAGTGTGCAATTTAGACGCAATACTATAAAACCTTGTAAAACTGGTAGCTTCTTCAGAAAACCTATACTGTGGATTTTTTAACAAAGAAGAAAGTTGAAAATAACGGGGAAATTCCACAATACTATGTAGAGGACCATCCTCCAATTATCGATAAAGAAATCTGGGAAGCAGTTCAACTGGAGATGGAGAGAAGGAGAGCTTTCGCAGAGAAACACCAGATTCAAAAGATAGACTATGCTTCCGTGGATCATCCTTTTGCCGGAAGAATCATTTGCGGCAATAGCGGAAAGGCATATGGCAAGAAGGTCTGGAATTCAACGGATAAAAACTTAAGAAGGGTGGTCTGGCGGTGTAACAGTAAGTACAAGATTAAAGGAAAATTGGATTATGGAAGCAGACATATTGATGATAAGCTTTTATATTCGCATTTATTAACACTTTCTATGTAATCGTGGATAATAGAGAATACTTTACAGTCCGTGAGGCCGATAAATTGACAAATATCTTAAAAATAAACAATCCTAGTGATATTTTTTTTACCCATAAATCCCAAAAATGCAACGATAAAGAAGGGTGAGATATGAAATTATCTAAAGAAAAAATAACTGCTCTCATGCGTGAACAGGGCATCAGCCAAAATGCCCTCGCCAGGCAGATCGGCGTTCGTCCTGGCACTCTGTCCAACGCAATTAATGGCCATAGAGGAGTGGTCGGACAGTATTGACAGCTTTCTGCGCCAATTTCCCGATGAGAACGTCGCCAGTATGACGGTTGAACTAAAAGGGAGAGAAGAAAATTAATGTTGGAAAAAGTACCGAAAGCGAACTTAACCCCAAATGCCAGGGTGATTCTTGAGAAACGCTATTTGAAAAAGAACCCAATGGAAACTCCCGAAGATATGTTTCGCCGGGTCGCTACAGTGGTCGCCGGGGTTGAGCAAAAGTACGGCATGAGCAAAAAGGAAGTCCAGGAACTGGCTAGGGACTTTTATAACCTTATGGCCAACTTTGAGTTTATGCCGAACTCGCCGACTTTAATGAACGCCGGGCGTGACCTCGGCCAATTGAGTGCCTGTTTCGTTTTACCTGTGGAAGACAGTTTGGAGGCTATCTTTGACGCTATTAAAAATGCAGCCATTATCCACAAATCCGGTGGAGGGACAGGGTTTAGTTTTTCCCGTCTGCGCCCAAAAAACAGTGTTGTACGTTCAACAGGGGGTGTTGCCTCCGGGCCGGTTTCATTTATGAAGCCTGCAACCTCGGCTCAATTAATCTCAAACTGATGGTCAAAGAAGAAAATGGCAAGACGGTAATCAACTGGGAACGACTTCAAGCTACCACCCGTCTTGCTATTCGCTTTCTCGATGACGTGATTGATGCCAGTAAATTTCCCTTGCCGGTTATCGAAGAAATGGTCAAAGGCAACCGCAAAGTGGGCCTTGGCGTGATGGGTTTCGCGGATATGCTTATCTTGCTCCAAACATCCTATGCCACCGACGAAGCGGTCGAATACGCCGAGAAGATCATGAGCTTTATTCAGGAGGAAGCACGGAAGAGATAAAGCAAAACGCCCTAGTACAAAATGTGGAGCGCCAAGGTAAAAGGCAGCGCATTGAAGAAATGACCGAGTTCCTTAACGAGCAGACGAGTGATTTACAGGGATATGACGAGCAGCTGGTCAGAAGGCTTATTGTCGATTCTCAGTGTTTGATGATAAACTGACCATAGAGTTCAAATCCTGCGTTGAAATTGATATAGAGATATAAGGCACAAGATTGGCCGTCGCTTGAGGAAATAAATCCTTGAGCGGCGGTCTATTTTGTTCTTAAAAATAATTATAAAAATTATAGATTGACAAATAATATAAGAAGGGATATCATATTAACATATTCAGATATGAGCATATGTATAAGTTAATATGAAAGGAGCCGGCTATGGATCAATTAACAAATATATTTAAAATTTTATCTGATGAAAACAGACTAAGAATGATAGTCCTTCTTTACCAAGAAGAACTATGTGTTTGCGAACTTAGTGGTATCTTAGGTATTCCACAGCCTAGGATTTCACAGAACCTTTCTAAATTGAGGGATCTGAATTTAGTTGATGATGAAAGAAAAGAAAAATTTGTATTTTATTCATTGAGAAGAGACAACAAGATATTTACTGAGGTTTTAAAAAATATTTTGGATGATTTGGAGTCTTATCCACAGCTCGTTGTGGATAAAAACAGGCTTGAAGATAAAGAAACGTATTTAAATCAGTGTTGTGCAATCAGTGATTAAGCTAAAAAGAAGGTGATTTTATGTTTACATTAGTACAGATGTTTGCTGATTGGCTTATATATAACGTATTTGGTATAGCTCAAAATAGCAAACTTGGAAGCGCTTTAAATTTTTTCGTATTTGATAGCATAAAAATATTTATTTTGCTATTGATAATAATTTATGCAATAACATTTATAAGAAGTTTCTTTCCACCTGAGAAGACAAGAAAAATTCTTGCAAAAAATAAAGGAAGCGCTTTCATAGGGCATATTTTAGCGGCGCTTCTTGGAATAGTAACACCATTTTGTTCATGCTCAGCAGTGCCGCTCTTTATAGGTTTTGTTGAAGCAGGGGTACCACTTGGAGTAACATTTTCATATTTAATAGCAGCTCCAATGGTTAATGAGGTTGCATTAGGGCTTCTCTATGGATTATTTGGATGGAAGATAGCTCTTATATATATAGCTTCAGGAGAAATTATAGCTATAGTAAGTGGGATTATTTTAGGAAAGATGAAACTTGAGAAATATGTTGAAGGTTATGTCTATGAAATGAATGTTGGTGCTGATATAGATATGCCAAATTCAACGATGAAAGAAAGATTGATAGATTCTTGGACTTTTACAAGTGATCTAATAAAGAAGATATGGATTTATGTAATAATTGGAATCGCTATAGGTGGAGTAATGCATGGTTGGATTCCTGCTGGAGCTTTGGCAAAATATGCTGGTAAGAATAATCCATTAGCAGTATTTATTGCAGTTTTAATAGGCATCCCTCTATATTCGAATGCAGCAGGAGTAATTCCACTTGTCAGTGAACTTACAAGAGCAGGAGTTGCAATTGGAACAGCACTATCGTTCATGATGGCAGTAACTGCATTGAGTTTGCCAGAAATGATACTTTTAAGAAGAGTATTAAAGCCTAAACTTCTCGCAATATTTATTTCTATAGTGGGCCTCGGAATTATATTTACTGGGTATTTGTTTAACTTTATTATAAGCTAGCTGAAATTGTTGGAGGAATACTCTCAGGCAGCTTGGCATTATTGTCAGATGCAGTCCATAATTTAAGTGATACTGTGTCAATTGCGCTATCTTACTTTGCTAATAAGATAGCGCAAAAACACAAAGATCCCAGAAGGACTTACGGATATAAAAGAGCTGAGATCCTATCAGCTTTTATCAATTCAACAGTTCTGCTTGCCATATCAGCTTTATTGATTTTTGAAGCTTTTAAAAGATTAAAGTCACCTGAAAACATTAATGGAACTTTGATGATAACAGTGGCGCTTATCGGACTGATTGCCAACTTTATTTCAGTATTTCTGCTGGAGAAGGATTCCCATGAAAACCTGAATATAAAGTCAAGCTATCTGCATCTTTTAAGCGACACGTTATCTTCTGTAGGCGTGTTGGCTGGTGGTATTGCAATCAAATTATGGGGCATCATTTGGATTGATCCGCTGATTACTCTGCTGATATCGTTATACATTTTGAGAGAAACCTGGCTTGTTATCAAAACAACGGTTAGTATTTTAATGCAATCATCTGCGGATTTGGATTATGAAGCTATAAAAAATGACGTAGAAAAGATGGACAAGGTAAAAAACATTCACCATGTTCATTCATGGATGATCAATGAAAAAACGATATACTTTGAGGCCCATATTGATATGGAAGATATGCCGCTTTCAGAAGTAGAAAAAATTCATGATAAAATTGAACATCTTTTAATCGAGCATTATGGCATCAGCCATGTAACGTTGCAGGCAGAAGTTGATAAATGTGACGATAAGAGTATTTTCAAAACTTAAATATCACTAGAAAGAAGGTGTGAATATTGAATACAGCCTTGTATATAGTTACCTTATCATTATTGTTTTTTTCATATTATAAGGATAAGAAGAAGACAAAGATGGCTTTAAAAAAAGCATGGAAAGCTTTTGAGAACATTCTGCCTGAATTTTTGGTTGTTATTTTACTGGTCGGTGTGCTGCTCGCAGTAGTAAATCCTGAGGTCATTTCAAAAATAATTGGTTCTGATTCAGGCTGGATGGGGGTTGTTCTGGCTGCGATTGTTGGGGCGGTCACATTAATACCCGGCTTTGTTGCCTTTCCAACCGCTGCGTTGCTTTTACAGGGTGGTGCAGGCTATATGCAAATTGGAGCCTTTGTATCAACCCTTATGATGGTTGGAGTGGTAACAATGCCGGTTGAAATTAAATATTTTGGCAAGAAGCTAACGATATACAGGAATATTTTAGCCTTTATCTTCTCATTTATTGTGGCATATATTATCGGTTTGGTGGTGACTTAATATGAAAAAAATATTGAAAAGATACCGGGCATTTCTAGTAGTAGTAGCAGCTGTTTTGGTATTAACCATTTTCAATTATGAACTTGGAATGAAAGCCCTGAATATAACAGCATATTCTTTAAAGGAAATGATTCTGGTGATACCACCGATCTTCGTACTCCTTGGGCTTCTTGATATATGGGTTCCAAGAGAAACAATGGTTAAATATATGGGGGAAGGTTCCGGGTTGAAGGGAATCCTTTTATCCATATTTATTGGATTTGCCGCAGCTGGACCTCTTTATGGTGCGTTCCCGGTAGCAGCTGTTTTCATGAAAAAAGGGGTTAAGTTTAGTAACATTCTTATATTTATTGGCGCATGGTCAACTACGAAGATACCGATGTTTCTCTTTGAAGTAGCTGCTTTAGGTACCCAATTTGCTGTAACAAGGCTACTTATTGATATACCTGGAATTATAATTATAGCGGTTATTCTAGCAAAGTTGGTTTCAAAGAATGAAATAAAGAAAATATATCAGAACGCAGAAAACTTTGACCATTAAGGGTCTTAATTAATTGAGGGAGGATTGCAAATGTCTAAAAAATGGTACCCAGTAATAAATTATGAAAACTGCATTGAATGTGGGGCATGCGTTGATAAATGCTCTCACGGTGTGTATGAAAAAGGAATGAATAAACCGAATGTAATATATACAGATGGTTGTGTTGAGGGATGCCGTGGCTGTCAGAAATTATGTCCAGTTGATGCAATTGAATATGTTGGTGATACAGGCTCTGACTCAGGCTGTGACTGTGGTTGCAGCTGCAATTGCTAATAAATTATTAAAAGGAAATGATTTTATGGCATGGTTAACAGGATATCCAAGCTAAAAGGTCAATTGGTTTCTAACCATTGATCCGGAAAATGCGTGAAATGCGGCATTCCAGCAAAAAGCGATTAAGCATAAATTAAAATTAAAGTTATGGAGGAAGTAAGCATGATTATCAAAATTTTAGGAACGGGTTGTTCAAATTGCAAGAAATTAGAGGCAAATGCAAGAGAGGCAGTTAAGGAGTTAGGTATCGAAGCAGCTGTGGAAAAGGTTGAAGATATAAAAGCTATAATGGCGTATGGAGTTATGAAGACACCAGCTCTTGTTGTTGATGAGCAGGTAAAGATTATGGGACGAGTACCATCTGTGGAGGACATAAAAAAATATCTTTAATTCCAATTTATGAAAACAATATTAAACAGGAGTTATGCAGTTGGTGGAAATAATTAACATCCCATAACTCCAAAAAAAGTTAAGAATTTTTCAAAAAACACTTGACATTTTCAAAAGACCCCAATAATCGCGAAGGATGGCATTTTGTCATTACTTTCGAGATAACGGGTGATATTATTGAAAAAGTTAGGTGATCCATCTTTTGAGAAAAAGGATTACGGTCAGGGTGCCGGAATTCCTGTTCTCAAGACTATTTGGGATTTGTTTGATTTGTCTTTGCTGTTTTCCCAGTTAGGATTTCTTAAACATTCCGGGTTAGCACCATGGCTCCTGACATTTGCTTACATCTGTGGTCTAATTGGTCAGGTGAATTCTGCAAACCACAATGCTAAGTATTCTGCTGATGCCCCTTTTTTACAGCAATTGCTTTCTGGAAAAACCATTTCGCAAAGCGCCTTCAGCCGGTTTTTATCCACACCTTTCGAGTGGTTCAAGTTCTCTCTTGGAAGGCTTAAGCGTCTACAGAACAACACGGATAGTAAGCTCACCGACGGAGATATTATTGCCTTGGACGATTCCAAGATTGAACATCCTTTTGGTAAAAAGATTCCTTTTCTTTGCTGGCTCTTTGACAGTTCTCAAAAACGTCATGTCTGGTGCATAAACTTGGTATCAACCCTGGCTGTTCTGAGAAACGGACTGGAATATCCCATGTTGTGGCGTTTCTGGATTAAAACAGACCAGAAAGATGAAAAGCAAACCAAGATAGATCTTGCGAAACAGATGCTTTCTGAGATACGTCAAATAAGTACTGCCAAACTTTGGGTTGCTATGGATCGCTGGTTTTTATGCAAAAAGTTTCTGCGCTGGCTTATGGATCAAGGATTTGATTGGGTTACTAAAGCCAAGCGTAATACAGTACTATACAGGAAAATATACGATCCAGTGCTGCGTAAAGAACGTTACATCAAGCTGAATCCGAAACAGTTGCTGCAGGAAGTCTACCCAAAGCTCCGACTCCTTGGTAAAGGATGTGTTCTCAGTATTCCGAATATTTATCTCAAAGTACCCTATGAGACATTTACCCGAAAGGGAAAACCAATCACCAGGCAACAATTTTTACCTGTAGCTGCGATTGCCTCGACTTTTGAAAAGCAAGCAACAGAAGATATTGTACTTCCAGAGCAAGAATATCCTGCTACTTTTAAAGATGCATACCTACTGATCAGCAATCGGGTAGATGCACCGGAAGAAGCAGCCAAAGCTTATGACAGGAGATGGAGAATTGAGGTCTTTTACCGCACGGCTAAACAAAACCTTGGATTAACTACCTGTTATGCTCAATCAGAAACTGCTCATCTCGCACATGTAGAACTTGTATTTACGGCCAAAACCCTTCTTTGTTTTGCTGCTTGGGAGTTCAATAAAGAAGGCGCCGAACAAGCCCTCTCCCTTTGCGAAGTGATCAGGTACTTTTTCAACGCCGGTTGTCGGATTAGCTGTTGCAACCAGCTCATCCAAGTCTATTTTGACACGGCGACCAAACGTTTTACAAGACTTCTTAGTAAATTTTGGCCTCAGTCTTTAAAATTTGGGTTATGGAGTTGGAATTATTATCCTGGAACTGCATAACTCCTGTATTAAATTGAAATACAGGTTCATCTACTTTTAAATGTTGAATCTGTATTGTTTTTATCATCTTGTTTTAATAAGGATATTATTAAGGAAGTGCGTGGATATGAAAACAACAATTCAATGTGACTGTTGTAGCAGTTCACAAGATAATATGAATCAAACAAAAGAGAATTGCCCTGTCTGCAATAGTGAAGGGATTTCTGTTAGCAAGGTTACCGTTGAGCACCTGGTTACAGATGATAACCGCAGGGCGGTCGAGGGAGATCAATATAAGATTTGCATGAATGAGGACTGTAATGTTGTCTACTATAACGTGGATAATGGAATAAAATTCTTAAAAGACCAAGTTAGTGTTCCCATCTGGTTTAAGAAAGATGCAAATCCTAAGTATGCTTGCTATTGCAGCAAAGTCATAGAAGAACAGGTAATTGAAGCAGTAGTAAAGCATGGTGCGAAAACAGTACAAGAAGTGAACGCCATAACTGGAGCAATGAAAAACTCTAATTGCAAAGAAAACAATCCGTTGGGAGTTTGTTGCCATAAGATTATTCAGGAAGCTATTGATAAAGGCTTAACTATAAAATGATCCACGTTGATATGTTCCCTTGAACCGTCATTTGCGGAAAAACAACCAAAAACCTATCGATATGTTCCCGAGAACATAAGGTTCAAAAATCAGCGAAAGACATCAATGCTATCCTCTCGAGCCACGTGGAATCGATAACACTGATAAAAAGAGCTAAAAGCCGCATGTGACAAGGCTTTCAGCCACTTTGATTTAGGCGCTGAAAAAGGGTAAAACAACTGATAAAAACTCGGTTACTTTTAAAATGATCGGGTTTTTACTGTTATTAAGGTAAACAACCAGAAAAGCATTGATTACCTGCTGGATCTTCTTTGATAAATATGAATGAAATTCAATCGGGGCTAAGCCGTTTATTTTGAATGGCAATAGAACATTATGCGGATTCAATCGTTTTGGAAATAATCATGCAAAAAATAACCGAAATGAAAGGGGTATTTAGGGGAGACGTATTTCAAGGTCAAGGAATAGAAGGGCTTTTTATAAGTAATCACAACTGGCACGCAAATTTAAAGCGTTTTTTTCTGGAATCGTTGCCTCTGAACCGGGTAAGATCAAGCTAATTCTTAAAAACGGGATGGAGTATTTACAAAACTATGAACCGATGAGAGGACAGGTGGGCAATGCGAAAAAACATTGAAATTATACCGGCTAAACCGATCAAATGTCTGCAATATGTCCGCCAGCTCAAAATAAAAATATTGCTGTCTATTTTGAGAAGGAAAATATAAATACGCTGGACGGGCGGGGAGATTTGTTGATAACCATTATGTCGTCACTTGCAAGAAGAGAGTTCCAATTTATCAAAGGTCACCCATATGGGCATTGTCTACCGGTTTCAGGAAGGCAAAGTCCGGATCAACCATAACTGGTTTTTAGGGTATACCAAAGATGAAAATGGCGACCTGGTGATTGTGCCCGAACAGGCTAAGATTGTGAAGAGAATTTACAGAGAATTTCTTGAAGGTAAAAGCGCTAAAAGTATTATTATATGTCCAAAAGTATTACGTTGAAAACAGTCATGAGCCGATCGTTACCAAAGAAGAGTTTGCAGCGGTTCAGGCTGAGTTGGCCAGGAGAGGTAACCTGCGGGGGTACTCGAAAACCGGAAAGAGTGAGTATTCCAGCAAGCATCCTTTTTCCAGCAAACTTTATTGCAGCAACTGTGGAGCTAAGTTCAACCGGAATATTTGGGGTATAGGAAAATACCGAAAAGGAGTCTGGATGTGCGTCAATCATAAAATTAACGGCGAAAAGGCTTGCCCTCAAAAGGCAGTAATAGAAAAAGACTTGGAAAAGGCTTTTATCAGGGCGATGAATCAGGTACTTGGCGGCAAAGAAGCCTTTCTGGAAAAACTCTTTGAGAATATTAACAAGGGACTGGATGAAACGGAGAACGAATTCACTCAGGAGCAGGTCGATGAACGCCTGGCTCAACTTCAACAGGACCTGATGAGCCTGGTTCGTCTGAATGCTAAGACAGGACTTGATGCCGTAAATTATGACATGGAATATCAACAACTGGCTACGGAGATTGAACGATTCAGAGCACTAAAACAAACCTTCTTGGATAAAAAAGCGCAGAAGATCATTCAAATCAACCGGATTGAGGATTTGAAGCTGTTTTTAATTAAGCAGGAATCGCCGCTTGAAAAGTTTGATGGGGATATATTCAGGAGGCTTATCGAAAAGGTCAGGGTGAGGTCGCTGATTGAGGTAACGTTTGTATTTAAAACCGGAGAAGAAGTAAAGGAATTTATTAAATGAATGATGTTCTACAAAAAACACTTGGTATTGATTAAGGAGCATGTTACATTAGAGTTAGTCTTTGGGCGGACAGAAGGTTTCAGTAGTGACTTGGACGCAATTTCATTCTGAAAAAGATTTTTACTTGAATTTAATTCAAAAATTGATGATTTTAAATATGGTAGAGCCGGAGAGGCAGATAAACGGGTAAAAATGATAAAGCATTTTTAACTACTTTGAAGGGGTAATTGGCAATGGTAAAAAAAACAAATCTTTATGCAAAACTTGAACAGGGCCTTAAGGAACAGGTAGAATCAATTCTGGCACAATTGGATATTCCGGTATCGAATACCGACTTAACCGAAGCGGGCTTGAATGCCAAGTTGGAAAAAGGATATGCGGACTTCGTTCAAGGAAATGTCAAATCTGCATCGGAGACTTTTTCAGATATTCGCAGAGATTATGGTATATGAAATACTAGGTGATATATGAAGTTTGAAGAGTTGTTTGAAAAATATCAGGCACTGTTGTCTGAAAATGAAGAATTGAAAGCAGAAATCGGAAATTTGAAAGCTAAGCTTGGTCTTGAAGAGGCAATTCCCGATGTTCAAGAGCATCAGGCTGCTTTTGATTTTGATTCCTTATCCATCTTCGAATCAGAAGTGAATGATAAGGAATCGCCTGGAGATCAGGCTTTTTCAAGTATTAATAACTCTTCAGACCCCAAAGAAAAAATCAGGTTGTTTATGGCCCTTTTTAAAGGCCGGGAGGATGTGTATGCTGTAAGGTGGGAAAACCCGAAAAAAGGAACTTTCGGGTATTCCCCGTTCTGTCTGAATGAATGGAAACCCGGTTTATGCCGGAAACCTAAGGAAAGGTGCGTTAATTGTACCAATAAGCTATATGCTGGATTGGACGAAAAGGTAATCGATGATCATTTGCGCGGAAATAACAATTTTGTGGCCGGTATTTACCCATTATGCTTGGACGAAACGTGTTATTTTCTAGCCATTGATTTTGATGGCGAAGAATGGGCACAGGACATCACCGTACTTCGAGAGGTGTGTCTTGAGTTTCATATCCCTTTGGCAGTTGAACGTTCCCGCTCCGGTCAGGGAGCCCATGCCTGGTTTTTCTTTCAAAGTCCGATATCTGCTACTTTGGTCAGAAGATTCGGTAGTGCGATGCTTACATGTGCCATGAATAAAAGACATGACTTAAAGTTTCAATCGTATGACCGGTTATTTCCGAATCAGGATACCCTTCCCAAAGGCGGTTTGGGAAACCTGATTGCCCTGCCGTTACAAAAAGCCGCCAGAAAGAATAGAAACTCCGAATTTATTGATGAATACGGCAATGCCTTTACTGATCAATGGGCGTTTTTATCCAAGGTTCAAAAACTATCGCAAGAACAAGTCCAAAAGCTTACGGCAAACTTAAGCCAGGGTAACGAGCTGGGAGAGTTAATAAGAACTATGGAAGAGGGCCAAGAAGAACAAAAGCCATGGGAAGCAGGCAGGACAAAATTACTAAAAAGTGATTTTCCTCTAAAATTGGAAATTGTAAAGGTGAACATGCTTTTTGTACCCAAAGTGGGGATAACGGATCGTGGCTTAAACCATCTGAAACGTTTAGCAGCTTTCCGAAATCCCGAGTTTTATAAAGCCCAAGCCATGCGCCTGTCAGTCGCAAGGATACCCAGGATCATATCCTGTTCTGAGGAAACAGCAGAATACATATGTTTGCCGAGGGGGTGCGAGACAGACCTAAAAGAAATGAGCAAAGAGCTGGAAATCGATGTTCAATTAAGAGATGAGACAAACCATGGTAATAGTATATGTGTAGAATTCAATGGTCACCTAAGGGATGAGCAACCACTGGCCCTAGAAAAATTACTGAAATATGACAATGGAATACTCAGTGGGACAACCGCTTTCGGTAAAACAGTGGTGGCCATCAAGCTCATAGCTGAGAGAAAGGTAAATACTCTCATTCTTGTTGATAGAGTCAGTTTGGTTGCCCAATGGAAAAAAAGATTAGAAGAGTTCCTAATAATTAATGAAACTTTGCCGGATAAGGGTGATAGGAATAAGAGGGGCAGTAAGAAAGCAAAAAGCATTATCGGTCAACTGGGTGCAGGAAAGGATAACCTAAACGGTATTCTTGATATTGCGGTTATGCAATCGCTGTACAGATCAGGAGAGGTCAGGGACTGTGTAAAAAATTATGGCATGGTTATTATTGATGAATGCCATCATGTGTCCGCCTTTAGCTTTGAAAGTATCTTGAAAAGTGTCAATGCAAAATATGTATACGGTTTGACAGCAACACCGACCAGAAAGGATGGGCACCATCCGATCATCTTCATGCAGTGCGGTCCCGTTAGATACAAAGATGATGCAAAAAAACAGGCGGATAGAAGGCCTTTCGACCATTATGTTTTACCCAGATTTACATCTTTCAAAGTTCCTCTGGATAAGGAGGAGAACGATGTTTCAATCCAGGAACTCTATTCCGAAATCGTCGTAAACGAGGTGAGAAACCAACAGATTATTGATGATGTGATAAAAAACCATGAAAGTGGAAGAAACTGCATTGTTCTGACAGAAAGAACAGCTCATGTAGAATTGCTGGCCAAAAAGCTGAGTGAAAGAATCCCTGATGTCATGCGCTTAACGGGTGGTATGGGTGCAAAAGAAACCAAACAAATCATGGAGCAAATTGCTGAAACACCTGATAATAGAACGCTGACCTTAGTGGCGACCGGGAAATATATTGGTGAAGGCTTTGATGAACCACGTCTCGATACATTATTCTTAGCCATGCCTATATCCTGGAAAGGGACTTTGCAGCAATATGCAGGGAGGCTTCATCGCCTGTTTGAAAATAAAAGCGAAGTACAAATCTATGATTATGTGGATATTCATATCAGGATGCTGGAGAAGATGTATCATAAACGGCTGAACGGCTATGCCGCTATTGGATACAAAGCAAAAGGCGATAACATGGCGGCAGAGTCGGTTGACATAATTTTTGATAAAAGCAGTTTTATGCCCGTATATGCCAATGATATTGTTAATGCCTCAAGAGAAATCATAATCGTAAGTCCGTTTGTTACCAGAAAACGCAGTTTGCAGATGCTACCAAACCTGTCTGCAGCCATAGAAAATAAGGTTAAAGTTATTGTGGTGACCAGACCACCGGAAGATTATAAGGATCATGATATCGTCGCTTTACAGAATACCTTTGATTTATTGAGAAATGCGGGGTTAAGCATCGTATATAAATCGAAAATACATCAGAAATTTGCCATTGTAGATCAAAACATTGTTTGGTATGGAAGTATCAATCTATTAAGTTTCGGCACAGCGGAAGAAAGTATTATGAGGTTGGAGAGCCCCAATATTGCCAATGAATTAATTAAAAGTATATCGGTAACAATGAAGTAATTATTATTTACCTGGGAAGTGAATTGATGTATCTTAATCGAAATGATTCTCAAAGATTCTTTAAGATATGGTTAGGGCTGCTTGATTTTACAAATTGTAAGCATAAAGTTGTCCCGGAATTGAAAAGAATAAAAGATGCTAAAACCTTAGATCCTCAAATGCTGTTCCCAATTAGGAATATGCTTTGGGAAGATGAGAAGCTGCTTGATGAATATCTTTTTTGTTGTAAGAGTTCTCTTAGCACCAGTGAAGAGGACATCATAAATAGCTGGAAAAGGAGAGTATCAAAAGGATTTATCATTCTAAAGCACTTGGAAAAATATACGGTCTTTATGAGTGGGGAAGATAATGGAAGGCTATACGGCGTTATATTTCTTCTTTGTGAAATTCCTGTCCGCAATGTGGGCAGGTTATTTTTTGGGCATTTTGTCTACTCTTAACATCCTCTATAAGCCCGGAACTAATGATGCCTGTAGGCAGAGCCACGATTCCGATGCCAAGCAATGATATCACCGCTCCCAGTATTTTACCAGCGGGGGTAACCCGGGTGTTAACACTTCAAAAAGATAATAGATAATAATGATAGATACCATCGCAATCCCGCCCCAGAGGGCCAGGTCAAGCAGACTGACAGCGTGATACACTGCGGATGCCATTGCCATGGCCAGTCCAATCACCTTGCCTCCAATGTCAAAGGCCACTGCATTGGCCGCAGCCACTTTTTTCTTATCCTCTAACTCGTCACCGTCAAACATAATTTTAAACTCATCATAGGGTGTAGTTTTGGAAAAAATAAAAATTCCTATTACCAGCAATGGCAGTGATACCCCAACGTACATTAAAAAATTGGTGATTCCCATTTTCCCTTACCTCACGTTTCCTTTATTATCTTCAACACATATTGGCAAAAAGAAAGACAAATTACCGGTAATCAAATCTCCTACCCTGAGCCCAATGCCCGAGGCTTTCCCCCCTATTAGGAATGACTCCCATAAAGACCTGCCCTTATAGGGCCCGTTAATTGTTTCAGCTTGTAATTCCTCAAGTTCAACCATTCTTTGGTAGATACAGGGCTGATCCCAGTAGTATTCTTCTTCATCCTTGGCAATAATCTCTCCGTTGCTTGCGTATAAGCTGACTGCCCCGCCTTCTCTGCCGTAGAAAGGTTTGGTCACGTAATTGCACTTTCCTTCAAACTTGTTATCCATATAAGTAGGCAGCATATACTTCTCTATGGTTTCGTGTTCTTCCTGTGTAAAGAATTCATTCTCTTCATGCAACCCCCAGATTAGCGCCTGCATAGCCTTTGTTTGGGCGATAAAAGCTGATGGCGCATTAATGAGGGCGAGTTTCCTTTTGGCTACCAGGTTAAGAATATGTGCGCCGGTCTCAAATCCATCCTCATCTTTTTCCTTTGCCAGCATTTCAAGGGCATGGAGCCTGAACCATACATCGATTTGTTTGTACTCCCCATTTTCCAAGTAACAGAGATTATCCGAATATAGTCTTAAATCTTCCAGAGCTACGAATTTTGCGTTTAATCCTGATTGCTGCATCAGGTACAGCGTAGTTCCTTTATCTTCTTCATGCCAGTCAAGAGAACTAAAAACTATGCTGTCCGTCTTGTACCCCAATTCTTTATATTTATTTACGACTTTAGCAAAAGCATCTTTAAGCTGTTCGGCTAATCCTTTATTGGGGTTTATTCTGTTGAAAAAATCACATACGCTTTGGTTAACTGAAAATACTTCGACGATGCTGGTTGGCGTATCGGCATTAAATTCAAGTATCTTGATGCCCTCTTTTGTTTGGGCAAAGTCGAATCTTCCTATGGTAGTTACATCATCTTCCAGCACTGAAATTCTCACAGCGTCAAGCGTTTGCTAATACAGAAGATAAGAAGATACTCACTAACTTCTTACTTTTATCCACGGTATTCTATCCATCCCTTCCGGTTATTTTGGTTCTTTGACATATAATACATAGGCTTTTCTGTCTTCATCAAACTCAGATGATGATTTTTCCCACTCAATCGCATCTAAAGTTATATAGTCGCTGATAAGAAAGTTCAGCAGATCATCTTGCACTTTAAAAGCCTTTAGTAACGGGTAAGTTTAATAACCGTCCCTGTATTGCCTTATCTCCAGCAATTTACTTCCATGTAAAAGCCCTACGGAAACGGATTCATTAGGACTGTCATTGTCCGATACTTCACAATAAACGACGTAAGTCGAAGGCTCAAAAGCCGCTGAGGTTTTTTCCAATACTTTTCCGTCAATAACCAAATAATCTACGATAGACCTCAGTGCTATTTCTTTCAGCGTAATTTCAGGATAGGATATATAAAACGGGATAACCCTTGCTCTCATCGAATAACCGATACTCTAATCTTGGCAAATTCTTCACTTCCTTTTATTACTATTACGTGCTATCCACACCCAAAAAAGTAAATTCTTCCCCAAAAATTTCCTATTTTAGAGTATCCTGCTTTTGAACCATTATATGCTCGCGAAGGAAAAGGAGAAACAGGAAGAGATATTAAGTGAAATTGTTTCGCTCTGTGAGCATATTAAAAAGGAAAGCGAAGATGTGTGGCTGGCAAAGCAGGCAAATTCCATCGAAGCAATAAGCTATCTGGTACAGCAAAAACCACTGGAGATTCTGGAACTTCTGGACGGAACCATAAAGCCTATCGTGGGGGATGAAGTCATTCTTTCAAATGCTTATCTGATGAAAGGGGATATCAAAAAGGCCAAGTCGGTCCTGCAGATAAGCATATATCAATATGTTGTCAGCCTTTTGGGATTTGCTCCGTCTTATCTGTCAATTCACATGAAGGACAAAGAAAAGTTTGAAATTATTTTCAATAGGTTTTTGAGTATTTCAAACACTTTTGAATTGGAAAGACTAAGGCCTGACCTTCTGGCAAATATATATTATGTTGCAGCTTTAGCCTATACAGAACAGAATAGTCAGGAGAAAGCGCTTGAAATGCTCAGCGATTATTCGAAAGTATGTACATCGGACAATTTTGCTGTTGCCCTGCATGGGGATAGCTTCTTTGATTCATTGGAAGAGTGGCTTGATGAATTCGACCTGAACAAGGGGGCTCCGAGGGATATAAAAGTGATTAGGGAAGATGTCCTGAAAATAATAAAGGATAACCCTGCATTTGTTTCACTTGCAGATAAGCCAGGCTACAAAAATATAATAAACAATCTTGAAACTAAATTGAACGTAGGCAATTGAAATAAAATTTCTTACTGAAAACTGGATTTGCTAATGCAAATAAAACAGTAAAAGGTGATAAAAATGAATGCTATTGAAACCATTAATTTAAAAAAATCCTATAATGGAAATCAAATCGCTTTGAGTGATACTAGTTTTTCAATTAAACAAGGAGAAATATTTGGATTTTTAGGCTCTAATGGTGCAGGAAAGACAACGACAGTAAGGCTGTTAAACGGAATTCTTGAACCTTCGGGAGGTAACGCATCGGTAATGGGAATGGACATTACCAAAAATCAGGTGGAGATTCATAAATTATGCGGTGTTATGACAGAGACTGCTTTAATGTATGAAAATCTATCGGGCATTGAGAATCTGAATTTCTTCGGACGATTACATGGGATGTCGGAAGCAGCAATTAGAGAACGGAGTTTTGTTCTATTGGAATATTTGGAACTGACAGATGCTAAAAACAAAAAGGTGAAAGCATACAGTACCGGAATGAAACGACGTTTATCTATAGCGAGGGCTTTATTGCATAGTCCGAAGGTTTTATTCCTAGATGAACCTACTTCAGGACTTGATCCCGAAGCAGCTATGAATGTGACAAAAATGATCAAGCAATTATCTGTTGAACAAGGTGTTACCGTGTTCCTATGTACCCATCAATTGAAGTATGCAGAAGAAATCTGCACACTATATGGATTTATTCATAAAGGTAGAATGCTTGGTATGGGTACATTTGATGAATTGCTTAAACAAAGGAACAGCAAAAGGTATGTTGAAATACGGGGCGAAAGTCTTCCGGACATAAAATCATCTGAGTTAACTCACGAAGGTAAAATTAGGATAACCATACAATCCGATGATGATGTGACCAGGATTCTGCAGGATATTTTGTCCAGAGGAGGCAAGGTATACGAAGCCAGACAAGTTAAATGGAATCTTGAAGATTTATATTTCAGCTTTCAAAAGGGGGAAAACTTATGAATAGCATACAGAGAGCCATGATAATTAAAGATATTAAGGAAGTGATTGGAAGCAAGCAAATGCTTCTTCCTATGATAATCGTTCCACTTATTATGATGCTGATTTTACCGCTAGCTTTGGTTATTGGAGCAAGGTATGGGGTATCAGGAATTAATGGGATGGACTACATGGTAAAAACATTAGGCAGCAAGTTTAACGAGCTTGATAATTCCCAGCTGCTTTTTGAAATTGGCCTGAATTATATGTTCCCTGTATTTTTTCTTCTCATTCCTATCATGGCTTCCAGTATAATTGGAGCAAGCAGCTTTGTTGGAGAAAAGGAACATAAAACCATGGAATCACTTTTTTATACACCTATAAGTATTCGTGAGCTTTTTGTTGCTAAGGTAATTGGTAGTGCTGTTCCGGCATTGGTAGTAACTCTGCTTTCGGCAATAGTATTCGGAATTGTTATGAATATTGGAGGTTTGCTCTATTTCGGGAGATTGGTTTTTCCCAATATAAAATGGCTGATTTTGATCTTCTGGGTTTCTCCTGCAGTGACCGTAATGGCAATATTTTTTATGGTTTTTGTATCTGCCAAAGCCAATACCTTTCAGGAAGCACAGCAAATGAGTGCATTTATCGTTGTACCAGTGATTTTGCTGCTACTAGGTCAGATGGGAGGATTATTTATTTTAAATAATTTGACACTTGGCATTTTAGGGGCAGTTTTCCTCGTTATCGACTATATATTAATGCGCAAAACTGCATCTGGATTTGTGCCCGAGAAGTTGATATAGAATAGTAAGGTTCAAACGGTAAAAGAGGTAGAAGTTTATGGTTAATAAAAAAGCATTAATAACATTTTTAACTATTACGTTTGGATTAACAGTCAGTGCCGTACTTATTGCAAAGTTTCTAGGGTTTACTTTAGTCGGTGTTCCGACTATTTTTTCTCAAATGGTTATTCTGGGATGTATGTTTTTCCCTGCCATTGGAGCGATTATTGCACAAAAATTTGTACTGCGGAAACCATTGAAAGAGTTGGGGTTTAAGATCGGGCAATTATCTATGTATCCTAAAGTTTACGGGATAATTCTTCTGATGTTTGTTATAAACTATGCATTTGTCTGGGCTTTCATAATGAAACCTGATTTTACGCTTGCGTCTTTTATGAATCAATTTTCGGCGGTAAGACCAAACATGACATTGCCATTGCCTGCGTATCAAATGATTATTGCTTTTTCGGCAATGACGTTTATTGGTGCACCAATATTCAATATGATTCCAAGTCTTGGAGAAGAAATTGGATGGAGGGGATTTTTACTCCCTGCATTAGAGCCATTGGGAAAAATCAAAGCGATGTTATTATCGGGTATGATTTGGGCGGTTTGGCATACTCTAACGATACTGATATTAGGCTTTGCTTACGGCAATCAGGCTTTACCGGGTGCGATTCTACATTTTCTCACTGTAACAGGACTTGGAATGTGGATGGGTTATATATGGTTTAAGACACGAAGTACGGTTCTTGCAGGATTTATACATTCCGTGTTTAATGCCAATAACTATGGGATTTGGGCAATGCTTTTTGTTAGCAGTAATAAGCTTATAGTCGGAGGAATAGGACTCATAGGGGCTATTCTATGTCTTGTACTTGGTGTCTTTGCTGTTTATAAAGTGAAGGCCGAATCGGAGGGTGAACAGAGGCTTACTTTTGCGCGAAAATAAAGAAATACGCGAAATAAAGAGGTCAGACGTTTTCAAATTTTTGTAAAAAAAAAGAAGGAGACTGAAGAAACTTGAAGAATTGCCTAAAGGGTACCGATTATCGAACCAGTATAAAAAGGAGTTTGAAAAATGAGCGAAGAAACAAAGAATCTAAGTTGCACAGACTGTGGACTTATCAACTGTTATAGGCGGGAAAAAAGTTTTCCCCAGTTCTGCCTTACAACGAATACAGATCATGAGATGATCGAGGAAGTGAATAGGCTTTATCGAAACGATGAGCTCGTTTCTAAGTTATCCCAAGCGGCGGCAGAGATTGAGGGGACATACTATGGCAAGATAACACGGGTAGAAGAGATCATTTTCTTTGCTAAGAAAATTGGAGCAAAAAAAATTGGGATCGCAACCTGTATAGGTTTAATGAGTGAAGCGAAAACGTTTGCAAAAATACTTCATGCAAAAGGGCTGGAAAGTTATAGTGTGATCTGCAAAGTTGGCTCAACCGACAAAACAGAAGTCGGAGTAGACGAAAAGTTAAAAATCCAAAAGGGTTGTCATGAATCCTTATGCAATCCTGTTTTGCAAGCAAAGTTACTTAATGAAGAAAAGACAGACTTAAATGTAATAGTCGGGTTATGTGTTGGTCATGATTCTTTATTTATTAAGTATTCAGAGGCACCCGTGACAACGCTTATTACTAAGGACCGGGTACTTGGTCATAACCCCGCAGCAGCACTATACACCAGCGGGTTTTATTATAAGAGACTGCTTGAGGAAAACGATATGGAATAAGCCTACTCATACCCCCTTATTTTTGGGGGTACTTTTTTTATGCCAGAGATAAAATATGATATGGGGTGCCAAGTTTTGGCACCCCATATTGGTAGTGTTTGATTAAGAGGATTCTTTTATGATTGTGGACAGTTAGTAATATGTGGCTTACGATTCTACATTTGCAGAGTCTGATTTATTAGCAGGCTTGGAAAGAGCTATCCCTAAAGCAACGATGATTGCAGCTGCAATGAGGATAGGCCCGGAGACTACCCAGGGAGCTAAGGCACCTTTCATTCCCAGTGAATCTGTAATGAGCTTTAAACCCATTGGGGACAAAAATTGGCCAAAGTTTGTAAAACCGATAAAAATAGAAAGAGCAAGAGTAGCTGCTGCGCGAGGAACTATTTTAATAATTGTTAAATTTACTTCGGGATTAAATGTTCCAAATCCCAACCCAAATACAACTGCGCCCACCAAAAACATTGTCACACTAAGATTGTTGACCTATCTCAAATTATAAGGAATTTTTTTATGGTTTAACAGGAATAATCAGGAATATCTGGTATTTCCGTCAAATCCCTTCAATGAAAACAGTTTTTCTTTAAGGATAAAAGTAACGTCCTAGGTAAAGCAGACTGCCCACAAGGCTCAAACTGGTGTTCATCTTCCAATTATGGTCTGGTAACTAAGGTAAATGTAAATCAAGACTTAAGACGCTTTTGTTTACCTCACCGAAATACGAGAAATTGGGAGTTACTTTACGACAAACGCACCAGCGTAGAGCGGAGCTTCGCTCGTTTAAAGGAACATTTGACGGCCAATGATCTACATGTTAGAGGTGTCGAAAAAGTAAAATCATATATCTTCTTGAATGCAATTATCTTGCTCTCCTCAGCTTTGGCCATCAAAAATACTAATTCATCAATTAAAAAAACAGCTTAGTTCCAGTGTGTCAGATCAAATTCTGGTTTTTAGTGATTGATTATGAATGAACGCTGATTTTAGCCGAATAAGTCTTTGTCGTTGGTCTCAACTGATGATTGACCAAGTTAGTTGTGCTTAAAGAATTAAAATATCTAATTATGCAAAAGTCTCATAATATAAATAGCTTAATATCAAAGTCTTGGGGCATTTTGCCCCTTTTTCTTTTAGGTACTTGGCAAAAGTTGTGATAATATGAATATAAAATTACTGTCGAAATTGATTGATAATATGCGGAATATTAATTATAATCATTCTGATAATTGCATAAGGAAATGGGGGTATTGTAGTGGGAAAAGCCTTGGTTATTGGGGCCGGTGGCGTGGCAAACGTTGTAGTACATAAATGTTGCCAGGTTCCCGAAGTTTTTGAGGAGATTTGTCTCGCAAGTCGGACGATTAAAAAATGCCAGGATATAAAAGATAAATTAACCGGAAGCCGTACGAAAATACGGGTTGCTCAGCTTGATGCAGATAATACGGACGAGGTAATTACACTCATCAAGGATTTTAAGCCGGATATTGTGATTAACGTAGCGCTTCCTTATCAGGATTTGACGATTATGGATGCTTGCCTCGCAACCGGGGTGGATTATCTGGATACGGCAAATTACGAACCGCCTGATATACCTAAGTTTGAGTACAAATGGCAGTGGGCCTACAGAGAAAAATTTGCTGCGGCAGGGATAACCGCTTTATTGGGAAGCGGTTTTGATCCCGGGGTTACAGGGATTTTCTGTGCTTATGCTCAAAAGCATTATTTTGATGAAATTCATACGATTGACATTGTTGATGCCAACGGAGGGGATCACGGTTATCCCTTCGCTACGAATTTTAACCCCGAAATCAATATTCGGGAAATCACAGCCAAGGGCCGTTATTTTAAGAACGGTGAATGGATAGAAACTGATCCTCTTTCCGTAAAAAAAGTTTATGATCTGGATGAGATTGGCCCCAAAAACATCTATCTTTTATACCATGAAGAATTGGAATCTTTAGCTCTCAACATAAAAGGCGTAAAACAAATAAGATTCTGGATGACTTTTTCCGACAACTATATAAACCATTTGAAAGTCCTGCAAAATGTTGGGATGACTTCCATTGAACCTATCGAATATGAAGGCAGGCAGATCATTCCCCTGCAGTTTTTAAAGGCGGTTTTGCCGGACCCCGCGTCCCTTGGACCAAGAACGAAGGGGAAAACGAATATCGGCTGTATCATTCAAGGGATCAAAGACGGAAAACCAAAAACCTACTATGTATATAACGTCTGTGACCATCAGGAATGTTTTGCCGAAGTAGGTTCACAGGCCATTTCCTATACCACCGGGGTTCCTGCCATGATTGGAGCCATGTTAATGATGCAGGGGGTATGGAAAAAGCCCGGAGTTTTCAATGTTGAAGAATTTGATCCCGATCCCTTCATGGAAGCGCTGAATAAGTACGGATTACCGTGGAAAGAGGATTTTGCGCCAACTCTACTTGATGAGGAATAAATCATTGAACATAAATATAAAAGAATTGCCGACACCATGTTATCTTGTTGATGAAAAACTTCTTATCCATAACCTTGAAATTCTCAAATCCGTGCAGGAGCGTACAGGATGTAAAATCATCCTCGCCCTGAAAGGATTCTCCATGCACTCCGTGTTTCCGTTGGTGGGTCAATATCTAAAGGGTATTGCCGCCAGCTCCTTGTTTGAGGCCAGGCTCGGTTATGAACAAATGGGCAAAGAAGTTCATGTTTATGAACCGGCTTATATCGATGAGGAAATGGATGAACTCCTTGGGTATTGTGACCATATGGTTTTTAACTCCTTTGATCAATGGAATAAATACAAAGATAAGGTGAAAAACCATTCAAAGAAAATTGAGTGCGGAATCCGCATCAACCCAGAGTATTCCGAAATTGAAACTCCTATTTATAACCCCTGCTATGAGTATTCAAGACTGGGAGTAACCCTGTCCAATTTTAAGCTTGAAGAGCTTGAAGGCATTGACGGACTTCATTTTCATACCCTGTGCGAGCAAAATTCCGACACCCTGGAACGTACAATAAAAGTGGTTGAGGAAAAATTCGGGGAAACCATCAAAAAGATGAAATGGCTGAATCTGGGCGGCGGTCATCATATAACCAGGTCCGATTATGATATTGAAACTCTGGTCCGTTGTATTGTATATTTAAAGGACAAGTATGGAGTAGATATCTATCTGGAGCCGGGGGAGGCCATTGCCTTGAATACCGGGTTCCTGGTGTCCAAGGTCCTGGATATTGTTGACAATGGGATGAAGATTGCAATTTTGGATGCTTCAGCAGCATGCCATATGCCGGATGTACTGGAAATGCCTTATCGGCCCAATATTGTCAATTCGGGCTGCCCTAATGAACATCCCTATACTTATCGGCTCGGCGGCAATACTTGTCTTGCCGGGGATATCATAGGTGACTATTCCTTTCAAGAGCCCTTAAAACCTGGTGATAAGCTGGTCTTTTGCGATATGGCCCACTACACCATGGTAAAGAATAACATGTTTAACGGCATAAACCTGCCGAGTATTGCACTGTACAACGAAGAAGAAGGCATCAGGATGATACGGCGGTTTGGCTATGAGGATTTTAAAAACCGTTTATCTTAAATGATTAGCTTGAAAATAATATATTAAATAAGCAATTTGCTTGAGAGGTCTTATGGAACTGCCGCGACGAAAAAGAGCCAGGAAGAATCAATATGACAAGGAATTGTATCCTCAAGGAATTTTAGATATTATAGAGGCTGATTATCCTGACAGATACGTTAACTTGTCTGACGACCTGGAAACCTTGTTTTCTGAGGAAGAATGGATCGATATATTGACTAAGTCCAGACTTTCACATGAACAGCTGATTAAATTAAAAAAGCAAGGAAAGAGAAATATAAAATAATTCCGACTCAGAAAGCCGTTAATGTTCAATTAGTTAAATAATCTTTAGAATAATAAGGTGTGCTTTTTATATTCCCGTGCACGAGTGTTCACGGGAATTTTTGTATCAGTATAGGGAAATAGGGGAAAAAGACCCACCTGATGATTGAAAGGAAAAATAAGAAAAGTGTGGAATTACAAGTAAGAATTTAGTTATCGAGGTTAATTAATCGTTAATATATGTTTAGACTATTAATAGTAATCAAAATTGTTATCTGCTATTTAGTTTTCGTTAAGTCATTCCAGGCGACCTCATTAGGTATCCCCCCGATAGCGCTTGCTCTTGTCATGCTGGTCTGTGATTTTTGGCGAAGCGCTTCCGGGTATCGCAGTTTAAAACTGAATATCATTACTTTTCTATTCAACATCATCTTAGCCGTTCTTTTCTCTTGGACTTTCGATCGCGGCAGTTTTGACAAGCTGTGTTTGCTTTATATGATCGAAGAGATTGCCGTATTGCCAAAACCCTATGCACTTGCTTTAGCTCCGCTGACTTTACTGGCCAATACCGCCTCTTCCGTCCTTTTTGATATGAGCAGAGGCGGACCGGTGGAAATACCAGGATTTGCGGAAATGCTTCTTTATGTGCTGGTAATCGTTCTGGTTTTAAGTGAAAGAGCTCAGAGAGAACAAAGACTGGCCTATGAAAGGCAGACGAAAGAACTCAGCTACATCAACCAGCGACTACGAGAAAGTCTGGCTTGGAATGAAGAATTGGCCTCTCAAGCGGAGCGGCGGCGATTGGCCGCTGAGATTCACGACAGTCTGGGTCATGACCTTACCGGTTTGATTCTAACCCTTGAAGCAGGAAAGAAGTATGAAAAATAGAATAGCTGATCTTGGCGGGGCTATTCACTTTCAGTCCCAAAGAATAATGGTTTCAAGATTGACGGGCATATTGATAAACGGGGGACCGGGCAATGAATAAAATTACCATATTAATTGTGGATGATCAACCAATTGTATGCGAGGGCTTAAACGCTATCCTGCAGCTTGAAGAGGATTTTGAAGTAATCGGGGTTTGTCATAATGGACAGGAAGCACTGGATTTTTGCGGGCGGACAAATCCCGATATCGTGTTAATGGATGCGCGTATGCCGATCATGAATGGGATCGCTGCAACAAAGGAAATCAGCAGGCTGTTCCCTGATGCCAAGGTGCTAATTCTAACTACCTTTAACGAAGAAATGCTGATTTACGAAGGCTTACAAAACGGTGCCAAAGGCTTTTTACTGAAGGATACACAGCCTGACGAATTATTCAAGATCATCCGGGTTGTTCATACCGGAGGAGTTTGCCTGCATCCTGATGCAACACAAAAACTCCTGGGGAAAATTGCAGCTTGTGGAGCGGGAACCGCCTCTGAAAACTTGCCTGAACATGATTTAACTCAACTAACCAACCGCGAGAAAGAAGTCCTGCGCTTGATTGGCAACGGTCTGTCCAACAAGGAAATATCTGCGGCACTCTTTATTACGGAAGGAACAGTGAAAAGCCATGTCAGCAGCTTATTGGCTAAACTTGGGGCCAGGGACAGGACCCAGCTGGCTCTCCTGGCACAAAAAACATGACTTAAGTCAGAGAAAAATCTATCGAAAGTATAATGTGTAAGAAATCCCTCGTCTTTACAATGAAGATGAGGGATTCTTTATTTTGAAATACGATAGGTAAGGTGATTTTTGATGAGGAGAAAGAATCTATTCATAACAATATCTGTCATTATTACAACATTCATCATTGGATCAGGATTGTATATCTATCGCAGCATAGCCTCGATCTCAGAGATGTTTCAATTAAACGGCAAGCTGCAAGCAGAAGGGTACTATATGGGCGAATTTGAATTTAAGATGCTCGGATGTGCCTATTACCTGGATAAAGGGCAATATTTTACTGCCCTTACCAAGTTAAATGAGCTGCACAAACAGTTAAAGACCAGAGAAGGTCTGATTAAGGTGCCGGAGTTTACCGATAAAAAATCAGAGATGGAGTTTTACCTAAGTCTGCAGAATCCAAAAACCGGCGCCTTTATGGACGACTCATATCCCGTCTTTTATTATCTGGAGCCTACCTTAAATATGGTAGAACATCTTGAACTTCTGGCCGGGGAAACAGGACAGCCGCTGTGCCTGAAATACCCGCTCACATTTCTGGACGAAATCAATAATCCGGATAGACTAAAGGAAATTTTAGATGATTTATCTTCCGTTGGCTGGATCGGCTCAAAACTGCCCAAAACAAATTATATCATGGCAGCTTTCTTCCATAACTATGCTGAACTGGAGCGTAATCATCTCTATTCCTTTTCACCGCAATGGAAACAAGCGCTGTTAGAGTGGTTTTACAATAACCAGGACAACAAGAGATGAGTTCACCCGGACTAAATTCCATTCGTTTTTACCGAACTGATCCCGGTTCCGGAAATTTCACAACGGGTGTTGTCTTGGTCCACTACCCCCAGGAAACAAGAGTTCTGGACATCATGGACTTACACTAAAAAAAATAAGTTTAATTGTGAAATCTGCCGGCATGAAAAAAATATGGGAAAAGGCGCTGCCCTCAAAACAGGAATCCAATATGCCGCACAAAATTACCCTGAATGCTGCGGCTATGTTACTGCAGATGCCGACGGGCAGCATGCGCCGGAGGATATTCTAAAAGTGGCTGATTCGCTGGAACAAAATCCGGGGCACTTATTTTAGGTACAAGGAATTTCAACGAAAAAAATATTCCATTTAAAAGCAGGTGGGGAAACCGAATCACTTCCTTCGTGTTTTTATTAAGCACGGGTAAGCGATGCGCGGATACCCAAACAGGGCTTCGGGGAATTCCAAAAAAATTTACGGAAATATGTCTTTCCGTGCCGGGAAACAGGTATGAGTATGAAATGAACCTGTTGCTGGAAATGGCGCGGAATGAAATTTCGTTAGTCAATGTGCCGATTGGAACAATTTATTTGGATGGCAATCAGTCATCTCATTTCCATCCGGTAAGAGATTTTCTTAAAATCTACTTAAACATATTTAAATACAGCTTTAAATACAGTCTCTCTTCACTGGTTTCGGCCATAACAGACCTGCTGCTGTTCACCCTGCTTGTCAGTTTATTGTTTGGGACAGGATCTGCCGGGATTTTAGCTGCTATAGTGACTGCCCGGCTCATGTCCGGCAATGTAAATTTTCTGATCAATAAATATTGGGTTTTTCAAAGTAAAAACCGTAATGGCGAAGAAGTATTAAAATATTTGGCTTTATTCTGCTGCCAGATGATGCTAAGCTGGGTCTTTGTAGCCAGTCTGAGCTCTTTGCCGGTACCGATTACCCTCGTAAAAATATTAGTAGATACTTCTTTGTTTTTTATCGGCTACCAAATCCAAAAGAAATTTATTTTTAATACCAAGAGTAGAGAGGTTCAAGCCAGAAATGAAAGCATTTTTTACAAAGCCCTATAGATGGGCGGCTGTAATTTCACTCATGGATTTAGAAATCAAGGGTATGTATTGCGCAACGGTGTGCTCTATCGTGATTCTGCGAGGGGAGCGGCAGACGACGAAGCGCTGGTGATCAACCAAGCGGGAAATTTCTCAATTATTCATGAAAACCAAGTGAGTACACAATCTTTGAATACAGCTGGTATTTGGCAAATATTCTCATTTGGCCCCGCACTGATCGAAAATGGTCAAATTGCTGTAGACAGCAGCAGTGAAGTTTCACAATCCCAAAAAAGCAATCCCAGAACTGCCATTGGTCAAATTTCAGATTTGCACTATATCATTATTGTATCTGATGGGCGTACCAGTGAGAGCGAAGGGCTTTCTCTCTTAGAACTTGCTCAGGAGTTTAAGCAGAGAGGCTGCACTACAGCATATAACTTGGATGGCGGAGGATCTTCCACAATGGTTTTTAACGGTAAAATAATCAATAATCCTACTGACGGAAGAAATGCCAAAGAAAGAGAGGTAAGTGACATTGTCTATATTGGATATTAAGAGAGGTCAGAGCGGGCAGACTCGCAAAACCATATTGGTTTATTTGACATTATCATTCGCAGCGATTGCGATAAACAATATTTATGCCATCTTTGGACATGGAGTGCGCTCTGCTGCCATGACATGGATGTTCTTGTATCCGTTGCTTGGAGGAACGTTATTCTACATCTTCATACAACGCTTGTTTCCGAGGATAACACATTTTGCCGGGTATAGAGCATTTTACAATCTATATAATTCCGGGATTGCGGCACTGACAGTGGGCAGCTTTCTTAAGGGAATTTTGGATATTGCGGGAACAAATTCACCGTATGTCGTGCTGTTCTATGCTGCCGGTTGGTTGTTTATCGCAGCCGGCCTGATTTTGCTAATGGTATTAACTGCAAGTGATAGGAGACTCCGCTCGACTAAATTATTTTTTTGTAGATGCCGGTGGAGTATAAATCGTTGACGAAAACAGTCTCCCATGTTACCATTCTTATAAGTCGTACGTACGTCCGAATTATTAATGCATAGTATAAAGAAATTGACACTTGCGATGCAATTGAAAGGAATAGGAATAATGGAAAGTTATATAGATTTAGTCTTATTTTTTAGTATTTATTCTTTTTCAGGATGGTTGTTGGAAACAATCCTCGCCAGTATAATGCAAAGAAAGTTTATAAACAGAGGATTTTTAATTGGATTTTTTTGCCCGATTTATGGTTTTGGCGCAGTTTTGGTTATTCTATCTTCCAAATGGGCAGGTGCTCTTTTTGCAAATGGCATAGCAGGATTAATCATCAGTATTTTGTTGGCTGTTATCGAGGTAACCGTTTTGGAATATATTACTGGGTATATCTTAGAAAGAATTTTTGATTGCAAATGGTGGGATTACAGCAACAATGCAGCAAATCTGAAAGGGTATATTTGCCTAAAATATTCTCTCCTTTGGGGATTACTGGCTTTTCTGCTGCTGCAGTTTGTCCATCCGGTAATATCAGAAACGGTTTTCCATATACCAGACCTAATCAAATTTTATATGGTAATTGCGTTGACCGTATATTTTCTGGCTGATACGGCTAAATCGGTTATTGATACCTTGAATTTAAGAGAAATCATTATTAACTATTCAAATATTCCGGTAAGCAAATACCATGAAATGATATTTAAGTATAAACGGTTTTTTCTTGCCTTTCCACGCTTATTAGTTTTAAACGCCGGTATTCTTAACCGTGATGTTAGGAGCATCTTGCATGTTAGACTTAATAAAATCAAGGTTGGTCTTAAAAACAAGTTACTATCCCTATGATGAATATCAAGCATGTATAGATGATTTAATCAAAAGCGGAAATCTATACGTAATGGGGAATTTTATTCAACATAGCAATATTTCATGTCTAGAGCATAGCATTTCTGTTTCTTACACGAGTTATCTTATCTGTAGGTATTTAAGACTTGATTACTATTCAGCAGCCAGAGGCGGACTGTTGCATGACTTTTTTCTTTATGACTGGCACACAACAAAAACGGATAAAGGATTACACGGATTTACTCATCCGTACACAGCATTGGAAAACGCAAATAAGCTTTTTTATTTAAGTGATTTGGAAAAAGATATTATCATTAAGCATATGTGGCCTTTAACAGTAAAACCGCCTAAGTATCTGGAATCGTTAATTGTATCAATAGCGGATAAATATTGTGCTGTTAAGGAGATTTTTGGCATAAAGGCAAAAATATTAGAACAAATATCTGATGAGAGGTGTAAATATGGCAGAAGAAATAAATGATAATCCTCAATCTCAAAAAATTCTTAACGCTGCTTTTGCATGTATATCAAAAAAAGGGTATGCCAATGTTTCTTTACGGGATATTGCTGATGAAGCCGGTGTTGTATTAAGCCAGTTAAATTACTACTATAAAAACAAAGAAGGGTTATTTAATGAAGTTGTAAAAAGGCTGGCTCAGCAGTATCTGATTGAAATTGAAGCAAAATTGAAAAACGGGGAATCTAAAAAGGAGAAGATTGCCTGTTTAATGAAATACTTTCAGGAAATGCTGAAAAATAAGCCTGAACTGTTCAAACTGCTTTTTGATCTAAGCAGTATGGCCCTTTGGTCTGCTTCTTTACGCGAACTTCTTAACAATCTTTTTAATGATGTAGCAAAACTCATTGAGACAAACATTTTTCATCAAAGCATTACGGATAAAGAAAATTTTCAGGAACATTCTGCAGCATTGTCGAGGATAATGTTAGGCGCTATAATAGGAACTTCAATTCAGGTAATGCTGGCTTGGGGGCAAGTGGATATGATGGATTCGTTATCAACCATACCGGTATTATTCGAGTAACGTACTATAAAAACACGGGTTGAGACGGTAGTGTTGATATAAAGCAAGTAGCCAGAATTAGTCACTTAAGGGTTAAAATTGTATAATTCTCCAATTTTACTTTCTACCAATATAGCTTGTATGGCATTTTGCAGGAATAATCTTCTTATTGTCGAAAAACTAAAAAAATAGAGCAGGTAGCAAGATGCATATGCAAACATTGTACAATCTATTAATCTTAAGTGTAACAGAGATAGTTTATCTGTTAGGGATACTTATAGCCGCCGGTTTGCTGCTCGGGCGGATCGAATCTGCATCAAACAGGTGGGCATATCAAGTCTTTGGAAAACCGGGGATAATGCTTACGGCGTGTATAGGGACACCGATACATGAACTTGGGCATGCTCTGATGTGTCTGGTATTCAGGCATAAAATTAATTCAATAAAGCTTTTTGATTTTAACCCAAAGAAATCGACTCTGGGATATGTTGACCATCGTTTTAATAAGCACAGCATATACCAAAGAATCGGGAATTTCTTCATCAGCCTTGGACCTATATTCAGCGGAACTGCGGCTATACTTGTTTTTATGTATTTGTTTGAGCCCGGTACGTTTAAAGTACTGCAAAAGTATGTTGTTTCAGCACCGTTAGATCGGATCAATGCTGCTGAGTTCATAAAATGGTCGATGAACTCAGTCATCATAGTTTATAAGGGGATATTGAACAGCGGAAACGTCAACTCCCCCGGTTTTTGGATATTTATATTTTTGACAATATGTACGGCATCGCACATCGGATTAAGCAGAGCGGATATAAAAATAGCGATATCAGGGCTGTTCATTGTTTTATTGATTGTTTTCGTGCTTAATACTGGGGCGTCTCTATGTGGAATAGCAACACTCAAATATGTGCTGACAATTGCAAAGTATAACATATTCGTTGTTTGTGTATTGTCAGTTTCGATTGCTTTCTCATTGGCAACAGCCGCTGTAATGTGGATCTTCCACAGGGTAAAAAAAATAATCACGGGATAATTCAAATCAATTTATTCGGAGTCAACAATGGGTGAGGAGGCGCCGGAACTATGGCAGAAGTTTATGGCCTATTACAGTTCTGTCTTTGAGGACGGAGCGCTGAGCTCGAAAGAAAAGGCTTTGATTGCCCTGGCGGTAGCGCATGCCGTTCAATGTCCTTACTGCATACCCCTTGAAAAGCAATCGTACAATGGAGACGATGCAGATCAATATCGGTAAGATTTGCAATCTAAGCTGCAAACACTGTCATGTTGAGGCCGGACCAAACCGCACCGAATCGATGACTCAGAACACGATGGCCCAATGCCTGCAGGTAATGGCCGATTATGATATAAAAACCCTGGATATTACGGGCGGGGCCCCTGAATTAAACCCCAATTTCATGTGGCTGATTCAAGAAGCAGCTCATTTGCGTCGTCATGTCATGCTGAGAACGAATCTTACATTATTAGATAAGCCCGGCTATAATCATTTGCCGGAATTTTTTGCAAGGAATCGGGTTGAGCTGGTTTCTTCGCTGCCGTACTATAGTTCAAAAGATGCAGACCGCCAGCGGGGGAACGGAGTTTTCCAAAATTCTATTGACGTTCTGCGGGGTTTGAACGATTTAGGGTATGGACAGGAGAAAAGCGGCTTAAAACTCCATTTAGCTTATAATCCCGGAGGGGCTTTCCTGCCTGCGCCTCAACAAGCAATTGAAGCTGATTACCGAAGGGTTTTGACGCTCAGTAATCCCATGTGCAGGAATCAGATATCCGTGAGTTGGGACGGATATCTTTACGACTGTGATTTTAACCAAATGCTTGGATTGCCTTTTTCGCCCAGATCCATTTCTAAATTATGCCTGGCTGATTTCCAGGAAAGGCAGATTTGTGTCAACAATCATTGTTATGCCTGTACGGCCGGCAGCGGTTCAAGCTGCGGGGGGACGGTTGTGTAAATGACATCTGATCCTAAGGAGGGGAGTTTTTTGCAGGAGGGACTAAGGTCAGTGACAGTAAAATTGCCTATCAAAATGTTTAAGCAAATTGAAGCTATCGCAGAGAAACAGGGGAAAACCATCTCTGAGACCATCAGACGATTAATCAATCAGGGCTTGGAAGAAAGGGTATATGAGAAGAATGCCGAACTTTTAGGTAAGGTTGTTCGAACGCAAATGGAGCAAGTAATCAAGTCCTACGTGATTTTTCCATCCTTGGACCATACGGAACATCCCAAATGGATAGGGGATAGGATATTTGACAGGCGGGTAATGTTAAACAGGGGAGTTTCAAGAAATATTATTTATAATTGTAATTCACCTGGATACGAAACCAAGCACTGAATAAGATGGGGTTCAATTGGAACTGTGATTGCCGGAACGGATATTGTGAAAAACCTCTTGTGAAATAACCCAAAAGAAAACACCTTCATTCCACTTTTGTAGTGAAGGTGTTTTCTGGTTTATATCCGCTTTCGATTTTTACATCAAGTTTAGTTACGGCTCTTATTGGGTATTTATGTTACCGGTCTATTATTAGTAACTTCTTTTGGAAGGGAGCTAAAGTGCTTTTCATATTCAAGTAATTTAAATGAAAGTTGAAGATGAAAAATTGTATCGGGATTATCCAGGTCAATACAGGTCAATTCTACAATTTTGTTTAGGCGGTAAAGTAACGTACTGCGATGGATATACATCTGTTTGGCTGTATCCATTTGATTATTATTATTGTGGATATAATTATGAAGCGTATTTAAGAGCGTGTTATTATGATGTTTTGCATCATATTCTTTCAAAATAGCTATGGATGGATGGTAGTAGGAATCAATGTTTTCATGTTGAAGACAGCTATCAAAAAAATCATATAGAGCAAATTGAGTATAATTATAAATATAACAGCCGGATTGTACCAATAAGCCAAGTTTTATGGCCTGTAGACTTTGTTTATACAGCCTGGCTGTATCCAGCATGCTGGTAGAGGATTGGCTTAATCCGCAGCACAAGCCCCACTCCTTTAACAAAGAAAGTAATTGGGCTTCTGTTTCACGATTAAAGGGGAAATCAGCGTTTTTGTTAATGATTGCAACAATCCCTTTATCATAAACCAGACAATTACTGAACGGTAAAAGGGCATTTAATTGATTACGAATCTTAAAGAGTTGTTCATCAACTAAAAAACGGGAGGTTGATTTAACCGTTAGTACGAATAAATGGGAACGTATAAGCTGGGATGAGGCATACGATATCATCGTAGACAAAGTACGGCACATACAAAAAGAGTATGGGCCGGAAAGTATAGTTGGTATGATTGGCACCGGCAGAAATACTTGCTTTCAGGTACCGTACCTGGTCTATGCAGGGTTTGGAAGCCCAAATTTTGCTCTAGGATTTCTTTCCGGAGATGCTTGCTATTTGCCCAGAGCTGCACAGCAAATCGTTATGCAGGGTATTTTCAGCGTTATGGATGCTTCGCAGATGTTTGAGAAGCGTTATGATGATGAAGAATGGGTTAGACCCGAATGCATTATCGTTTGGGGAAATAATCCCGTAGCGAGTAATGCTGACTCTTACTTTGGGCACTGGATTACCGACTGTATGAAGCTAGGTTCTAAGTTGATTGTTATAGACCCCAGTCTCACTTGGCTGGCTTCCAAGGCGGACCTATGGCTTCAGATTCGTCCGGGTACAGACTGTGCCCTAGCTATGTCAATGATGGATGTTATTATTAAGGAAGGTCTTTATGATAAAGACTTTGTGGAAAAATGGACATATGGTTTTGAAGATTTAGCAGAAAGGGTTGCCCAGTATCCTCCGGAAGTAGCTGCGGAGATTACCTGGATACCAAAAGAACAGATCATTGCAGCTGCCCGTATGTATGCAACTAGTAAACCGGCGAGTATACAATGGGGATTGGCTCTCGATATGCAAATAACCGGTATAGCCTCGGCCTAAGCCGTAACAGCTTTATGGTCAATTACCGGCAATGTCGATATTCCCGGCGGCAATATCCTTGTATTCTCACGTTAGCCGCACAGTATCAGTGTACTGACGATTATGAAGAGTGTAAATCGGACGACCAAATTACCATGGATTTAGTAAAGAGACTACATCCGGAAGCATTTCCTTGGAACAGTGTTCAAGAGTGGCTGGATTATCTTCTTCAAAAAGTCGGGAATTCGCCAGTGAATTTTAAGGAATTAAGTGAAGCCGGATACATTTATCCCAGATTCCAATATAAAAAATATAAAAAAGGTCTCTTAAGAGAAGACGGGGAGCCGGGGTTTAATACTCCCACCGGGAAAATTGAACTTAAAATCTCCTTATTCCAGGTTTGGGGACTGGATCCGCTTCCCTATTATAAAGAGCCCCCGGAAAGTCCCTACAGCACCCCGGAACTCTTTAAGCAGTACCCGTTGGTTTTGACTACAGGGCAACGGAGCTGGGAATTTTTCCACTCCGAGCATAGACAATTGCCGACTATGCGTGAGCTTCATCCCATGCCAAAGGTCGACATACATCCGGAAACAGCCAAAAACCTTGGTATTAAGGAAGGGGATTGGGTCTGGATTGAGAACATGAGGGGCAAGTGCAAACAAATTGCCAAGTTTAATCATACGCTTAATCCAAAGGTGGTCAGGGCAGAACACGGGTGGTGGTTCCCCGAAATGCAGGGGGCAGAGCCGGTACTGTTTGGTGTTTTTGACTGTAATATCAATAATCTTACTCCTCAAGGCAAAAATGATCAGTGTGGTTATGGAGCACCCTATAAGTCGCAAATTTGTAAGATATACCCTGTAACACCAGAAAACGATAAGTAGAAAACATCTCTTTTATTTGTTGTAGTATAGATAACGAATCGTATAACGTGTATAATAATTTTATAGGATTTTTTCAATTTTTCTATTTGGACAAAGTCTATTTTTATGTTCAGGTAAAAAAAGGTGAAGGAAATTAATTTTCTTCATCAACTAGAGGGGAGTAGGTTTAATGAATGAAAAAGTGAGGGATATTGCAGCCAGAATTAAGGGTCTGAGATTGCTTTTAGGCATATCGGAAGAGGAAGCTGCCTGTAAAGTAGGGTTAAGCGTTGCCGAGTACCAAAAGTACGAAAACGGCGATGATGATTTTCCAATAAGCATCTTATATGAAATCTCCGAATTATTCGGTGTGAACTTAACCGAGATTCTTACCGGGGTTTCGCCCAAGCTGCACGATGTCTGCTATTTAAAAAAAGGAACAGGGCTCAAAGTGGAGCGTTATGACCAATATGATTTTCAGGATCTTGCTTATAAGTATGCCAACCGAAAAATCGAACCGCTCCTGGTAAATCTCGATGGATCCCAAAACCCTGAGCTGGTTTCCCATAAAGGGCAGGAATTTAACTACTGTCTGGAGGGAAAAATGAAAGTGGTTATTGGCAAAGAGGAGTATATTCTGGAACCCGGGGATTCCCTGTATTTCAATCCGATTATTCCTCATAAAATGCTGGCGATGGATCAAAAACCGGCTAAATTTATTACTATCATCATGGTTTAAGGAGTGGAAAAGATTGAACTTTGCTCATCGCTATATATCAAGAGAAGATTTTAATTCTTATGAAGATTTTTGTGAAAATTTTAAAATAAAAGTGCCTGAAAACTTTAATTTTGCTTATGACATTGTGGATGAATACGCACGCCTGGAACCGGAACGGAAGGCGCTGGTGTGGTGTGACGATCATGGCAATGAAAAAATATTTACCTTTGCCGATCTGAAAAAATACTCGGACAAAACGGCAAATATGCTTAAGAATGCCGGTATTTCCAAAGGGGACCGCGTCATGCTGATTTTAAGAAGGCGTTACGAGGTTTATATTTCGATTCTCGCATTAGCTAAAATCGGCGCGATCTATATACCGTCTTCCAACCAGTTAATGGAGAAAGATATCATCTATCGGAACAACGCCGCAGAAGTCAAGGCGATTATTGCCCATAACGAGCCCAGCGTAGTCAGCCAGATCGAAGCGTCTATGGAGGAATCCCCTTCTGTTAAAAAGCTTTTCCTTGTTGGCGGGCAGCGCTCAGGCTGGGAAGATTTTGATCGTCTGATGGAAGAATCCTCCCCTGATTGGGTTAGACCTACCGGGTCTCAAGCCACGGGGAATGAAGATACCATGATTATTTACTTTACTTCGGGCACAACAAGCATGCCCAAAATGGCCGTTCAAAACTTTACCTACCCGCTGGGACATATCGTGACCGCAAAATACTGGCAGCGTGTGGTAGATGGAGGGCTTCACCTGACGGTTTCCGATTCGGGCTGGGCGAAATTCGGCTGGGGAAAGATATATGGTCAGTGGATATGCGGTGCTGTTCACTTTGTCTATGACATGGATAAGTTTGTGCCGGAAACGCTTCTGCAAAAGATGGAAAAATACAGGCTGGCAACCTTCTGCGCTCCACCGACGATCTATCGGTTTTTACTGGATAATCAACCCGAGCGGTTTGATTTGTCCTCGATCGTTCATGCTTCAACGGCCGGAGAACCATTGAATCCCGATGTTTTTAACCGGTTCCGTAAGCTCACGGGATTAAGCATTTTAAATGGATTCGGTCAATCGGAGACTACTGTACTTGTAGCTAATTTTGAATGGCTGGATATCTATCCGGGAGCAATGGGCAAACCCAATCCGGCTTATAAGATAGACGTGGTTGACGAAGAAGGATGTTCCTGTCCACCGGGCGAGGAAGGTGAAATCGTTATCCGCGAGGTAGACTCCAACAAGCCTGCCGGGCTGTTCTGCGGGTACTACAGGGATGAAACTGCCACGGCTAAAGTCTGGTATGATGATACCTATCATACCGGGGATATGGCCTATTGGGATGAGCACGGCTTCTTATGGTTTGTGGGCAGGAACGATGATGTAATCAAGGCTTCCGGCTACAGGATCAGTCCTTTTGAGGTTGAAAGCGCCCTGATAGAGCATCCTGCCGTGCTGGAGTGCGCCGTGACGGGGGCGCCCGACCCTATCCGGGGAACGGTGGTTAAAGCTACGGTCGTACTGGCGAAAGGACATGTTGCTTCCGAAGAATTAAAAAAAGACATTCAGGACTATGTAAAAAAGATCACTTCTCCGTATAAATATCCAAGGATACTTGAATTTGTGGAGGAACTTCCCAAGACGATCGGCGGCAAAATCAAAAGGGCGCAGATCAGGCAGGAAGACAGTCAAAAATAGTTGACATATAATATGAATATTGTTATGTTCTTTTTATGCTTTAAAAACTTTTATATTCAGGGAAAGAGGTTAGCAAAGTGAATACTTCGAGGGTTACCATCTTTGCCGGTCATTATGGGAGCGGCAAAACAAACGTTGCAGTAAATTACGCTTTATGGCTCAGACAAAGCCGCCCCAAAGTAATGATTGCCGATCTGGACATTGTTAACCCTTATTTCAGAACCAAAGACAGTGCCGGAAAATTGCAGGCGGCAGGGGTAAAGCTTTTATCCTCCGATACTGCTAATTCAAACGTAGATGCGCCTTCTGTTCCGGGGGAAATCAACTCGATTTTCGATGATACAGAATGGTATTCGGTCATAGATGTTGGCGGAGACGACAGGGGAGCCTTCGCCTTGGGACGTTACCATGAAAGACTTTTGAAAGACAGTGTATCGTCTTTCCTGGTTGTCAATATGTATCGTCCTTTAAGCCGTGATGTTGAGGCCACCCTTGAAATTATGAGGGAAATTGAGACTGCGGCACGTCTTAAGTTTACAGGGATGATTAATAATTCAAATCTGGGTCCGGATACTACGGCAGCCGATATCATCAATTCTATACCTTATGCAGAAGAAATTTCACGTGAGACGAAACTTCCGATTGTGATGACATCCGTGACCAGAAGTCTCGCTCCAGAACTTGAAGCATCTATTCACAATTTATTTCCTATCGATTTGGAGGAGTATGTATGGCAAAAGTCACAAAAGTAACATTTAATGTTGACCGGTGTAAAGGCTGTTCTCTTTGCGTAGACGCCTGTCCCAAAAAAATCATCCGTCTGGCGCCGGAGACCATGAACAGCAAAGGCTTTCACCCGGCGGAAATAACGGATCAACAGGCTTGTACGGCCTGCGCATTCTGCGCTACTATGTGCCCGGACGCATGTATTACGATTGAAAAAGAGGTGGGATAAAGAGTATGGCGGAGAAGGTATTAATGAAGGGAAATGAAGCGATAGCTGAAGCAGCGATCATGGCAGGGTGCCGTCATTTCTTCGGTTATCCGATCACGCCGCAGACAGAGTTGGCGGCTTTTATGTCCAAGCGTTTGCCCAAATTGGGTGGAACCTATTTGCAAGCCGAGAGTGAGGTTGCAGCGATCAACATGGTTTATGGCGCATCCGCTGCAGGAGTTCGTGCCATGACGTCCTCATCAAGCCCCGGACTGTCACTCAAAAGCGAAGGCTTATCTTATCTCGCAGGAAGCGATCTCCCTGCTGTTGTGGTCAATATTCAGCGCGGAGGCCCTGGGCTCGGGGGAATTCGTCCGTCACAGGCTGATTATTTTCATGCCACCCGTTCTACCGGGCACGGAGATTTTCATTTGATCGTTTTAGCCCCCAATACGGTTCAGGAAATGTTCGACCTCACAATTGAAGCTTTTGAGTTAGCTGATAAGTATCGCGTTACCGCAATGATTTTAGGAGACGGGATGCTCGGACAGGTCATGGAACCGGTGGATATCAGCCGCGCAGGAAATGTTAAAACGTTTCCTAAAGAATGGGCTCTGACGGGAACCCAAGGGAAGAGAAGCAAGAACATCGTGAATTCTCTCTACCTGGAAGCGGAAGAGCTTGAGATGCTGAACCTCAAGCGTTACGAAAAATATGCGGAAGTTGGAAAATCTGCCAGAACGGACAATTATTTAACCGAAGATGCGGATGTCATCGTGGTTGCTTATGGTATTTGTGCGAGAATTGCCAAAAATGCTATTAATGAGGCTCGGAAAAACGGTGTTAAAGCCGGTCTTATCCGTCCGGTTACCTTGTGGCCGTTCCCAAAAGAGCAGATGAAAGCCGCAGCAGCAACTGCCAAGGCCTTTGTCGTTGTAGAAATGAGTATGGGTCAGATGGTTGAGGATGTTGAACTGAGCATTCGCTGCAGCCGGCCTGTGATTCTCTGCAATCGTACCGGTGGTATGGTTCCCACAAACGAAGCGGTTATTTCCGCAATCATGGAAGCAGATCGGACGGAAAGGAGTTAAACCATGACTATTGTTTATGAAAGACCGAAAGCGCTTACAGATACAGTGACACATTATTGCCCCGGCTGTACCCATGGTATCATTCACCGGTTGGTGGCGGAAGTCATCGACGAACTAGGAATAGAGGATCATTGTGTTGGTGTGGCTCCTGTAGGTTGTGCAGTATTTGCCTATAATTATTTTGAATGCGATATGGCTCAGGCTGCGCATGGACGCGCGCCTGCTGTGGCAACCGGTATTAAACGCGCCAACCCGGCTAATATTGTTTTCACCTATCAGGGAGACGGCGATTTGGCGGCCATTGGAACAGCAGAAACCGTTCACGCCGCTGCCAGAGGGGAAAATATCACGATTGTTTTTGTTAACAACGCGATTTATGGGATGACGGGAGGACAAATGGCTCCTACCACCATGCCCGGTCAGATTACGCAAACTTCGCCTTACGGCAGAGACCCCAAACTTGCAGGATACCCCATAAAAGTCTGTGAGATGCTTGCGAAAGTAGACGGGACGACCTATGCCGAGCGCGTATCGGTAGATAGTGTAAAGAGCGTTAAGAATGCCAAAAGAGCCATTAAGAAGGCTTTTGAATATCAGATTGCCGGCAAAGGATTTTCTATTGTCGAAGTTTTGTCCACTTGTTCAACAAACTGGGGCCTTGAGCCGGTAGAGGCGCTTGAATGGCTTCGCAAGAATATGATTCCATATTATCCGTTGGGTGTATATAAGGATAAGGGGGCCTCAGAATGAGTATAACCCATGAGTTAATGATTGCCGGGTTTGGCGGACAGGGAGTCTTGTTTGCCGGTAAAATTCTGTCATACGCAGGGCTCTTGGCTGGGAAAGAAGTCAGCTGGCTTCCTTCTTACGGTCCGGAAATGCGCGGGGGAACGGCAAATATCAACGTCATGATCAGCGATACGATGATAGGATCGCCGATCATTGACAATCCGACCATGCTGGTAGCCATGAACCAACCTTCGCTGGAGAAATTTGAGAAAGATGTCAAAAAGGACGGCATTATTATTGTTGACTCGACATTAATCCCGATTAAAGTAAAACGCACGGATGTAAAAGCCTTTTATATCCCCAGTACCAAACTGGCTGAAGATGAGGGTATAAAAGGTCTCGCCAATATGATCATGGTTGGAAAAATCACCAAGGAATTGGGCATATTTGATCTGGAGGTTGTTAAAGTTGCCACTTCCAAATCCATTCCGGAGAGGAAGCAGGATCTTTTAGCATATAACCTGAAAGCGATTGAAATCGGCTACAATTTTATTGAGGGGTGATTATTTTGACGGACCAGTTAAAAGATATCGGTGAACGCTTATCCATGCTGCGTGAGTCTACTGGCTTTACTCCTGAAACGATTTCCGAGAAACTTGAAATTCCGCTTGCCGACTATTTGCTCTATGAATCCGGAGAAAAAGATTTTTCCTTTAGTTTTTTGTATAATGTAGCAGGCATTTTAGGGGTAGACGTGCTGGATCTCATCAGCGGAGAGACCCCCAAACTTTCAACTTGCTGTGTAGTCAGGGCAGGCGGCGGTTATGATATTAACCGGCGAAAAGCGTATGATTACAAACATCTTGCCTTTACCTTCCGCAATAAAAAGGCTGAACCGTTTATGGTTACCGTAGAGCCGAACGGAGTTGAGATACCGGAACGTCATGCCCATGACGGTCAGGAGTTTAACTATATGGTCTCCGGCAGCCTTGATTTTTTCCTTGGAGAGATGGTTTATACCTTAAGTGAAGGTGACAGTATTTATTTTGATTCGTCGGTTCCTCATGCCATGAAGGCTCATGGTAATACCCCGGCCAAGTTCCTTGCGATTGTCATGAAATAAAGGAGAAAGATGCCTATGATCATGTATGAAAAGTTTATCGGCAGGAATCGTGATGAATATGTCACGCTCGAAGATTTATATAGGAATTTCTCCATCAAATGCCCGGACGATTTTAATTTTGCCTATGACGTACTGGATAAGCTGGCGGGGGAAAAACCAAATCAGCTGGCAATGCTGTGGGTAGGCAAGGACGGGGAAGAAAAGAGAATCAGTTTTGGAGAAATGAAGCGCTGGACAGATAAAACTGCCAATTATTTTAAGTCTGTGGGGATTAAAAAAGGCGACTTTGTTCTATTGGTATTGAAAAGAAGCTATCTTTTCTGGTACGCAATTTTAGCGTTGCACAAAATAGGTGCTGTTGCTGTTCAGGCTACGCACCTCCTTACGGCCAAGGATTATGTTTACCGCTGTCAGGCGGGCGGTATTAAAATGGCTGTGATCACTGGCGATGGTGATTGCACAAGCCATTTTGACGAAGCTGCACCGGAATGCGAGACAGTCCAAATCAAAGCGGTATCCAAACACAAGGCGGCAGGAGAAGGGTGGCTGGATTTTGAAGCAGGGATAGAGGCCGCGTCTGACAATTGGCAGCGTCCGACGGGGGAGGAAGCTACCAAAGTTACCGATATGATGATTATGTCCTTTTCCTCCGGAACAACCGGGTATCCGAAAATGGTTTCCCACGATCATTCTTATCCCTTTGGACATCTTATGACAGGTGTCTTTTGGCACAGGGCTGAGCAAGGGGGACTGCATTTTACCATCTCTGATACCGGATGGCTGAAATCCCTTTGGGGGAAATTATATGGTCAGTGGTTTGCGGAGTCAGCCGTTTTCACTTATGACTTTGACACGTTTAATGGGGCCGATATCCTTGAAAAACTGGAAAAATATCAAATTACTACTTTTTGTGCTCCTCCGACCATGTACAGGTTTATGCTGAGGGAAGATGTGAAAAGCTACAACCTCTCTTCCTTAAGACACTGCTGTACGGCGGGAGAAGCGTTAAATCCTGAAGTTTTCAATAAATGGAAGCAAGCAACCGGACTGCGTATCTTTGAGGGCTTCGGGCAGACGGAAACTACCCTTTGCTGTTCAACTTTGTTTCCGTGGGTACAGCCCAGGCCGGGCTCCATGGGACTTCCGACCCCGGGTTATGGATTGGTCATTGTGGATGAAAACGGGAATGAGGTTGACCCCGGCGTTACCGGTGAAATCTGTCTAAAAGCAGAAAACATGGAAACCCGAACAAAAGGTCTTTTTATGGGGTATTACCGGGACGAGGCCAATACCCGAAAAGCATGGCATGACGGACTGTATCATACGGGAGATACCGCCTACCGGGATGAATTAGGCTTTTTGTGGTATGTAGGAAGAAATGATGATATCATTAAATCTTCTGGTTACCGTATTGGCCCGTTTGAGGTAGAATCGGCTCTGGCTGAACATCCTGCAGTATTGGAATCAGCTGTAACGGGTGTACCGGACCCTATCAGAGGATTTAACGTCAAAGCTACCATCGTTCTATCCAAAGGTTATGAACCGTCTGATGAACTGGTGAAAGAACTGCAGGATCATGTTAAAAAAACTACGGCTCCTTACAAATATCCGAGGATTATCGAGTTTGTAGCAGAGCTGCCCAAAACGATCAGCGGGAAAATCAGAAGGGTAGAAATCCGGGAAAAAGACATGAAGTCTCAATGAAATAAGTTTAATATGATGTAAAGTTACGTGCCTTACTCCCCTGGACACTTGTTCAGGGGAATATTTTTATTATTAAATAAATTTGTGTTGACAAATAGGGCAGCCTCCCAATATACTGATTGGAGATAAATGAAGATGTTACATAGAGCAGGCGATACACTTTATTGTGTGTGGGGCTGGGCCGGCTAAGCTGGCAGCAGGATAAAAAATACCTGTGGGACTATATTAAGAATTATAGTTCCACAGGTTTTTTGTATATTGGAGTTGATATAGATAGAAAGCTTTTAGTCATATACGAATTATTTTTAGGAAATCATTTATGCAAAAAGGTCTTAACAGATCCAAGGAGGAAAATGGATGATTATCTCGGACAGAAAAGTAAAGTATGCTTTATTATCGATCGTATCGAATTCTGCACTTATTCTGTTTAAAATTATAGCCGGTATATTAAGCGGTTCCGTCAGTATTATCTCCGAAGCCATACACTCGAGTATGGATCTTGCGGCTTCGTTGGTTGCATTTTTTTCAGTCAGGCAATCTGCAAAGCCTGCCGATAAGGAACACCCCTACGGTCACGGGAAAATCGAGAATATTTCCGGCTTGGCAGAAGGACTTTTGATTTTTGTAGCTGCGGCGCTCATCATCATTGAAGCTGTTAAAAAATTATTTGAACATACAGAGATTGAACAGGCCACTGTGGCGATCGCCGTCATGCTTGCATCCGCATTAATCAATCTGCTTGTATCTAAAAAGCTGTACCAGGTTGCTCAAGAAGAGGAATCGATGGCACTTGAAGCAGACGCGCTGCATTTGAAAACAGATGTCTACACATCTATGGGAGTTGGGGCTGGGATTCTTCTTATCAAGCTTACCGGGTTAGTAATACTTGATTCCATCGTTGCCATACTCGTTGCGGTACTGATTATTAAAGAGGCATGGGAACTTTGTCAAACCGCTTTTAACTATTTGCTTGATTCCAGGTTATCCGATAAAGAAGAAGCAGAAATAGAGAAAATTATTAATGAATATAGCGATCAGTTCAGGGACTATCACAAACTTAAAACGAGAAAATCAGGAAACATTAAGCATATTGATTTTCATATTACCATTGATCGTAACGTTACTGTCGAGGATGCGCATCGCATTATCGGATGCCTGAAAAAGGCAATGAGCGATAAAATAAAAAATACCCGGGTAAATGTTCATATTGATCCGTACCATGATGAGGAAAATTAGTATGATAGATATAACTCTTGTCCAGTCCCTCAAACAATGTGTCGATAACAGGATGCCTTGTGGTAAGGAAGAAAACCTAGGCAAAACAGATCATCATAATGCCTGCAACCAGCTGAGAGTATTGCCTGTTCACTGAAACCGTTTTTAATGGTTCAGTCATGGACCAGAAAAAGACGGTAAGAATGATAGTGAATAGAATCAAAAGGGGACCAAGATATTTCCGCATTATGTAACCTCCATCTTAAATAGTAGTGATTATGTTGAGGAGAGATGAAAAAGCAAATAGCTAACAGGAAAATATTAGCAGAAGGAGTTTAAAAATAGCTTAAACTCTTTTCTTTTCGTGCAAAATCGCTGTATCCTTTTTTGTTTTTCTTCGTCTATAGCATTAAAAGAAATTTATCTTTCTAGGATTGGAGGTAATTTAACTCTGATGTTGTTCTCTTTCTGAGGTGAAGAAAACTATTTCATACCTGGTTTCAAAGGAGGAAATATTTATGACAGTTAAGCATGTTGTCGGTACTGAACATTGGATAGAGCATGACGGTATCAAGCTCTATATTTGGGAAAAAAGCAATGAAGAATCTTCTGAAAAGCCTGTCGTTGTTCTTGCACATGGCTCGGCAACTGCGGGGCGGGAGAGTTTTGACCTTCAAATACCGGGTAAGCCTTCCTACAGTCTTATGGATTATTTGGCAAATGAGGGATTCGATATATTTGCTCCCGATGTCAGAGGATTTGGGAGATCAACTCACCCGCAAGGACATTTTTCAACGTGGGATGCCAGTGAAGATCTAAATATGGTAGTAGACTATATCCTGAAGTTTAGAGATGCACAAAGAGTAAACCTTCTGGGCTGGTCTTGGGGGACACAGTATGGAGGAATGTTTATTATGGCTCATCCTGAGAAAACTGCCAAGTATGTGAGTTATGCCCAAATGCATTGTAACAGTCCTGACATTGCCAGGAGGAAACCAAAGATTGAATTTTACCCAAAGAATCCATATGTTCACATACCCGAAGTTGGTTGGAAAGGGCGTTTTTATTCAATGACACCTGCTGAAGTCAATGATTCAGATGTTATAGACAAATTTGCGAAAGATGCCAGCACAATTGAGATCAATACTCCTAATGGACCTCAGCTTGATATGGTTACGATCATGCCGATGGTTAATCCTTGTCTCCTGCCTGTCCCCACCATGATGATCCATGGAGAATATGATGATGTTGCAGATCTGGATGGGCTGCTGCCATTCTATAGACAGCTCCCCAACCCGTATAAACGATATGTCGTTATACCTGAAGCCGGTCATATGATGCATTTTCAAAAAGGTCATCTGCTTTTTCAGAAAGAGGTAGCCAGCTTCTTTAAAGATTAACCCAAAGTGTAAAATAAATAAGTAATAAAAGGAAGCTGGACCACGTAATAATGAGCCAGCTTCCTTTTTCTATTAGAAAATAGCATATTCTTTCAACATTCATACTACCCTGGGGTGATACCGAATTTTTGCTTAAAGGCTTTATGAAAATGACTTTGATCACAAAAACCTGTTTCCTGGGCTACTTCCACATTTGTTCAAATCCTAAAAGAGATTGGCATATTATCTGAAATAGTAAATAAACTAATTCCTATTACTAAAATACTTGGTGTCAAACCACGGGGATAACCTTTGATATTGAGCAATAGGATGTTTTTAAGAAATTGGGATCTTATAACTTTCAGGAGTTATGCAGTTCCAGGATAATAATTCCAGCTCCATAACCCAAATTTTAAAGAGTGAGGCCAAAATTTATTAATAAGCCTTGAAAAACGTTTGGTTGCCGTGTCAAAATAGACTTGGATTAGTTGCTGGTAACAGCT
>JAAYUV010000022.1 GCA_012517475.1 Peptococcaceae bacterium | reverse complement strand
CGCTGACCAATTAGGGTTGAATCCGGTCCTCATTGTAACCGCCAACAGTACCGGCGGTGTTATGGGTAAAATGATTGACGCCCAGTCCATCGTTGTATCCACGGTTGCTTGTTATGAAGACCACCATGAAGGTATGAGAGCGGTTGGACCGATCTTCCGTGCTGTTGTATGGCACAGCTTGGCTCTGGCCATTCTCCTCAGCGGCTTGATCTGGTTACAAGCTTATGTCTTCACATGGATGCAGGTCACTATGCCGGCAGGCACCGGTGTACCCGGTGCTCACTAGGAATGAGATAATTTATTATTTAATTTAGGGGCTGTTGCAAAACGACTAGTTTCCGTAATGTATAGACAGCGTCAAGCGCGTTACGCATGCGTAACGCGATGCGGAGCGCGGCAGATTGCGCCACGGATGGCGCAATCTGCCGAGAGCGGCTATATATTATGGAAACCTTCTTAGGAGTTTTGCAACAACCCCTTCTCATGTAAAAATTTGTATTATAAAAAAATACTTTGTACAAGTTGTGTTATCCAATTCAAATATAATTTTTTATTCAAACTTATGTTAAGTCTTGAAAATAATAAATACTGATCAATATATTTCATCGTATTTTCACCTTTAAAATGATAAAACTATATTTGAAATCATAAAAAGAGGTGAAATAAATGGGGAAAAATTCAGCGTTAGACAGGCTAAAATATGAGGTATCAAATGAATTAGGTTATATTAACGTAAACCCAAGTGATACAAAATATGAGGTTTCTGAAGAACTGGGGATACCGTCCGGCTCCTCTTATAACAGGTCAGTGAAAGACCAGTATTCCCAATTTTTGAACACTGCAAAATTTGAAGTAGCCAACGAATTAGGAATTCAATTGAATAAAGGGTATAACGGGGATATAACTTCCAGAGACGCAGGCAGAATTGGTGGGCATATTGGCGGAAAAATCGGTGGAAATATGGTCAGAAAAATGATCGAATATGCTGAAAATCATATGAAAAACTCAGGCGGGCAATTATAGGGGATGTTGCAAAACGACTAGTTTCCGTAATGTATAGACAGCGTCAAGCGCGTTACGCATGCGTAACGCGATGCGGAGCGCGGCAGATTGCGCCACGGATGGCGCAATCTGCCGAGAGCGGCTATACATTATGGAAACCTTCTTAAGTAGTTTTGCAACAACCCCTTTTATTTTGTTATTGAAAATCTTGACTTAAAAAATGAATGTAATAGCTACAATATTATTCTTTCCTTACAGGAATAAATATTGAGCTTTTGCCCACGTGTAAATCCAATAATTGAAATGTTTAATTCCTCACCTAAATCAACAGCCAAATCAGTTGGCGCTGCTTTCGATATAATAACCGGAATACTTGCCCTTGCAGCTTTAATAACAATCTCGGAAGATATTCTACCGCTTAGGATCAAGCTTTTATCAAATGTAGTAATTTGATTAATTACCGCAGACCCTATTACTTTGTCAATTGTATTATGCCTTCCAATATCTTCATAGTAGAATAATATAGATTTACCGTCTATAAGGCCTGCACTATGAACTCCACCGGTAAGATGAAATAGTTCCGATCTTTCCTCCAATATTTTCATATTTGTCAAACAATCCGATAAGTTTACTTTTTTTGCTGAATCAATAGATTTTACCTGTCTGGCGTCATTGATGAAATATAAACCTGCTCTTCCCTTGCCGCAACAGCTGGCGATATTCCTTCTGAGAAATGTACCCGTATTTTTAATTTCTTTATTTAATCTAATATTTAAGAATCCTTCTTCCTGAAGGTCAAGAGAAACTACTTCAGAAAAATCGGCAATAAATCCTTCACTTATCAAAAAGCCAATACCTAATTCCTTAAGGTCGTTTGGCGTACAAACCAAAGTAACCACTTCTTTTCCGTTGACAAATAAAGTCAATGGAAATTCTGTTACTACATCATCTATCGTTTCTTGGATTTGTCCCTCACCGTTATATCTGGCAATTATTTTTTTTACATATGGTTCTTTCAATGATTTCCCCCGCTTAAGTATAAAAATTTAAAAAAGCCCAGCTTTTACTTGTCAAAAAAATTCCTGATCATTATAATGATACCGTAAGCTAATTCCTACTATTTTAATCGGAAAAACAAATTAAGAGATTGGAGCGAGCCCAATGGGATATATAAAAAAACTGAAGGAAGATATTTATACCGTCTTTGAGCGGGACCCCGCAGCAAAAAGTACAATTGAAGTCATGTTATGTTATCCCGGATTGCATGCCATTATCACACACCGAATCGCGCATGGTCTTTATCAACGAAAATGGTTCTTATTAGCCCGGCTCTTATCCCATATCAGCCGCTTTTTCACCGGTATCGAAATACACCCCGGGGCCAAAATAGGAAATAGAGTTTTTATTGATCATGGTCATGGAACCGTTATCGGAGAAACAACGGAAATTGGGGATGATGTTACAATTTATCAGGGTGTGACCCTGGGTGGAACCGGTAAGCAAAAAGGAAAAAGACACCCTACCATCGGAAATAACGTGGTCATCAGTGCCGGTGCCCAAGTCCTTGGAGCAATTGTCATTGGCGATAATTCCAAAGTAGGAGCCGGTTCTGTTGTTTTACAGGATGTACCCCCTAATTGTACCGTGGTAGGAATTCCCGGACGGGTGAAGGTCAAAAAAGACTCTGCCAGAGGAATTGACCTTGAACACAATAAACTTTCCGACCCCGTTGCTGAAATAATTACAGAACTGCAAGAGAGAATCAGCAAGCTGGAAAATTTGTTGGCAACAAATGGCAGAGACGAAAAATTTGAAAATACTTTACGTAATGTAAACCAAATAAATAAGTAATAAATGATTCGTTATAATACTTTATAGGCTTCAACCAGATCGGAAATGATTTTACCAGCCGGAAGAATTTCTTTGATTTTTTCAATGTATTCCCCGGAAAAAATTAATCCTTCATCCAGTTTTCCCTGTTGCGCATTGTTCAATGCCAGCATAATACAAAAGTTTTTCCGGCATTTTTTTAAACAGCCCTCACATTTTTGTGGGGGTTCAATATTTCCCGAAAGGATTTTTTCAGAAAATACGTTCCGAATAGCCCGGCCCGGTAAGCCCACGGGACTTTCGATCAGAACAATATCTTCCCGCTCCGCTTTTACATAACTTTCTTTAAGACACTGAGCCCCGTTAGCTTCTTCACTGGCGGCAAACCTTATTCCCATTTGCACCCCATCGGCCCCCAAACCAAAGGCTTCTTTTAAATCATAAACATCTACTATCCCGCCCGCGGCGATGACCGGAACCCCTACCGCTTCTTTTACCTGAGGAACGAGTTTACGCATGGATTGATCCGTCCCCAAATGCCCCCCTGCTTCCTTTCCCTCAACCACCACGGCCCCAGCTCCCAAATGCTCTGCAATTTTAGCAAGTTTAGGAGTAGACACGATAGGAACAAGCGGTGTTTTCATTTCTTGACACCAATGAAAAATATCTCTGGAAAAGCCGGCCCCCTGAACAATGAGATCAATTCCCTCTTCTAGTGCGGTAAAGACCAAATCCTTAAAACGGCTGACAGCAAACATAACATTGATACCAATAATCCCCTTGGATTTCTCCCTGGCTTTTCTAATTTCATCCCGTAATTCATCCAGTTCCATTCCTGAAGCGGCGATTAATCCAATTCCACCTGCATTGGCTACTGCGGCGGCCAAGCGGGAAGTAGAAAGCCTTACCGCCATACCCCCCTGAATAATGGGATATTTCGGTATGAGATTTCCAATTTGAAGTTCGGGAAATTTCAAAGTAAACCCTCCAATAGTCTTAAAAAAATCTTATATGTATAAAATATTTTGATTTTCAAAATAAGCAATATTATAATTTTACCGTTTTTTTAATTTTACTTCAAGTAGCAATGTCCTTTAAAAGCCGGAACTATGCATTAAGAATCCATGTTCTACAAACAATACAGACAAATCATGGATGTTTTCAGCTGCCTTGTCTATCCGCTTGATATGATCAGAAGGAGGTATCATTATGCATACCATGTGGAAAGGTTCCATTAGTTTTGGGCTCGTTAACATTCCCATAAAAATGTTTACTGCTACCGAAGAGAAAGATATTAAATTTCGGTACCTGCACAAAGAATGCAATACTCCCTTGCGTTACAAAAAAACCTGCCCTACCTGCAATAAAGAAATCAATGAGGAAGAAATTGTGCGTGGGTACGAGTATGAACTCGGTCATTTTATTATTATCAATGAGAAAGACATATTGGCCTTAAAGTCGGAAGTCGATGATAAATCGATTGAAATCATAGATTTTGTTAATCTTTCTGAAATCGATCCGATTTACTATGACAAATCCTATTATCTTTCTCCCCAAGACACCGGCAATAAAGCGTATACCCTGCTCAGAAAAGCCATGAACGATACAGGAAAAATCGCCATTGCCAAGATCACGATCCGCACCAAACAAACCCTCGCCGCCTTAAGAGTCTACAATAATGTTCTTGTGCTGGAAACCATATTTTATCCCGATGAAGTAAGGCCGGTTGGTCAGGTTCCCGGACTTCCCGAAAAAGAGAGTGTTAATGAAAAGGAACTCGATATTGCCGTCAAATTAATAGAAAACCTTTCTGCTCCTTTTGAACCGGGAAAGTATAATGACGATTACCGTCAGGCTTTACAAGAATTGATTAACATGAAAATCGAAGGAAAAGAAATAGAAATTGCTCCGGAAGCCCCGCATAGAAACGTGATTGATTTAATGGAAGCTTTACAGGCAAGTTTAAATGAAAGCAAGAAAAAAACGGCCCAAGAGAAGACCAAAGTGGCAGAAAAACAGACAACCGCGAGTTGAGATACAGGAGCACAAGATGGAACTTCTTCAAGTGATGGAACCTGTTCTCTCCGGCATGGTAATGGAAGGAGATGAATGGGTTCATCAAATAAAATGGGATGGCATACGGGGAATTACCTATATAGAAAATGGAAGTCTGCGGCTTTTTACAAAAAGCGGACGGGAACGTACCCCTTTTTATCCTGAAGTAAAGGATACCCTTAGCCTTCTGCACGGCCATCAGGCAATACTGGATGGCGAACTGATCGTGCTTGATGAGAATTCTAGACCTTCTTTTCGTTTCGCACTCACCAGGGACAGACTTAAAAACGAGGGGAATCTCCCAGTCTATCTAAAAAAGTACCCTGTCCATTACATTGTTTTCGATATTCTTTTCCATAATGGTAAAGACCTGCGGAATTTTCCTCTCGTTGAAAGAAAATTTATTTTGAATGAAAACTTAAGCAAAAATGCCCGAATAGGGATCACCGACGATTTTTCGAATGGGCCGGATCTCTATAACCTCATGAAAGAGAGAAGTTTCGAAGGTATCGTATCAAAAAAAAAATCAAGTATCTACCTTGAAGGTAAAAAGCATAACCTCTGGTTTAAAACAAAATTTATTAAAAAAATATTGGCAGTTATAGGCGGGCTCTCCTGGAAATCAGGTCTTCCCAATTCTCTTTTATTGGGCATCTATACCGATGCAAAACTTTCTTTCATCGGCAACGCCAGTTTAGGACTCACTCAACATGATTTTAGTCTGCTTAAAGATTATTCCCCCGCTATTCAACAAAAACACAGCCCTTTTCATAATCTTCAGAAAGCTAAGGATGTCACCTGGCTAAGCCCGGTATTGACTTGTTGGGTCAGTTTTCTGGAATGGACAGATCAGAGCAGCTTACGTCACCCTAAAATCCTTGGTTTCAGCCAGGAAAAAGCAACTTCAGCAAACGGAAAGGAATACAGTGCGGAATGATCATGGATAGCAAAGAAAAGCAATTAAAAATATCAAATCCCGAAAAAATACTCTGGCCTGAGTTGGAAATCAGAAAAATCGATTATATTAAAAAACTTTTGGAATTGTCCCCTTTTCTCCTTCCTCATACCCGCAACCGTCTTTTAACCACCATCCGGTATCCGGATGGGATAGACGGCAAATCATTTTTTCAGAAGAATATCCCTGAACATGCTCCGGAGTGGATTTCAACTCGGGAATGGCATGAAAATAAGTATATTATTCTAGAGGACGAAGCTGTGCTTACCTGGCTGGGAAATCAAGCGGCGCTGGAACTTCATATTCCGTTTAACCCCTATGATCAGGAATCTAACCCTTCTGATCTGGTGTTTGATTTGGATCCATCAGAAGGACAAACTTTTGAAGATGCTGCAGAGGTAGCCCTGCTTGTATACAGGGAGCTTACCGCTTTAAATATAAAGAGTTATATCAAAACGTCCGGCGCCAGCGGTTTACAGATCTACATACCGTTAGGAGGCAAATATAATTATCCTCAGGCCCGGGAAATCAATGAATTCTTTGCTGCCTATTTCAGGCAAAAGTATCCGCAGAAGATTACGATTGAACGGAGTGTAGGCAAAAGGGACAGGAAACTTTATTTTGACTATCTCCAGATGTGGCAGGGGAAAACTATCATTTCTCCCTATTCTCCAAGAGCAACAAAATTCGCGTCAGTTGCTGCCCCAGTTGAATGGAGTGAACTGGAAAAGGGGATTTCCCCTCGTGATTTTAACCTGTTAAATATTATGGACAGACTCAGAATAAAAAAAGATTTGTTTTCTCCTTTACTGCTTCCCTCAAACGCTCAGGACTTGGGCTTTATCCTGGATTTTATATCTAAAAAGAAGTAACCGGTGAAAACTTCTTCTGCAAGTGTATATTATGCAGCAAAAAATAGCTGCCTCACACATAATCGTTGCTCGAGACAGCTATTTTTATTGCTTTTGCCTAACTGATTTGCATTTGTCCAGCTTATTTTGCTGCTTTTAATACCCTCATGGCATTCAGGATTGCTAACAAGGCAACCCCGACATCTGCAAAGACTGCCTCCCACATGGTCGCAATGCCTATTGCCCCCAGAAGAAGTACGACAGCCTTGATACCCAAAGCCAAAAAAATGTTTTGCCATACAATGGAACGTGTTTTTTTGGCGATTTTAACTGTACTTGAGATTTTTGAAGGTTCATCGGTCATTAAAACAATATCGGCTGCTTCAATGGCCGCGTCAGAACCTAACCCGCCCATAGCAATCCCGACATCCGCCCTGGCCAGTACCGGAGCATCATTAATTCCGTCCCCAATGAAAGCAATCTTGGTTCCAGGAGATTTGTCCTTTTCTAATTGCTCCAGGATGCGCACCTTCTGATTCGGCAGCAGTTCAGCATAGATTTCATCAAAACCTAATTGATTGCCTATTTCCTCACCGACAGCCTTCTTATCTCCGGTAAGCATCACAATTTTTTTGATTCCTGCTTCCCGCAATTCACGAAGTGCTTTTTGGGCATCTGATCTAATCCTGTCTGAAATTAGAATTAAACCAGTAGCCTGCCGGTCAACTGAAATATAGACCACTGTACCTATCTCTTGACTTTCAGGGAAAGTGATTCCTTCCCCTTCCATCATTCTGGAATTCCCCGCTCTTACCTCTTTGCCATGAATAAGGGCTTTCACACCGCACCCGGAAACTTCCTGGTACTGGGTTATACTGCTCTGATCTATCTCCTTGCCAAAACTCTTTTGTATGGAGACAGCGATTGGGTGATTAGAAAAGCTTTCCACCAAAGCTGCATATTCCAATATTTTCTCTTCACTCTCACCGGTAAGAGAACATACTTTGGTTACCTCAAATACCCCTTCGGTAAGCGTTCCTGTTTTATCAAAAACCATTGTTTTTACTTTGTATAATGCTTCTAAATAATTGCTTCCTTTGATGAGAATCCCGCTTCGCGAGGCTCCTCCAATACCCCCGAAGAAACTCAGGGGAATAGAAATAACTAAGGCACAAGGACAAGATACAACCAGAAATACCAGTGCGCGGTTCAGCCACTCACTAAAGCCCTGCCCGGAAACAAATATGGGCGGCAATACGGCCAGCAGAACAGCCCCCAGAACCACTCCGGGAGTATAATACCTTGCAAACTTGGTAATAAAATTTTCTGTGGCCGCTTTATGAGCACTGGCATTTTCCACCAGATCCAAAATTTTCGAAACAGTAGACTGATCATATCTTTTTGAAACCCTGACAGTCAACAATCCGGTTTTATTAATATATCCCGCAAGAACATCACTTCCGGCTCCAACTTCCCTTGGTAAAAATTCTCCCGTTAATGCGGAAGTATCCAGGACCGATTTCCCTGTGATGACAGTCCCGTCCAGCGGAATCTTTTCCCCGGGTTTTATCAGAATGTTCTGTCCTACCTGTACGTCTTCAGGAGATACTTTTCTTGCCAATGCCCCTTCCAGGAAATTGGCATAATCAGGGCGAATATCCATAAGATCACTAATTGATTTTCGAGATCGCTCTACCGCCATATCCTGAAAGAATTCCCCAACCTGATAAAACAGCATAACGGCTACTGCCTCAGGAAATTCCCTTATTGCAAATGCTCCCACCGTAGCGATAAACATCAGGAAATTCTCATCAAAAACCTGACCCGTCCGGATATTCCGCAAAGCCTTATATATGACTTCCCCGCCAATCAAAAAGTAGCTTATCAGAAAAAAAGCAAGTTCCGTCCAGGGTTTGAAATTAACCAACAAGGCTGCAACAAATAAAACGATTCCCAAGACAAAAGATAACTTCTTCCGGATACTTAGTTGCCTGATAAAATCAATATAGCCATGGAACCGGCCTGTAGAAAGGTTTGCTTCCTGATCTTTTGGATTTGTGTGTTGATTTACTTTTGATGTATCCTTATCCGTTTCAAATTCCCGGATTGCTACTCCAGTTTCATATTTTGAAATAATTCTCGGTATCTCCTCTAGGACAATGGTTAATTTCTCTATATTTTCTGCTTCGATATTCATTTTCCCGGTCACAAAATCCAGATTGGCTGTAATGACTTCGTGTAATCCCCTTACATCCTTTTCAATCTTTGCCGCGCAGTTTGAACATCCTAATCCTTGCAAAAGAAGAACCTTCTTTAATGGATTCGTAGAAAGGTCCTCTTTCTCTAAGTCTTTTCTCCTTGCTTCCATAACTTTTCTCCTTATGTGTTTCCTCTCTTCTTATTTTCCTTTTGTTTGGTTACAAAAGATTATCCCTGTTCTTTTACATGAATCATTCCTTGCTTAAATATTTTTTCAATATGCCCGTCATCCAGAGAGTAAAAAACAACTTTACCCTCTTTTCTGTTTTTTACCAGCCGGGATTGCTTTAATAAACGCAATTGATGAGAGATCGCCGATTGAGTCATATTTAATAAAAAGGCAAGATCACATACACACATCTCTGATTCCGTCAGCGCCCAGAGAATTTTTATCCTGGTGGTGTCTCCAAATACTTTAAAAAGCTCGGCGAGATCATAAAGACTTTCTTCATCCGGCATTAAGGCCTTGACTTTATTTACAGTGTCTTCGTGAATGACGTTACAATCGCATCGGATTCTGTCCAAACTTTCCCCCATACTTTTTTCCTCCTTTGAATTCATTCATTTAAACACTTGAACAACTATTCATATATAATGCTAAACTGAATTCTCTTCCCTGTCAATATCTTTTTACTCTGGAATAATAATGTTCCGATCAACAAATAATTTCATTGGTGATGAATTTTGCTGAAATATTTGGCGAAAGTATTCTCGAATCCCCCAAAACAACAGAATACGGAAAACCAGGGACCTCCCCCCACTCCTCTGGAAAAAGATCTTAGAACGAATATCACGCAAATAAGAAACAGGTTAAGAGAATGCAGTGATATTATTTACTATGAGTTTATTGATCCTGCACAAAACAAAGGTCTTTTATCCTATATCAACGGCTTTGTTGATTCGGATTTATTAAATCGCGATATTGTAACTCCCCTTTTGACGAAAACAAATCCCGATAAGAAGAATCTGTTGTACACTTCTTTAATCAGCAGCATTTCCACCCTGGAAGAAGCCGTAAACGGCATTTTAGAAGGAAATGTCCTCCTGATCATGAATGAAGAGACAACCGCCTTCCTTCTCAGTATCCGGAAACAGGTTCAACGATCTATTGAAGAACCAGATAGCGAATCTGTTGTACGGGGGTCAAAAGAAGGATTCGTAGAATCGGTTAAGACCAATATTATCTTGTTAAGAAAAAGAATTAAAAGCCCTAACCTGAAAATCCAAACTCTAAAAATCGGCCGCATTACCCAAACTGAAGTGGCAGTTGTCTATATTGACGGTATTGTCGATCCCGATGTCCTTAAAGAAGTTAGAAGACGTTTGAACAAGATCAATACGGATTCTATTCTGGAAACCGGATATATTGAACAATATATTCAAGATCGTAAATACTCCCCCTACCCAACGATCGGAATCACAGAGAAGCCGGACGTGGTTGCAGGCAAGATCCTGGAAGGCAGGGTGGCCATCTTTTGTGACGGAACCCCCCACGTGCTGACGGTTCCCCTCCTTTATATCGAGAATCTGCAGACCAGTGAGGATTACTATGTCAGGACACTGAATGCGTCCTTTTTGCGATTGCTGAGATTACTGGGTTTAATTATAAGCACCTTACTGCCGGGGCTTTATGTTGCGCTTTCAACTTATCATCAGGAAATGATCCCTACGGTTTTGTTAATTTCGATCGCCGGGGCCAGAGAAGGGGTTCCGCTCCCTGCCTTGGCTGAAGCTTTATTGATGGGCATTATGTTTGAACTCCTTAAAGAATCAGGAACAAGGCTCCCCAGAGCTATCGGTTCAGCCATCAGCATTGTCGGAGCACTGGTGATCGGAGAGGCTGCGGTCGATGCCGGACTGGTCAGCGCCCCCCTTGTCATCGTTACCGCCACTACCGCTGTAGCCAGTTTCATTATTCCACCTTTTACAGAAACCATGACCATTTTCAGGTTACTGTTCACATTTTTGGGCGGGATCATGGGACTTATCGGTATAACCTGCGGAATTTTTCTAGTTATGGTGTATACTGTTTCTCTCCGGTCTTTTGGGGTACCCTATACTGCTCCGCTTTCTCCCGGAAGCGTAAATAACTTAAAAGATACTTTTCTCAGGTTCCCCCTTAGTTCCATGAAAAACCGGCCTCCTATCCTGGCCGGGAAGAACACGAAAAGACGGGGAGGGAAATAATCCGTTATGAAAGCAATCATGTCTGCAAGAAACAGGATTATATTCATTGTTATTTTCTTCCTCCTGGCGAACTCTTCCGGATGTGTAAACCGCAGGGAAGTGGATAAACTCGGGTTGTTAGGGGTTATTGCAGTCGATCACGTGGACAATCAAACCGTCGTTACAATGGAAGTGACGAAGCCCAGGCGGCTCACCGGCGGCGGAACAGCAGCAAAAGAACCCTATGTCATTGTTCAGACAAGGGGGGATAGTTTTTTTGATGCAGTTCGCAATGCCACAAATAAATTTGACCGCAAGATATTCCTGTCCACTTGCAGAATCTTCATTATCAGTGAAACCACAGCCAAAAAGGGAATAGCAGAGATCTTAGATCTCTGGTGCAGGGACCATGAAGGCAGGGAAAGTGACTATATCCTTATTGCAAAGGATACTGAAGCTTCGGGCATTTTAGGTATCAGCGGCGGGGTAGATGATGTGCCTTCCCAGTATCTCACTGATCTCATCAGGGCCAACAGCGCCAGCTCTAAATCCGTAGCCAAAAGAATTTATGATTTTATAGAGGAATACTACAGTGACGGAATACAGCCAACTTTAGGAGTTGCCCAAATTGAAAAGAAGGCTAAGCCAGTGGAAAAAAAGAACTCGGAAACTCTCCTGGAAGGGACAGCGGTTTTTAAGAAAGATAAAATGGTTGGTTATCTTGACGGTCTGGAAACAAGGGCACTTAATTTCATCAAAGGAAAGGTCAAGAGCGGTATTATAGTGACTCCCAGTACGGAAGAAAACAAATATGATTCTGTTGAAATCATCAAAGCCAAGAGCAAAATGGATGTCTCTATACAGGATAAAAGCCCTCTTTTACATGTGATCATTACCGTTAACGGAATGCTGGGGGAAGACCAGTCATCTGAAGATATCAGTGACCTGATGGTTATGAAACAACTGGAAAAATCCGCAGAAGAGGTTGTTAAGAAGCAAGTCCAAAATGTGATTGAAAAAGCACAAAAAGAATACGGTTTGGATATCTTTGGCTTCGGTCTGGTTGTGCACAGAAAATACCCGGATCAGTGGAAGAAGATGAAAGATAACTGGGATGGGACTTTTTCAGAGTCTAATATCCAGGTGGAAGTGAAAGTAAATATTTCCAGAACAGGTTTATTTCGGCTGCCTACTAAAACAAAGATGGGAAAATAATTATGCAATCAGAAAAAATCACCAATACCCAAGTCATATTATTGATTATTGCCCTACGATTTACTATCTATTTCCTCTCTCTTTCAACCACTACCCCCCCTGCCAACCAGGATATCTGGATTGCGCAGTTGGGTTCTATGTTATATGCAGCAATTCTTTTTTCCCCACTTCTTATTCTCAGCAGAAAATTTCCGAATCGTTCCCTTTGGGAATATCCGGAACAGATTACCGGAAAAATAGCCAGTAAATTGATTAGCGTGTTATATCTGGGATATCTCTTATTGCTCCCATTATTGCTTTCAATCAATCTGACTTTATTTATCGGTTCAGCTCTTTTACCGGAAACCCCTAAGTATATCCACCTGATTTTTCTCTTTATCCCCTCCGTCTTTGCCGCCTATCAGGGGATCGTCAATATTGCCAGAACCGGGCAAATCATTATTCCGGTTGTTCTGGCTTTATTCCTCCTTACTATGGTGCTGGGAATCCCTATATATGATTTTAAAGTGCTTGTTCCAATATTTAAAGATTCGACCCTCCTGCAATTGCACCAGGGAAGTCTGTCTTTTGCCCTTTATTTTCAGGACGGTTTAATTCTTTTTTTCATGGCCCCCGATATGAAAGAAAAGTTTATTGAAAAAACCTTTTTTATTGCGCTTGTAATGAGCACACTTTTGTTTGTCATTATTAGCTTGTGCCCCCTTATGGTATTCGGAGTAGAGCAGGTTAAGCATCTCAATTATCCATTCTACCTCTTTGTCAGGGAAATTGAAGTCTTTGATTTTATCGAGCATATTGAGCCTGTCGTCCTGTTGGGCTGGTTAATGGATTCTTTATTTAAGTTTTCCGTTTATACTTATTTTGCAGCAAAAGGAATGCAGCAAATTACCGGCGCAAAATCCCATCATAAATTTATTATTCCTTTTGCACTTTGCATTTTCGGGCTATTTTTTATCCCCGCACTCAATTCGATTGACATGGTTACATTTATTTCAACCAAGATTATCCTAAAAGTGAGTTTTGCGGTGCTTTTTGTAATTCCAGCTTTACTGGCGGCCATCTACTTTATAAAACAACTGCTTTCGGAACAAACCAGCCGTTAACAACCTATTACAGGCAAGTTTCATAAAGCTTTTTGGATTGTTTTGCAGGAAAGTGCATTTACACTGTTATTTTTTCATATCATTTAATGTTATGGATTTCGCATCACGTCAACAATCAGCTTTATTCATTCAGGTCCAAGTTATTGCGGAGGGGATGAAATGAAGAGTGAAAATAAGAAAAATGATTTTGATCTTTGGCCTAACATTCCTCGTCCTGGGGGGAGGTTTCTTCCTCTGGAATCGGGTCAATAACAGTTACAACCAGTCTGTGTTTTCAGATCAGGACCCCGTTTACCAAGCTGTAATGAAAAGAGACCTTCTCTGCCTGATGCTGGCCTACCCCGAATATACAAATGGAGTGGAAAAAACTCCTGAAGGTAAAGTATACCTTATCATGAAGTCCGGTAAAAAAATACTCTATGATGATAAAAAGAAGAAGAACTCCTGGCAAAAATCGGGAAATCCAGACCTGCAGGACATGATGGACCAGATTTATCCTCTTTCGGATATCCGGGAACTCCTCCCCAATCACTTTAATCCCGGGTGTGCAAGGGTTTACCCGCTCCTGAATGAAGTATACGGAATGAATAAGGGACAAATCCTGTCTAACTTAGTGAAAGTAAGCATTGGCTATAAATTTGTAGAGTTTAACAATAACAATAAAGCATCGGAATCTCTCCGGGCCGTAATGAAAGAACTCCTTCCCTTAGCAAGACAAAATCATAAGATCTATTCCGCAGCGTTTCCCAGCAGCGGCGCTTTCAATTATCGGATCATCGGGGGAACCAACCGTTTAAGTTCCCATGCCTATGGGATTGCCATAGATCTGCATGATAATAAATACGATTACTGGAGATGGTCTACCCGGGAACAAGGGCAAAAGAGACTGAATGCTTATCCAAGGGAAATCGTCCGTATTTTCGAGAAATACGGTTTCGTCTGGGGAGGCAAATGGGGTAATTTTGATATTATGCATTTCGAATACCGGCCGGAACTACTCCTGAAGGCCCGTTATTTTTCTAAGGAACCCGTTTCAGGGCTGCCCTGGTATGACGGTCTGCAGGATAATAAAGAAGCCTGGAAGTACATTTGGCTGCTGGAGGAAAAAATCTGAAATACTTATTTTATTATACAAGCCCGTCAATAATTATGTTTCAATATATGAAAAGATGTTCATAGAACTAAAAGGAGACTTTGAAAATACATAATAAGTAAACTTGCATATAATATATTTCATTATTTGCATTTGCAAACCATCCAGAAGACTAAAAAGATTTCGAAAATTTCAATCTTTTTAAAGAAATCTATAAAAACTTCTCTTTCACCAGCTATAATATGGTAATATTCAGGTATCAGGTATAATCCACCGGGAGAGATAAAATGGGTTTAACCAAAAGAAAACATCGGTATTTTTTGATTCTGCTTTGTTTTGTTTTCATTACATCGGTCATTTCGTGCGCTCCGAACGTTAACGGAACTATTCCTACTACTGCTCAATCTGCTCAATCTGCCCAGCAGCAGGACAATTCGCCGGTCCTAAAGGTCCATTTTATTGATGTCGGCCAGGCAGACAGCATCCTTATCCAAGCTCCCTCCGGTAAAAACATGCTTATAGATGCCGGAAATAATAATGACGATAAAACGATTGTCAATTATATAAAAAACCAAGGGATATCCAAATTGGATATTGTTGTGGGTACCCACCCGCACGAGGATCACATCGGAGGGCTGGATACCGTAATTAAGAACTTCGATATCGGTCAGGTAGTTATGCCTGACAAAACACAAACTACGCGTACCTTTACTGATGTTTTAACCGCTGTTCAAAACAAAGGTCTCAAGATCACTGCGGCAAAATCCGGTGTGAACTTGGATCTGGGTAAAGAATTAACTGTATCTGTTCTCGCCCCAGTGGGAAGAAGCTATGAGGATTTAAACGATTTCAGTGTTGTAATCCGTATCGCTTTTGGAAATACTTCGTTTTTGTTTACAGGTGATGCCGGTCATGAATCGGAAACTGAAATGATATCCTCGGGAAGCAATCTGTCTTCTACGGTTCTTAAGGTTGGCCATCATGGGAGTACTTCCTCTTCTTCTCAAGACTTTCTCAATAAGGTTAAGCCGCAATATGCCGTAATTATGGTCGGGAAAGATAATGACTACGGACATCCGCACAAAGAGACGCTGAATAAGCTCTCTAAGATCAAAGCCAATATCCTGAGAACGGATTTGAACGGGACAATTATTGTTAATTCCAACGGCTCAACCATTTCCTATATAACAAATAAAAATCCATAAACATTAAACCTGCCCACAGTCAAATTGTTTTATTTTTTTGATCAAAAAAGCAATAATATAAAACATGCAAATTTACATGTTTTTCCTTGTTAATCCATTACTCCGGAGAAAAACGTTTCTATATCATTTATATGACTACATAAAAAACTGACTATGGTTTATTTAATAAGTTGAAGAAGAATAATACTACTAAATTAGCCTTACACTCTTTAACTTTAAGAAAATAAGAGAAAAGAAAACTTGGGGAAGTGATTCTAATGAGTATATTGGATGACACAAAAAATGTTGCCCATTTGGTCCAGGAAGCTGGAGACAAAGACCTCTACGGAAAAATGGTTGATCTTGAAATGGAAGTATTTGAACTGGTTCAGGAAATCGAAAAAATCAAAAAGGAAAATGCTGAACTTCATGATCAGCTTAAAATAAAGGAAAAACTTAAGTTTGAATTTAATTCATATTGGATTGAAAAAAACGGACGATTTGAAGGGCCTTTCTGTTCTAAGTGTTATGATGTAAACCATATCTTAGTAAGGATGCACCTTATCGATAGGGCTACGGAATCATTTAAATGCCCGAATTGCGCTACTATATGCCGAAGAAAAGACTTTTACCAGAAAGTACCCCTTTACGACTTATAATCAGTGTCTTATGAACTTATCAGACCGCTCCAAAGCGGTCTGTTTTTTTTGGGGAATCATTTTATATTTTTAGAATATTCTGAAAGGAAATTGCAGTCTTAATAGAGAACATTTTATTAATATTCTTTATACAATTTATTAATATCCTTTATCCAATGAAAATCTAAGGAACTAATTTGCACGGGAATAATCCTTTAAACTCATTTCATATTATTTTATGGAAAGTCAGGTGAATAATAAATGTATTTTTATAACAGCCCGGTAGGTTTAATGGAAATCCGATATGACACTTCAAATAACAGATACCTGCTAATTATTAAGGGAATGTGTTATGGAGCCTATCCTTCCCCATTGGCAGCGGCCGATGATGTTTACATGCATGTTACAGGGTTTTATGAGTGGGATTCATTAAGCAGGGATGTCTCTAAACCAAGGAATATTAAAGAATGGGAAAAGGAATAAAATCTTGTTCATACCAACGATTCCATGGAAATATTGGAATAGAATATTTCTCACAGATCAAATGGATAAAAATATTATAGTATGGGGGGATGCATATGATCATCAAAAGAGATTCTTATTCGAAGGAAGACTTATGTTTGCTTTTAAGCGAAACAACTGTGAAAATCATTCAGAACATTGAAGATCGCAACGGTAAACTCAAATCTTTTGATTTAAATTTCAATTTTGAAAGGTCCCGTTATACCCTTACAGAAAGAGATATCGGTTCATTACGTTCCAGAAAAAACGAGGAGTAACCTGAATCTTCAATATCGCTAATAGTAACTATTAGCGTCCTTATCCAAAGCCCTGTACTGGAGGGATTCTGCCAGATGCCCTACTTGGATCTCCTCTGAATCTTCCATATCAGCTATCGTCCTTGCTACCCTTAAGATTCGGTCATGGGCTCTCGCACTTAAGAAGTTTCTTTCAAATACTTTCTTTAGAATGGTTTCTCCCTCTGCGTTCAAAGCGCAGATCTCTTTGGTTTCCCTTCCGCTCATCTCGGCATTGGTTCGACAGGAGCCGAATCTCTTCCATTGTTTTTCTCGCGCTAAAAGCACCCGTTCCCGGACTGACTCGGAGCTCTCCCTCTCCGGGTCTTTCCTTTTTTTCAGTTCCTCGTAACTCATACGGGGAACTTCGATTTGAAGATCGAAACGATCCAACAAGGGACCCGATACCTTCCGCCTGTAAGAATTGATTTGAAGCGGGGTACAGTTGCACTGCCTGCCTGTATCTCCCAAATATCCGCACGGACAGGGATTCATCGTGCCTATTACACTCACCCTGGCCGGAAATTCCAGTCTGCCCCGTAAACGGATGAGCGTCAGTTTCCTGTCTTCCAAAGGCTGGCGTAGAGATTCCAACACTTCCCTTGAAAATTCCGGTAACTCGTCCAGAAAAAGAACCCCATGATTGGCCAAAGATAATTCTCCGGGACGAAGCTTTTGTCCCCCTCCGATAATACCCGCTATGGTCGATGTATGATGGGGACTGCGAAAAGGCCTGGCAGATATCAGCTTGCCTTCCTCCTGGAAAAGACCTGCCAGGCTATGCAACTGGGTCACTTCCAGACTTTCCTCAGGCGTAAGGGGTGGCAGAATTCCTGCAAAAGCCCTCGCCAGCAATGTTTTCCCCGAACCGGGAGGGCCAACCATAATCAGATTGTGCCCGCCTGATGCAGCAATCTCCAATGCCCTTTTGGCCTGAAATTGCCCTTGAATATCAGACCAGTCTACCTCCGATTTATCTATGCTTTCTTCCTTCTTAGGACTGGGCTGGGCTGTAAATTGCTGTTGTCCGTTAAGAATCGCAACAAGCTCCTGCAACGTGGCTGCGCCGGCACTTTCCAATCCCGAAACAAGCCTGGCTTCAGCCAGATTGATTTGGGGAACTACCAAAACAAAATCCTCTTCAATCATGTTCTTAAGACCTACCGCCATGGTTAAAACCCCTGGGACCGGTCTCAAAACTCCTTCCAGGGAAAGTTCACCCGTGAATACATACCGGTCAATCGATGTTTCATTAATCTCTTTCATTGCGGCAAGGATACCGATGGCTATCGGCAAATCCAAACCGGTTCCATCTTTACGAAGATCGGCGGGTGCAAGGTTAACGGTAATTCTCTGTAAGGGGAATTGAAAACCTGAGTTCTTAAGCGCTGACCGAACTCTGTCTTTTGCCTCTTTGACCGCCGTATTTGCGAGCCCTACAATATCAAAAGCGGGAAGTCCGTTCGAGATATCCACCTCAACCCGCACGAGTTGAGCATTCAGCCCCTCGACCGCCATCCCGCAGACCGCTGCATACATTCTCTTCACCTCAGGAAAAGAATTCGACTTGTTTCCAGTTATTCCTCCTATTTATTTCCATTATTTATAATATTTTACACAATTCCTCTGATCCAATTTACCGTATATTTCGTCTTTTCCAGATAGATAGCCAGTAAATCAATCCCGAGAGAAGGCCACTGGAGGTAACCCCGTTCCATAACATAATAAGCGGCTGAGCCTCTTATTTTTTGCATCTTTTTCCGGTCAATGCTTTCTTCGGCATATCCCATTATTCCACTGGTTTTCGTCCTGACTTCGATAAAAACAAGATGCTCCCCATCCCGGGCGATAATATCAATCTCCCCTTTAGGACAGCGATAATTGCGCGCAATGATTTGAAGTCCGGCCTTTTCCAGATAGTCAGCCGCCAGACTTTCCCCAAGATCACCCAGTTCTTTTTTGGTTAGCCCCTGATAATCCATTTTAGTTCCTCTTTTAGAAGTATTTTCAACAAATTCTATAGTCTTTTGCGAACAGCAAAATTGTCTTCCAGCAGAAGCCAGTTTTGCGGGAATCCTCCTCGTAATACCCAGAAGAAGAAACCCCTGATTCCCAATTCCTTGACCAAATCAAATTTTGCCTGATACTTCTGGCATCTTCAAACCAAACAATATGAGAAAAGGAATGGAAGCTAATCCATTTAGACAAAGACTATTCCTTCTAGACAACCTTTTTGTATCGTATAAAAAATGTTGTTCCAGCAGCTCCGGAACTTACATCCAGCTTTGCGTTATGTCTCTGGACAATACTGTAACAAATGGCCAGTCCTAAACCTGTTCCATTTTCTTTGGTAGTAAAAAAGGGTATTCCCAGCCTGTTCATAACCTCTGGCTCAATTCCTTTTCCCTGGTCCTGGATAGCCAAAATGACTTCCTCCTCTTCGGCATAAGTTTTAATGGTCAGACACCCTCCCGGGGCCATTGCTTCCAAGCCATTTCGCACAAGATTTAAGATGAGCTGGTGCGTCTCTTTTTTATCAACAAGGACATTGGGAACCTCTTTTAAGTCAAGCTCAATAGATTTATCGGTATGAATGGCATCGGCTAATATTAAAGGAAATAAGGACTCAATAATATTTATTAAATTTTGTTCTTGTAAATCCACCGCTTTATGTTTGGCCATGGCTAAAAATTCAGAAATGATGGAATTAGCCCTGTCAATTTCCTCTATCATTACATCAAAGTAATCTCTATAAGAAGCACATTCATCCTTCCCATAGAGGATCTGAAGAAAACCCCGGACTGTGGCCATCGGATTTCTGATTTCATGGCCAAAGCTTGCAGCCATCTCCCCGACGAGATTAAGCCTCTCCAGGCGGGCCATTTCTTTTTCTATCTTGTCAGAATCCGTTTTATTCTTGGCAACCTGGACTGCCCCAAGTAAAGTTCCGTCCTGGTCTAAGACCGGAAAAGCTTTTATTGACCAAAACTCCCCATTCGGCAAATATATCTCATTCTTATGCTTTTCCCCGGTTGCTAACGTATCGACCACCGGACAACCCTGACAGGGACCAGGTTTATCATACCAGACCTCATAACAGTGACGTCCGATTAACTGCTCAACGGGTTTACCCGTTGATTCTGTCGCCGCGGAATTCGCCCATTTGATAAGCATATTTTGATCATAATATACAACCAATTCCGATATGGAACTTAGAATTAATTCTTTCTCCTTTTCCGATTTTTTGAATGTTTCTTCGATCTGTCTGCTTTCAGTAAGATAATGGATTTTCTGTATAGCAATTTCAACTAATTTAAGTGCCGAATTCAGGAATTCCATCTCGTTTTCCCCTAATATCCGTTTTCTATCTATTTGATCAAAAGCCAGACAGTAATACCCTTTTTGGCTAAGGGAAAAAGGATACCAGAAGAAACTCTGGACTTGGAAGTGGTTGTGAATAATCTCCGCCATCCCATTACTCACTAATATTGGATTCATTTCGTCCCAATGGCTTACAATGATCTCTTTTCGGTTTTCGTGAAAAAAATCATGTCTTTTAGCAGTTTCAACTTTATGTCTATCAGGTATAAGGATTTCAGGAATACCATTTTTGCTGTACTGGCATTCCATTTTCAATTCATTTTTACCATAATCCACATCATAGATCATACAGTGATACAAATCCATGGTTTGTCCTATAATGTTCGTCACCGTATTCAGGATGATTTCGGTATCGGCCGTGCTGATAATCAGCTCTGCCAGACGGTTTAGCGCTTGGGCAAAAGCTAATTGATCTTTTAATATATGTTTTTGTTTTTGTTCCGTTTGTTTCCAGGCAAGGGCTAAAGTTTGAAGTGCTTCATGGGAATAAAGAATCTTTCCTTCACGATCAGCAACGACAGCCCCATCCTGTATACATTCAAATAAAAACTGAAGCACATTACCATCGTTATCTTGATTTGATCGATTCGATTCGCAGAAAACACCCTCGTTCTTATTTTCTGCTGATAGGCTAACCATCATGGTCTATTTCTCTCCTTTTACATAAGGTAAACAATCATTCGTATATTCTCTGTGAAAGAGAAATTGTCCTTGGTAAATTTTGTAATAAAATGTCTAATAAGAACAAATTAATATCCTGTTCTATTTGAAGAAATCGGAATACAGCAAAAAAAAGTCCGGTTGTTTAGACCAGACTTCTTAAGCAGCTGAAATATATGCTAAAAAAATTATTATCCCAATTCATTGAAGGATGGCAAAATGATTTCCTTTATAGGCGAGAAACTTTGTCTATGTATTGGGCAGGGACCAAATTTATATATCGCTTCCAAATGCATTCTTGTGCCATATCCTTTATGTTGATCAAAGCAATATTCCGGATAAATCTCATGAATCTCGCACATTAACTCATCTCTGGAGACCTTGGCAAGGATCGAAGCGGCCGCTATACAAGCACAGAGTCCGTCCCCCCCGATAACCGTTTTATGTAAAAAGGGAATATTCAATCTGTCCCTGCCGTCAACCAGAATATAATCAGGTTTTATTTGAAGGTTTTCCAAAGCCCTTTTCATCGCAAGTTTTGTTGCTTTTAGTATGTTCAACAAGTCAATTTCTCTTGAAGATGCGCTTCCTAGAGAAAATGCGACTGCCTGCTCCTTAATTTTTTGAGCGAGATATTGCCTTTTCTTTTCAGTTAACCTTTTAGAATCGTCAAGTCCCGGAAGATCAAATTTATCCGGGAGGATACAGGCTGAAGCGATGACAGGACCGGCGAGAGGTCCCCGCCCAGCTTCATCAACTCCTGCGACCAAGCGGTATCCCTCGAAACGGAGTTCATTTTCCATTTGCATCAATTGATTAATTCGCTGGATTTCATCCATTCAAGAATCCCCCGGAATATCAACTATAATTGTATCGGACTACAATAATATTCATTATAGTATTAATTTCCTGAGCATAAAAGACAAATTATTGCTCATTGAGCTTTATATCATCCATAGTGACCTTGGCAATCTTTCCGCTTCGGAATTCCCTAAGGAAAACCTGAGAGGTTTTCAGAGTATCCACCCTGCCCCCGCTGATTAAACACCCTCTTCTTCTGCCAATACCTTCTATATGTAATTCGTCCCCGGATAACTGATAAAAATCTTTAAGCTCGTCCGGGTAGTTCTCCTTCATCCATTCCAATAACCAATGAGCCAGCTCCTCCTGATCAAATACTTCATCCCGGACGGCTCCGGTAGCGGCCAGTTTTTTGCCGATCAGCGGATCATCAAATTTAGGCCACAGCATTCCCGGTGTATCTAATAGCTCAACCTTTTGATGGATACGGATCCATTGATTCCCCCGGGTCACTCCCGGTTTGTTGCCTGTTTTCGCCTGGGATCCCCCTGTAAGCTGGTTAATGAGTGATGATTTGCCGATATTCGGTATGCCAACAACCATTGCCCTGATCGACCTTCCTCTTATACCCTTGGCAGCAAGAAGATCCATTTTTTCCGACATCATCTCCTCCATTAAGGGAACAATCCTTTTAATTCCCTTGTTGGTTGCAGCGCTAATAGCCAGAACCGGAGTCTCTTGTCTTAGCTCGGAAAGCCATAAATCCGTCTTGGCGGTATCTGCTAAATCAGCTTTATTGAGCAGTAAAATGCGGAGCTTATTTCCCAGCAGCTTTCTAAGGAGAGGGTTACGGCTGCTCAGCGGCAAACGGGCGTCTCCTAACTCCAATACAACATCAACCCAGCGCAGCTGCTCTTCCAATTTTCTTTTGGCCTTGGTCATATGGCCCGGAAACCATTGGATACTCATTGAAACTCCTTTCGCCGCTCCTTGCCATCCATGGCACCGCGGCATTAGGCGAAAACTATAGTTTTCGCCCGTGAAGGCTATGAAAGCCTTCACGCGTCAAAAAAAGAGCTGAGATTTCTCCAGCTCTTCTTCGTATCTCTGTTCTTAACGGCGTTCCCGGATACGGGCAGCCTTTCCATAACGATCGCGCAAGTAGTAAAGTTTTGCTCTGCGAACAATACCTCTGCGTACTACCTCGATCTTATCAATGCGTGGAGAATGGAGCGGGAAGGTTCTCTCAACACCAACACCGTTGGATACACGGCGTACAGTGAAAGTCTCTCTCAACCCATCACCTTTCCTCTTAATCACCAAACCCTCAAAAACCTGAATACGTTCACGTGTACCTTCAATAATTTTTACATGAACTTTGACAGTATCTCCAGGACGGAATGGAGGAATATTGCTTTTAATTTGCTCTTCCTCGATGATGCGAATATAGTCCATTTGAAATTCCCCCCTTCCTTGCCTAGATGTTCGTAACTCCTCACTGCGCTCCCCATCCTTAATGCAGGATATACCATTTACTGCGCAGCTTATTCGAGCCAGAGGACCATCCGTTTTTCATACTGTACTATATTACCATAGTCGGGAAAAATGCGCAATATTGAGTTAAGCTAAATTTTTTTACATATTTATTGATTATCATTTTACGCATTTTATTAAGAAAATATTTTTTCTTTTAGCCATATTGCTAAAAAAACTACTTCCCTCTCAACCGGTCCAGAATGATGGCGGCTGCCGACCTAACAGAGAGATGGTTATATTCTCCATGTCCATAAACCGGGCGAAGGATAAAATCGGCCTTTTCCATCTCCTCTTTCAGAAGTCCCCAGCCAGTCCCCAAAAGAAGGAGGTATATGTCCTCAGTTTCCTCCAGCTTTCTCCGCAGATCCGGGTAATCAATGGTATTAGGATATAGTCTGGCATCTGTAGCAACGGTATATACGTTCTTAGCCTGATGCTGCCTGCGGATATCCTCCAAGACTTCATCCAGACATGAAACCAGACGCACTCTCTCAAAAGCTTCATACCTGTTTGGGTTATATTCGGCGCCGTACCCCTCCCGCCAAAAGCCCATAATCCTTTGGGCTAAATGCTGCTGAGCCGGGGCCGGATGCACCACATAATACGCAGCTACCCCGAAAGTAACGGAACTACGGGCTATGTCATGCAAATCCAGGTTGGTTATTGATGTGGCCACTTGTTCCATATTTTTATTGTAAACAGGTGCGTGGATTAAGGCCAGATAAAGTTCTCCCATAATTTACCCCCATTGGCTGAAAACCATTGTTCTCAAAAAAGCATCTGATTTTTATTCCTGAGAATAGTTCATTTTTTTCTTCATCCGTTTTGACCGGGGTTTCAGATGCTCCCATTTTGATCTATAGGAATCAAACTCCGGATGATCATTAACCAATTCTTCCAGGAGCTGATAATCTCCAGTCTCAAATTCTATTTTTTCCAGTAATTCAGGTCTGCGCAAAAACGTTCTTCGCAAGGATTCTTTGCGGCGCCACTCCTGAATTTTGGCGTGATGCCCCGAAAGAAGGATTTCAGGCACCTGCATCCCTTCAAAGTCGGGCGGACGGGTGTACTGAGGATACTCCAGCAACCCTTCGCTGTGGGAATCGTTCATGGACGAGCTGGTTTTTCCCAGAACACCCGGAATAAGCCTTGCTACGGCGTCTACAATAACCATGGCAGCGAGTTCTCCTCCGGTAAGAACGAAGTCACCGATTGAAATCTCTTCATCGGCAAGAAACCGTATCCTTTCGTCAAACCCTTCATAATGACCACAAATGAAAATCAATTCATCATAGAGGGCCAGGCGGGCGGCAGCCTTTTGATCAAATACTTTTCCCTGAGGAGAAAGAAGAAGTATTCTCCTGCTCCCTGCCGGCGCGCTTAAGTCCCGCACAGCACGATAAATAGGCTCAGGCTTTAAAACCATGCCTGATCCTCCCCCGTAAGGGACATCATCAACGTTCTTATGTTTACTTTCCGCATAATCACGAAAATTAACCAGATCAATTTTAATGAGGTCTGCTTCCTGGGCCCGCTTCAGAATACTCTCTCTAAGCGGCGCAAACATTTCCGGAAAGATGGTCAGAATCGTAAATTTCATCCGTTAACCGGCCTCTCTTAAGGTTCAATCTTCCAGGAGTCCCGGAGGCAGCTCTACATCCATTCTTTTTCCGGGAACATCCACATTCATGACAACCGATTTCAAAGCTGGCACACATATTTCGCCCTTCTCACCCTGAACCAGATAGATATCGTTGGCTCCCGTCTCCAACACCCGGGTAAGTGTTCCAAGCAAAATTCCTTTTTCGTATACTTTCATACCTTCTAATTCGAAATAATACCAACGGTCTTTTAAAGGCTGAACGTCCGTACGATCAATCCTAACTTGATAACCACGGAACTTTTCAACCTCTTCAGGAGTTTCTATTCCGTTAAGTTTCAAGAAAACCATTTCTTTGGGATCAATTCTTACCCCCCGGATTTCATAAGGTAACTCTCTCTTTCCATCCGAAAGGTATATTTTTTTAAGTCTTTTAAAACGAGCAACGTTATCGGTAAGCGGGTAGATCTTCAGTTCTCCTTTTACTCCCTGAGGCTTAAGGACTTCTCCAATAACTATGGTTTCCAAGGGATAACGCCCTTTCATTTTATTTATTAATATATTCGTAGTATAGCCTATGGCAGGCCTTTAAAAACTTCGCTGTAAAGTTAAAAAGGGCCTAAGCCCTTTCCAACCTTACTGGTCAATGTCAACAATAACCCTACGGCCATCTTTGACTGCAGCGGCTTTGACAATGGTTCGTATTGCATTGGCAATTTTCCCCTGCTTCCCGATTACCTTGCCCATATCCTCAGGAGCAACCGACAATTGAAGATGTACGGTTTTCTCTGTGGCATGCTGGGCAACAATTACCTGGTCAGGATGGTCAACCAAAGCTTTGGCTAATACCTCTACAACTTCCTTCACAGGAGCCACCCCCATGCTTACTTGGATTTATGAAATTTCTCCATAATTCCAGCTTGACTGAGCAGGGATTTTGCTGTGTCAGAAGGCAGGGCACCTTTTGTAAGCCAATCCAATGCTCTGATCTCATCAACCTTGATTTCATGAGGATTTTTCGTAGGATCGTAATAACCGATCTCCTCAATAGCCCTTCCGTCACGACGGGATGCGGAATCGCAAACGACAAGACGGTAGAAGGGATTTTTCTTGGCGCCCATACGGCGCAGACGAATCGTTGTTGCCATGATTTCACCTCCTCAGCAAGTAACAAAAATATTGTTCCATGGATAAGTCCAGTATCACTATATATAAAAGAAATTAGTGATGTCAGAATGGAAAAGGCAGCTTTAAGAATGATTTTTTACCCTGCCCGCCTTTTTTTCCTTTTTTCCCTTTTTTGGAACCACCCTTGCTTCCTGGTCCTCCCATTCCCGGGAGCCCGGAAAGTTGTTTCATCATCTTTTTGGTTTGTTCATATTGTTTTAAAAGTTTGCCCACATCTTGAATCGTAGTCCCGCTTCCCTTAGCAATTCTCTTTTTACGGGAGTCTTTAATGATAAGTGGTTTTCTTCTTTCTTCCGGTGTCATCGAATAGATAATCGCTTCAGCCCTGTTAAATTCATTTTCGTCAATCTGAACATCCTTGAGTTGTTTTCCCATCCCGGGGATCATCTCAAGAATAGAAGAAAGTGGCCCCATACTTCTTAATTGTTTAATCTGATCGAGAAAATCTTCCAGGGTTAACTCCTGTTTGCGAATTTTCTCTTCCATTTCCCTGGCTTTCTTTTCATCGAAATTCTGCTGGGCTTTCTCAATGAGAGTCAGTACATCCCCCATCCCAAGAATCCTTGACGCCATACGGTCAGGGTGAAATACTTCAAGGGCATCAATTTTTTCTCCCATTCCGGCGAATTTGATAGGACAGCCGGTAACCGCTTTGACAGAGAGTGCTGCCCCACCTCGGGTATCCCCGTCCAGCTTTGATAGAATAACCCCATCCAGTCCCAACTGATTATGAAAGGCTTCAGCCACATTTACAGCATCCTGTCCGGTCATGGCATCCACTACAAGCAGGATTTCATTCGGTTGAACCTTTTCCCGGATGTTAGAAAGTTCATCCATCAGTTCTTCATTAATATGCAGCCGTCCGGCCGTATCAATAATAAGAACATCATTGCCGTTCTTCCTGGCATGCTCCAGACTGTCACCGGCAATCTTTACCGGTGAAATCTGGCCCAAAGAAAATACCGGTACCTTAATTTGTTCACCAAGTACCTCCAACTGCTTGATGGCAGCCGGGCGATAAATATCGCAAGCGACAAGCAGCGGACGTTTGCCCTGCTTCTTCATCAGGTTGGCAAGTTTAGCGCCATGAGTGGTTTTGCCGGCGCCTTGCAATCCTACCAGCATAATAACCGTCGGAGGTTTGGAGGATATTTGAATCTTGCTTTCCGATCCCCCCATGAGGCTGATCATTTCCTCATGTACAATCTTCACAACCTGCTGCCCGGGAGTAAGAGATTCTAAAACTTCCTGACCGATTGCTCTCTCTTTTATCCGGGAAATCAGGTCTTTGACAACTTTGAAGTTAACATCCGCTTCAAGGAGTGCTACCCTGACCTCACGCATTGCCTCATTGACATCCGCTTCCGTCAGTCTCCCTTTTCCCCTGAGACGTTTGAAAGTAGCCTGGAGCTTTTCACTTAAGCCTTCAAACATGGCCATCCCGGCGTTCCTTCTTTCCTTGTTTATCTTCAGATAGCGTTATGATTTAACGAATTACACATCTTCCAGAGCTTCAACAATAATTTCTCTGATCCGGCTGTTAATGTCTTTTTGTCTTTCCCAGGCCTTTTCATTAGTAAAATCATCTCTGGAAATCTTGTCGAGCAGAGTTTGGATTTCAACAAGCTTTTCCTTTTCTCTTAAAAAACGGGAAATCAGTCCAAGTTTTTCTTCATAGCTTTCCAGAATTTTCTCGGTCCGCTTCAGCAAATCATGTACGGCTTGCCTGCTGATGCCTTCTTCCGCTGCAATTTCTGCAAGAGTATAATCCTGTTGATAATATAGATCCCATATGTTGCCTTGCTTAGTTGTCAGCAAAGGGCCATAAAAATCATATAATAAGGCTTTTCCGGTAATTTCTTTCATGGTAATTCCCCAAGGTTGTAAAGTATTTTTGCTTTACACTCAAGTATTTTAACTTGAGTACGGTGATTTGTCAAGGCAGTATAATAAAAAATCAGCGTCTTAGGGGCTATTCGCCTTCTAAGCCGCTGTATATTATATTACTGTTATTTAACCAGCATTTTTACCAGATTAACGGTAAACGGCGGGGAAATAATGCCTTTTTCAGTGATGATCCCTGATATATATTTGGCAGGGGTTATATCAAAAGCTGGATTATACACCTGTACTTCTTCGGGAACAACTCTTACTCCCATAAACATTCTGATCTCTTTGCCTTCCCGTTCTTCTACAGGAATTTCGTCTCCGCTCGAAAGCTTTAGGTCTATGGTACTGGTCGGTGCAGCCACATAGAAAGGAATCTCATGGGCAAATGCCAGAACGGCCAGTGAATACGTTCCAATCTTGTTTGCCGTGTCTCCATTTGCGGCAATCCTGTCAGCCCCCACAATGACCATGTCCACCTTGTTCTGCTGCATCAAATAACCTGCCATGCTATCGGTGATCAGTGTGTGAGGAATTTTCTCCTGCAAAAGTTCCCATGCCGTAAGTCTTGCGCCTTGAAGGAATGGCCTGGTCTCTCCGGCATATACGTGAACTTTCTTCCCCGATTCATAGGCAGCACGGACGATGCCAAGAGCAGTGCCATATTCCACGGTAGCCAGTGTTCCGGTGTTACAGTGAGTTAAAATATTGGCTTTTTCGGGAACTATCGTATTGCCGTATTCTCCAATCAGCCTGTTCATCCTGCGGTCATCTTCAGCAATGGTATTTGCCTCATTGACCAAAGCCTGTTTTATTTGATCCAGACTGGAATTTTGCACTTCTCGCAGCTTGTCTTCCATCTTCCGCAATGCCCAGAATAGATTTACCGCTGTAGGGCGAGTACTTTCCAACACAGCCCTGACTTCTTTCATGTGTTCCTGAAGCCCGTTCATTTCACCCTGGTATTCCATGGCTCCCAGAGCAAATCCATAAGCAGCGGCAGCACCAATAACCGGCGCCCCACGCACTTCCATATTTTTAATAGCTTCCGCTACCTCCAAATAGGATCTGGCTTCACGGTATTTTTCTTCAAACGGTAGCTTAGTCTGATCAAGGATCAGGAGATAATCACCCTGCCATTGAAGCGCTTTCACAGTTTTTCCGCCTTTCTAAAACAAGCCTGCTTCCGTGCAACCGGTTAAGCAGTAACAACTTTGTTCTTTTTTAAGAAATCTGCAGGTGCTTTCAATAAGCTTAGCTACAGTTGCTCCTAACATGTTCATAGTAGCGATTACTTCCGAATGTGTCAACGGTTGCTTTGAGATTCCCGCAGCTTCATTGGTAACAAGCGCCATGGTAGCGTAACATAAACCCAACTCCCTGGCCAGGACAACTTCCGGTACTCCGGTCATTCCAACCAAATGACCGCCTAAAATATTATACATCTTAATTTCTGCAGGCGTCTCAAAACGGGGTCCTTCGGTACAAACATAAACTCCGCCCTCTTTAACGTCTAATCCGATAGTTTGAGCACCAGAGATTATATTTTTCCGCAATTCGGGACAGTAAGGGTCAGATACATCCACGTGCAGTACTCCCTGCTCCCCACCCTCAAAAAATGTTTGGGGACGGTTCTTGGTAAAGTCCAAAAACTGATCGACCAAGACGATATCCCCAGTCCGAAATTCAGGAGATATCGAACCTACCGCTCCGGTAGCAAGGATTTTTCGGACTCCGAGCTCCCTTAATGCCCAGATATTGCCCCTATAGTTTATTCGATGAGGCGGTACGGTGTGCCCCGAACCATGTCTCCTTAGAAAAGCCATCTCTACATTTCCGATTTTCCCGGTTTGAAGAGGAACGGATCCATACGGAGTATCAACCGTAATTTCAGTTTTATCAGCCAAAGAAAGGTTTTCTACCCCGGTACCGCCAATCAGTGCAAAATCCAAGTTTATCCCTCCTCGGACTTGGCAAATAACGCATTAGCAAATTCTGCAGGATCAAATGGTTTTAGGTCATCAATTCCTTCCCCGATCCCGATTAACTTTACCGGAACCTGGGCCTCACCCTGAATGCCAAGGATGACACCGCCCTTCGCCGTACCATCCAGTTTCGTAAGGATAATCCCGGTAACATCGGCTGCTTCCTGGAAAAGTTTGACTTGCTGTATGGCATTCTGTCCTGTAGTCGCATCAAGAACCAACAAGACTTCATGAGGCGCCCCGGGCACTTCCCTTTCAATCACTTTCTTTATTTTGCTTAATTCTTTCATGAGATTGACTTTATTGTGAAGCCTTCCGGCAGTGTCTACAATAAGAATATCTACGTTTCTGGATTTTGCAGCCCGGACCGCATCATAGGCTACAGCAGCAGGATCAGCTCCTTCCGCCTGTTTAATTACTTCAACACCGGCCCGTTCTCCCCATACTTCCAATTGTTCAATTGCGGCCGCCCTAAACGTATCCCCCGCTGCCAAAAGAACGCTTTTCCCCTGGGACGTCAGGTTTTTGGCTAATTTTCCAATCGTTGTCGTTTTTCCTACTCCGTTTACGCCCACAACCAAATATACAGAGAGGTTGTCCTCAGCTATACACAAAGGATTCTCCTCACCCAGCAGATTTGTGATATGCTCCTTCAAAACTTCCGGCAGCTGAAGAGGATCTGATATTTTTCTTTCCTTTACAGATTGGCGCAGCAAGGTAACCAGTTCAAGACTTGTCGCGACTCCCACATCAGATTGGATAAGAACTTCTTCCAATTCCTCATAGAGGTCTTCATCAATGCGTCTAGCTCCGGTGAAAATCGATTCTACTTTATCTACAAACCCCTGACGAGTTTTTGTCAACTTTTCCTTGAGTTTATTAAAGATACCTGCCACTGTCACTTCTCCTTTTATTTTACCTTTGCCATCGGGATATAGTCTCAATCAACAAAATTTTAGCATATTTGACAATCGCTCACAAATTATTGTTCAGGAATCAAATAGCAGATGGTAAAGGATTCCCTGTTTCCCGGTCTTCCAATTCTACCGTTAACAGTTTGGAAACGCCGGATTCCTCCATGGTAATCCCATATAACCGGTCTGCCGACTCCATTGTCCCCCTCCGGTGGGAAATCACTATGAATTGGGTATGATCAGAAAGGGTATGCAAGTAATGCACAAAACGTTTGACATTTGCTTCATCCAAAGCCGCCTCAATTTCATCCAAAAGACAGAATGGACTTGGTTTGACCTTTAAGAAAGCGAAGAGAAGAGCAATGGCTGTGAAGGAACGTTCTCCTCCGGAAAGAAGCGATAGTAATTGTGGTTTCTTGCCGGGGGGTTGTGCTATAATCCTGACTCCTGTCTCCAGAAGGTTATCCGGATCATCAAGCTGAAGTTCGGCATTGCCTCCATTAAAGAGCTCTTTGAATACCTCTTTGAATGCTTCATTTACCGCTTTAAAACCTTCTTCAAAGCGCTCTATCATACTTTTATCCAGTTCCCCTATCAACCCCATAAGGGAGTTGCCTGCCTCTATCAGATCATTTCTTTGGGAGGACATAAATTCAAAGCGCTGCAGTGTTTCGGGATATTCTTCTAAAGCCGTATAATTAACGGGTCCCAGGTCTTCAATTTGCGTTTTCAGGGAAAGGATTTTCTCCTGAAGAAAATCTTTTTTGTCCTGACTGATATATCCACTGGCCTGATCCCAGGCTAAATTGTACTCCTCCTGAAGTCTTATACAGCCTGTCTCCCATTCGGTCTGCCAGCGGGCGATACGAAGCTCATACTGGTGAAGCTGCTGTTCCATATCTTTTGCCTGCCTGCGCTTGATATGGATATCTTCTTCCTGTTTAATCGTCGCAGAAGAAAAAGCTTCCTTCTCCTTACGCAGCTGCACAAGATGCAGCTTTTTCTCGTTTAACTCTTTTGTCGTTTCCTGTATACTTTTCTCTGCATCGTCCTGGCCCTTGATCAACTCTTCCTCAAATTGAACGACCCCTGCCAACTCTTGCTTTTTTTCTTCTATCAATTGATGATTTCTCTGCAACCGGTCATTCTCTTCCTGAATCAAATGCCGGGTTTGATCCCTTTCCTGTTCCCAGCGGGCAGATTCAACTTTGGCTGAAGTAATTTCTTCTGTTAGCTCCTGCACGAGGGTATTGGTTTCTTTAACCATTTTTTCCAGACTCGCTTGTTCATCCTGTAACTCCTTGATCCGGTCCTCAGATTCGGAAACCTGCTTCCCTGTTGTATTATCCCTTTCTCGGAGCCCTTCCAACTGATTGGCGATGTCCGAAAGGTCAAAGTGAAGTACACGCAAAGCCTCTTCCAGGTGTCTGCTTCGATCTTCCCTATGTTTTTTTTCTACAGCCAGTATCCCTTTTGCTTCGCTCTGGCCTTTCAGTTCCTGTTCTAAATTCTCCTTATCTTGAAGAAGGCTCTCAATGCCTTTCATAAGAGAAGCTTTCTCCTGTTTTTTCCCTTCCAGTTCTGCCTGGAATTCTTTTACTTTCTGTGTAATCTCTTCAATTTCCCTTACCCTGCTTAAGAGACCGCTGCTCTGATTTCTGGCACTCCCACCGGTCAGAGAACCGCCGATATTCACCTGGTCGCCCTGGAGAGTTACCACCCGGACCCGGTAATTGTTTATCTTTGCAATATCTATAGCCGAATCCATGTTATCCGCGATGAGGATTCTACCCAATAAGGATTCCATGATTTCATTGAACTTTTTGTCATATTTGACAAGATCTACTGCCAGTCCCTGAAACCCTTTATGATGCAGCGTCTTTGACTCTAAAGACGTTCTGCCCCCTCTGATTGCATCCAAAGGCAGGAAAGTTGCTCTTCCATTGTTGGTTTTCTTCAGATAGGCAATGCATTCTTTCCCGTCTTCTGTCGTTTCTACAATAATATTTTGAAGAGAGTTTCCCAGAGCTGTCTCTACAGCCAGCTCATACTTTTCCTGGACTTCAATATTTTCTGCTACCGTTCCAAAAATAGACCGACAATGAATTTCCCCTTTACGAAAAGCAAAAAGAGTTTCCTTTACCCCTTTCTGATAACCCTCCAAATTATCTTCAAGGGTTTGGAGGGCATTTAGTCTGGCTCCTGCCTGGTCCATTCTCCGGACTAAGTTCGCAGAATACTCTTCCAGTTTTGATTGTTCTTTTCTTTTTTCCTCTAACCCGTTATTGGTAATTTCCAACCTACTCAGCAACTCGGATTCCCGGTTCTCAATTCTGACCTTTTCAGCCTCCTGCTCCCGAATCTCCTGCAGAAGGACTTCTTTTTCCGCTTCTCTTGATAAAAGATCCTGTTGACACTGTTCTTCTTTTTTCAAAAGAGTTTCTTTTTTATGTTCTATCTCCGTCTTTTCATTGATCAACTTACTTCTGTTGGACATTTCCTCAAAGATTTCGGTCTTCAAATCTTCCAGACGAGTGCTTCCACTCAGCTCCCTGAGTTCTGCCATACGGTTTTCATGTGCCTGCAGCATTTTAGATACTTCAAATAAATTATTCTGAAGAACCGCTTCTTTGCCAGTCAAGCTGGTGATCTTCATGTCAGATTGGCCAATTTTTTCTTCAGTGGCACAGATTTCTTTTTCTAAGCGGGTTAGCTGTTCTTTGGCATATCCCTGTCTTTCGGATAATAAAGAGAGCTCATAGGCTGTTTCTTTTACACTGTTTTCCAAATTATAAACTTCACTCTGAAGAGCCTGAAGGCGTTCTTCCAGTTGGTTCAGTTCATATTTACTTCTGATATTCAGATTTTCCTCTTCAACAATCCTTGTCGTAAGAACCGTTATTTCCTTAGTCAGCCCATCCATTCCGCTTTGAGAATTGATTAACTTATTGTTAATTTCGGATAGCTCATTCACAATGAGCTTTATTTCGGTTTCCTCCAGCTCAGCAATCAATCCTTTACTGACCCTCGCCACTTCAGCTTGCTTTGCAAGAGGCTCAATCCTGGTTTCTATTTCCGCGATAATATCATTTAACCTGTTGACGTTTTGCTGGGTTTCTTCCAGCTTTTTTAATGCTTCTTTTTTCCGAAGGCGGTATTTGCTGATACCCGCCACTTCTTCGATCAATAACCTGCGTTCTTCGGATTTGAGGTTTAATATTTCTTCTACCCGTCCCTGCCCAATGATAGAAAAACCTTCTTTGCCGGAACCGGTATCCATAAACAGTTCCTGAATATCTTTTAAGCGGCAAGGGGTCCGGTTAATGAAGAATTGTCCGTCTCCATCCCGGTAAACCCTTCGGGTAATGACCACCTCATCATAATCCAAAGAAAAAAGACCGGAAGAGTTATCAAAGATAAGTGAAACCTCTGCCATCCCTACCGGTCTCCTGGCCGAGCTCCCGGCAAAAATGACATCTTCCATCTTACTTCCTCTTAAACTCTTGGCGCTCTGTTCTCCCAAAACCCAACGGACAGCATCAGCAACATTGCTTTTTCCGCTCCCGTTAGGACCTACGATCACGCTTAACCCAGGCTGCAATTCCAACCTGATTTTATCGGCGAATGATTTAAACCCTTGGATCTGGATAGCCTTCAGGAAAACTTCAGCATTCTTCCTAGCTGTCACTCGTCTTTTCCCTCCCATTTTTTCAGAGCCAACCGGGCTGCATTCTGTTCAGCCTCTTTTTTTGTTTTGCCGGTACCTTTTCCTTTTAGTTCACTGTGAACGTAAACACCGGCGGTAAAAAGTTTATCATGGTCAGGTCCGGTTTCATCTATAATCCGGTATATCACATCGTACTCAATTTTCTGGGCCTTTTCTTGAAGCATGGTTTTAAAATCTCCGTAATTTCCATCATCCAGCTCCTTTATCTCAGGAACCAACATGTCAAGTATGAACTTACGAACTTTTTCAAAGCCATACTGCAAGTATATTGCTCCGATCACAGCCTCTAATGCATCAGCAAGGATCGAAGGCCTTTCCCTTCCGCCGGAGGATTGCTCTCCCTTACCCAGAAAAAGAGCTTGTCCTAGATCAATGCTCTTGGCTTTCCGGGCCAGCGTGGTTTCATTGACCACTGCCGCTCTCATTTTTGTGAGTTCTCCTTCCGGCCTTTCAGGGTAATTTAGGTAAAGATACTCACCAATTACGAAATCCAGGACAGCATCACCGAGAAACTCCATTCGCTGATTATTCTCCAATCCGCTGGAGGGATTCTCAAAAGTATAGGAAGGGTGGGTGAGTGCTGTACATATTAGCTCGCCCTGGGGATTCTCGAATCCAAGTCTCTTTGAAAACAATTCGACTTCACCTTTATATAGAATCTTATCATGATGAATATTTTTTTTCAGATAGTAACGATTATTTTTCTTAACCATGGGGATAAATTTACTCCCCCTTTCACATTTATGCGTCCATGGGCTTTCGCCGCTCCTTGCCGTCCATGGCATCGCGGCATTTGTCCTTCCATGGACTTCAAAAGCCCCGTAGCACGTGGTGGAGACATTCCTGTCCGGAGAATTTTCTCTTCACAGGTGTGTCCCCTTTCAGCATTACGGGGCTTTTCAGGGCTTATTGATTCTCCTTAACGTATTTGACCACATCTGCAATGGTCTGGATGTTCTCCACCTCTTCATCGGCAATATCGAGGTTAAATTCTTCTTCAAGTGCCATTACGAGTTCAACGATATCCAGAGAATCTGCATTCAGAGCTTGAAAAGATGTAGTAGGAGTGATTTCTTCTTCATCTACCCCTAGTTGGTCGATCACAATAGCTTTTACCTTTTCATATACGTCCATGATTATTTGCCACCCCCTCTCATCGTGTAATCTTGCTCTTCGATTAAATACTTACTTGGAGTTCTTCACCTATTATCTTGAGGTATTAAACCTTTTATTCAGAATTGTACCAGTATTTATCAATAATGCAAGCTACTTTTACCAGCCGGAGCCCTAAATTTCCGTACTTTTTTCCAATTGTGCAGTAATTTTATCGATAATTTTTTCCTCAACACACTCTTTAGCTACCCTGATGGCGTTGAAGATAGCTTTTTCTTTGGAACTGCCATGACAAATGACACTGGTTCCATTTACGCCAAGCAAAGGGGCTCCCCCATATTCCGAATAGTCTAAGGTATGAGCTATTTCCTTTAAACCGGGTTTGATAAGCAAAGCTCCGAGTTTCCTTGCCGAATTAGCCGTTATTTTTTCCTTTATCAACTGAAATAGAGAAGACGCCATTCCTTCAATCGTTTTTAAAACGATATTTCCAACAAACGCATCGCAGACAATCACGTCCGCCGCCCCATAAGGGATATCCCTGCCTTCAACATTCCCGATAAAATTAAGCGATGAATTCTTTAGTAATTCATATGCCTCCTGAACCAGCTCATTCCCTTTTCCTTCTTCACTCCCAATGTTGAGCAAGGCCACTTTTGGTTTCTTAATACCCAGAATCATTTCAGCATAGATACTTCCCATCATCCCGTACTGGAGCAGATTCACAGGTTTTGCATCAGGATTTGCCCCTACATCGATTAAGAGTTTTCCAGCTTGAAGTGTAGGGATGACTGTTCCAATGGCGGGCCGGTTAATCCCCTTTATTCTGCCTAAGCCCAGCAGCGCCGCAGCCATTTGTGCCCCTGTGCTTCCAGCCGAAACCAAAGCATCTGCAGTTCCTTCTTTAACTAAACTTGTTGCCACAACAATAGAAGCATCCTTCTTCTTCTTAATCGCAGCTGCAGGATGTTCATCCATGGCGATTACTTCGGAAGCTTCATGGATCTCCAGATTCGGTCCAAGCTTTTGCCCCGGAATATGCTCCATAATCTTATCCTTCTGTCCGACAAGGATAATATGGATATCCGGATAGACCGCAGCCGCTTTTAAAGCGCCCTTTACGATCTCGGCCGGCGCGTAGTCCCCTCCCATGGCATCAACCGCTATTCTCATTGATATCATCCTCTCTTTACACCCAAATATATTCAATCCATGCTTTATTATGTAAAAGTTGATAAAAGCGGTAAAGGCAAAGTATACAGAAAAAGCTGTTGAACAAATGTAAGTCAACAGCTTTTACAAAGATATCTACTTTACTCTCCCGCGGATACGACTTCTTTGCCCTTATAATAGCCACAGTTGGGACAGATATGATGCTGAAGTTTCTGTTTATGGCATTGGGGGCATTCCACAAGATTAGGAGAGGACAATTTGTCCATGGCCCTACGCATGCGGACACGTGATTTGGATTGTTTGTTTTGATGAACACCCATTCTATTACACCCCCTTATTCCATTTTGATAGTATTTCCAGGCGGGGATCGATGTCCGCGCCGGCACAAACACAAGATTCCTTATTACGGTCGGCCCCGCATTTCGGGCACAACCCTTTACAATCCTCCGAACACATGAATTTCATTGGAATATGAACAAGAACATGTTCCATCACGCATTCATCGATACAAAATTCATCCTTTTCGAAAATAAAGGCACTTTCTTCCTCATCCAGTTCTGAAAACTCAATAGGAAGCCATTCATCTTCAAACTCAAATGCCAGCGGAAATGGAAATTCTTTGAGGCACCGAGAACAGTTCACATTGATCACTGAGGAGAGTTTTCCTTTAACCAGAAGTGATTTCCCTGTATTGGTCACATCCAGTTGCACTTCCATTGGGGCTTGAAAGAAATACTCTTCATTTCCAAGCTGCAGAGGAGGAAAAGTCTCACTGAACAGGAATCTCGCCGAAGCGCCCTCAGTTCGTCTCAGTTGAGCAACATTCACTTTCACCAAGTTTCACCTCATTATACAACAACTGTTATTATAGTTATCACATTTTTCTTTGTCAAGAAAGGGTTTTAATGACTTTGTTTGACGATGTCTTTCGTATCAAGCGCAATCATCATTTCCTCGTTGGTAGGAATCACCAGCACCCGGCATTTAGCCCCCCATTTGGAGACATCTACCTCTTGCCCTCTGGCTGTTTCGTTTTTTTCCTGATCGATGCTGACCCCCAGGTAGCTAAGCGTATCACAGATAGATTGCCTGATTAAGGGAGAATTCTCTCCAAGCCCGGCAGTAAAGATAATTCCGTCCACCCCGTCAAGCAAAGCGGCATAGGCTCCAACATATTTTTTTACGTCATGCACAAAAACATCAAGAGCCAGCTGTGCCCGGTAATTCCCTTCTTCAGCGGCTTTCTGCAAGTCCCTGAAATCACTGCTCACTCCGGACAGTCCTAATACACCGCATTTTTTATTGAGAAAATCATTGACCTCATCGCCGGACCAATGTTCTTTATTCATAATGAACGAAACAATAGACGGGTCAAGGTCACCGGATCTTGTTCCCATCATAAGTCCTTCAAGAGGGGTAAAACCCATGGAAGTTTCTATCGATTTGCCATATTTAATAGCCGTGATGGAAGAACCGTTGCCAAGATGGCAGCTGATCAATTTCAGCTTATCAATTCTTTTACCCAGCATTTCTGCTGCCCTTTGACTGACATATTTATGAGAAGTACCGTGAAAACCATAACGACGGATTTTATACTTCTCATAAAGCTCATAGGGAATCCCGTATAGATAAGACTCAGGGGGCATGGTTTGGTGAAACGCTGTATCGAACACAGCTACCTGAGGTGTTCCAGGCATCATTTTTTCACAGGCTAAAATTCCCGCCAAATTTGCCGGGTTGTGGAGAGGACCTAATTCAATACATTCTTCAATTGCCTTTTTAACATCATCATTAATCAGAACCGAGCCGGATACTTTTTCCCCACCATGTAAAACCCTGTGTCCAACGGCATCAATCTCCGATAAAGATTGAAGTACCCCGAATTCCGGATCAATAACAGCATCAAGTACTAATTTGATCGCTGCAACATGATCTGGTAATTCAGCAGTGATGACTTCTTTTTCACCGTCTGTGGGTCGATGGGTAAGCATTGCTCCCGGAAGCCCGATTCTCTCGACCAGACCTTTGGCTAAGGGACTTTTGGTTTCCATGTCCATCAGTTGGTACTTGAGTGATGAACTTCCACAGTTAATCACGAGAATTTTCATGTGCGACAGCTCCTTTACTCTCTCTTCCACCCATTATTATCAGACTCTCCGGTCTGCTTTATTAAGTGCAGCTCTCGCTCTACTCTCATGTCCTCAAAATATCTTACCCTTTTTTCTTTTCCCAAACCATTATTTTTCTTTTTCATTTGTAGTCTATCATATTTTAAAAAAATTTTAAACTACTGACTTTATTTGCATTCGTATTTCAGAATTTCCTCAGACGTTCCTTCATATACATGAATCATATAAAAGGTTCTTTATTATTTGTTATACATTAAAGACCATTAAGGCTGGTGATTAGGTGTCTATTGCCCTGAGAATCCTTCCTTTTTTGCTTTTGATCACGGTAATGTTTTTTTACCCGCAAGAAGTATTGAAATCTGCCTCCACAGGTCTCTCTCTTTGGGCTAATTTCGTACTTCCTGCGCTATTTCCCTTCTTTATTATTTCCGACTTGTTGATGAAACAAGGTTTTGTGCATTTTCTCGGAGCGCTGCTTGAACCCTTCATGCGCCCGGTTTTTCATCTTCCCGGCAAAGCATCCTTCGTCGTTGCTATGACTCATACTTCGGGCATTCCAATCGGTGCAATTCTCACCTGCAAGATGAGAAAAGACGGTGAAATCACCAAAACCGAAGGAGAAAGGCTTCTCGCGTTTACCAGCAATCCAAGCCCGGGATTTATGTTTGGAGCCGTGGCATCCGGAATGCTGGGAAATCCAACTTTAGGGATTATTCTGGCGGGGTCCGTATACATATCCAACCTCATTGTCGGGTTTCTATTCCGTTTTTATGGACTAGCCAATGATAATCATTCTACATATCCATTTTCTTTCCGCAAAGCCTGGAATGAATTAGCACTCATTCAGGAAAAAAATAAAAAACCGTTCGGAGCAATGTTAGCTGACGCGGTTCGTGACAGCACATCAACAATTCTGCTGGTGGGCGGCTTTATTGTGTTCTTCTCGGTAATTACTCAAATGATAACTGTCCTGCACATTAATACAATATTTTCGGCAGGGACTACGGTTTTAACAAGAGGATTGCTTCCTCCGTCCGGAGGGAATGCTCTGATTCAGGGGTTTTTGGAAACTACCCTTGGCTGTAAAGCAGCTGTGACCGCATTCGGTTCTCTGAATGCCAAAGTCGGAATGCTTTCTTTTCTAATGGGTTGGGGCGGCCTTTCCGTTTTTGCCCAGGTTGCAAGCTTTACGACCACGACGGATTTGCGTTTTTACCCCTTCGTATTAGGGAGATGCCTTCATGCTTGTCTTGCCTTCGTTACCAGTCAAGTATTATTAAGGTTTAGTGAAATCCCAACATTAAAACTTCCTGTTACGTTAACGGGCATGGAAAATGGCTGGATTTTCACCTTAAAATTAAGTTGTTATTATTTCTTTTGGATTATTTTAATACTGTTGATAGTAGGACTGACCTATAAAATGAGCAAAAGAGTGATTCGGAAGAGATGATTAATCGTCCAGATTGTTTTGAATTCTTTCATCCCAGCGAGCCATCACATTAAGCTCATCCCGGCTGGACTTTACCGCCTTAAATGTCTCTTCCAGCTTTTTTTCCACATCGTGAAGCAGGTCATCCGAATACTTTAAAGCCCCAAGTTTTACATCACGAGAGTATTGCTGTGCCTTTCTGGCAATGTCTTCCGCATAGGCCCTGGACTGAGCAACAATTTCATTTTCCTGGATCAATTGTTCAGCCTGTTTTTGGGCGCGATCAACTATTCTTTGCCCTTCATTCCGGGCATCTTCCATTAAGCGGTCACGATCAGCCAGTACAAGATTCGCTTGTCTTATTTCTTCCGGCAATACGGAACGTATTCCATCCAGTATTTCCAGGACAACTTCCTCATCAACCATAATCTTACCGGTAAGAGGAACTTTTGTTCCACGATCCAAAATCTCCTCTAATTGCTCAATTAAATCAATTAACCGGTTTTCCAATAAACTCATTCCTCCTCTTTTTCTTCAGTCTCCTGAAGAAACCATAATTTTGTATCTCCGTATTCTCTTTCAATCATGATTTCATATGGAAACAAATCCTGGCCGATTTCCTCATCTGAGGCCGTCTCTATAATAATGACTCCCTTAGGATGTAAAATGGGACGACGATTTAAGTAGGATAGTACTTTGTTGATCATCCCCTGGTGATACGGAGGATCCAGAAAAATCAGGTCAAATTCTTCTGTATTATGATTTAGAAATGAAAAAGCATCCATTCTCAGTAACGCGAATTTTTCGTCAGCTCCAAGCAGATGAAGATTTTCATGGATTGTTTCCCAGGCAGAGCTGTTTTTCTCCACAAGGACGGCTTTGGCAGCCCCTCTTGATAAAGCTTCTATGGCTAAGCTCCCGGTTCCTGCAAACAGATCCAGAACCCTGGCATTGATTACCTTATCGCTTAATATATTAAAAATTGCCCCTTTGACCTTATTTGCAGTTGGACGGGTTTGCATCCCTTTTACAGATTTTAAACGCCGTCCTTTCCAGTTTCCAGCAATAACCCGCATCCTATTTCATCCACCTTACTACCAGAAAACCAGGGTAATTCGATTTAGGTATAATAGTCCTTCTTTTGACATCATGTTATTTTATAATATACGCGAATTTATCACAAAAAACCAAATGTTAATAAATTGTTTCTACTTTCCATTATACAAATGATTTCCGTTGTTTTAAACACTTTAACTTTACAAACAATATACACTATTTCTGCATTTTAGTATATCACACTGTCCTAAAAAAAAGACACACGCTCAGAAAATGAATAGCCTCTCATAAAAAAAAACATACTAAAACAAGTTTCGAAACTACAACTTTTAACCTACTCATCATTTTTTACTGGCCACGCGGCCAGTTCTTTTCAATCGAAAGAACGATGATCTTGAGTCATTCGGTCAGATCTGCTTTACAAGGAGTGTCGAACATTGAAGAAATCCATTCTTTACAAAAATATGAATGTCTATTTGGATTTGGCAGTTGAAGCCCATGACCTGCTCAGGGGAGAAAGGGGCGCCGAAGTATCCGGTGTTATCATGGATAAAGAGCAATTAGAGGACATTGTCGTAACAACAATTACCATAACCAACCAACAAGGAGAAAAGGAACTGGGAAGACCAAAAGGTCATTATATAACGATTGATGCTCCTGCCATAAAAGACAATGACTTTCATGATCATAAAAAAGTAATCGAGGTTATGTCCAAACATCTTTCCAAGTTGTTTCAATTTAAAGAGGATTCCAGCATATTAATCGTAGGCCTGGGCAATTGGCAGGCTACCCCTGATGCACTTGGACCTAAAGTTGTAGAGAAAATTATGGTAACCCGTCATCTTTTCTATTATACTCCTGAAGAGATGAAAGGAAAGATGCGTAAAGTCTCTGCTATTTCACCCGGCGTCCTGGGACTAACGGGCATAGAGACAGCAGAAGTTATTCGGGGTTTGGTAGAGCATGTTAAACCGGATTATGTCATCGCAATTGATGCGCTCGCCGCCGGTGCTCTGGAACGAATCGGCACAACGATTCAATTAGCGGATACAGGTATTAATCCGGGTTCAGGAATCGGTAATTACCGCAAAGGTTTGAATCAAGAGACCCTTGGATGCAAAGTCATAGCCATCGGTGTCCCAACCGTTGTTAATGCCGCTGTTATTGCTCATAAAACAATCGAAGAGTTTTTTGGTCAGATGGAATCAGAGCCGGTCCTGGCAAAAATCTATAATGAAGAAAACCAGCAAGTATTTCTTAACGTAATGAATAAGGCTCTCTCACCATTCAAGGACAGTTTAATGGTTACTCCGAAAGAAGTTGATGATTTAATCGACCGCAGCTCCAGAATTATCGCCAGCGCCTTAAACCTCAGTATTCACCCAGGCATTTCGGCTGATAATTATGAAACTTATCTGCAATAACCTGCTCCTTATTTCCACGAAGCTCTATTAAATCAGTAAAGAAAAATTAATAACTTTTCCAAAATTTCGTCATAATCTACGTTGACTTTAAAAGTGCCCATGATAAAATTGACATATCAATTATTGGTATGTCAATTATGTTTATCGGAACTATGCAATCATTGCACACCGGAGAAAGTTATGGAAAGAACAATTGGCCATTTAATCCATTTCATCCACGTGAAACTCAAACAAGACCTTAATATGCGGGTTCATTGCTTTGATGTGACATCTGAACAGTGGGATCTTCTCAACTCGATTTATCTTGAAGAAGGGCTTTCCCAAAAAACGCTGGCTCAAAAAACTGCAAAGGATGAAGCTTCTGTTACCAGAATCCTGGATAAGCTGGTGGCTAAAGGGTTTGTCTCAAAGAAATATCATTGTGAAGATAAACGTTCTTACAGCCTCTACCTTACCGAAGAGGGAAAGGAATTAAGAAACAAAATCTATCCGTATGCTCTGGGAACTTTGGATAAAGCCATGTTCGGATTATCCCCTGAGGAAATCCGTCTCTTTAAACAATTATTGTTACGAATATCACATAACCTAGAACAAAAATAGGAGGTATTCTATGAATCAGCCGCAGGAGATTGCCAAAGCAAAGCTCTGGACAAAAAATTTTATCCTGATCATGTTGGCAAATGCTTTTGTTTTCATTAGTTTTCACATGCTTTTGCCGTCAATGCCTATCTATGTCCAGCATCTGGGCGCTGCGGAGGACATTGTTGGCCTGATCATGGGGATTTTTACCGTTACAGCTGTCGGTTTACGCCCATTTGCCGGAAGAGTGCTGGATACAAAGGGACGCAAGGTTGTATATTTTTTCGGCTTGACCATCATCATCCTTTCCATTTTTGCTTACAGTCTGGTTTCTTCCGTCTTCATGGTTTTGTTGATCCGTCTGGTTCATGGTATTGGCTGGGGCGCTTCTACGACAGCCGCAGGGACCATCGCAACCGATGTGATCCCAAAACAAAGACTTGGGGAAGGAATGGGATTTTACGGTCTCACCTCGGTTATCTCCATGGCAATTGCACCTGTGATCGGCTTACAGGTTATTCAGTCCTGGGGATTTACCTATCTTTTTGTTATATCTGCTTTTTTGGCTGTTCTGGGGGCTATCTTTGCTTCGTTTATTAAGTATCAAAAAATTAATCCCCCTCAAGTTAGCAATACCAATAAAGCCAAACCTGCTCTCTTTGAAAAAAGCGCCTATAAACCTGCTGTAGTCGTCTTTTTCATTACGCTTACATATGGGGCAGTTGTTAGTTTTATTGCCTTGTATGCCGCTGAATTTAAGATAGAAAACATTGGCATCTTCTTTACTGTTTATGCCTTAACGTTATTAATCTCCAGGCCATTGTTCGGAAAAGTTGCAGACAAGAAGGGTTTTGATTTTACAATTATTCCGGGAACTGTTTGTGTAGGCCTTACCATGATTGTTCTCTTTTTTGCTCATAACCTCTATTTCTTTTTGGCGGCAGCCATTATTTACGGAATAGGGTTTGGAGCGGTCCAACCGAGTCTGCAAGCGATGGCTGTTTTTGATGTTCCTCCACAAAGACGCGGTGCGGCCAACGGAACATTTATGAGCGGATTTGACCTGGGGATTGGAGTTGGATCTATGATATGGGGAGTTACAGCGAAATTTACCGGGTATAGCACCATGTATCTTTTAGCGGTAATTCCGGTTATCATCGCCTTCTCTCTCTATCTATACCTCGGAAAAACGAAAGCTGCTAGTACCTTGTAATGGTACTGGGGTTTAGATACCCGCGGTCTCATCGTGATTGGTTTATGAAAGGCGGATAGTTATGACGAAGAACATACGGCTCATCGTGAGGGTCTTTTTTCTCGGGGTTATACTGTTTCTATGGTATACCGGTAAAACCGGTTTATGGGGGCCTTTGGTATTTGCCGGGTTAATTGCAGTCCCTCTTTTCGGAAGGTTATATTGCGGGTGGCTTTGCCCTGTATCCACAAGTATCGACCTATTAAAACCGGTTTTTCCGGAAGCACCTCTTAAAAAATATACGCCTGTGATGCTCAATCGGACAACAAACGTAATCCTTTTCTTCTGCATGCTTTTCTATATGATTTACTTTATTAAGACCAATTCCGGAATCCCTTTTTTTATCCTGATCATTTTTTATGGCTTGATCCTAACCTTTTTGTTCGGTGAGACCAGCGCTCACCGCAACTGTCTGATAGGAATAATTTATAGCTGGTTAGGGCGTTTTTCGTATAAAACTTACCTGGCCAATCCTGAAAAATGTTCAGCCTGTTTTCGGTGTATCAATATCTGCCCTAACAATTGTCTGAGCTTTGACCCCTGTTCAGGGATGTTAACAGCAAAGAAGCATTGCTTATGCTGCGGAAAATGTACTTCCGCATGCCCAAAAAATAATATTCAGTACCGGACTGATAAAAAGAATAGAAAGGAAAACACAGTTCCCGGTTCAAATATTAATCTATAACCGCAGCCTTCTGCCAACAGTTCCTCATGCCAGGTCTGCAGCGGATTTTCAACGTCAAGTTGTCGCTTATATTTCCTGATAAAAAAGGAGCCTTTGCCTACAAATTATTTTTCTTTCGTTGTGCAATGGCCCCTTTACTGATTTTAGAATTGTATATCTATTGTCAGCCCATAATTATCTGCTGCCTTTTTTCTTGGATTTAGTCTGCGGTAAGCCCATTTCTTGAGCTACTTCATATTTTACATTCTCCATTTCCTGCATTTTGTCCCGATTCTTTTTCGCCATTCTTTGTTAACCTCCTTATTATTCTAGAAATAGTATCAACAGGAAAAAAAGAAAAATACCAGTTAATTGCTGGTATTTATTGATATACAGGATCAGTTGAGACCCACTTTATCCTTGGGATAAAGCCTGTCTACTTCATGATAGAGTTTTTCATATCTTTCCGGATGGTCCAACGCCTTCTGCAGTATTTGGTAGGCTTTTTCCACAAAGACCCCGTCTTTGCTTAAGTCAGTCAACTTCAATTCCGGAACACCATGCTGGCGAAGTCCGAGCAGCTCCCCCGGCCCCCGGATCTTAAGATCCTCTTCCGCGATTTTAAAGCCGTCTTCCGTTCCGCAAAGGATGTTCAGGCGGGAACTGTCCTGAATATTGCTGACAAGGATACAATAAGATTGTTCCCTGCCCCGGCCTACTCTCCCTCTGAGCTGATGAAGCTGGGCCAAGCCAAATCGCTCAGCTCCCTCCACCACCATCACGGAGGCATTGGGTACATTTACTCCGACTTCGACCACGGTAGTGGCTACCAGCATATCAATCTCGCCTTGACGAAAACCCTCCATGATCGATTCTTTTTCTTGGCTTTTCATTCTTCCATGCAGTAGGGCAATCTTTCTCCCGCAGAAACGTTCCTTTAAGCTTTCCGCCATCTGTGTGGCAGAAACCAGGTCCGATTTTTCAGTTTCTTCGACTAAAGGACAAACCACATAAATTTGTCTGCCGAGTGACATATGTTTTTCCAAAAATTTCTCCAAATTGGGCCGGTTACGCTCAGAAATTTTCCTGGTAATAATCGGCTTTCTTCCCGCGGGCATTTGATCAAGAACCGAGAGCTGGAGATCACCATATAGAGTAAGAGCCAGCGTCCTTGGAATCGGTGTAGCCGTCATAACTAATACATGTGGATTTTCTCCTTTATCCTCCAGCAACAATCTTTGTCTGACCCCAAAACGGTGTTGTTCATCGGTAACCACCAAACCCAGAGAGTTGAACCGGACGGTTTCTTGGATTAGCGCATGCGTTCCGACTACAACATGGGCTTTCCCACTGTATATCCTGCCTAAGATTTGTTCTCTTTCACTTTTTCCCTGGCTTCCTGCAAGAAAAACAACTTCTATTCCCAAAGGCTTAAAAAGATTTTCGAGGGACTGGTAATGCTGCAAGGCCAAAACTTCGGTAGGAGCCATCATGGCTGCCTGAAAGCCTGATCCGACCGCCCTGAGGATTGCAGCCATTGCCACGACCGTTTTGCCCGATCCGACATCCCCCTGAACCAAACGGGTCATTCCTTTTTTTCCGTTTTCCAAATCGTTAAAAATCTCTTGAATGACTCTTTTTTGGGCATCCGTGAGCTGAAAGGGAAGAGAAAGGACAAACTTTTCGATCAGTTCTCCGCCGTCTTTCATGACGGGGCTCCACCCTGCCTGACTCGGAGAACGCAATCGGGCCAGGGCTAATTGAAGGAAGAGAACTTCTTCCACCACAAGCCTCTCCCTGGCTTTATGGATGCTTTCCAGGCTGGTTGGAAAGTGGATTTCCTGATAGGCTTGCCTTCGTCCTAACAGATCAGATTCTCCGGGCAGAATTTCGTTAAATATATTCTCTGCCTGGTTCAAGACGTTTTTGATAACGCCGCGGATAATTTTGGAATGAAGTCCCGCTGTCTCGGGGTAGACGGGTACGATCTCTTCCTGCGGCCCATTGTTATCGCCCTTAACAATTTCGCTTGCCAATATTTCCGGAATTCGTTTGTTCCACTGGACCTTCCCTGTTACCGTTACCTCAGTGCCTGCCGGAAACTGTTTTGGTATATGAATTTGATTAAACCAAACAGCGTATATGTTTCTTCCATCTTGCTCAATATTCAATTTAATGACCTTGATCCGGCCCCTGCTTACCTGAGAAGAAGTAACTTTCCCGGTAATCGTTGCGAGTTCTCCGTCCTGAAGGTCTTCTATCTTTTTTTTGGACCTCATCTCATATTTTCTTGGGTAATGCCGAAAAAGATCTTCCACAGTGAGAATGCCAAGATTCTCAAACTGTCTGGCACGATAAGGTCCAACCCCTTTAATATATTGCATGCTTCTGTTTTCAGGCTGGGGATTTTTACGATGATTACTCATAGCAACATTAGCCTGCACGACGACGTTCTCTTCCGTTTGGGTAATATCTTTACCTGTTTTAGACAAGTTGTGATGAATGATTGGAGAAGATGTCCCTACAGCCTTTTGAAAAAGGTCCTTAAACTGGCTTAATAGAGCTCTTCTCCGATATGGACTCGAATGGTTATAATCCTCTATGATTCGAATAAGCCTCATAACCAATTCGTCTGAAAGAAAATCAGAAAAAGACGGAAGGGTTTCCAGCAAAAAACGGCTAAAGCTTCCCATTGCTCCGGTATTAATAAACCCTTGCTTTTCTTCTGCCCTAACAGCCCGGTGAATGCTTTGAATCATACGTTCTATATCGGACACATTCTCACCCGATCACAAAATATTTCATCTTATTGATGATAGGTATTTCTTATTTTTTCCCCTGTTGGCGTCACTGCCAGCCCACCATGAGCTGTTTCCTTCAGACTGCAGGGCATTTGCCTTCCGATTGCCGCCATGGCATCAATGACCTCATCCACCGGAATAGCGCTTTTTATTCCCGCCAATACCATTTCTGCCGCGGTAACAGCAATCACAGCGGCCATTGCATTTCTTTTGACACAAGGGACCTCAACCAATCCGGCTACCGGATCACACACAAGACCTAAAAAACTTTTCAAAGCAATTGCCGCAGCATGCCCGGTATCCTCCGGGGAACCCCCCGCTAATTCTACCGCAGCGGCCGCAGCCATCCCTGCGGCAGATCCTATTTCCGCCTGGCAGCCACCCTCAGCCCCCGACACACTGGCCCTTTCGGCTATTACCATACCCAGACCTGCAGCTGTAAAAAGGGACATGATCACTTTCTCGTCTGAAGTGCCGGTAACATCCCTCACTGTAAGAAGAACACCGGGCAAGACCCCACATGATCCGGCTGTTGGAGCGGCTACAATCCTCCCCATGCCTGCGTTGACTTCAGCTACAGCTATTGCCCGCGCAGCAGCTTGATTCATCCGGTCACCCAAAAGGCTTTTTCCGCTGGCCCGCAGTGCCTCCATCCTGGCGGCATCCCCGCCAACAAGACCGGAAAGGGATTTCCACTTGCCGGTCATTCCTTGTTCTACGGATTCCTTCATCACGATATAATTCTGATTCATTCTCTCTATAAGCTGTTCCCTGGGAGTTCCAGTCATCTCCGACTCTTCCAGAAGAATAATTTCACCGACTGTGCAGTTCATCTTGCCGGCCTTTTCGATGAGTTCATAAGCAGAACGCATTTCAGAAAACCTCCCTAATTTAGCGGTTCAATGAACATCACGCGGTCAATCTTAGCTAGTTCTCCTATCGCCTGGAGAACCTCTTTTCTGATTTTCTCATCCGTCTCAATAACCGCCAGTGCTTTTCTTCCTTTTCCTTCTCGGGATACTCTCATCTGTGCAATATTAATCCTGGCAACCGCCAGAATTTTTGTAATTTCTGCCACCATTCCCGGAGAATCCAAATACTGTAGGACGAGGGCAGGATATTCCCCGGTAAATTCTACCGCAAATTCGTTCACTTCCGTGATCAGAATTCTGCCGCCGCCAACCGAACATCCCGTAACCTGCGCTTTTTCTCCGCCCGCCCCCGTTAAGAGAAATTTTACGGAATTCGGATGGACATCACCCAGATGGGCATTCTCAAACTGAACCAACATCTTTTCTTTTTCGGCAATCTCCAGAGCTTGCTTGATCCTGCTGTCATCCGGCTGCATTCCCAACAGGCCGGCAATTAAAGCAAAGTGAGTTCCATGGCCCTTTCCGGTCTCTGCAAACGACCCGTGAAGAATTATCTTTGCAGAAGTTATATTCGTTCCCAAGATCTTCCGGGCCATCAGCCCCAATCTTACTGCCCCCGCTGTATGAGAACTGGATGGACCAACCATAATGGGCCCAAGCATATCAAAAATACCGGCTTTCATACAATCCCCCCTAAACCGTACAGCTTAAGCTCATCGTCCTCCAGCAATATTTGTACATTACAGAGCGAACCGTGAAGCAGAGAAGCGTTGGGAGCGAAGCTGATACAGCGTAAAAATGCACAACGGTTAACGGCCACGGAGGGCCTAATGTCGCGGTGTCATGGATGACAAGGAGCGACAAGGCCACGGATGGCAAAGAGCCGCAATAGGTTTTGTGCATTAGCGAAATCAGCAAGCGAGGTGCTTCTCTGCAAAAAAAACCCTCGGTTTGAACCGAAGGGAATATGTTTTATTCAACACCGAAAATATAATAGTATAATGGCTGTTTTCCTGAGTATACTTCCACTTCGATATCCGGTTTCTCCTTTTTCAACCAATCAGCCAGGATTTCAACATCTTCTTCGGCCATGTCTTTTCCATAAAAAACTGTGATCAGATCTTTATCCCGCCAATTCATTTTCTCAAAAACTTTCTTGGCTACTTCAAATATATTCCTTCCTGTTGTGCTAATTTTATCTTCTACCAGCCCCAAAATATCACCCTCAGAGATTTCGAGATCTCCATATTGTGAATTTCTTACAGCATAAGTCACTTCTCCTGAAGTAACCTGGGATAAGGCATTGGACATTCCCTGAAAATTTTCTTCAGGAGTGTTATCGGCATTAAAAGCCAGAAGGGCGGTAATGGCTTGAGGAATAGATTTTGTCGATATTACATAAACTTCCCGACCCTCAACGATCTCATTCACCTGGCTTGCAGCCATAATAATATTGCCGTTATTCGGTAGAATGTATACGGTACGAGCCGGAACTCTCATGACAGCTTCAGCTAAATCACTTGTGCTCGGATTCATGGTCTGCCCGCCAAAGACAACCTGGTCCACTCCCAGGCTTTTAAATATTTCGGCAATTCCTTCTCCCATAGAGACTGCTACGATACCATATTCTTTAAATTCTATATCAGTGGAAGGAGCGGCAATCCTATCCGGAATTTTCTCAGATGAGCCGGTGCTGTCAAAATTTCCCTCTGATGACTCCTTTGCCTTATGAGCTGCAGCTTCATTCTGTTCCAGCATATTATGAATCTGGACTTCATGTAAACTTCCGAGCTTTATCGCATAGTCTAGAATCCACCCGGGATTTTTAGTATGAATGTGTATTTTCACCACTCCATCGGTTCCAACGACCAATAAACAATCTCCCTCATTGGATAATTTTTGTCTTATCGTATCCGGATCAAGTTCTTTTCCTTTTACTAAGAATTCTGTACAGTAAGGATATTCCAGACTTTCCACTGCAGCAATCCCAATATTTACAGGTTCGCGGAAATCTTCAATTTTCGGACCTGTAAGGATAGGAGATTTGCCTTCCAAAGCAAAAACCCAGCCATTGATAATGGTAAGAAAACCTTGTCCACCTGCATCTACCACTCCTGCCTGTTTCAGTACAGGCAGCATCTCGGGGGTACGTATTAAAGCAGCGTTACCCCTGTCAAAACCCGCCTTTAACACTTCAAGAATATCCGTTTCTCCGCTTTTTGCTTTACTCAGCGCCCCTCGGGCAGTCTCCCGTGAAACGGTCAAAATCGTCCCTTCTACCGGTTTCATTACAGCTTTATAAGCTGTATCCACCCCGGTTTGCAAAGCATAAGCAATTTGAAGGGCATTGGCCTCTTTAAGTCCCTCCAGGCCCTTGGCAATCCCCCTCATAATCTGTGATAAGATTACACCCGAATTCCCCCTGGCACCCATCAGAGAACCAGCTGACGCAGCTCCGGCCACCTCATAGATAGAATTCCCGGTTACTTTGTCAGCTGCTTGAAATGCAGCCCGAAAAGTTAAATTCATATTTGTTCCGGTATCCCCATCGGGAACCGGAAAAACATTTAAAGCATCGATTTCCTTCTTTTTCTGTTCTAAAAGTCCGGACCCCGATCTCAACAATTCTTTAAACTTATTTCCGTCCATCGTCACGGTTTTCGAGTCAGTCACCACTTTCAAAACTTATCCTCCTACTCATCAATAAGGTCTGCATTCCGTTTTTTTACTATTCTAAAAACCTTACTCCTTGAACGTTTACATTTACTTCTGCGACTTGAAGTCCAGTCATGGTTTCAACAGTATAACGGACCCTATCCATGACGTTGGAAGCAACTTCTGAGATCTTGATACCGTAGCCAACAATGATATTCAGATCAATCACAACAGTATTTTCCCTGAAAGTAACAACAACACCCTTAGATAAGTTCTCTCTTTTTAACAAGCCCGAAACACCATCGGAGATTTTTCGGGAAGCCATCCCCACTAATCCATAACATTCGATCGCCGCTGCCCCGGCAATAGTAGCAATTACTTCTTCAGAAATTTCTACTTTCCCCAGTTTGGTTTCCATTAGTTTCCCCATCTTTTGAAACCTCACTTTCTCAAGGTATTATTGGACATTAAATAGTTTTCTGTTAAAAATTATTCAATAATTAAACTGCTTAAACCTAAGGACAACTTCATTTTTTTACATGATATGGATGATTATATCATTTACAAATAGGATAATATACTAAACAGGTTTTAGTCAAATACAGAAATTTTTTCAATTGAACTTTTTATGGTATAACCTCATTGAGCATGAATTTTTTATAATATCATACAATTCCTTTTTTTATATGTCGGCTTCCACTTATCCTCTTGCCAATTTTCTTATGATCTGCTAAACTGTAGTAGTGTCATTTTTGGGTGAAAAGGAGGTAGTAATCATGGCTAATATTTGTGCGATTTGCGGTAAAGGAGTTTCTACAGGAATGAATGTCAGTCACTCCCATATTCGCTCTAAGCGTACCTGGAAACCGAACCTCCAGCGTGTCCGGGCTGTCGTAAACGGCACTCCCACCCATGTCAAGGTCTGCACAAGATGCCTGCGTTCCGGTAAAGTTCAGCGTGCAATTTGATTCGGTTTTCTTACGCTGATAAAAGAACAATTTATATTGGACTTCATGAAATAGTTCAATTAGCCCCGGTTTTACCGGGGCTTTTAATTTTTGGACAAATATGCAATTTTGTATTGAGTTTTCTTTAGCTCTTTTTCTCCAGAAGAACAAGGAACACCTTACCATGATGGACTTCTATTTCCGCCCCGTTGTCCCGGAATACGTTACTGATTCCCCTGGCAGTATCTTGCCTGAGGCAAAGGCGGTTTAATTCATAATACAAACCCCGTGAGGTCACTTCAGCGCTTTCAGACAGGGGGATAAGCGATAATTCCTGCCCGGGGATTCCGCAAATCGTTTCTTTACCCGGAAGGATAACCCATGCCGAAAAAGTTTGGTCGATCATTTTTACTCTTCGGTTGTTTTCAGCTGCATGCAGCAATAAGGCTATATTGCCGAGTAAATGATCCAGCCTTTTACCCCCGCCTGCATACAGATGGATTTCATCTTCCTGTTTTCCATGGGATTGAAGAACCGTTTCCGCATACTTTAAAGCCAGTTCAAGGTCCGTCTCATTTTTTTTCCTCGGATATTCCTCAATTTGAGTATTATTCTCCCTGCATATTTTTAAGTTTTCAGGTGTAATAGAATCGAGATCACCTACAAGAATATCCGGGACTTTGCCGGAAGAGATGGCCAGATTTCCGCCTCCATCCGCACATATCAAGCAATCAATTTTTTCCTGTTCTAATTTCATCTGCCCCCAGTGAGCATCCCACTCTCCGTTGGCAATTACGACAACTTTCATCCTTATATCCTCATGAATCTTGTTCTTCCTCAGCCGCCTGCAAAATGTCTTTGAATGATTGACCCGGGTCAGGAGTATTAAACACTGCCGCACCCGCGACAAGTATTTCCGCTCCCGCCCGGCTTGCAAGTCTGGCTGTGTCCATGTTAATTCCGCCATCAACTTCAATGAGGCAAAGCGGGTTCACCTCTTTCAGAATTTCTGATAAGGCTATGATTTTCGGCAGCACAGCCTGGATAAACTTCTGTCCGCCAAATCCGGGATTAACGGTCATCAGTAATACCATGTCCAGTTCTTGCAAAATATAAGTTAGTGTTTCAAGCGGCGTAGCCGGATTTAAGGCTACTCCCACAGTTACACCCAATGACTTGATTTGCTGGATTACCCTGTGAACATGACGCGTTGACTCCAGGCTGATGGTGATATGGTCAGCTCCGGCCTTAACAAAAGCCTCGGCATACTTTTCCGGATTCTCAATCATAAGATGAACATCAAATTTTAGAGAGGATACCTTACGCAATGACTCCACTACCACCGGCCCAATTGTAATGTTCGGAACAAAATGCCCGTCCATTACATCGATATGGAGCATTTCAGCACCTGCATTTTGAATCATTCTAACGTCTTCCCCCAGCCGGGAAAAATCCGCTGAGAGAATGGATGGAGCAATCGTAATAGCCATAGTATCCCTCTTTCGAACATTGTGATATTTTTTAACTTTGTTCTATTCTTTATCTTTTCCAGAAACCCTTCTTTAAACTAATTTTCTTTTAATTTTCTTCGATTTAGTCCTAAAAAAAAGTGTAATATTTGAGCCGCTCAAATATTACATTCCATCAAATCAAATAGGTTTAATACTTTCTTTCGTTCTCGATGACTTCCTTTAAAAACTGAATATAGTTTTCATATCTCGAGCTTAAAATCTCGTTGTTCTGAAGTGCGTTTTTTACCGCGCAGTCCGGCTCTTTATCATGCAGACAAGTCTTAAAACGGCATTCTCCTCTATATTTTTCAAATTCCCTGAAATAGGATTGCAGTTCTTCCCTTTTCATTTCCGGCAGGTAAAGAGAAGAAAAGCCCGGAGTATCCGCGACCAGTCCTCCGGCAACAGATATCAGCTCGACATGCCGGGTGGTATGTTTCCCTCTTCCAATTTTTTGACTTACTTCCCCGGTTTTTCGTTCTCTGAGGGGGTCAAGCGAATTTAACAGGCTCGATTTACCGGAACCTGAAGGACCTGCTAAAACAGATACACGTTCTTTCAGGCATTCTTTGATTTGATCTATTCCTTGACGCGTTTTATTGGACACAACCAAAACCTTGTAACCAATTTGGCGATAGTATTCTATTGTTGGATAAACAGGTTCTGCAACCAAGTCCACCTTGGTAAAAACAATAAGAATATCGATTCCTGCCCTGGCGATCTGGACTAAAAGCCTGTCAAGCAGATTATAATCCGGATCAGGCTTTGTTAATGCAGATACGACAATGGCCTGGTCGACATTGGCGATATTCGGTCTTACCAGGAAGTTGCGGCGTTCCGACACTTCTTCAATCGTAGCCTTGTCCCCTGCCCCTTCCAAAATAAGGACCCTGTCTCCCGGAATAAAGTCTTGTTTTTTGACACGAAAACGACCGCGCAAGGAGCATTCCCATACCCGGTCATTAGCATAAACATAATAAAAACCCGCATATCCTTTCATCAATATTCCCTGAACCTGCATATCGTTTTTAGTTTTTCCCCCAAAATCAAAGTGAAATTCCGCATCTTAAATGTAAACTCTTTTTGAATCTTCCTTCGTTATTAAGAAGGTTCCCCTTTTTACGGAGGCGGGCCCGGTCCCAAAGATACGATCATTTTTGCTTCCGTCCCCTGTTTAACCGGTTTTCCTGGTCCCGGCTGGGTAGTAATGACCGCATTAGGCGGAAAGAGAAGAGAACCCTCCGTATCTGCCGTAACAATTAATTTATATGCCTCCAAAATAGACTTCGCTTCCTCTGCAGACATTCCGGTAACATCCGGCATGACGGCAATCGTCAGCTCAATCCCCTTACTGACAAAAAGTTCAATTCTGCCGTTCTTCGGCCACTTGGACTTAGGCGCCGGGTTCTGACCGATTACTTTTCCTTGGGGAGTAGTGGGATGGAGCATTTCCCTAAAGATTATCTCCCCGTCAAATCCGGCCGCACGGATGGTATTTACGGCGTTTTCCACTTCCGGGTTGTTTGTGGTAACATCCGGCAATTCTATGATCTGCATTCCTTTACTTACCGTCACATCAATTGTTCTGCCTACCTTTACCATGGTATTGGGTTCGTAATTTTGTGCAATAATCTTGTCGGCTTCCACCGCATCACTAAAAGCAAATTGTACATTTTGACCTAAGTTCAAGCGCTCTTTTTTGAGCTTTACAGAAGCTTGTTCTAATGTCAGTCCTTTCAAATCAGGAACCTTTACATCGGGAACATACATATAGTTCCAAATCGCAAACGAGATCCCTGATACAACTAAAATAACCAGAAGGGCATAGATTGCCGCGGATACTTTTTTGGTTTTTCTGGGTTTATGCAGTGTATCTTCCAAATCCCCTTTATTGGCAGCAGCGATTTTATCCCGTAATCCCTTATGAACCTGAGTCTGAAGAGAATCCGGGGATTCCAAAGCAAGCTTTTTCTCCCAAATAATGGTCTGGCCGGTTAAGATTTTATCCAGATCACCCAGGAATTCATTCGCTGTTTTATACCGGTCATCTACAGATTTGGCTAAGGCCTTCATAATAACTGTGTTAAGCTCGGAAGAGACTCCGGAAACGATTTTACCGGGTTGCTCTGCTTCCTCCTGAATATGTTTCAGGGCAATGGTAATGGGAGTATCCCCATCATACGGGAGTTTACCGGTAATCATTTCGTAGAGGATAATACCGAGAGAATAAATATCGGATTGCTCGTTTGTTTGAGCACCTTTAGCTTGTTCAGGCGATAAATAATGCACCGACCCCACAATGTCTCCCGTATGGGTCAAGGTAGATGCAGATGCAGCCCTGGCTATGCCAAAATCCGTAACTTTGACCTTTCCGTCTAAAGTAATAAGAATATTTTGTGGTTTAATATCACGGTGAATAATATGGTTGGCATGCGCATGGGCAAGGGCTTCACCAATTTGGTAAGCGATGTGAATTGCTTTTTCAGGAGAAAAAGGCGCTTGGTTGCGGATCATATCTTTTAAGGTCATGCCCCTGACGCATTCCATGACAATATAATCTTCTTGCCCGTCTTTTCCGACATCATAGATGGACACAATATTCTGATGGGATAAACTAGCAGCAGACTGAGCTTCCCGGCGAAACCGGCGAATAAAACCGTCGTCGGAAGCGAATTGTTCTCTAAGAACTTTGATGGCAACCGTTCTGTTCAGAAGAGTGTCTTTGGCCTTATAAACAATAGCCATCCCGCCCGCCCCGATTTTCTCTTCTATTTGATATCGCCCACCGTACATCCTGTCCACTATTTATCACCTTCTTTCATTTCCAGTGCTTTTTCTATCACCGCTTTGGCTATAGGAGCCGCGGTACCGCCACCGGTCCCGCCGTGTTCTATCAAAACAGCCACTGCAATTTTGGGTTGTTCAGCCGGTGCAAAAGCAATATACCAAGCGTGCGTTTTTTGGTTACCGCCGGGCTCGGCCGACCCCGTCTTCGCGGCAACCTGGACCCCTGGTATGGCTCCCGGAGAAGCAGTCCCTTTATCAACCGCCAGAATCATCGCGCTCTTTACTTTTTCTGCCTGGTCTTCACTGAGCGGATTTAACCAAACTTCAGGTTTACTCTCATATATTATATTTTGCTTGGAATCTGTGACTCTGTCAATGAGATGAGGTACCATTATTTTCCCTTTATTTGCAACTCCCGCTGCAATCAGGGCAACATGGAAGGGACTTACCATGACTTCTCCCTGCCCGAAAGTACTTGCGGCAAAAAGATTCAGGTTAAGGTTTTCGGGCAAGGCCTTATTCCTGGTAACAGAACTAACCGGTATATTCAGTTCAGAGGGTATTTCCCGGCCAAATCCAAATACGGATGCCGCATTAAGGAAATTTTTTTCTCCGGCAACAATTCCATGCACAGCAAAATACGTGTTACAGGAATAGGCCAGAGCCAGGTCGTAATTAACCCAGCCATGAGCCTTTTCATTTTGCTCCATAATTGTTTGACCGTTGATGACCGTGGACCCTTGACAATTGTAAAGTTCGGTGGTATCCAAACCTGCCTGGAATAAGGCAGCGGAGGTCACAACCTTCATAATCGATCCGGGAGGAAAGAGTGCTAAGGCATGGTTCAGCAGAGGGCTTCCTTCTTGATTCATGATCTTATTCCATTCCTCATTTAACTTATTGGCATCAAAACTCGGCTGGCTGACCAAAGCCAAAACATCGCCGTTCCGCGGGTCAATCGCTACCACCGCTCCGGTTTTCCCTTTAAGCCCTTGATAAGCAGCCTCTTGCAAGCGGGAATCCAGAGTCAGAATGAGATCATTTCCCTGACGTTCCAAATCGAAGGTATTCTGGATTTTTCTAAGAACGGATGTATCATTCATCCCCAATAGTGTCGCCGCTTGAGTCGCCTCTAAGCCGGATGATCCATATTGAATACTTGTATATCCTAATAGGGGTTGAAACAGATCTCTTTGGGGATAAACACGAACTTTTGTGTTGCCATCTTTCTGGGTTTGAGCCAGAACAACCCCGCTGCGATCGTAAATGCCGCCCCGGGTAATCCTTTTTTCCATATATATTGTTCTGCGGTTTGCAGGATGGTCCAGCATGGTATCAGCGTTTACGACCTGCCAGTAGACAAGGCCAAGAGAGAGGAATATAAAGCTGAAGACAATAATCAAAGCAATTTTTCGAATGCCATTCATCCTAAAGCACCCGCCCGCTTTCCGATTTGAACCTCATTCAGGGAAAAAGAAGAGCTATGGGAAATATTGGCCAGCAGTCCTAACAAAAAGAAGTGAACGAGCATCGAGCTGCCTCCATAACTCATCCAGGGAAGAGGAAGTCCCGTAAGCGGAAGCATTTTGGTTACCCCCGCCAGTATAATCAGTGCTTCCACACCGATCAGTATACCTATCCCTGCCGCCAGGATCTGTCCGAACCTGTCAACCGCTCTCATACTCACAGCAAAAGCCCGTAAAACAATCATAATGAACAGGCAGATTACCGCCATGGCCCCCAGAAAACCAAGTTCTTCTGCAATCACTGAAAAAATAAAATCTGTATCGGCGTGAGGAATCTGATAAGCCCCGATTCCGTTACCAAGCCCGGTTCCGAGTAGTCTCCCCCCGCTTATTGCAAAAATAGATTGGGCAATCTGAAATCCGCCCCCGTTGGAATCCACCCAGGGATTGAGCCAGGTCGCCACCCTTACCCTGACATGGCCGAAAAGAAAATAACCTGCGGTCCCTGTTAAGATGACAACCGGGACAGAAAAGAAAAGATACAGCAGCCTTTCTGTGACCATATAGATAATAAACACCATCAGAAGGAAAAACACCAACGCTGTACCCAAGCTTTTTTGAGCCGCCAAAAGGCCAAGAACAAAAACACCAATAAAAATAAATGGTCCTAAGGTTCTCTTATCGGGGATAGAAAATCTTCCGGCTTGAATTGTTCCAAACCGCAAAAGTTCTTTGTTTTGATCAAGGTATGATGACATAAAAAGAAGAAGAGCAACCTTTACTAGTTCTTCGGCCTGAAAGCCAAATTGTCCGAAACGGATCCAACTCGTCGCCCCGTTAATAGTCGTTCCAAATAAAAACGTGATGAAGAGCAAAAGCAAAGCTGCCAGCCCCCAAAGATATTGATAGCTCCCCAGTTTTCGGTAATCTCTCAATCCGAATAGCACAAAATAGAAAACCAGCAGACCGATATTGGCCCAAACAAATTGATCCTCCGCCATGGAAGGCTTTATTCTTATAAGAAAGACCAGTCCTATGGCCAGGATGGTCTGAACAACAGGCAATAAATTTTGGTCCCCGTCATAACCAAAAAAGTACTCGACAAAGACCCCTGCCAGCACCAGAACAGAAAATACTGCAGCCTGCCAGAGAAACTGACTGTTTAATATGTCATTTGACTTCAGCACGCCCAAACCAGTCCATAGAATGGCCAGGGTAAGAATGCGCAGTGAAAAACTATAAAGCATTATTTTCACACCGCTCCAAAACGCAGCATACCGCTGTAAAATTATCGGGGGCTCCCCGTTGTATTACGATTTTTTTCAGGTTCTCCAGGTGATCTTCCCAGGTTCCCGGCACTGAAAATTCTGAAGCCATCTCTTCGTCGTCTATCATATTGGTTAAACCGTCCGTGCAGAGAAGAAGAACATCATCCTCCTGCACCTCCAGTTGATAACAATCGATTGTCGTTGTCCTGTCTACTCCCAGAGCCCGGGACAGAACATTTTTATGCGGGTGATTCCTGGCTTTTTCCTCTGTAAGCTGCCCAAGCCGGACAAGCTCATTTACCATGGAATGATCTTCAGAAAGAAGAGAAATCGCAGAGTCCCGCCAGAGATAAATTCGGCTGTCCCCGACATGGCCGATCACAGCTTTCTTGTCCCTGATGACCAGGGCTGTCAAGGTGGTTCCCATCCCCTCGGTTTGTTTATCCCTAAACGAAGCTTCGAACACTTCCCGGTTGGCTTCACTGATGGTCTCCTGCATCCAATTCTGAATTCCCTCAGTATCTATGAAATTGAGTTCGGGAGCTTTTTTCCTTAACTCTTCAATGGCAAGGGCGGAAGCAATCTCACCCGCGTTGTGCCCCCCCATGCCGTCAGCAACGGCAAACAAGTTAAACTCAGGAAGAATCAAAAAAGAATCTTCATTGTTCTTTCTTACACAACCGGTTTCATAGATACTAATTGTTTTCATTTCTCCACCTCGAATAAAGAAAAGTGATACTGCCAATTTTAATGAAATCCCCCGCGACAAGCTGCACCTGGGAATTTATTCTCTCTCCGTTAACCCACGTTCCATTTGTACTCCCTACGTCTTCCAGGGTTGTAATTCCCCTGCTTTGCTTGAATTCCGCATGATCCAAAGAACAGTAGTGATCCGGCATTACGATATCATTATGTTTGCCCCTTCCAATCGTAAGTCCCCGGGAATCAATCCTGATCTTCCGTCCTTTAGGCAGGGTTTCAGACCCGCTGAGAACTTCCAGACAACCCAGGTCAGACTCTACTTTGGTGAGTACCCCTTTGGCCCGTAAATCTGCAAGCATTACCGTTAAAATCCGCAATAAAAAAAGATAAATAAAGCCAACAAACAGAATTCTTCCAAAAACCGTCATGATTTGCATAGAAAACCACCGCTCTATTTTTCTACATTAAAACGAAATTGGGTCTGTCCGGCCTTGATCTTATCCCCTGGATGAACCATATACCTGTCCACCCGAAATTTATTGACATAAGTCCCGTTCGTGCTGCCCAGATCCTGCACAAACCACCTTCTGTTCTCTAAAAAGATTTTTAGATGTTTGCGTGAGATCTCGGCATCCTGTATTTCAATATCGCAATCCTCATGCCGGCCTACCACAATTTCATCTTTATCAATATAGAAGATTTTTCCTTCTTCGTTTCCTTTTATAATTTCTAGATAGGAACGCGTTTTCCTGCTGGAATGGACTCTTAATGAACTCGTTAATCTTACACTGTCAACCAGAATGGTTGTTTTTTCTAGTTCTTCAGTCTTATTATTTCCTTTTTCTTCTTGTATTTCCCAGTTAGCGACAATGGAATCATTAAACTCTGCCCGGATATTGGTACAACCCAAGGAAACCTCTTCGGCTGCTTTGATTTCCACTACCGGAAGAGTAAGAAAAGTATACCCCTGTTTTCTTCCCTCATCATAAAGATGTTTGGCCAATTCAACCCGGAAAGTTTCTCCGAAGCTTTCCAGAATTGCGTAATCGGTTGGATTAACAAAGACCTTGTAGATGTTGGGAACATACACATTGGAAATGCTGACCTGCTTATTTTTTAACATTGCCCTTAATAGTTCTTTTGCTACATGAACGGGCTGTATATTTCCGTCAGGCTTTCGAAAAAAATAGGTAATAATAAATTCTGCAACCCCCTCAACTCTGGTTAACAGACTCATAACCTTCACACTCCAAGCGCTGTCTGAGTTGGCCGCAGGCTGCATCGATATCCGAGCCTTTTTCCTCCCGGATTGACACAGGGATCTTGCCTGCTTCCAAAACCCTCTTGAACATCATGGTATTCTCTTTGGCTGGTCTTTTCACTGTACTTCCTTTTACAGGATTGACCGGTATAAGGTTAACATGAACAGTCATCCCTTTTAACAAACTGACAAGCTGTTCTGCTTCTTTCCTGCTGGCATTTTGATTACTTAATGCTACCTCAAATGTAATTCTCCTGTTTGTCATGTGTGTATACTTCCTGCAAGCCTCCATGAGAACAGCAAGGGGATATTTCCGGTTCATGGGAACCAGACTATCCCTGACCTCATCGCTTGAGGAATGAAGAGAAACCGCCAAACCCACCTGTGGATTATCATGGGCAAGCTGTATAATTTTTGGCGCGACTCCGCTGGTGGAGATGGTCATCCTGCGCATGCCGATATTCTGCCCATTTTCACTGTTTAAGATCTGAATAGACTTCATAACCCCGTCATAGTTCAGAAAAGGTTCACCCATTCCCATAAAAACGATATTGGTCACTTTAAACTCAGGATCTTCCTCTTGCACCCGCCTCATCACGTCCAGAACCTGTCCGGAAATCTCACCTGCTGTAAGATTTCTGCGAAATCCATCCATTCCGGTGGCGCAAAAGGAGCAGCCCACAGGGCACCCTACTTGAGTTGATACACAAATGGTGTGTCTGTCTCTGGAATTCAGAGGGTCATAGTCCATCAGTACAGTTTCAATCTTTTCTCCATCTGCCAGGCGAAAAAGAAACTTGCGGGTTCCATCCTGGGAACGCTGTTCCCTCACAATTTCTAAAGGGTGAATGAATAAAACCCTGCTGAGCGTTTCTTTGTCTTCCTTACCGATATTCCTCATTTCATCCCAGTTATGAGCTCCTTTTTGGTTGATCCATTTGAAAATCTGGCTGGAACGGAATTTCCGAATGTTATTTTCCAGACAGATTTCCCCAAATTCTTCTTCCAGAAAGGAACGAGAATCCATCTTTTCCATATTAAGTATTATTCACCCAATTCTTCCATTATAAACATACTGACAATTCGCCGGAGAAAATGGCTTTTGGAATAAACCATTTTCTTTACATCATTAATTTCATTTTCGAAAGGAAGAAACCGTCCATTCTGTGATGATGGGGTAAAATTTGCCATACCCCTTTTTTCAGTTGTGCCAGGTCTCTCTCCTCCGTAACCTCAAAAGGCAGGCTTTGAGAGATGTCTACCGGCTCAAACTCCGGTTTCATCTTGCGAAAAGCTTTCACAACTTCAAAATTTTCCTCGGGTTCTGTTGTACAAGTGGAATACACAAGTTCCCCCCCGGGAAGTACATATTCGGATGCTTTCATCAGAATTGCAAGCTGCAATTCCGGTAATTTTTTAATCTCATCTTCGCGTTTCTGCCATCGAAGGTCTGCCCTTCTCCGGATCACTCCTAAACCGGAACACGGAGCATCCACCAGGACACGGTTGAATTTTCCTTCTATTCCCTCAAGTTCCCTGGCATCGCCCGGAATAGTATGGATAATGGTAATCCCCAATCTCCGGGCAAGTTCATTGACCAGCTGAAGTTTTTGGGGGTACAAATCCACAGCGATAATTTGGCCTGTATTCTTCATGATTTGGGCAAGATGGGTTGTTTTACCCCCGGGAGCACTGCAAACATCCAATACCCTGTCTCCCGGAGCAGGGTCTAAAATATGAGCCACCAGCTGAGAACTTTCATCCTGGACCGTCATATGCCCCCCTGTAAAGACTTCCAGCTTTTCAATTGCTCCAAAATCTTCGATATATAGGCTCTCCGGGACCCGGGAACTCCGCTGAACTTTTATGCCTTTTTCCATGAGCGCTGCTTGAAGATTTTCCGGAGTCGTTTTCAATGTATTAACCCGAATACAGGTAGGCGACGGATGATTATCGGCCTGCAACAGTTCTTCTGTTTCCTCCGCTCCCCATCTTTTTAACCATCTGCTTACCATCCACTCGGGATGTGAATATTTTATTGCCAGATATCGCAGAAGTTCTTTATTTTTGTCCGGCCACTGGAAGGACCAGCCGATTTGAGCAGTTTTCCGCAAAACACTGTTTACCAGGGAAACATAATTTGGGTTAATCCATTTGGTGACATTGACTGATTCGTTAATGGCAACCGGCCCTGGAATCTTGTCCAGGAAAAGAACCTGAAAGGCTCCTGTCCGAAGAACTGCCCTTACTTCATATGGAAGGGCGGACATGGGTTTCGTCAGATGCTTTCTTAACGCATAGTCCAAAACGGATTTGTTTTTTAACACCCCATTCACCAATGCTGTTGCCAGGTTACGTTCCCGAACATCTTCCATCCCCGTAAGTTGTGTACGCAGAAGAAGGGTTGCATACGCGCCCTCTTTTTCTACTCTCGTAAGAATACGCACGGCAACTTGCCGTGCGTTCATTTCGTTGATTCTTTTATTTTTTATGCCTGCATCTTTATCCTGTTTCTTCATCATCTTTTCCTTATTCATCCCGTCCCTGAGCAATCCAGACAAAACGTAATAAAGTAAGGATGGCGGTTAATGCCGCAGCTACATAGGTCAGTGCAGCAGCACTTAACATTTTTCTTGCGCCCATAGCTTCTTCGTTACTCCCGACAACCCCGTTTCCTTCTAAAAAGGCTAAGGCTCTGTTACTCGCATTATACTCAACGGGTAAGGTTACGATCTGGAATAAAACTGCAAAAGCAAAGGCATAAATTCCCAGTGTCAGTAAGAAAGGAAAGGACGGCAGGAAAAATCCCAGGAGAATAAGAAGCGGACCGACCTGGCTGCCAAATGAAGCAACCGGAACAAAGGCTGAACGGATTTTTAAAGGTACATATCCGTCTGCGTGCTGCACAGCATGCCCTGTTTCATGGGCCGCCACGGCAATTGCAGCAATTGATGTGCTTCCGTAAACCCCACTGCTGAGTCTTACTACCTGAGAGCGAGGATCATAATGGTCGGTTAGATCCCCTGCTACTTGTTCGACTCTGACATCATAAAGGCCGTTCTCATTTAAGATCATTCGGGCTATTTCCGCACCGGTTCTGCCTGAACTGCTTCTGACCCGCGAGTAGCGGCGATAGGCACTGCTGATTTTTGACTGGGCAATAAAAGTAAGAATCAGAGCAGGGATCAGTAGTATCGTTGACGGATGATACAAGAATGGGTCAAAAAACATAATTTTCCTCCTTCAAGTAAACATCTCTAAAAACGTCCATGTTGATACGATTCCAGGATGCGCCTAATGTCAAATGATAAATGCATTCGACTGAGTATTGTGAATTATTATTAATATATCCCGGTTTGCTTAGATTTTGCTTAAAACTATTTTAATTAAATAATACTCCAAACAAGTGTAAATTATTAATACTTTCATGGTGAAAATATTATTCCGTTCAGGAAAAACATTCTCCAAGCTGAACCCGCCGCCCGTTGAAAAAGTCTGATGCCTTCATTTTCTTTTTCCCCGCGGGCTGCAGTTCAGCGATTTCAATTGCACCTTCCCCGGTCTGAACCATAAAACCGTTAGCAGTAAGAGCAATAATTTGACCGGGAACTGCTCCCTGAAGCTTATTTTTATTCACAGTACCGTCAGGCATATTCCCTTGCCAGATTTTCACTTGTTCATGACGAAACGTAGTAAAGGCTCCGGGCCAGGGGTTTAAACCTCTTATCCGGTTATGTATGGTAGCTGAGTTCCAGGACCACTCTAATTTTTCATGTTCCCTTTTCAGAAGCGGAGCATAAGTAAATTCTGTGGGTTGTGGAATTGGTGTAAGAATGCCCTTTTCCAGCCCTTGAATTGTTTCAATCAAAACCTCCGCGCCGATCTTAGCTAAAGCATCATGTACTTCCCCTGTTGTTGCAGAAGAAGAAATGCGATATTCCCTTGCTAACAGCATATCCCCCGTATCCAGACCTTCATCCATCAGCATGGTGGTAACTCCGGTTAAGGATTCCCCGTTTATGACAGCCCAATGGATGGGTGCCGCTCCACGATACGCAGGAAGAAGAGAGGCATGTACATTTACGCACCCGAAAGGAGGCAATTGCAAAATCTCTTTAGATAAAATCTGGCCAAAAGCAACCACAATAATACATTCAGGCTGAAGATTCTTAATCAGATTCACTATTTCCGGGGTCTTTATCTTTGCGGGCTGAAAGAGAGGGAGCTTTAGGGTTTGTGCCAGGATCTTAACCGGACATGCGGTAATTTTATTGCCTCTTCCGGCAGGCCTGTCAGGCTGGGTAAATACTCCAACAATTTCATGTCCTGCAGTATAAAGAGCCTCCAAAGAAGGAACAGAAAAATCGGGAGTACCCATAAATACAAGTCTCATACACTCACATCCCATTTCAAAACGTGACAAATAAGATTTAGAAAACAACCGGTTTTAGAATTTAGTTTTTATCATAAACTTTCTCGGCAACATCGACAAATAAAATCCCGTCCAAATGATCAATCTCATGTTGAAAAGCTCTTGCCAGGAGACCTTCAGCCTCATATTCCATCAGTTCTCCATCCCTGTTCAAGGCCTGGGCAACCACTCTTGTTGCTCTTTTTACGTCCCCGACAAGATGAGGAATGCTTAAACATCCTTCTTGTTCGGTTTCCTCTCCGCTTTTCTCAATAATAACAGGATTGATCAGCTCAATTAAACCCTGTCCTTCTCCTGAATCAATAACCACTACCCTTTTTGGCACACCAATCTGAGGAGCGGCAAGACCAACCCCATTAGCCTGGTACATGGTTTCAGCCATATTATCCAGTAATTTATGAATATTAGGGGTTATTTTACTGACATTCTGAGCTTTTTCCCTTAAAATATCTTCCCCGATACGTAATATTTGATAGACAGCCATCCTGTCCACTCCTTCCCTTCTCTTTGACCAAATGAAACAGGTTAAATTTTGAATTTTCATGCCTAAACGAGCCGATATAGTAATTATACCTAGAATGATCTTTTTAAGCAATTTTCTTTCTCACCATCCTTCTATACAGCTTATGCTTAAAAAGATTATTCAGTTTTTAAAAATACTTACTGGGACAGAGGGTTTACATCAATACTGATCTTCATGCCGGAGCTTGCTGAATCCCGGTAAAATGCCTGAACTCCGTCATATACAATCTTTCGTATTTCTTCGGGGTTTTTTCCCTTTACTGAGACCTGCCACCGAAATTCATTTTTCAACCGGGTTAAAACGGCAGGGGCGGGACCTAGAATCTGATACTTTTCCGTTTCTTCCTTACTCATTGATCTTTTAATCCAATCAGTCAATTCATGGGACGCGCGGATAACCCGCTCCTCCTTTTCATGATAGACCATAATACGAATAATATGGGAGAATGGAGGATATCCGAGTTGTTTTCTGTAAGCTATTTCTTCCCAGAAAAATGCGGGATAATCCTGTCTGGCAGCCCGGATTACAGCCCTGTCTTGAGGTGAATAGGTCTGTATTATCACATCTCCTGTTTTTTCTCCGCGTCCTGCCCTTCCGGCTACTTGGGTCAAAAGCTGGAAAGCTCTTTCCCGCGAACGAAAATCGGGCATATTCAGAAGCTGGTCGGCGGAAATCACCCCTACCAGAGTAACATTGGGAAAATCCAGTCCTTTGGCTAACATCTGTGTTCCAACCAGAACAGGGATTCTTTCATTGCGGAATCGGTTTAGAATTTCTATATGTTTATGTGAACCTGCCGTTGTATCGGTATCCAGCCTTAGAACTTCAATACCGGGAAAAAGGGCAGCAACCTCCTCTTCCACCTTTTGTGTCCCTTGTCCAAAAAATCGGATAAACCTGCTCCCGCAATCCGGACAGCGATGGAATACCTCTTGGCGGTAATTACAGTAATGGCAGCAAAGTTCCTGCTTCTGGCTGTGAAAAGTCAGGGAAACATCACATTGAGGGCAGCGGGCGACAAAACCGCACTCCCGGCAGAATACAAACGTAGAATATCCCCTGCGGTTGAGAAACAAGATACTTTGTTCTCCCCTCTCAATCCTCTCTCCAAGCTTTTCCCGTAATAGGAAAGAAAACATTGTCTTGTTGCCGCCGGCTAATTCCTGTTTCATATCTACGATTTGAACAGCAGGCAAAGACCTCTGATTATATCGTTCACTTAAGCTGATCAAATCCACCTTTCCCCTTTGAGAAGCCGCGTAGGCTTCCAGAGAAGGGGTTGCGCTTCCCAGAACAACAAGTCCTTGTCTCTGCATCATCCTTTTGCGTGCTACATCCCTGGCATGGTATTTGGGGTTTTCATCCTGTTTATAGGCATTATCATGCTCCTCGTCAAGAATGATCAGGCTTAGATGAGGCAAAGGGGCAAATACAGCGGAACGCGCTCCGATAATAATTCTTTTCTTCCCCGCCAGTATTTGTTCCCATAACTCAAGCTTCTCCCCGGGACTTATTCCTGAATGGATAATTCCCACCCATTCTCCGAAGAATTCTAGAAACACTTTCGAGATTTGCGAAGTCAGAGATATTTCTGGTACCAGGATAATTGCATCCCCGCCAGACTGTATTACTTTTGTTACTGTTTCCCTGTATACTTCCGTTTTACCGCTCCCGGTTATTCCATGAAGCAGAACCGTCTTACCATTTCTCTTTTGATATTCCTCCCATATACTTTCTGCCGCTTTGTTCTGAGCAAAACTTAATGACAGGTCTTTCCCAAATTGAAATGGTTGAGCTTCACCCCCGGAGGGATGGGGCAATAAGAAGCTTCTGTTTTCTTTCTCCGGTTTGGAATTCAATTGACCTGCCTTGGAAAATTTAAATTCTTTCTTGATCCATCCTTGTCTGATCATTTCCTCGATCAGGATCTGTTTAACATTTGCCCTCTTTAAAAGAATGCTTAAGGGTAATTCCTTTCGTCTTGACCTATTCAACACAACTAAAACACGGTACGTATCAGGATCGAGCAATTCCAAGACTTTCACATCATTATCATTCAGATCGGCTAATGGGATAACCCATTGCTCCATTTTTCCCTTCAGAAAAGGCCAAACCGTATGCAAAGCCTGAGCAATAGAACAGATAGTGGTCTCTGCCAACCAGGAAGCTAATTCGATCAGTTCCGGAGGAATCAGGTACTGGTCCTCGAGAATGCTCTCGATGGGTTTTAACTTTCCTTCATCCATACCTGATGCATTTTCACTGATTCTGACTACCAAACCTTGTACTTTTCTGTTTTTCAGGCTGACAATCACCGTCATCCCAACTTTCAGATCCATATTTTCCGGAATAAGATAGGAATAACTTTGATCGAGACGCCTGTTCGCTACATCAACGAGCACTTCCGCATAATTTCCCAAATCTTTAGACGCCTCCTTGTTTCCTGATATCTTGAATTATAACAGATTTTTCTATGCAGTTTGACGATAACTGCCATTAATAATATCAAGAAAAAATCTATTACACATTTTTCTACAGAAAATGATATAATCCCCAAAAATAAGTTGCGAAAGACTCTATTCATATGATATTCTTGTTGAGGAATTATTAAATACCTTTAATCTGGTCCCGTGAGACTGGAAAGGATAACCAGAAGAACCTATTTGCAAGTACACCTCTTCCTGCTCACGGCCGGAAGAGGTTATTATTTTTAAGGAGGTTTCTACATGGCTACTGAAGTCCAAATTCATGAGAAGCTGTCACTTGGCAAAACTATTCCCCTTGGACTGCAACATGTTTTCGCGATGTTCGGAGCAACCGTACTTGTTCCCTTCCTTACCGGACTCAGCCCCGCCGTTGCACTCCTGGCATCCGGTATCGGCTCCATCGTCTTTTTGCTCCTGACTGGAAGTAAAATTCCTGCTTACCTGGGTTCTTCCTTTGCTTACATTGGCGCGCTTACTTATTTCATCAAAGACCAGAATAATATTGCCGCCGCAATGGGCGGAGCTTTAACAATCGGTATTATTTATATACTTGTATTCCTTCTCATGTCTGTTTTTGGTACTTCATGGTTACAAAAAGTCGTACCGCCAGTTGTTGCAGGCCCTGTTGTTGCTATTATCGGCTTAAGCCTTACTCCGGTTGCAACCAGTATGGCTTCCCAGAATTGGGGCATTGCCATTTTTACTTTAGCCGTTGCTATTTTCTTCTCTATCTTTGGCAAAGGCTTCTTTAAAATTATCCCTATCCTTATGGCGATTATCTTTGGCTATATTGCAGCTTTCGCCATGGGTATAGTTGTTTACCAGCCAATTATGGATTCTTTTAAGAACTTTATTGCCTTTCCGGTAAACTTTAGCTCATACAGTCTGCCAGCCTTCGATAAAACTGCTGTACTTATGTTTGCACCATTAGCTTTCGTTACCATCATTGAAGACCTTGGACACATGATCGTACTCGGTAATATAACACACTCCGATCCGTTAACCAAACCCGGTTTCCACAGGGTTCTCCTTGGAAACGGCGTGGCTACTGCTATCGGAAGCTTTCTAGGGGGTCCTCCGCTCACCACTTACGGGGAAAATATCGGCGTTCTTGCCGTAACCCGTGTGTATAGCACCTTTAACCTTTGGGTAGCCGGAATTATCGCCATCTTGCTCAGCTGCATCAACCCTTTGCAAGCCGCTATCATGTCCATCCCAACAGCAGTTATGGGCGGCGTATGCATTCTTCTCTTTGGTATGATCGGTGCAGCAGGTTTACGTAACCTGATCGAAGCCAAGGTTGATTTTTCCAAGTCCAAAAACCTGATCATCGCTTCAGTCATTTTTGCTATTGGTATCGGCGTCAGCAACCATGGTGTTGCCTGGGCCACTTTGGTAGGTATCGGACTTAACCTTATTCTTCCCGAAGCCGCAGAAGAATAGGATCTAACATTCTCTTCGCAAATTTTTCATAGTGGACCTGAAACAGAGAAACACGACTTATCTATAGGGGCTGTTGCACAACGAATCATAAAATTCGTAGGCAACGGCTCCTTTTTCTGTTCAGGAAATACTTAAAAGACCACAGATTAAGTCTCCGAAATGTATGGATCGCGTTAAGCGCGTTACGCATGCGTAACGCGACGCGGAGCGCGGTTGTTTAAACGGCTATGGAAGGCCTAGTGCCGCGATGCCATGGATGGCAAGGAGCGGCGGCCATGGATGCGTGAAGGCTAGTGGCCTTCACGATCTGCCGAAAGCGGCTATACGTTTCGGAGACCTGCCTGGATAATAACGCTACTTTGGCATCGTTAACTAATTAAGTAGTTTTGCAACACCCTCTATTTTATTGGATAATCTCTGAGATAAGTAAAACTTTCTTTAACTCAAAAATAAATTTGGAGAAAAAGCCGTTAACTCGTTTATATGAGTTTGGCAACGTAAATAATGTCCAGCGTAGTTACCTGGCCGGCACTGCCGGAACGGTAAGCTATCCGGTCAAATTCTCCGAAATATTTGGGAACAAATATTGCCTCCTCTCCGGAAAGGACTTCTTTCTCCTTGCCGTCAGGAACATAGCTTAACCCATCGGCGGATACCTGAAGCTGTACAATTAAGCTGTTCAAACCTGTATTCTTTACAAAGAATGAACTGAAAATAGCCTTTCCCATTTTTCTTGCCGCACTGAATTGGGAATAGGTCTGAGCAATCAAGCCGTTTTCAGTTTGTTTTACAAATATTGGCTCAACATTCACTTCAATATTGTTGAAACTAAGAGTTAAAGACGGCCATAATTGAGTATTTTTTGCCTTTGTGCAGTATACCCTTATTTCCGTGTTCCCGATATTCTCGTCAAGGGACTTAATGAGCATGCCAAAATTCCGCTGGGGATCCCTGATCCAATCTTCCGTAAGACCGGTGATATCTACATTTACCTGCGTAGTTCCTTGTCCTACCGTAAACACAGCCGCGGGTACAGGGTCAAATATAGGACAGATAGTATTAGGTGCTGATGACCAGTTTTGAGTTATCTTGTGTATGGCAAAAACCTTGTCTTCCAAAGGTTGGGCCTGATATTCAATGTATAATGTAAAGAAAGAATTATCAACGGTTGATCCCACCGGTAAAGCACTGAAGTCAAACTGCATAATTGACCTGTAAACAACATTATTTACCGTCCCTATTCTCGTTTCCTGAGAATCAGGATAAGGTAATCGAATTACGTTATTGACAACTTCAAGACGTTTAACCGGAATGAAAATCCGTTCCGACATCAATCGTTCCACCTGTCCTCATCAAACAGTTCTTTCTAATATCCATAATATGTCCGGGCACTGACTCTTGTCCCTTTTGATATAGAATAAACATTACTTATAGAGTCCTTTTTATAAATAATTTTTAAGCAAATCCTCCCGCAGTTGAATACTTTACAAACAGGTAATTCTTTAGGTGAAAATTAGTAAACGGGGGATTTGCATGAATCTGCAGGGTAAAAAAATTTTGGTAACCGGGGCCGACGGTTTTATCGGCTCGCATTTAACGGAAGAACTGCTGCGTTCAGGGTACAGCGTACGCGCTTTTGTTTTCTACAATTCATTTAATTCCTGGGGTTGGTTGGACTATACCCCAAAGTCACTCCAGGAAAATCTCGATATATTCCCCGGAGATATCCGTGATCCGCAAAGAGTCCAAGATGCCGTAAAAGGCTGCCAAGTAGTGATCCACCTGGCGGCTTTGGTCGCCATTCCCTACTCCTATCATTCTCCGGATACCTATGTGGATACCAATATCAAAGGCACTCTAAATATTCTAAAAGCCGCCCGCAATCTTGGTGTGGAAAAAGTCGTCCACACTTCTACCAGCGAGGTTTACGGTACTGCCCGTTTTACTCCGATTCACGAGGACCATCCCCTGCTCGGTCAGTCACCTTACTCAGCCACCAAGATTGCCGCCGATCAGATGGCCCTGGCGTTTTATCATTCCTTTGAAACGCCTGTCACCATCATCCGCCCCTTTAACACCTACGGCCCCCGGCAATCGACGCGGGCAGTCATCCCTGCCATCATTACCCAAATTGCCGGGGGGCAGCGTATCATCAAATTAGGCTCAACCCATCCTACCCGGGATTTCAGCTACGTCCCGGACACCGTAAGAGGAGTGATAAGCGGAGCTCAATCCGATGCTGCGTCAGGTAATGTCATTAATTTAGGAACCGGCTTCGAAATTTCTATCGGGGAATTAGTAAAATGTATTGCAGAACGGATGCAAGTACAAGTAGAAATCAAAAGCGAAGCGGAACGGGCCCGTCCCGAAAAGAGCGAGGTAGAACGTTTGCTGTCAGATAACGGTAAAGCCAAAAAACTGCTGGGGTGGGAACCGTCATATGCAGGTTATAAAGGACTGCAAAAAGGATTAGATGAAACGATAGCCTGGTTCAGCAAAAGCCGGAATCTAAAAAAATATCGTCCGGGAGTCTATAACCTATGAAAAAGAAATTTGATCTGGATACAATCCTCGATACTCTACTGAGTGTTTTACCCAGTGGACAAAAGCCGGTTGCTCTGCACGAGCCGCTATTTCAGGGGAATGAATGGAATTACGTTAAAGAATCTTTGGACAGCGGCTGGGTTTCGTCGGCGGGGAAATATGTTGACCGCTTTGAAAAATATCTGTCCGAATATACCGGGGCAAAGCACGTGATAGCAGTTGTCAACGGCACCGCAGCGCTCTACACCTGTCTGCTCCTGGCTGGAGTAACAAGGGACGACGAAGTTTTCGTACCGGCTCTTACTTTTGTGGCCACTGCCAATGCCGTTAGCTACTGTGGGGCTGTGCCCCATTTTGCCGACTGCGAGGAAAGAACTCTGGGGCTGGATCCCTTTAAGCTTGCAGCTTATCTGGAAGAAATCTCAGAACTAAGACCTGACGGCTGTTTCAATAAAAAAAGCGGCCGTCGCATCAGAGCAGTAATACCGATGCACACATTCGGGCAGCCGGTGGACATTGACCCCTTGTTGGAGGTTTGCCGGCGATTCCGGCTTGTGCTGGTGGAAGATGCTGCGGAATCTTTAGGTTCATTTTATAAAGGTTACCATACCGGAAGCCGGAGTGAATTTTCGGCACTTAGCTTTAACGGCAATAAAATTATTACTACCGGCGGCGGTGGTGCAATTCTGACCAACAATGCTTCCCTGGCCGCATCTGCCAAACACCTCACTACTCAGGCTAAATTACCCCATCCCTGGTCCTTTCATCATGACCGGGTGGGATACAATTACAGAATGCCGGATATTAACGCTGCCCTGGGCTGCGCCCAGCTTGAACAGCTTCCTGATTTTCTGGAGAAAAAAAGGTCGTTAGCCTTACGCTATCAGAAGGCCTTTGCGGAGATAGAAGGGGTAAAAATATTTAGAGAAGCAGATTTTGCCCGCAGCAATTACTGGTTAAACGTGCTGCTCCTGGACGAGAAATACTCGTCAAACCGGGACACCCTTCTGGAGTTAACCAATGGCTTAGGCATCAAAACCAGACCGGCCTGGACCTTGATACCCAAGCTCCCCATGTATCAAAGCTGCCCGCAAATGGACCTGAGCGTGGCTGAAAGCCTGGAACGCCGCCTGATCAATCTTCCCAGCAGCGCCTTTCTCTAAGAAAGCTTTCTAACGAGAGTTACTTTTGTGCTTCCGCCATGAAGTAGCTTACCCTGTCCGTACCACCTCGATCAGTTCTTTCCAGGGAATCAACCATGATGCTTTTGAACCCGGCCCCGGACCATAACTGTATAATTTCCTCTTTCTCGAAAAAATGGGCAGTGCCCCGGTGGGCCAAACTCCCCACCGTGATCTCCCGGTAGGTGTTTTCTTCCAGCTTTTCACCTGTGCCATATCCGGTCATACCTGTTTTAAACAAGCCGGTGGAAAAGAATCTTCCCCCTTCTTTCAGCACCCTGCAGCATTCCTTTAAAATTGCTTTAATATTTTCCACCGTATTGGCATAAAGCATAGCTGAATCTACAACCCCGTCAAAAAATCCATCCGGGTAAGGCATAGGGGCGGCGTCACTCCTGATAACCTCGGCAGCCAGTCCCTCTGCCTGTAATCTTTGCCTGGCTTTACAAACTGCTGCTTCTGAGCCGTCAAACGCATAAACTTCAAACCCTTCCCGGGCCATAAACCAGGTGACAGCCCCTGTCCCGCAGCCGGCATCCAGCAATTTTATCCCGGATTTTTTTTTGTCATAAAAGTTTCTGGCAATGAATCGAATTACCTCTTCACTGGGGTATTTGCCCCATTCCCGTTCTCCGTGAATTTCTTCCCAAACCGTGTCAAAACTTTTCATATTTTAGCTTCCTCCATGTTTGGCACTTTTTTGATATTACCCGGCCGTTTAGCACCAAAGCTTATTATCAACTCATATTATGATAACAATTAGACCTATGTTAAAAGCTAAAGCTGGTTACGGAGGGGGCCTATGCCAAGAAGGAAGATATGCGTTGTCACCGGCAGCAGGGCTGAGTACGGCTTGCTTTATTGGCTGCTGAAAGAAATTGAGGCTGATCCCGGGATGGAATTGCAGCTCATCGCGACCGGATCTCATTTGGCTCCTGAATACGGGCTTACCTACCGGAAAATCGAGCAAGACGGTTTTTATATTAATGAAAAACTGGAAATACTCCTTGCCAGCGACTCCTCGACCGGTATGGCCAAGTCCCTGGGACTGGGTATAATCGGCTTCGCCGATGCCATAGAGCGGCTGCAGCCGGAACTCCTCGTGCTGCTGGGAGACAGGTACGAAATCCTGGCCGCCGCCCAGGCCGCCTTGCTTGCCAGACTTCCGATTGCCCATATTTCCGGCGGTGAAAGCACAGAAGGAGCAGTAGATGAAGCCATCCGTCACTCCATTACCAAAATGTCCCACCTGCATTTTGTCGCTAATGCCTGCTATCGACAAAGAGTAATTCAACTGGGGGAAGAACCCTGTCGCGTTTTCAATTTCGGCGATCCGGCTCTGGATAACTTAAAAAGACTCCCGCTTCTCTCCCGCGACAAATTGGAACAGCAAATCGATTTCCAACTCGGACCATTGAATTTCCTGGTTACCTACCATCCGGTCACCCTTGAAGAAAAGGATATCGAAAAGGATGTAGGGGAACTGCTGGCCGCCCTGGATCATTATCCGGAAGCAAGAATTATTATTACAGCACCCAATGCCGATATGGGCGGAAAAACCATTACAAGGCTACTCAAACAATACGCACTTAAGCACAAAGAAAAAGTAGGATTCTTTATCTCCCTCGGACAGCTGAATTACTTAAGCTTAATGCAGCACTGCCAGGTAATCATCGGCAATTCATCCAGCGGCATTGTGGAAGCACCCGCTTTAAAGAAGGCGACCGTTAATATCGGCAGCAGGCAGCAAGGCCGGTTAAAGGCTTCCTCCATTATTGATTGCCTTGAAGACAGGAAGGATATCATCGCTGCGATCGACCGTGCCCTTTCGGAAGAATTCCAAAATAAGCTGGCCAAAGTAGAGTCGTTATACGGAGACTGCAACGCTTCAAAACAGATAAAAGAAAAGCTTAAAGATATTGATCTTAAAAATATTGTAAGGAAGAAATTCTATGACCTCGACAACTGTCTTAACTACCGGGAATGAGCTCAACGTCACTCTGGGGGGAGAACTGGAGATCACCTTAGAAGACTTCCTCAAGCCTGAATCAAACTCTATCGTGCCGCTGTGCAGCAAAGAAAACACCCTTTACCTGGACAGCGGTCGCTCAGCTATTTATTTAGCCCTTTCAGATATACTTAGCCAAGGTGGAAAGCGGGAAGCCTGGCTGCCGCGTTATTGCTGCCAATCCGTAGAATTGCCGTTCTTAAAATTGGGGTTTACACTGAACTATTATTCTACAGGCCGCGATCTTAATACCCCTTGCGGTTTGCCCGAAAAACTGGCCGGCGAGACCTTTCTTTTCATCCATTACTTTGGAAAAAGAAATCTAATTTTGGAACAATACCTGGAAGCAATGAAAGAACGGCACTCATTTTTTATTATTGAAGACTGCGTACAAGCCATGCTCAACAGCCATCCCGGAAAATTTGACTATGCGGTCTGCAGTTTTCGTAAATTCTTTCCCCAGCCGGACGGTGCTTTGCTTTATTCCCACTATCCCCTTGAAGAAGGCAATATGATCGAACCTGCCGACGAGGCTTTTGTTTCCCGCAGGCTTATCGGCAAATTAATACGTCCGTATAGCAGCGATAAGATATTTTTGGATTTGTTTGCCGAAGCTGAGAATATGATCGATAATTTCGCCAAACCCAGAAAAATTTCTTATATCTCCAAATACTTGCTGTCGAGGACAAATGCGGCGGAAATCACGGCGAAAAGGCGGAATAACTTTTTTTATCTTATCAATGGCCTAAAGCGGCGAGAATACGATGAAGATCTTATCCATCCCCTCTTCGATTCTTTAGAGCAAGGAGAAGTTCCCCTGGGTCTGCCGATTGTCGTAGCGCCATCCTACAGAGACAGGCTTCGGGAATATCTTGCAGACCAAAGAGTCTTTTGTCCCGTCCACTGGCAGTTAAAAATGAAAGAAGATTCACTATGGCGGCACGAACTTGAACTCAGCCGTTCCATCCTCACTCTTCCTTTGGATCAGAGACTTGACTTTTCATCTTTAGATAATTTACTGGCTAAACTTTCCGACTTTTTTCAGACAAAGAAGGTGTAAAAGAATTGACAAAAGTATATATCATCGCCGAAGCAGGCGTAAATCATAACGGTTCCCCGGATCTGGCCCTGGAAATGATCCGTCTGGCGGCAGATGCCGGTGCTGATGCGGTAAAATTTCAAACCTTTATTGCCGGGGAAGTAATCAGCAGCAAGGCTCCCAAGGCTCCCTATCAGGAACGGCTTACCTCCGAAAATGAAAGTCAGTTGGAAATGGTCCGGAAATTTCAGCTTGATGAAGACCATCATAAGGAACTGCTCGCTTTCAGCCGGTCACAGGGCCTTGATTTTCTTTCCACACCGTTTGACCTGCCAAGCTTGGAACTGTTAACCTGCCGCCTGCATCTTCCCAGAATAAAAGTCGCCTCCGGTGAAATTACCAACTTGCCCTTACTTTTAAGAGCAGCCCGTTCCGGCACAGATATCATTCTTTCAACCGGAATAAGCAGCCTGGGAGAAATTGAAAACGCCCTGATGGTTATCGCTTTTGGCTATTGTACCAAAGACACCTCTCCTTCCACAAAAGCATTCCGCGAAAACTATTTATCCTCTGAAGGACAAAAGGCCCTGCAGGAAAAAGTTACCTTGCTTCACTGCACCAGTGAATACCCTGCCCCTTTTGAGGATATCAACCTGCTGGCCATGGATACCCTGCGGCAGACCTTTGGCTTACCCGTAGGCTACTCCGATCACAGCCAAGGCATCGCAGTCTCTATCGCTGCCGCAGCCAGGGGAGCATCAGTGCTGGAAAAACATTTTACGCTGAATAAGAACCTGCCTGGTCCGGACCACCAAGCCTCTCTCTCACCTGATGAGTTAAAACAAATGGTCAGGTCTGTCCGTCAAATCGAACTGGCGCTGGGCTCTCCCCGTAAAATTCCTGCTCCGTCCGAGCTGCGGAACCTAACACTTGTACGCAAAAGCTTGGTAGCAAAAAAGGAAATCAAAAAAGGCGAGATGTTCACCGAAGATAATTTAGGTCTTAAGCGTCCCGGCACAGGAATTGAGCCTGCCCGCTACTGGGATTATCTTGGACGAAAAGCCGAAAAGACCTACCAAACAGATGAGGAGATCGAGTAACATGCTGGTCGACCTCTCTACTGCGGACGATATCTTTGCAAAATTGCCGGAAGAGCTTAAATCCCCTTACTTCCATCCCTATTTTGTGGTGAATGATTCTCTCCGGGACCCCTCTCTAACACCACTTTTTTTTGTATACCAAGAAGGCGGAGAGATATTCTACCATGCTTTTCACTTAGGAAAAGTTGAAGGTACCTTGTTTTTTGACATTCAGTCACCCTATGATTACGGGGGGCCTTTAGCCACTACATGTGAACCTGACTTTCTCGCCCATGCCTGGCAGCATTATTTGACCTGGTGCCGGGAGAACCGGGTCCTGGCAGAATTTATCCGGTTCCACCCCTTATTGGAAAACTGGAGGTTTTATCCCGGCGAGATTCTCCCGATGCGGGAAACAGTCTGGCTCGACCTTCAGGAGAATAACCGTTTTGCTTCGTACACTACACGAGTGCGGACCGCCATCCGCAAAGCTGCAACAAACGGCTTACGCGTAGAATGGAGAACAGCTGAAAATCCAAGCCAGGAGAACTCAGGTTCGGACAACCCAGGTCAGGTTTTTATTAACTTATATACAGAGGCTATGTTGAAACTCCAGGCAGACAAATTCTATTTCTTTCCCGACGCGTATTTCGATAAATTAATGAGCTGGCCCCAGACTTACTTGGCCTTGTGCTTTCAAAAAGATACCGTATTAGGTGCGGCACTTTTTATGAAACAGTCCTACCTGATGGAATATCACCTGGCTGGGACCCGAACCGAAGGCCAAAAGCTGTGCGCCGCCAATCTTATCTTAGATGAGGCTGCAAAGATGGCTCAAGACTTAGGCTGCCGGAAGCTCCATCTGGGTGGAGGTACGGATAACACCCCCGGCAATTCCCTCCTTTTTTTTAAGTCTGGCTTCTCCCCAAAGAGAGCTTTTTTTCGAATCGGGAAAATCATCCACGCGCCTCGCGAATATGAAAAACTGCAAAAGAAATGGCAGGATAGATTCGGCCAAATAACTGAAAAAATATTGTTTTATAGATTCCCGCCAGATATTTCTTGAAGAATCTTAGATGTCTAAGCGCTTACACTTTCTAAATATCTTAAAAACCGATTTTGTATCTCCGGCACGCACTTATTTGAATACTAAGGCGTGTTTTTATTTAGACACCCTTTTCAAGAGCTTTCCATATTATGTTAATAAGAGACAAGTAGTTATTCTTATACCAGCACTAGGGGAGCTCAAGATGTGGCAAAATATTATTATTTCCTCTGAAACCGCTATTGCTAAAGCAATAGAAATTATAGACAATTCAGGGCTGCAGATCGCCCTGGTCGTAAATGAAGACGGTCAATTGCTGGGAACGGTTACCGACGGGGATATCCGACGCGCTATCCTCAAACAGATCAGCCTTGAAGAACCGGTAACCAGGGCAATGAATTCCGTTCCTGCCTGCATTCGTCACGATCAATCCCGGGAAGCGGCAATCCTCCTTATGAAAAGCAAGAAAGTTCATCAGATACCTGTTCTCGACGAGAACAAGCGGGTTGTTGGCCTGGAAATTGCTGACGATTTGCTGACAGCTCCGCCTCGGGAAAATTGGGTTATTCTCATGGCGGGCGGGCTGGGCCAGCGTTTACGTCCATTGACAGAGAACTGCCCCAAACCGCTGCTTAAAATAGGTCACAAACCAATCCTGGAGACTATCCTGGAAAGTTTTATAGAACAGGGCTTCCGGCACTTCTATGTCTCGGTCAATTATAAAGCCGAGATGATTATGAAACATTTTGGAAATGGGTCCCGCTGGGGTGTAGAAATCAAATACCTGGAGGAAAATAAACCTCTTGGAACAGCAGGCGCCTTGGGGACCCTTCCGCATAAGCCGGAACTGCCGTTCCTGGTGATGAACGGCGATATCCTGACCAAAGTAAACTTTGGCAAGCTGCTGGATTTCCATCATAAGAACCTGTTTGAAGCAACCATTTGCGTTAAAGAAAACACCAGCCAGATTCCTTATGGAGTGGTAACCGTCAGGAAGAATCTCCTCTTGAAAATAGAAGAAAAACCACAGCTGCGGTTCTTTATCAATGGAGGGTTATATGTGTTTAATCCTGGGGTTCTTGATTATTTACCTGGAGGTTCCTGCCAGGACATTCCGGACTTTCTTCAAACGCTGTTGAAGGAAGGAAAAGATATTGGCGCATTTCCCATCCGGGAATATTGGATCGATATCGGACGTCATCATGATTATGAAAAAGCGAATTATGATTTTGGGAAGGTATTCCAATGATTAATGGCAAAAAGGTATTGGGATTAATCACCGCCCGTGGCGGTTCCAAGTCAATCCCCCGTAAAAATCTCAAACTCCTGGCCGGCAAGCCGCTGATTGCTTGGACCATCGAAGAGGCCCTGAAGTCCTGTTACCTCGACCGCCTTATCCTGTCCTCAGATGATATAGAGATTATTGAAGTTGCCAGAGCCTGGGGATGTGAAGCCCCTTTCGTCCGGCCAATTGAGCTGGCTCAGGACGATACCCCCGGGATAGAACCCGTGATCCACGCTTTAAACAATATTAATGAACATTACCACTATATTATCCTGCTCCAACCCACTTCTCCCCTGCGTACAGCAGACGACATAGACGGCTGTCTCAGCTACTGCATCCAAGAAGATGCACCGGTTTGCGTTTCGGTATGTCTTGCTGATCAAAATCCGTACTGGATGCATACCTTGAATGAACATCACCGTTTATGCCCGCTTTTGAAAACCGAAGCAGAAATTAAGCAGAGGCAGGAATCACCACGGGTATATGTGGAAAACGGCGCCATTTACGTCGCCCGAACGGACTACCTGCTTATGAAAAAACGTTTTATCACCAGGGATACTCTGGCCTACATCATGCCTCGTGAACGTTCCTGGGATATTGACGATGATTGGGATTTCTTCTATTGCACATTTTTAAAATCCGGGACGGGGAGAATGGTTAATCCAATAAGCTAACCTTTTTTAAGGAGAATTTTATGGGTAATAACGAGAACTATATAAAAAACTTAAAAACGCTTAAGGCGTCTTTCCCAGATATTTGGCAGAAAGTTAAAACAACTGAGGCAACCTTGGACAAGAGTCTGGTTCAGGCGGTTGTCTCGAAAAGTGGCCTGGCAAATCTCCTTATAAATGACGAATACCTCTATAATCAAGAGAATCCCCTTGACGAAGCGTTTGCATTTATCGACCAATTTAAAAATATAGACAGTCATTCGGATATCCTTTTTTATGGGTGTGGTTTAGGGTACCAGATTAAGGCTTTTAGGGAGAGATACCCGGATAAACCTTTTAATATCTATGAACCTGTTCCCGAAATATTTTACCAGTTTCTGCACCACGCTGATCTGGGACAGTACCCGCCTGATTCATTAAAAAGCATTTATATCGAAAGCCACCCGGATGATCCTGACATGTTTTGCTTCAGTCTGGTTAAAAAAATCCGCAGTTCCATATTAATCATTGATCATCCTTTTTATAAAAAGGCCTTCCCTGATAAACACCAGGCTTTTTTCTCTCATTTTGAAAAGCATTTAAGAGAACGCCGCATGTCGCTGGCTACGTGTTCAACTTTTCAAAAGCGCTGGACCATTAACAGTATGAAAAATCTTGCGGAGGTTTTAAGCAGCCCGAACATTCTGTTGGAGAAAAAAGGCTTTTTTAAGAATAAACCTGCTCTGTTGGTGGCTTCCGGTCCTTCCCTGGAAGAGGAAATTGAGAATGTAAGAAAGATCCGGACTAACGGGTCAGCCTATATTTTTGCCGTTGGCACCGCTGTCAATGCCCTGGTGAAACGAGGCATTTACCCTCATGCGGCCTGTACCTATGATCCCAGTGAAGAAAACCGGATCGTATGCAAAGAAGTCCTGGCCAGGGATATTCAATCGATTCCTCTGATTTTTGGCAGCACCGTAGGCTACGAGACCCTGGAAACTTACCCCGGCTCCAAAATGCATATGCTTATTAATCAAGATACTCCGGCATCGTACTTTTTAAAACCCCTCAAAGGAAGAGAACTGGAATATGTTAATGATGCCGCCTCCATTGCCGTTATTGCCCTGCAGCTTTTATTCAAGCTGGGCTTTAATCCCATTATTCTGGTAGGGCAAAATCTTGCTTACCTTCATGGAAAAAATTATACGGCCGGGTGTACCTATCCTTCGTATGAGACTGTCCTGGCAGATTCAAATGATGCTATCCCCGTAAAGGGTGTTGATGGCAAGGAAGTTCTCAGCAACAGCAGCTTTATCAGCATGAGGCTGCAATTAGAAAATTACTTGAGTTCTTCTCAGGAAATAAAAGTGATTAATACCACTAAAGGCGGCGCGGAGATTAAGGGGACCAAATTTCAGCCGCTGGCAAAGGTCATGAAAGAATACCTGCGTAAACCTGTTGTTGAAGAAGATTGGGCAAAAATGAACAAGCACTGTTACGATCCGGAACATTTGCTTGCCCAAAACCTGAATATGGAAAATGCTAAGGAAAAGATCTCTGCCTTGCTGGACAGGTGTATGCATGATCTGACTAAAATCGGAGAGGTTGCCACCAGCGATGATTTAATAAGTATCGAACGGAGCTATGAGCAATTTAATCTCAGCATGGAAAATCTAAGAAGCAACTTATTTTTCTCTATTTTCGTCACACCGATGAGTCGCGTCGAACTGGAGTTCCTCCTTCTCTCCATCCCGGAAATCTCCGGAGAAAGGGACCCCGCGAAAAAAGCACAGATGATGGAAAAGGAGTTTCGCCCTTACCTTAAAACCTGTGAACAAGATATAAACACGATTCTTCCTCTGTTCCAGGAATTAAACAATTCTATCCGGCAGTACTATCAAAATTACCAGCTGCAGAAAAAAGCTGCCTCGATTAAACTGCTGCTGCTTGACGCAGATGGAATCCTTACGGACGGATCTGTTTATTATTCGGCATCCGGGGAAGAACTGAAAAGATTTAATGTTAAAGACCGGGTGGGAATCCTGCGTCTGCAAGAGTTAGGCATAAAAACTGTTCTTATTATTCCTGAGGGAGAAGAAGTACTAAAAAATGCCGCAAAAAAGCTAGGGGTTAATGATACTGTCTGTGGAAACCGGAATATAGAAAGAATTATATCTGATATTAAGAAAAATTTCTTACTTGATGATACCGCGATTGCCTGTCTTTTTAACGACCTGTGCCATCCGGAATTATTCAGAACAACGGGCTTGAGTATCGCTATGAAAAATGCTTCTGAAGGTTTTCGGCAAGACGTTGACTACATCCTAACGACGTGTTGTGGAGAAGGTGTAATCTTAGAAATTGCAGAAATAATTGCAAAGAGCAAAAGCCAATATTAAATAATTAAAAGGCGAGAACTCGCCTTTTAATCTTATGGTATTCAATGCTTCAATTAAATCCGGGTTATCCGATTAATCTTAGTTTTGGGCCTGGAAGTACGTTAACAAAGCTCCGGAGGCCGCACCTGTATCAATATAATAAAGGCGCGCATATCTCGGTGTTATTCCGCCAGTATAGAAATTCCAGCTTCCGCTGGTAAAGGTTTTGGTTGTATCAGTGACAAAATCGCTGTTTGTAGCTACGCCACCGCTCAGAGCCGAGGTCTGCAACTGGACAGTTACCTGATCTCCGCTGGCACCGCTGTATTTAACCGCCAGCGTCCATGAGGAATAACTCAATACATCATATACTCCGCCACTTACTACTCCCGATTCACCGGTTTGACCGGAATTTATAGTTGTATTGACAGGCCCGGAATCCAAAACAGTATGCCCGCTTAAAGTAACGGTTCCGCTGACACCCACGTTTCCGCTGACTCCTACCATGCCGCTGATCTCAACTGGCCCGCTTACCGCTACGCTGCCGCTTACGCCTACCGTGCCTCCGACATTCATCGCCCCGCTGGTACTTGTTAAAACTGGTTGGTCGTTGCCGGTACTGTCAGCCCCATAAATCTTTACCCGCATTTCATTGGCGGTATCCTGGAAGACTTTATAGTTAGGCATCAGTTCACTCCCCATTCCATAGACTTTAATGCTTGTACTATTAATCTGCTTCATACTATGTAACAACTTGTCTAACTGTGACATAAGGTATAGAAAGCTCTGAAGGGGTTGTTGACCTGATGGCTACACTCAGCGTCTGCCTTATTATAAAGAACGAAGAAAATTGCCTTTATCGCTGTCTCTCCAGTATTAAGACTATTGCTGACGAAATCATTGTAGTGGACACCGGTTCAACAGATAACTCTATCCGGATAGCTTTGGAATTTGGAGCTCAGGTGTTTTATTCGGAATGGGAAAACGACTTTAGTTCAGCCCGTAATTATGGCCTGACCAAAGCCAATTGTGATTGGATATTGATCATTGATGCGGACGAAGAAATGGATATGAAATGCCTTCACTTAGTAAAAAAAAAGATAGAGGATCCAAATACAGAGGCCTATTTCGTTACCCTAAGTCCTTCTGACCATAGTCAACCCGAATTCATTGATATATTTTCTTTGCAGTTAAGACTATTTAGAAATAATCCAAATTACCGTTTTCGGGATTTTATTCATGAACAGGTTTTAGACAGCATACTTGAGTCTAATCCTCTAGCTATGATAAAAACAGCCGAGGAAATAATTATTATTCATCGCGGAAGCAATTGGGAAGATAATAGTGGGGAATGCAGATTAAAACGAAACGTCAACCTGATAGATCTTGTTTTTCCGGGAAAAAACAAACTTTTTTTTAAGGATTTTTTACTGGGCCGGGAATACTACCGTCATTACAAATATGGTGAAGCCTTGAAGCATCTTAAATTGGCCTATGAGAATCAAAGCGAAGGATCCAAAGATATACCTGAACTGTTAAGTTTGATTATTGTGTGTTTATATAAGCTGGGTAAGATGTCTGAAGCTTTAACCTTTTTGAATAATGTCCTTATTATTACGCCCGGTTCGGCAGATCTTTATTATCTCAAGGGAATAATTTATCTTACCCTTGGTCTCTACCGGGAAGCTTATCAATCTCTGGAATCAGCTCTCTCAAGCTATCCCGGCCCTCCCTACCGTGATATCATTTATTATCGTGCCAAATATACTTGCCAGTACTTATTAGGTTGTTTAGCAGAGTATTTTATGGATATGGACAATGCTCTTGTTTATTACTTGGAATCACTTAAAAATAACCCCTATTTGGTTGCTTCCCTTCATAGGATAATCACCATACTTAACCCCCGCAAAAACCCTGATTATACTGTTGATTCCTTAAATCGGGTTTTTGATCTGAGCGATCCAAGTTTGCAGGTTGAATTAGCATCCATCTTTTATGCTGAAGGCGCTTACCAGCTTGCCCTTGATTACCTGGAAAAATTTGAGGGAAACAGACAAATATCAGAAAAGACCATGCTTCTTAAAGGTTTATGTTTGCTTCGACTAAAAAAGTTTCCCGAGTTTGAAGAAGTACTTCAAAAGATAACCCAAAGCACGGAGCTTTTCATCAATGCCGGGCAGTACCTGCTATTTTACCATAGGGTTATTAAGAATAGCCCTCTGGCATTGGAATATCTGAAGCAAATAAAAAATGCCGGAGCTGATCCGACAACACTGTATGTTTTAAACCTGATAACATGTAATCCGGCTAATAATTCTGGTATTGACCTGAATCGGGCTTATGATCTGGCGAAAGAATTCATTGAGCTGGCAGTTGAAATTTGTGAAGAAAACCAAATTACGCAAATATTTAACAGCCTTGGCCCTTTACTTGGCAAGCGGCCTTCCAGACTATTGGCGGAAACATACTATAACTTTGCCAAGTTTGAATTGGCTCGGGAAGAGTATCTTTCCCTGCTAAGAACCGGCCAGGACTACCCGCTTACCGTCTATTACCTTGGAAAAATCTACTGGACACTCGGGGATCCCGATTCAGCTCTTCAGTATTTAAATCGGGCTATAAAAGGTGGCTTAGATACTCCGAAAATAAGACAGGAGAAGGAACGCCTCAGTCAGGATTTAACCCTTAAAGACTTCAAAAATGAATTGTCTTATCATATAATCAGCGTGAATTGATACAGCAATTTATGCAGTTGAAAACGCTTGATAGAAATATGAATCATAATGAAAAATGTTTTTATTATAAATAGAAAAAACCCTCTTTCCAATCCTAATAGTTTGAAAACAGGGTTTTTGCACTTAGAAATCACCTTAAAAGATAACAGGGCATTTTATTTTAAAACAAATATAATAGGGCCTTTATTTTCAAGAGACGTTCTAAGGGGTTAAATTTTTAAAAAAATTATTATTAAAAATTACTGCAGGATCATTAGGTTTAAAGGTTGCAGCTTTATTGTTATACTCAATTGCTTCTTGAATATTGCCAAGTGCGTAATGGCAAACGCATAATTCCATACAGGGGATGTATCCCCAATAATCTTCTTGACAAAAACCCCAGCTGCTCTCAGGTTTTTTTAGTTTCGTCGCTAACTCAAACCAGAATTGCGCCTCCCGGTAGCTCTCCTTGGCTTTAAAATGATAGCCTATCTGGCAACACGCTTCAGCTCTGGGCACAGCATATTCAAAGCTTCTGAAAAGAGCTTGAAGATAATTCCCGCTTTCTCCTTTCGCCTGATAACAGGAAGCAAGCCCACTACATGCACTGATGTTATCTTCTATCCACCCCTTCCCCGAATCCAAAAACTTATTGAAATATTCGATAGCTTCATCGAACCGGCCATTGTCCTTCAATTCGCGGGCAAAGTAATACTGTCCCCGAGGAGTTAATTCTTTCCCTGAAGCAACTATTTTTTCATATATGGCCAGATTCCTTCCCTTAGTGGGAGGGTGTATTTTTTGATGAGTAATACAAATATTGATATTAATAATTTTTCCGCTCATTTGCAAATATTCGTGAACCGGTTCCTCCCATTTTGGATTGAGGGACCTCTTGGATAATCTTTCTCTATAATAGGAAAAAGTCACATTCCCCTGGTTATCAAATCCGGTGTTATATTTCATCGTGACAAAATCAACAGACCGGTCAAGAGTTTTTTTTAGTCTCAAAAATTTTATTCTGTCTTCTTCCAAAATGATATCATCAGCATCCAACCACATAATATAATCCATGGTTGCTTTGGAAAAAGAAAAATTCCTTGCCGCAGAGAAATCATCTATCCAGACAAAGTCATAGATCTTGTCTGTATACTTCCCTGCAATTTCTTTTGTTTTATCGGTAGAACCGGTATCCACAATGATGATCTCATCTGCAATCTCCTGAATGGAATCAAGACATCTTGCGAGTGTTTCTTCTTCATTTTTAACGATCATACATAAACTGATTGTCGGCATATTATTACCTCTCTACATAATGGAATGAGCTATAAAATATAATATTTTTTCCGAATAAGATTTGTTATTGTCATTAGGGTTTATTCCAATAACTAGAGGGCTGCTGATTCAATAATATAAAAGGCCTTCCAAAATACAGAAAGTATTGTGGAAGGCTTACTGAAACTAAAAGCTAATTCATTTGGAGAATGTTTAATTGTGCACCTACAGCTGGAGCTAAAACCGTTGTAAAGGGAGTAGCCGAATTGTTGCGTAAGGTGATATTGTCGCCGGCTGTGAGGCTTAAAATCACAATTCCGTTTAATTGTCCGGTCGTAATCAGCGCTGAAATATTTGTGCTTGCCTGTGGTGTCCCATTTACAGCAATAGCTATGGCAGAGCCAATACCTGCTGTAATGCTGACATTATATTCAATTTCATAATCTGCGGTATTGGGAACCGTTACGGTTGTCGTTCCTGCCGTATGGGTCACCCCTGCCAGCGGTCCATTATTACTGAACGGAACATCCGCACCCCCTGCAACAGTTGCATCCAATGCAGTTGCAAGCTGAAAAACGTTGCCGAAGGAAGCTATCCCTGCTCCTGTTGGTCCTGTTGGTCCTGTTGCTCCCGTCGCTCCTGTTGCTCCCGTTGCCCCGGTCGGTCCCGTTGGTCCCGTCGCTCCTGTTAATCCCGTTGCCCCGGTCGGTCCCGTTGGTCCCGTTGGTCCCGTCGCTCCTGTTGCTCCCGTTGGTCCCGTCGCTCCCGTTGCTCCCGTTGCCCCGGTCGGTCCCGTTGCTCCCGTCGCTCCTGTTGCTCCCGTTGCTCCCGTTGGCCCCGTTGGTCCCGTCGCTCCTGTTGATCCCGTTGGCCCTGTTGCTCCCGTTACTCCCGTTGCCCCGGTCGCTCCCGTTGCCCCTGTTGCTCCCGTTGCCCCGGTTGCTCCCGTTGCCCCGGTTACTCCTGTTGCTCCCGTTGCCCCGGTCGCTCCCGTTGCTCCCGTTGCCCCGGTCGGTCCGGTTGCTCCTGTTGCTCCCGTTGCCCCGGTCGGTCCCGTTGGTCCCGTCGCTCCTGTTAATCCCGTTGCCCCGGTCGGTCCCGTTGGTCCCGTTGGTCCCGTCGCTCCTGTTGCTCCCGTTGGTCCCGTCGCT
>JAAYUV010000008.1 GCA_012517475.1 Peptococcaceae bacterium | reverse complement strand
TTTGGCATGTTAGCTGCGGATTTCTATTCGTAGCTGCGAAAACGTGCGAGCGAAGTATCTGTGCAAGTCTACATACCCCAGATAAAGAAAAGACGCCTCAATTGAGACGTCTGGATGGGGTGAGTTTAGATACAGCCCCTTTTTCATTATGAATCTTATATCGTTAACTCTCCACAAAGAATCTCCATAAACTCTTCCACGTCGGTTCCGGACGTAGCGGGTTCGGCATAGCTGACCGTAAGGGTAAGTCTGTCCATGTAAGTGCCGGCTCCAAGCATAAATCCCGGTGCATATAAAGCCGGAGAAACCAAATAAGCACACTTAACCTGGGTTTGACCGAAAAATAGAGGAGCCTTGCTGATTACCCCGAAATTCGAAAGTAAAGGAGAGAATTTTCCGGACGCAAGAGATTGTTCTCTGCCGCTTCTATAAATCTCATAGGCCTCAGAAAACTTCATTCCTCCCAACAATTCACAGATAATTGCACTGTTGACTCCCAGATTCTTTGTTTTCATCTCATTCATTTCTGCGTGAATTCTTTGCAGGGTATCCTCGAAAGACTCTCCTGCTTTCCTGAAAATCTTGATCCTTATTGCACCGGACAGATTACAGATAGCCTCAGTTTTACCCTCGGGAAGATAGCGGCGCAAATCAATTGTTACCATGATATCAACCGGTTCCCCCTCATCAGGGTTAAGCATAGTAAACAAACTCCGGAAATAGGCAGTCAGGAGGATATCATTGACAGAAACCTTTCTTTCTTTGGCATATAAGGCTAGGTTTTGATATTTTTCCCCTTCAATAACTCTAAAGGCAATTCGAATGTACTTGATATCCGGCTGCCGAGGATTCCAGGGAAAAGACCATGTTGGCTGTTGTCCGGCAAGCTCGGGATTAAAATGGGCTTGGGGGTTTCCTATTCCCAGTTCCTTAAATAGCCGGTACTGATCTCTTCTTCCCCGGGTATTCAGGCTAAATTCGCTGTCTCCCTTACCGAGAGCCGTATAGATCGTGCTGAGAAGCAGAATATATTCTTTTGCTCCGCCGCCGTCACAACATGAATGGTTAAGTTTTATGCACAGCACATCTAGATTCACGGAACAAATTAATTTCACCATAACCTGTGGTCCTTGAATTGGATCGGAAGATATTGAAAGAAAACGATTTACAGCTTCTTCCTCATCCTCTGCTGTCTCAACCGGGCACCAATCAATTTCATCAAGATCATCAAGCCTTTGCCAAAAAGGTTTTTCTTCATTAACAACAAATCTGCACCCTAAAATCGGTTCCATATCAGCAGAAATCCGTACCGCCTTTTTTATTCGCCGGTCATCAAGCCTCTCTTCAAAGTGAAGGACGGCCTGGACCAGACGGTTAGACGCGGCAGCATAATTGAACCAGTCCTGCCCGTTAGAAGGAAATGTAGAAGGAATCAGGTCTTCAACCAAGATCATCCCCTCCTCTTATTGATTACTATCACTGTTTTCTTCTGATTTAAGGACAAATAAATGGACAAACTGCATTAGTTTTTCTCCGAAATCCTTTTCCAATAAATCAGTATCCGTGTGATCTGCCTTATAAAGGAAAAGTCTGTTCTGATAATAATTAATCATGGCAAGATACGAGTCAGCGAGGAATTCCGGATCAAATTTCCTAACTAAGTTTTTTTCTTGCATCAACACAAAGAGTTTTTTCACTGCTTCTCTGTTTTGCTCAGAATACTGATTATAAAAATCTCTTACTTTGCCGTTTCGGAAGACTTCAATTAAAATGATCTGATAGATCTTATCCATAACCGATGGGGTTATAGACTGAATGATCTTAGCAAAACCCCTGGTTAGCAAGATTTCCGGTTTAAGGGAACTCACAAACTCCTCCATCTTTTCATCCGGTATCATCGCTTCTTCCACATTCTTTTTAAAATAGTGTAAGATGTCGGCCAGTATAGCTTCTTTACCCGGATAATGATTATACAGGGAAGCAACCTGGATACCGGAAGCCTTGGCTAATTCACGGACTGAAGTCTCATAAAACCCCTTATTCAAAAAGAGATCGACAGCTGCATGAAAAATCCTGCTTTTGGTCGATGTTTCCTGATTACCTGTAGTTTCTAATCCCATAATTCACCTCAAAAAACGAACGATCGCTCGTATTCATTGTATGTGAGCGATCGTTCGTTTGTCAATGTGTCTTTTAAGAAAATCTAAGAAAATACAGCATAAAATATCAGATGCCGGATTGTGTTGGATGGAATCCGGCATCTGTTTTATTCCTTAACCTTTTCCGCCTCTAAAAGGTTTTTCCTGTACTACGGGTTTTTGCACCGGACAGTAGTAAGGCACACAGCAGCAAACAATTGTATAATAACATTTCGGGAAGAGCAACATATTTTTTACCTCCTTTATACCTTTAAAATGAATCATTTTAATTCCATTATATTCCAAAGAGATTCATTCGAAAGTAGTCCTTTAAACATATTCAAGCCTTTGTGAGCCAATAAAAAATGCGGAGACTTTAAACTGCCTCCGCATTTTACCTTTTTCGTTATTTTATTGCACTTTTACCCATGAGGTATTTGTCAACTTCCCTGGCGGCCAGTTTCCCTTCCTGGAAAGCCCAGACGATGAGACTCTGTCCTCTTCTCATATCCCCTGCAGCAAAAACCTTCTCAACATTTGTCTCAAAGACCTCATATTCGGCTCTGACATTGCTTCTGGAATCACGCTCCAGATTTAGTTCGTCCGGAATGGTGTCTTCAGGACCCAAAAAACCCATTGCCAGAAGAACAAGATCAGCCTTCCATACTTTCTCGCTGCCGGGCACTTCCTGGGGTACAATTCTGCCGGCAGCATCTTTAGCCCAGGTAATCTCAACCGTATGAACTTCCTTAACCTCGCCCTTCTCATTTCCTACAATCTTCTTTGTAGAAATAAGGTAGTTTCTCGGATCTTTGCCGTAAAGGCTGATAGCCTCTTCCTGGCCATAGTCGACTTTTAACTTCTTGGGCCATTCAGGCCATGGATTGGTCTCTTCTATTCTTTTCTTCGGAGGTTCAGGCAATATTTCGAACTGGTATACACTCTCGCAGCCATGCCGGATGGAAGTAGCTACGCAGTCGGTTCCTGTATCCCCCCCACCAATGATAATCACATTTTTGCCTTTGGCACTGATATAACTGCCATCCCCCAGATTAGAATCCAAAAGGGATTTGGTATTGGCTTTTAAGAAGTCCACCGCAAAATAGACACCCTTCAGCTCTTTACCTTCTACGTCAAGACCCCTGGCCTTAGTCGCCCCTGTGCACAGCACAACAGCATCATACTTGTCCACGAGCTCCTGGGCGGAAATATCTTTACCTACTTCGGTATTGAGAACAAATTTGATCCCCGAAGCCTTTAACAGATCGAGACGTCTTTCGATAAATCTTTTTTCGAGTTTCATGTTGGGAATTCCGTACATCATCAATCCACCGGCCCTGTCATCACGCTCAAATACAGTTACGTCATGTCCGGCAGCGTTCAGATAATAAGCGGCTGAAAGTCCTGCAGGACCAGAACCGACTACAGCAACCTTCTTGCCCGTTGCTTTGCCTTTTTTCGCCTCTACCCAGCCTTCAGCATATGCTTTCTCAATAATCTCATATTCAATGCTGTTGACTGTGACGGATTCCATAATATGACCTTCTGTGCAAGCCCCTTCACACGGTGCCGGGCATACCCTGGATGTGAATTCAGGAAAAGGATTGGCTCTGATCAGCCTTTTATATGCTTCCTTCCACTGACCTTTGTAAACCAGTTCATTCCATTCCGGAATAAGATTATGGACCGGACATCCGGAAGCCATGCCATTCAGCAGTACGCCGCCGTGGCAGAAAGGAACTCCACAGTTCATACATCTTGCACCCTGAGTTTTTACAACCTCAGGGTCCTGGGGAAGCCTGATTTCATTCCAGTCCTTGATTCTTTCTTCCGGAGAGCGTTTCTTCGGATCCATTCTTTCATATTCTAAAAATCCAGTAGCTTTTCCCATTTCAGTCCCACCTTAATTCCCGTAATACTTGAAACATCTATACTCTTCCTTCGAAAGCAGCCATTAAGGCAACATCACCGCGTAGGCCGGCCTTATGCGCTCTGTCGATATTCTCAAGCATCCGTTTATAATCTTTCGGTATTACTTTGGTAAATCTTTGTGAAGCATTTTTCCAATCCTCCAGGATTTTTGTACCTAAAGGACTTCCGGTATACGCCACATGTTTTTCAATCATTTGCTTAATCTCATTGAGTTCTTCTTCAGAACCAATCTTTTCAAGCAGAACCATGGATTTATTGCAGTAGATTTCGTCAAAATCCAGAATATACGCGATTCCGCCGGACATTCCCGCAGCAAAGTTTCTTCCTGTTTTCCCCAGGATAACCGCTTTGCCTCCTGTCATATATTCGCACCCATGGTCGCCTACGCCTTCAACAACAGCCTTGACACCGCTGTTTCTTACACAGAACCGCTCACCGGCAATGCCGTTGATATAAGCCTCTCCGGAAGTTGCCCCGTAGAAAGCCACATTTCCGATCAGGATATTTTTATCCGGCTCAAAGTCAGAATTTTTTGGAGGATATACAATGATTTTACCACCGGATAAGCCTTTACCAATATAGTCGTTAGAGTCTCCCTCCAGTTCCAGGGTCATTCCTTTTGGCACAAAGGCGCCAAAACTTTGACCCGCTGAGCCAACGAAGGTCAGCTTAATGGTATCCTCAGGCAGTCCATCCTCGCCATAGCGCTTGGATATTTCACTTCCAATGATGGTTCCTACAACTCTATCCACATTATTGATTTTCAGTTTAGCCCGGATCGGTTTCTTTGTTTCCAGCGCCGGTTTGCACATTCTGAGAAGCTTTCTCATATCCAGAGATTCATCCAGCTGATGATTCTGTGCTTGGGTTTTATACCTTCCCACATCGGAACCCGCATAAGGCTGATACAGGATATTGGATAAATCGAGATGAGCTGCCTTCCAGAGCTTGATATTCTCTTTGTGCTTTAATTTATCCGTGCGGCCGATCATTTCATTGACTGTCCGCATACCCAGTTTGGCCATTATCTCGCGCATTTCCTGGGCTACAAAACGCATAAAGTTTTCAACATGTTCAGGTTTGCCTGTAAAGTATTTTCTTAAGTTCTCATCCTGCGTCGCAATCCCGACCGGGCATGTGTTCAGGTTGCAAACTCTCATCATCACACAACCTATGGCAATCAGGGGTGTTGTCGCAAATCCATATTCCTCAGCTCCCAGCATGGCTGCTATGACGACATCTCTTCCCGACATCAGCTTGCCGTCTGTTTCTAAAATAACCCGGTCCCTTAAGCGGTTCAGGACAAGCGTCTGATGCGTTTCAGCTACCCCCAACTCCCAGGGAAGTCCCGTGTTTCTGATACTCGTCCGGGGAGATGCCCCTGTTCCGCCGTCATATCCGCTGATCAAAATGACGTCCGCTTTTCCCTTGGCTACACCGGCAGCAATTGTACCGACACCAACTTCGGAAACCAGCTTAACATTGATGCTTGCCCCTCTATTGGCATTTTTCAGGTCATGAATCAACTCAGCCAGGTCTTCAATAGAATAAATATCATGGTGAGGGGGCGGTGAAATCAAGTCTACACCCGGGGTTGAATGCCTTACCTTTGCAATCGCGGGGTAAACCTTGCGTCCGGGGAGCTGACCCCCTTCACCGGGTTTTGCCCCTTGTGCCATTTTGATCTGTATTTCTTCCGCATTCACCAAATAATTGCTGGTAACTCCGAAACGACCGGAGGCTACCTGTTTTATCGCACTGATTACTTTGTCACCGTTCGGCAAAACCTTGAATCTAGCAGGGTCCTCCCCGCCTTCACCGCTATTGCTTTTGCCGCCCAGTCTGTTCATGGCAATGGCGAGACATTCATGTGCTTCCTTACTGATAGACCCATAGGACATTGCTCCGGTCTTAAATCTTTTAACAATGGAGTCAACCGGTTCAACTTCCTCTATCGGAATAGTGTCTCCCGCATTGAAATTGAAAGCGAGGAGATTCCTTAAAGTATATAATTCTTCATCATTGATCTTTCTGGAGTACTCCTTGTAGAGATTGTAATTACCCTCCCGGCATGCTCTCTGCAAGAGGTAAATGGTTTCAGGATTATAGAGGTGGATTTCACCGTCATCCTTGCATTGGAAACATCCTCCGCTTTCAAGCGTATCGGCAAAAAGAGGATCTTCATCAAAGGCACTGTGATGGCGCATTTCATTTTCTATAGCAATTTCCTCAAGCCCTATCCCTTCCACTCTGGATGGTGTCAGGGTGAAATATTTATCGATAAGCTCTTTTCGTAAACCCACGGCCTCAAATATTTGGGCTCCGTGGTAGCTTCTCATGGTGGAAATACCCATTTTGGTCAGTACTTTTAGGATACCTTTAACAGAAGCTTTAATGTAGTTCTTTTTACCCTCTTCATAACTAAGTCCATTGAGGAACTCTTTTTCTGCCAGGTCCTTAATTGTATCATAGGCAAGATAAGGATTAATGGCAGTCACACCATAACCGATCAATGTGCAAAAATGATGTACTTCTCGTGCTTCGCCTGATTCCAGAACAATTCCTACATTCGTCCTGATTTCTTTTCTGATCAGATGGTGATGCAGTCCTGAGGATGCCAAAAGCGCCGGAATTGCCGCAAATTCCTCATTCATACCCCTATCGGAAAGGACGATAATATTCATGCCTTGGCTGATGGCTTTATCTGCTTGCCTGAATATTTTATCTAAAGCCTTTTCCATCGCTTTTGCCCCTTCTGAGACTTTATAAAGGATGGAAATCGTTACGGCCCTGAATTTGTCATTATTCAGGTGCTTAATCGTATTTAATTGTTCATTGGTAAGAATCGGATGTTCTAGAAAAATGCCTGCGGCATCTTTCTGATCGGGATCCAGCAGATTTCCGGTATTTCCGAGAAGCATACTGGCGGAAGTGATAATTTCCTCCCTGATACCGTCAATCGGAGGATTCGTAACCTGAGCAAAGAGTTGTTTAAAGTACAGATACAACATTTGAGGTTTTTCAGACAAAACCGCCAATGGTACGTCCATTCCCATAGCCCCTACCGGGTCATCACCATTAATGGCCATGGGTTGGATGGTTTTCGTGATATCCTCAAAAGTATAACCATACGCTTTTTGTTGTTGGATAAGGTTTTCTGTTACGTGTTCTTTCTTCTCTTCCACTACCGGCAGATCGCTAAGCTTGACAATATGACGGGAATTCCATTCTTGATAGGGGTTGGCCGTGGATACGTTTTTCTTGATTTCTTCATCCGAGATAATTCTCTTTGCCTCTGTATCGATTAGAAGCATCTTTCCTGGTTCCAGCCTGCCTTTATATTTCACATTTTCAGGCTTGATATCAAGAACGCCAACTTCGGAAGCCAGGATAACTTTATCATCCTTAGTGACATAATACCGTGAAGGTCTGAGCCCGTTCCTGTCCAGTACGCCGCCAATAACCACGCCGTCGGTAAACCCCATAGCAGCCGGGCCGTCCCAAGGCTCCATGATAAAATTATTAAACCGATAAAATTCAGTTTTTTCCTCAGACATGAGTTCATTTTTTTCCCATGGTTCCGGGATCATCATCATGACGGCATGAGGAAGTGACCTGCCTGCCAGGTGAATAAATTCCAGACTGTTATCAAACATTGCGGAGTCGCTGCCGCCCTCATCAATAATGGGATACACTTTGGAAATATCATCAAACAGGGGTGAATTCATACATTTCTGTCTGGCTTTCATCCAGTTGACATTCCCTCTGATTGTATTGATTTCACCATTATGAACGAGATACCTGTTCGGATGCGCCCTTTCCCAACTTGGGAAGGTGTTGGTGCTGAATCTGGAATGTACCATGGCCAGCGCTGAAGTAAAATCAAGGTCCGAAAGGTCAAGATAAAAACTCCTGAGCTGTTCTGCCGTGAGCATCCCTTTATATACAATGGTTTTAGAAGAAAGGCTGGATACGTAAAAAGTACCGCCTTTGTCCTCACACATCGGAACAATCGTTTTTTCTGCTCTTTTCCTGATGACGTACAGTTTTCTTTCAAAATCCAATGTATCCGTGATAGCCGGATTTTTTTCAATAAATACCTGGATAAAGCGAGGCATGGCAGCTTTCGCCGTTTCACCTATTGTTGTCTTATCAATAGGTACTTCCCTCCAGCCAAGAATCTTCTGGCCTTCCTCCTGAACAATTTTTTCAAAGGTTTGGATCTGGGTTTTTCTGAAATCATCATACCTGTGGGCAAAAATCATTCCCACACCGTAGCTGCCTTTTTCCGGCAAATCAAACCCAAGAACTTCGCATTCCCTCTTGAAAAAATCATGCGGGATCTGGATCAGTATCCCTGCGCCGTCGCCGGTATGCTCATCCGCACCGCTGGCGCCCCTGTGGCTTAGGTTTTCCAAAACGGTTAAAGCCTCATCAATAATATCGTGAGATTTTTCACCTTTGATGTTTACGACAAATCCCATTCCGCAGGCATCATGTTCAAATGCCGGATCATAAAGACCTTGTTTTTTTGGCAATAAATAGTTTTCCATATATTACACACCCTTTGTTGGAGATTACACATTATGCTGTATTTGCTTCATAGCATTACTGCCCTCTTGTCCTTAAGCAAGGCTTTTCGACTGTAAACAAAAATCTCCCCCCTCCAGAAAGTTGACCCAGTTATCTATATCAAACACCCGGGTTAAAAGATAATTGCCCCTTCAGAAAAAAAAATCACATACACCGACTTAAATTTTAACATACTTTCATAAAATATTAAGCATAATTTTTTAAATATAATGTATTCTTGCTAAAAATCTTACTTATCTATTGTATTATCTTTCCTGAATAATGAAAAGACCAAATCTTTTTGTATTTATGCAATAATATAGCAAACCGTTAAAAAGGACAGGTTATAAATCATTTTTATTACCAGCCATATTTTAAACGAATAACAGAAACAAATATAAAAGTTAATGATTTTAAACAAATTCAGTATCTTCTATTTGATAATTAAACCGCGCTTATAAAAAATCATAAGATTTTTGAATTTAAATTGACAATGTGATTAAACACCCTAAAAAAATGTCTCCAACTGTATTCCCAAATATAAAAAAAATAGTATATTATGCCTATCAAGCAGAAAGATAAAAGTTTGTCAAAACAAGTCGAAAGAAACGGTTCATATCTATAAAAAAACAAATCCACAATCATAAATAATATGATTAGTGGACTTGTTTAAATAGATAATTTTTAATCTTTTATAAAAGATTTGTATATAAGCTCTTATTATATAACAATTTTAGGTGGCAAGTATCTTTCTGGCTATTTCGTCCTGAACATCGGTAATAAACGGAATCCCGGTTTCTCTTTCAGTTTCCCTGTTCCCTGATGCCAATTCTTCTCTGGTGATCTCCGACAGGGAAAACTTCCGGGCTCCGGCCATTAACTGCTGTAATCCTGCGGCCAGTTTATCCGACAAGGTCCAGACTGCAATTGCACCGAACGGGATATTTTTCATTTCGTCTGCCCCGATCTTCTTCTGGACATCATAATAACCCGCGAAAATTTCCTCGGGGTTTAACCCAATTTCACTGACTGCCTTAGGAAGATCATCCCAGTTACCATTTACCGCCGCCTTGCGTTCGGGCTTGAGAACGCCTTCAATATTGGCACCGAGGAAGCCCGGAATCATGAGGGCCCTTCCCATACAAACCAATTTGGTATATGGAGCACCCAATGCCAAAGCCTTAAAGATATGATCCTCTCTGGCCAGTCCTCCTGCAAATGCGAGGTCAACAACTTTTGAACCTTTGGCAGCTAAAGTTTTGGCATATTCATAAGCCTTGGCATGAAGAAGAAGCGAAGGAACACCCCAAGTCTCCATCATATTCCAGGGACTCATGCCTGTACCGCCGCCGGAACCGTCAATGGTCAATAAGTCAAGCTTGGTCTCAGTTGCCAGTTTCATGGCCAATGCCAAAGCTTCCATTCCATAAGAGCCTGTTTTAAGGGTAATTCTCTTATACCCTTTGCTGCGCAAGCCTTCAACGGCATTTATGAAGGATTCTTTAACCTGATCATAACTGGAGAGATCCGTATAGCCCAGACGGCTGTGGCGGGCAAAAGATCTGATAGCCCCGGATCTAAAAGCATATTGTACTTCCGGTTTGGTGGGATCAGGATCAACTACATAACCCCTGTTTTTAAGGAATATGGCGTAATCCAGATCTGCAACCTGAATCTCTCCGCCTATGTCTTTTGCTCCTTGTCCCCATTTGAGTTCGATGATTACTTTGTCCCCATACTTTTCAATGACGTAATCGGCTACCCCGTTCCGGGTATCTTCAACGTTCATTTGAACGATGATCGCCCCATAACCATCATAATATTTGAGGAAAGTATTAATGCGGCGGTCCAGTTCCGGCGCCTTGATAATTTTGCCGTTTTCAATAACTGCCTGCTTGTCAATACCAACAACATTTTCCCCAACCACAATAGGGAAACCTACCAAGGCAGCTCCAATAGAGAATGATTCCCAATACTTGGCGGCAATAAAAGTCGACCCAAGGGCACCTGTCATGATCGGCACCCTAGCCTTAGTCTTTACTGTACTTCCAAATTCCGTCTCAAGACTGACATTCGGGAAAATACAGTCGTCAGGATCCCTGGATAGACCCTGGGGAACCCCGTTGGCTCCATAATTATACCCTTGAATACGCAGGGAATTGTAAGAAATCCCTACGTGGGTAATGTTGTCACTGCCAGCGGTTACAGTTCCAAAATCACGGGGATAGAGCATCTTTCTCCCCCTCATGCTGGAGAGAAAAGTTTCACACTTCCCCTGACAATCGGCCCGGCACAAAGTACACAGACCGGATTCGGCCGGGTTCCCGCGATTAACCGTACCCAGCACATCGTTGGCTTTTAGCCATACACCCATTAAGCTACACACCCTTCAGAAGATTTGTAACATTTTTAATTTTAAGTAAAAAATTTCTAACTTTCAACGGGTTCCGGCCTTTTTTCAACTAACTTCCCCAATGTATACAATGTGCATAACAACAAACAAAAGTGTTAACCCTTAAATATTAATATAAAAAGTCCCCCGGAAAACCGGAAGGACCAATATAAGGATACAGCTTTATATTTGAACACTCCACATATCGCGCTGCTTTACTGATTTACATAAACCCGCGGAACCCGTTTGCTTATTCCGCAGAGAACTTCATAGCTGATTGTTCCCAAGGCACGGGCCATCTGTTCCGCGTCAATTATTTCGTCCCCGTTTTGACCAATGATCGTAACCTCATCCCCTACTTTCACTCCGTTGATCCCGGTTACGTCCACCATGGTTTGATCCATGCAGATCCTTCCAATGATTACAGCTCTTTTTCCATTAACCAGAACTTCCCATCCATTGGACAAGGAGCGGCGAAGACCATCGGCGTACCCAATGGGTAATGTTGCCACATCAGTTGGCCAGGCGGCAATAAAAGTTCGCCCATATCCAATGCTTTGACCTTTTTCCACTGTTTTCAGGTGTGCTATTTGTGTCTTCAAAGACATCACAGGCTCAAATCCGGCTTCATTTTTCTGATGATCCAGGGGAAAACAACCATAGAGTATGATTCCGGGTCTGCAAAGTTCATAATGGCTTTGCGGAACTTGAATCAGCGCAGGAGAATTAGCGGTATGCCTGAACGGAATCTTTATGCCCCGTGCACATAACTTCTCATAAAGTTGATCAAATGTTTGCAATTGCTTGTAGGTATAGGATAAGTCTGCACTGTCCGCCGTGGCTAAATGAGTGTAGATTCCTTCTATATACAACCCCGGAAGGGAAGCAATTTTTACAATATCATGAAAATCACTTTCACGAAAACCAATTCTCCCCATTCCTGTATCAATTTTCAGATGCACCTTGGCCGTCTTATTCAATTGGATAGCAGCTGCTGATAGGGCCTCGGCCTGAACTGTTTGGAATATTTCCGGCGTAATACTCTCTTTGACAAGGATTTCCGAATACTCCGGTAAGGTCGGGCCAATGACCAATATCTCAATATCCTGAAAATGCTTTCTTAATATTAACGCCTCTTCTAAAAAAGCAACTCCAAACCGGTTAACCCCTTCGTCCTTAAGAGCGCGAACAACTTCCACCGCACCGTGACCATAGGCATCTGCTTTTACTATAGGCATGATCTCACTGTTTGTATATTTTTTAATCCGCTCCAGATTCCGCTTTAAAGCCCCTAGATTAACTTCTGCCCATACCGGACGGAAATGGTTCATTTTTTAATTCCTCCAATTAAGACTCCTCTATTTCTTTTCTGACCTTCGGAAGATGATCGGCTACTTCCGATGCAGTATATCCCGATAAGCCATATTGATCTTTTAACAGGTCAGCAGCTTTCCCATGCAGATAAACACCCATACAGGCAGCCCCCAGCGGCGGAACCCCTTGTGCCACCCATGACAGAATACAGCCTGTAAGAACATCCCCGGTTCCCCCTGACCCTAAGCCTGCGTTCCCGGTTGCATTTAAGAATACCCTGCCGTCAGGAGAAGCAACGATTGTACCTGCACCCTTTAACACGACGATGGCGCCCCATTCCAGCGCTTTTGATACGGCCAGTTTCATTCTGTTTTCCTGTACATCGGCAATAGAGCATCCGCAAAGCCTTGCCATTTCACCCGGATGCGGAGTGAGAATCAGGGTGCCTTTGCCTTTTCGCAAGCTGAGAAGATCAGGTTCTCGGGAAATGAGGTTTAAGGCATCAGCATCCAAAATCACAGGGATATCGGTTTCACTCAGGATGTTTTTTATAACAGAAAGGAATGATTCTGTCTGTTTAAGCCCCGGTCCGACAGCACAGGCATTGGCGCCCTCCAGCCTTTCTGCAATCAGCGCCCAGGAACTTCCTGTCAACATCTCAAAATCTTTGGCAGGCCAGACTGTTGCTTCCATTACCCCTAAATCCACCGTCTCGGCAATAGCCTCCGGCACAACAATTTGTAAAAGCCCGGTTCCGCATCTTTGGGCTGACCGTCCCGCCAGCATAATAGCGCCGCTCATCCCTACCGATCCGCCTATCAGCACAGCCCTGCCATGTGTTCCTTTATGTCCTTGGGGGTGTCTGACCGGAATTAACGGCTTAATGACTTCGTTTGTTAAAAGATAGGCAAAAACTTTCTCTTCATTGAATATGTACTCGGGAATAGAAATTTGATCAATGACTAATTTCCCTGTATACATCGGACCTTCTCCTAAGAAATGACCCAGTTTAGCCAATCCAAAGGTAACTGTCACATCTCCCCGGACAGCGATATGATTGACCCTTCCGGTATCGGCCTCCAGTCCGCTGGGAATGTCTACACAAACTACCGGTAATTCCGCTTTATTCAAATCTTCAATAAAACCGGCCATGATTTCAGGAACTTCACCTTTGAAACCGGTGCCGTAAAGGGCGTCAACAGCAATGTGTGACTGCATCAAAGCAAGCTTGAACAATCTTATCTGTTTCTCATCCTCAACAAATACAATTTTACCGCCCATTTTTTGATAGAGTTCGAAATTCAACTTGGCATCACCCGTCAGATCTCCGGGATTTGCAAAGAGAAATAAGTTGACCTCCATCCCTAAAATACTCAAATGCCTGGCAACGGCAAATCCATCACCGCCGTTATTCCCTTTCCCAGCCAGAATTACTGCTTTTTGTCCCCGGAGACTTCGCTTTTCCCCCTGGAATAAGATATTCAAAATTTCCCTGACTACAGCCAAGGCCGCATTTTCCATCAGTACAATCCCTGGTATTCCAAAGTTGTTTATTGCGTTGGAATCAATGCTTCGCATTTGTCCTGCGCTTACAACACGCATATAGTCTTCCTCCCCGGCTATTTTCTTGGTCATTTTTTCATTTATATTATAGTTTAGACTCTTTGGAAATAAAAAGAAATACCCTAAGGGGTTAAAATGGCAAAGGCAACTGCATTATCCCTGCTATGAGAAAGGCTTATTCTTATTACCCTTCCTCCCCTGGATTCGGCAATAATTTGGGCCTTTTCACTTAGAAAAACAATTGGTTCTCCGGTTTTATCGTTCAAAATTTCGATATCCTGCCAGGATAAACCTTTTAAACCGGTACCAAAAGCTTTAAGAATGGCTTCTTTACCTGCAAACCTTACTGCCAAAGAACGGATATCCCTATCTTTGCAGGACTCCAGCTCTCTTGGGGTAAAAAGCCTTGCCAGTAAGCCGGGATGCCTGCTGCAGGCTTCATCAAATCTGGAAATTTCAATAATATCAACACCGGGAAACATTGATTATCAGCACCTTACCATTCAATAGCTTATTTTAGGAAGCCTCTTCCCTGATCACCCGCGAATAGGGGAGCCTCATCGTCACAGTAGTACCCTCCCCATGTTCGCTCTGAATTTTTAAACCAAAATCTTCTCCGTAAAGTCCCTGCAGTCGGGCATGAACATTGGCCAGCCCAACCCCGTTACCGGATCCGACACCCGGCAAAAGAACATCTTTCAGTCTTTCTTCTTCGATCCCCATACCGTCATCTATGATTTCGACCACAAGTTCTACGTCCCCGTTTTCCGACTCAACCCGGTCCACACGGATGACTACGGTACCGCTTGTCAACAGAGGGGTTATACCATGCTTTACAGCATTTTCGACTAAGGGTTGGATACTTAATCGCGGAACTTCTGCATCCAAAAGATCCCTTGGGATCTCGGACTTGATTTTTAGTTTCCTCCCAAACCGGGCTTTTTCCAAGACAAGATACGTATTCACAAATTCCATCTCTTCTTTCAGTGAAATAAGAGCCCCTTTGGACTTAAGCGCCCTGCGGAAAAATTCAGCAAGATGAATCAGCAATCTGCGGGCCCGATTCGGATTGGAACGGCTTGTGGCAATAATCGTATTCATCACATTAAAAAAGAAGTGGGGATTGATTTGAGCCTGCAGCGCATCCAATTTTGCTTCAGTCACTAAATTAGCCTGATGATCCAATTCGGCAAGTTCCACCTGAAGACTTAGAATTTGTCCCATCCCTATGGCAAGCCTGATCAAATCCGGAGATATTTTACCGTCTTTTGTTTCATACAGCTTAAAAGTTCCAACCACATTTCCCCTGCAAACAAGAGGTACAATAACCGCTGCCGCTAAAGGGCAGTTGCAGTTATTTGATAAAGGACAGTTTAATTCCTGTTGGGTCTGCACAATTTTGTAGTTGCTCGTCCGGATAACTTCCCGGGTGGCTTCGGTAAGAATCTTATCACCGGGATGATGCCTGTCACAACCTGCCCCGATATACGCGAGCTGCTTCTCGCAATCCGTTATGGATACGGCAGCTACCTGGGCTATCTCCAGAATAATATTGGCAATGGCTTCGGCATTTTGTTCATTTAGACCTCTTCTCAAATAGGGAAGTGTCTCATGTGCGATCTTAACACTGAGATCCGCCCGTCGCAGCGGGTTATGAGGTATTGCCTTCTTCTCCAAAAAACTGTAAATTGCCAAAAAGACAATTGTGTTCACAAGCAAAAAAATTACCCATAAAACATTGTTCCTCATGAGAGAACCTACAACAAGCTCAGTTAAAATAAGAAAAGCCAACAATATTTTTTCTTTGTAATATAGAATTTGTTCCTTTTTCCAATTATTTTTCCTGTTTGCCATCTTTAATCCCCAGACTCTTAAATAGTTTTAATATAGCAAGGATTCAACCTTCTCTTTCCCGCCCTCGGAACTGACAACCAATAAGATATCCCCTTCCCGGAGTATATAATCCGCCTGCGGGGAAAAGTTCTCATACCCGTTTCTTACCACGCCAACGACAGTTGCCCCAGTTATTTCTCTGATTTTCAAATCCCTCAGAGTACGCCCCACCGCCGGAGAGTTATGATTTACTTCAATTTCAGCCACATCATTCCACCTGGAAATAAAACGATCCGCGTACGTAGAGACCTTACCCAAAAGCACATCAATCTGCCTGTCTATTTCACGTCTCTTCTCGGTTAAAACCTTTAATTCCTCCATAAACGCCTGAATTTCATTCTTTTGGTTAAACGACCTTAAGAATTTCTCTGCTTGTACTTTGGAGTTGACAATAATCCCTATTCCCTGCTTTACGGCAACGACTCCTTCATTTTGCAAAATGGCAATTGATCTGCGAATCGTTTCCGGAGAAACGTTAAATCTCCCCGCTAAAGTAGACCTTCCGTGAATTTTATCGCCTTCATGATATTCCCCTAAAACAATGGCATGTGCTATTTCGTTGGCTATTTCCTGGTACCTCGCTTGTTCCAAAACAAATCCCTTGCTTTCACTTTATATTTAAGACTTAATCATATTCTTCCCAACTAATAATGTTTACGATCTTTTGCTACCACAATTCTACAGTAGGCTAAGTTCGAACACAATAATATCCTTTGGACACAGTGAAAAATCGAAGAAAACCTGACATTATTCAAGCTTTTTTTACCCTTGACGCATGACAACTCTAATGTTAACATAAAGTTGTTAGTTGTTAATCGTTATTTCGAAAGGAGGTTCTTATTATGGCTATAGATTTCTATCATAGGGATAAAGATTTTCAGGGCTATTCTGTGAAGAGGGCTCAAAAGTTAAAAGAACAAGCCGAACCTTATTTAAAACAAGCTAAAACAGTGAAAACAGGATTTAAACTGTTGGAATTCTATGAAATGCAAAAAAGTAGGATCCTCCGTCACTTCAAGGCAACTCAGGAAGACTGGAGTAATTGGCATTGGCAAATGAGACACAGGATTACCGATATCAATACGTTGGATGCAATATTTCCTTTAACGGATACTCAAAAGAACGAGATAACAGATGTGGGTAAAGCTTACCGTTGGGCTGTGTCGCCCTATTACCTAAGTTTAATGGATTTTAGTGATTATGAAGATCCTATCGTTCTCCAGGGGATTCCAAAGCATGCCGAACTTTTGGACGAAGCCGGAGAAACTGATCCCATGGGAGAAATATTAAACTCACCTGCCCCCTGTATAACCAGACGTTATCCGGACAGGTTAATCATTAACGTGACTAACATCTGCGGCATGTATTGCCGTCATTGCCAGCGACGTCGTAATATTGGACAAATCGACGAGCATAGGAAACGCGAAGATTTAACCAAAGCTTTAAACTATATACGTTCAAACCCCGAGATCAGGGATGTTCTGGTAACCGGCGGTGATGCGCTTTTATTGAGTGACAACACCCTTGATTGGCTCCTCGGTGAATTGCACAGCATCCCGCATGTTGAAATAAAACGACTGGGTACAAGGGTCCCTGTTACACTTCCGATGCGTATTACCGATGAGCTAATTCGGATATTGGCTAAATACCCCCCCATCTATCTCAATACACAGTTCAATCATCCCAAGGAGGTTACTCTGGAAGCGAAAGCGGCTGCAGACAGCTTGATCTCTGCCGGTGTTATTTTGGGAAACCAGGCAGTTCTCCTAAAAAACATTAATAACAATCCGGATGTGATGAAAAAATTAAACCAAGAACTATTAAAGATCCGGGTTCGCCCATATTACATCTTTCATGCTAAAAATGTGAAAGGTACCCGCCATTTTATCCCTTCGATTTACGATGGACTGAAAATAATGGAATCCCTCCGGGGTTTCACCTCAGGCCTGGCGGTCCCATACTACATTATCAATGCACCGATGGGAGGAGGCAAGACCCCGGTTCTTCCGCAATACCTGCTTTCTCTTAACGATCATAGAGCCGTACTCCGTACCTGGGAAGGAAAGATTGTTTATTATGAAAATCATTGAAGCCTTTTCCCCTGATAACCGCCCCTTCTGGCCATCTCCCGATCAATACCGTTTAAGACTTCCCATTTTCGGCGGGTCCATTCCGGTGCGACCACTTCTTTTTCCGGTCCGTCTCCCATTAACCTATGGATGATTAACCCTTTCGGTAAAATTTCAAGAATGTCGGCAACCAATTCGATGTACTCTCTCATGGTCAGAAGCGGAAACTTTTCCCGTTCATAAAGATCGGCCAGGGGTGTTCCCCTTAAGATATGCAGAGAATGGATCTTTATTCCCTGAATCGGCAAATTTCCCGCCATATGAGCCGTTTCGATCATCTCCCGGCGGCTCTCGCAGGGCAATCCCAAAATAATATGAACACATACCCGGATACCCTTTTGCCGCAGTCTGTATACCGCTTCTGTCAAGCAGCCGTAATCATGTCCCCTATTGATCCACGCTAGAGTCTTAGCATGGATTGATTGTAATCCCAGTTCAATCCATAAATACGTTTTCCGGTTGAGTTCATCCAGCACCGCTAATATTTCCGGCGATATGCAGTCGGGCCGGGTTGAAATGGACAGCCCGACTACCCCGTCCTGTCGGAGTGCTTCCTCATACAAGCTTTTCAAATATTCCGCCGGTCCATATGTTCCTGTAAAAGACTGAAAATAAGCAATGTATTTGGCTTTAGGCCATTTCTTCACTGTTCTTTCCCTTACCCGTGCAAATTGTTCGGGAATAGATAATTCTTTTTCCCCGGCGAAATCCCCTGAACCCTTTCCGCTGCAAAAGATACAGCCGCCGGTACTCAGTGTACCATCCCTGTTCGGACAGCTGAGACCTGCGCTCAAGGAAACCTTAATAACCTTTTCCCCGAAAACCTCCCGCAAATGTTCATTCAATGTATAATATGGCTTATTCATAAAAGCTTTCTTTCTTCCCCTGTTTCTCCAGCTCAAGCAGCATTTTTTTAATTCCGAGGCCCCCTGCATACCCCACGAGGTCACCTTTCTTTCCAATAACCCGGTGGCAGGGCACAACCACCCCCAGGGGATTCCGGTTATTGGCCATTCCCACCGCCCTTTGCCCTTTCGGGCATGCTATTTTTTCGGCAATTTCCGAATAGCTGCAGGTCTCGCCATATGGGATGTTGCGAAGTTCTTCCCAAACCTTCATCTGAAATTCCGTGCCCAAGGGGTAAAGATTTATGGTAAATTCCTGCCGCAGCCCTTCAAGATACTCCCTTATCTGCCTAATGACGGAAAGATTTGCCCCTTTGTCCGGAACAATACGGTACCCCCGCAGATACTTTTCAACCGTCGCCTCTACATCCCTGAGACATTGATCACGGTAGCCTGTTCTTTGTCCCAACCCGCTGCAAATAAGCCCGCGGTTGCAAACGGCTGTGAATAACTCAAAAGCAGCATCATTTTTCCGAACCGGTTCGCTCCAGTAAAACACTGTCTTTGGGTCTAAATTTTCCATGTCCGATCCACACCTTTATTTTTCTATTATCGTTCCATTAAACTTACTATTACATTATACCCCTTTAGGAAGAGAAAATAAAAAAACCACAGGAAACTTATATTTCCCATGGTTAATTAAGGGGAGTGTATTGGCAAACAGTCACCAGGAGGCGGTAAGACCTATTTATACATTAAACGTCGGAGACGTAAGACCATCCATATCCGGATAAGCACTTTCACCATGCTGAGTGGTATCGAGGCCGGAAACCTGTTCCTCATCGGAAGCAGTAAGCGGTGTAATTGCGCTGATTACTTTCAGAATAACGAAGGTAGCAATACCTGCATAAGCATAGGTGGCTAAAACTGCAATCCCCTGAACAGCAACCTGATGGAAGCTTCCGCTGTAGAAAAGTCCGTCCGCACCCAGGGAGTTAACCGCCGTTGTGGAGAATATCCCGGTGGCCAAAGCGCCCCAAGTTCCGCCGATACCGTGAATTCCGAATGCGTCCAGAGCATCGTCATATCCAAGTTTTTCTTTAAGGATTGCCACTGCAAAGTAACAGACAGCTCCTGATATTAATCCGATAATGATAGAGGCAGCCGGTGTGACAAAAGCACAAGCGGGAGTGATTGCAACCAAACCGGCTACAGCCCCGGAAACAGCACCCAGTACGGTTGGTTTTCCATGATGAAGCTTCTCAATTAAAACCCAGCCAAGCAGTCCTGCGCTTGCAGCGATATGGGTTGTAACGAAAGCGATGACAGCCGTGCCGTCTGCTGCAAGTTCGCTGCCGGCATTAAAGCCGAACCAGCCAAACCACAATAATCCGCCGCCGAGGATAACATAAGGAATATTGTGAGGGATTGTCGGGTCAGTAGACCTGTTTAAACGCTTTCCGATTACCATAGCGGCAATTAAGCCGGAGAACCCGGAACTGATATGAACAACGGTGCCGCCGGCGAAATCAAGAGCCCCCAGTTGACTTAACCAACCGCCGCCCCACACCCAATGTGCGACCGGAGCATAGACGATCAGGCTCCAAAGTCCGATCAACAATACATATGCCGGAAAACGCAAGCGTTCGGCCGTAGCGCCGGTCATTAAGGCAGGAGTCAAGATGGCAAACATCAACTGGAATACCATGAATAACAGATGAGGAATGGCTGCACCTTCACTTCTTCCTTCCAAGCCCACCCCTTTGAGCAAGGCGTGATCCAGACCGCCGATGATCGAACCGACATCTGGTCCGAAAGCCAGAGAATAACCGATTATTACCCAGATCAGTGTTACAATGCCAAGTGCGGCAATGCTTTGCATCATGATAGATAGAACATGGCGTTTCTTAACAAGCCCCCCGTAAAAGAATGCAAGGCCTGGTGTCATTAAAAATACGAGCCCTGTACAAACCAGCATAAAAGCAATATCGCCCGATGTGAAATTCATTTTTTTCTCCTCCTTAAAAATAATATGATGTAAGAATTCTGAAAATTAAGAAGGCCTCAAAAAAAGCTTGCACTTTTTTTGAGGCCTCGTTGCCTGCAAATGGATCCATATCATTAGGTTATACCAGTACTATAGTATCAAACGATAAATCTGTAAAGTGTTTTTTAAAATAAATATTGTATACACGATCTTACTGTAATCCTATCCCCCATATTTCTTTTCCGCATCTCTGGCATTTGCTGTCCTTTGTATGCATTGTTATCTCTCTTCCCCTTTTGATTACTTCCGAACCGCATTGAGGACAGTACGTATTATTTCCGCCAGCCATATTTCCCAAATAGACGTAAGGCAAATAATCTTTTGCTAATCCCCAAAGCTCCCTAAGCTTCTTTTCCTCTGTCGGAGGAATATCGCATTGATACATGGGGAAATATCTGCTCAGATGCCAGGCCACCGGCGCATCCAATTTTGCCAGCCAGGATGCCAGCCCTTTTATTTCATCAGGACTGTCATTTAAAGTAGGAATCACTAAAGTTGTGATCTCTGTATGAACCTTCGGAGCCAACTTTTCCACAGTACGTAAAACCCACTCCAATTTGCCCCCGGTATGTTTCCGGTAAAATTCTTCGGTGAATCCTTTGATATCAATATTGGCTGCATCCAAAAACGGAATAAGGTTTTCAAGATATTTCTCTTCTATGATCCCATTGCTCACGAGTAGGACTTTCCCCCCTTGTTTTTTCACCAGGGGAGCAGTCCGGGCAATCATTTCATACCACACAAGGGGTTCTGAATAGGTAAAACATATTCCGATGGATTCATCCTCTTCCGAAAAGCGGGCCAGCTGTTCCGGACTAACCTTATGACCTGGTTCAACCTTCTGGGAGATTTCATGATTTTGACAATAAAAACATTTGAGGTTGCAGCCATACCCTCCGGCGGAAAGAATCCAGCTGCCGGGGAAAAAATGATAAAGAGGCTTCTTTTCAATCGGATCCAGATGAACCGAAGCAACTTCACCAAAAGTAAGAGAAATAATTTCTCCTCCTTTTGCGGTTCTTGCCTTGCAAAAACCGGTCCGCCCCTCTGCCAGTTTACAATGATGCGGACAAAGATCGCATTCCACAACTTCTGTCATCTTTTTATCCTCCGGATAACGGCTACTCAAAGTACCTTTCAACTTCAAACCGCCAAAGCTCAACTTCTTCTGCCGCGGATATTCCCGCTTTTTGTTTGGCAATCCGAACCTGCTCTTCTACGGTATCAATTCCTTCCAAATGGGGCAATAACAAACCCACTTTTCCCCCACGCCGAACAACAACACCATAACGCCCCGGATCTAATTCATCATAACCCGAGATCTTTTCCATATCCCCCAGCACATCCACTGAAACAGAGATTAAAGGAAGTTCATCACCCTGTACGGCCCAAAAACGCGGATCCTGCGTTCCTGCCGCTATGGCATTATGTTTAATCTCCGATGCAAGATTATCCCTTACCGGCTGTACCGTACCAATACACCCTCTCAATTCACCATCTTTTTTTAAGGTTACAAAACAGCTTTTCTTTTCCTTTAGAAGCGGATCGCCGGGTATAACCAGTTTATCAAAGGGCTGAGCTGTTAAATAATAAGTTAAACATTCCCTGGCGAACCCTGCCACCGGCGAAGACCGGTAGATTTCTGCGACAAGATAACCAACTCCAAAAGGCCCTTCATAGGAAAAAACTTTTATGGAACCTTCTCTTGCGCCAAGAGCAAAAAGCAAAGAATTATAACCGCATTGAGCCGCTTCCTCTAATAAAACAGAAGGAATCGCTCTAACCAGAGAAGAGTCCTTTTTCAAACCTTTTACAATAAGGCTGTCTACTTTAGGCCCCGACGGATGAAATCCGTAGGGACCGTCTTCTTTCAGCCGGTGGGAAAGGTCCCCGCTTGCTACAATGGCGCAGCGTTCAGGCGAGTCATTTAATATTTGGGATATCTTTCTTCCATAATACTCCGGTTTTTTAAGGGGCATTCCCAAAACTACTATTTTTCCTTCCCAACCCGCTTTTCGCAAAAAGTAAAGCGGAACCATGACCCCATGATCAAGTTCAGAGCGTTCAGAAAAAGACTCCTCTATTTCTTCCCCTATTTTTCCCAGAATATCTTCATTTGCTTCAAAAGAAAATTTGGTGTGATTTGCCCCAAAACGAGCCAAATTTCCGCTTAAGGTCTTCCCCTCTAAATAAACTAATCCTTCCTCCGCCAGAGGCGCATGGGGGGAAACAATCAATACCGTTTTAACTTCTAATTTAATAATTTCTTCTGCAAGCTTATATAAAGCATCAATTGTCGCCTGACTGTTTTTTTCCTCTCCTTTTCCGACCTCCGGAATGACAATCGGCGGATGGGGAACAAATCCAACATAAACAAGACTCATTCTAATAAGCCCCCTTATCTTTCGTCATTTATAAATAGGCCTTTGATTAAAGGTACATAGTACTTTCTTTTTGTTACTATATTTTTCCTGCTTATAAGCTTAAATTCAATAAGATCTCTACTTTACTGAATATAAGACATCCCATATAGTATTGGTTTTTTTCCCGAATTTCATGAAAACCTAAATCAAACCAAAATCAATCAATAATCAATAGAATTCTTTTCTAAAGCTAAAATTTATTATGTATACATAAACTTTCCCACTTGTTATTTTGAAAGAAGTGTGTTAATTTTTTAATATCTTATATGGAAGAAAGCAAAGATGCTTTATACCCTAAAAAAACAGCGGTTTTTTTGTGGGCTTAAGTGTCTTTTTTCTTTTTTAGGCTTTTTTCTTTTGCGAATATGGACCTTTAGGTTCATTCAAATATTTTTATTTAACTGAAGGGGGATTTATCACCATGGGTATCTTTGGATCTAATGTTTTTAATGATGCAGTCATGCGCGAAAGACTGCCGAAGGCTTCTTACAAAGCTTTGAAAAAAACCATTGATGAGGGGACAGCCTTAAATCCTAATGTGGCAGAAGTAGTTGCCAGTGCAATGAAAGATTGGGCTTTGGAAAAAGGCGCTACACACTTCACCCATTGGTTCCAGCCAATGACCGGGCTGACGGCAGAAAAACACGATGCCTTTATTTCTCCAACATCTGATGGCAAAGTAATTATGGAATTTTCAGGCAAAGAACTCATCCAAGGTGAGCCTGATGCTTCCTCATTCCCCAGCGGAGGGATTCGCGCCACTTTTGAAGCCAGAGGTTATACCGCCTGGGATTGCACCTCTCCGGCATTTATTAAAGAAGATAGAAACGGGAACATCACCTTAACGATTCCGACAGCGTTTTATTCCTATACAGGAGAATCTTTAGACAAGAAAACTCCACTCCTGCGTTCTATGGAAGCCCTGTCAAAACAAGCCGTTCGCCTTCTTGGACTGTTCGGCAACACGACAAGTACCAGAGTCATTTCTACTGTTGGACCTGAACAGGAATATTTCCTGATTGATAAAAACTTTTATGAAGCCAGAATGGATTTGCTCCTTACCGGACGTACCCTGTTCGGCGCATCTCCTTCCAAAGGACAGGAAATGGAAGACCATTATTTCGGCAGCATTAAAGAACGCATCTCCGGCTTTATGAAAGAACTGAATGAAGAACTGTGGAAACTGGGCATCCTGGCCAAAACACAGCATAATGAAGTGGCTCCCGCTCAGTTTGAAATTGCTCCGATTTTCTCTACTACCAATATTGCTACCGATCACAACCAGCTTGTTATGGATACCTTAAAGAAAGTTGCCAACCGCCATGGTCTGGTTTGTCTGCTCCATGAAAAACCTTTCGCCGGCGTAAACGGTTCCGGTAAACATAACAACTGGTCCATGAGCACCAACGACGGTTTAAATCTTTTGGATCCGGGCAGCACTCCTCATGATAACGCCCAGTTCCTCACTTTCCTCTGCGCAGTCATTAAAGCGGTTGACGAATATGCGGAACTTCTGAGAATTTCAGCAGCTAACCCTGGTAATGATCACAGATTGGGAGCCAATGAAGCTCCTCCGGCTATTATCTCCATCTTCCTTGGTGACCAGCTGACTGATATTGTAGAGCAGATTCAAAACGGCGGCGCAACAAGCTCAAAAACAGGCGGAATTCTTAAAGTGGGCGTTACAACCCTGCCTGAATTCTCCAAAGATAACACAGACAGAAACAGAACCTCCCCGTTTGCTTTCACCGGCAACAAGTTTGAGTTCCGCATGGTTCCTTCCAGCGCTTCCATTGCCTGCCCCAACATGGTCTTAAATACCATCGTTGCTGAAACCATTTCCCAGATTGCAGATAAACTGGAAAAAGCCAAAGACTTTAACGCTGAACTGCAGGATCTTCTGAAAGAGATTCTTACCAAGCATAACCGCATTATCTTCAACGGCAACAACTACTCAGATGAATGGGTTGAAGAAGCTGCGAAACGCGGTCTGCCGAATATTAAATCCATGGTTGAAGCTCTTCCGCATTACATTTCCGATAAGAGCGTCAAAGTCTTTGAGAAACACAGCGTATTAAGTAAAGAAGAACTTCATTCCAGGTATGAAATTCTCCTTGAACAATACTGCAAGGTAATCAATATTGAAGCCAAAACCATGATCGATATGGCCAACAGAACCATCTTCCCGGCAGTAGCTAAATACGCCGGAGACCTTGCCGGTGCCGTTCTGAGCATTAAATCTGCTGTTTCCGGCGCCGATACCAGCGCCCAGGAAGAAGTTATCAAAGAAATTTCTGCTAACTTAAAATCTTTCAAAGAAAACACCACCGCTCTGGAAAAAGCAGTTGAAGGTGCTGCTGAAACAGAAGGCTATGAAGCCGGTGTTTACTACCGCGATAAAGTTTTCAGCGCAATGACAAACTTGAGGATCTATGGGGATAAGCTTGAGACTATGGTGGATGCGGACGTTTGGCCGTTACCTACCTATGCGGAGATGCTGTTCCTCATTTAATCCATACACCCTTCAGAAAGAGAAGAGGGGAGGGCTTTTGCTCTCCCCTCTTCTCTTATTTGCAGACATCAACCCAGTTTCCGTCCGTAATCTCCTGTAATTCGTCCGGAGTCATCTTGACTGCGGAGTTTGGAGAGCCGGCTGCGGGATAAACAAACGGATAATCCTGTAGAGAAATATCCAAATATACCGGCAATGGGTTTTTTACGCCAAACGGGCAGACTCCCCCAACAGGGTGTCCCGTAATCCGGACAACCTCATCCAAATCAAGCATCCTTCCCTTAGCCTGAAAAGCATCCCGAAATTTCCGGTTGTCCACCCGCCTGTCCCCTGCAGCAAGAACAAGCAGACATTGATCCTGGCTTACTTTAAAGGACATGGTTTTGGCGATCCAACCCGGCTCTACGCCCAACGCCTTGGCAGCCAGTTCCACCGTAGCGGTACTTGCTTCAAACTCCAAGATTTCATAGTTTACATGCTTTTCTTGAAAATATCTTTTTACATCTTCTACTCCCATCACTGCCACTCCTATTATTTCCCGTTTATTTTATGTTAGGTCCAAGCCTGCCTGCCCAGAACCCTCCTCTGAAATATTTGGGTTCCTGGAAAACCACAAAGGCGCTGGGACAAATTGAATCAACGATTTTAAGCAATTCCTTTTGTCGATTGCGTTTGGCGAGAACCAACATCACCAATCTCGCCCCATCCCGTCCTTCCCCTACCCAGGTTGTTACACCGAAACCGCTCTTCCTTAGCATTTCCGGGAAAGTGTCGTTAACAGAATCCACAATCACTTCGGCGGTGATATAGCCAAGAGCCAGACGCTCCTCAATCCTGCTTCCGAGATAAACACCGATGCCGTAACCGATACAGTATGCAGCGATATTCCAATAACTGTCCAGATTCTTAAGAATAATGGAAAGTCCCATAATATATACGAAAACTTCCGCTACAGAAAGGGCCGACGCATATTCGCGCAGACCTTTAATCATTAAAATAAAGCGAACTGTAGTAAGTGAAACATATGTAACGTTAATGGCAATAATAAGCAAAACAAATTGAACCGCCTGGTTCATATTCACCATTCCCCTTTCTCCAGGGCACTTTCAACTGTATTTTTCGTATTTTTTTAGATTTCGTCACATTCAATATTATTTCCTTCTTTTAATCATTTTTACTTGCTTATTTGGATTTGCCGATATTCACCTTGTCATCTTCGTGAAAATCTGATAGTATTAATTCGACAATATTTTAGAGTTTTTTCAGCTTTATCCTGACAGAAAAGTAATCTACTAATCTGAAAGGCGAGTCCGCAGCTGTTACATTTTTTCTTATGCTTTTTGCGGGACTTTCTTTTCAGAAAAGAAAGTCCTTTTTATTTTACTTGATTTTGCTTGAAGGAGAGTGTTGCCTGTGAAAAAAGTTGCAGTGATCAGTGCTATCCTGGAGGATCCGGAAGATACCCAGCATGACTTCAATGATATTGTTGCCTCATTTAAAGGTATTATCAAAGGACGAATGGGAATCCCAATCCCGGAACAGGGAATATCGCTTGTTTCCATTGCTGTCCTGGGGGAAACCGATGAAATTAACAGTTTAACGGGAAAACTCGGAAAAATTGACAAAGTATCCGTGAAAACAGCAATGTCGAAGAAAGACTTCTAATACTTCTCATTTTATTTGACCATTTCACATTTTCTAAAAGGTGTTAAGTAATAATTCCAAAAATAAATTCCATATAATTTACCCTTTTTAATATAATTTACCCTTTTTAATTGAATAACAAATTGACCTGACAGAAAAGACTGCCTCTGATCTGAAAGGAAAGAAAATTCTTCATGAATGCTTCGGTTATAAGCTTTCTTTGATCTTTAACTTTCCTTTCGGGGAAAGTTTTTTACTGCCGGGCGAAAATCCAACACAACCATTGAGGAGGTATTCAAAGATGACGGCTATCGCTTATAACCACTTAAAAGAAGAAACCGAAAAACTGGCCGGAAAACAAAAAGTAGATTTTATCGACCAAAACCTGATTGAAAACAATCTGAGACAGGCTAAACAAGCAACAAAAGAAGAAATCAAAGCCATTATCTCCAAGGCTAAAGAAGCGAAAGGACTCAGTCCTTTAGAAGCTGCGGTATTGCTCCAGACAGCCGATCCTGAACTGAAAAAAGAAATCCACGCTGCAGCGGGTGAGGTGAAAGAGACGATCTACGGTAAAAGAATCGTCCTTTTCGCCCCGCTTTACCTCAGCAATTTCTGTGTCAACAATTGTAAATATTGCGGTTACGGCCATTCCAACAAAATTACCCGCAAAAAACTAACCATGGATGAAATTAGAGACGAAGTCATCGCTCTGGAAAAAATGGGACATAAGCGGCTTGCCCTGGAAGTGGGAGAAGATCCGGTTAACTGCCCGATTGATTATGTTTTGGATGCCATCAAAGTGATCTATAGTACCAGCGAAGAACAGGGTTCGATCCGCAGGGTCAATGTCAATATTGCAGCCACGACCGTTGAGAATTACCGCAAGTTAAAGGAAGCGGGCATCGGAACCTATATTCTCTTTCAGGAGACTTACCATCAGGGCACTTATGAAGAGATGCATCCAACCGGCCCCAAATCTTCCTATTCTTATCATACAACAGCAATGGACCGCGCCATGGAAGGCGGAATCGATGATGTCGGGACAGGGGTGCTCTTCGGGCTTTATGATTATAAGTTTGAAGTCCTGGCAACGCTCTACCACGCCCTTCACCTGGAAGAAAGATTCGGTGTCGGGCCGCACACCATTTCTGTTCCCCGGCTTAAACCCGCTGCAGGCATGAACCTGGAAGATTTCCCCTACCTCGTTAAAGATGAAGAGTTTAAAGATATCGTAGCCATCTTCCGCCTTGCCGTGCCTTACACCGGTATTATCCTTTCCACAAGGGAAGGAGCCGTTTTCCGGGATGAAGTCATCAAACTGGGAGTTTCTCAGATCAGTGCAGGTTCCTGCACCGGTATCGGAGCCTATAAGAAGGAGTTTGAAGAAAAGACCTGCAAAAAGGGTCCTGACGATACTGCCCAGTTTAAGGTAGAAGACCTCAGAAGTCCGGATGAAATTTTGGCTAATCTTTGTACTCAAGGGTATCTGCCGAGCTATTGCACCGCCTGTTACCGCCAGGGCAGAACCGGGGACAGGTTTATGCAGTTAGCTAAGTCCGGTAACATTTGCAACGTCTGTCTTCCCAATGCTCTTATGACCTTCCAGGAATATCTTATCGATTATGCATCCCCGGAAACCAGAGAGCTTGGCGAGAAAACCATTAATCACTTTATCGGGGAAATCCAGAATGAAAAGGTGAAGGAATTAACCGCTAAAAACTTGGAAAAAATCAAAACGGGTGTCCGTGATCTGTATCTGTAATTCTTGACAAGGGAGATGAGTCCATGCGATTGGAACACGATTTTTTGGGGCAAAAGGCAGTCCCCCGGAATGCTTATTGGGGTATTCATACCCAAAGAGCCCTGGAGAATTTTTGTCTTTCTTCCCAAAAAGTTCACCCACGCCTGATCAAAGCTTTGGCCATCATTAAAATATCGGCTGCCCAGGCCAATATGGAACTTGGAGACTTAAGTGAAGACCTTGCTTTTGCGATTATTGAGGCCGGATCAGAAATTATCGCAGGAAAGTTCGAAGACCAATTCCCTATAGATGCCCTTCAGGGAGGCGCAGGAACCTCCTCCAACATGAATGTGAATGAAGTGATCGCCAACAGGGCGACAGAAATCCTTGGCGGAACAAAAGGACAATATCTGGTCAGCCCTCTGGATCATGTCAATATGCACCAGTCGACCAATGATGTTTACCCGACCGCCCTTCGGATGGCAGCGATTCAGATGCTTCTTCCTTTGAGTGAGCAAATCGCCGAATTGCAAGATACCCTGCAGGAGAAGGAAGCAGAATTTGCCGGCATCCTCAAACCGGGCCGCACTCAGCTCCAGGATGCGCTTCCTGTGACTCTTGGGCAAGAATTCAGTGCTTGGGCTCAGGCTGTCTCCCGTGACCGCTGGCGTATATATAAAGTCGAAGAACGCCTGAGGCAGGTCAACCTGGGTGGAACCGCCGTGGGTACCGGACTGAATGCGCCAAGGGAATACATCTATCTGGTGATAGAAAAACTCAGACAAAACACCGGCATCGGCTTGGCCCGCGCGGAAAATATGATGGACGTTACCCAAAATGCGGATGTTTTTACGGAAGTATCCGGACTGCTGAAAGCTGCTGCCGTAAACCTGAACAAAATAGCCAACGACCTGCGCTTATTGTCTTCGGGCCCCTATACAGGGCTTGGTGAAATTACTCTCCCCGAAATGCAGGCCGGATCCAGCATTATGCCCGGTAAAGTTAACCCGATTATTCCGGAAGCTGTCAATCAATCTGCTTTTCAGGTTATGGCCTGCGATTTGGCCGTAACATTGGCTTGCCAAAACGGTCAACTGGAAATTAATCAATTTTTGCCGCTGGTAGCCCATAATCTCCTTTCTGCCATTGATGTTCTGGCTAACTCGGCAAAAATACTCTCTGATAAATGTATTAAGGGGATTCAAGCCAATCACGAGCGCTGTACCGAATTAATCGAGAAAAGTCTCATTACGGCTCCGGTACTTCTCCCTCATCTGGGTTATGAAAAAACTGCCCAGGTAGTAAAATCAGCCCGCAAGGAAAAAATCCCCGTGAGACAGGCTGTTAAAGAACTGGGATATTTAACGGATCAGGAAATTGAATCCATCCTCGACTACCGCAAACTAGCCAGGCCGGGTATTGCGGGTCAAACAGAAAGAAGGTGATGATCTTTATGCAGGACACCCCAAAAGGTTCCCGTTTGCATATAGCTCTTTTGGGCAGAAGAAATGCCGGCAAATCCAGTTTGATTAACGCGTTGACCAATCAGGAAATTGCTTTAGTCTCATCCGTCCCCGGCACGACAACCGACCCTGTATATAAAGCCATGGAAATTCTCCCCCTCGGTCCTGTCATGCTGATTGATACGGCAGGCTTGGATGATGAAGGAGCCCTGGGGAACTTAAGGGTAAAAAAATCTCTGGAAGTCCTGGAAAAAACAGATGTTGCCCTGCTGGTAACCGATTCTTCCACCGGTTTCGGAGAATATGAACAAAAGATATTCCTCCTTTGTGCTGAGAAGAATATTCCTGTGATTATCGTATTAAATAAAGCGGATCTATTGGATGACTATCACAGAAACCTGCGGATCTCGGAGGTAAATTTCTATCTGAAAAGGATTGGAAATCCCCCCCGGCCAGAGGAAAAAACCTCTGTTGTAAGTGAGGATAATTCTCCGATACTAGTGGGTAATTCTCCGGTCTTAATGGTAAGTTCGGTTACCAAAGAAGGAATTCTTTCTTTAAAACAACACCTTAGCAAAGTCAAACCTACGGAATGGCTGGCTCCGGCAATCGTAGGGGATATACTCTCTCCGGGAGATATGGTTATTCTAGTCGTCCCAATCGATATGGCTGCCCCTCAGGGCCGCTTGATCCTTCCTCAGGTTCAAACTATTCGGGATATCCTGGACCACGACTGCCTTACGGTGGTTTGCAAGGAATACGAGCTCAAAAAAGCGCTGGATTCACTTAAAGAACAACCGAAATTGGTTATTACGGACTCGCAGGTATTCATGAAAGTTTCCGCTGACCTGCCCCCGGATGTTCCCCTGACGTCCTTTTCCATCCTAATGGCTCGCTACAAGGGTGACTTACTTTCCCTCGCAAGGGGGGCCAAAACCATTGAAGATCTTGTCCCGGGAGATAAAATCTTGATTGCAGAAGCCTGTACCCATCACCAGCAGCCGGATGATATCGGCAAAGTCAAAATTCCCCGCTGGTTGCGGCAAATGGTAGGGGGCGAGCTGAAAATCGATTTCGCAAATGGTTCCAATTACCCGGCTAACCTGGATGAATATAAGCTCATTGTTCATTGCGGCGGCTGCATGCTCAATCGAAAAGAAATGCTCCACCGGATCAATCTGGCCGAGAATAAGGGCATTCCCATCGTAAACTATGGTATATTAATCGCCGCAGTTCACGGAATTCTGCCCAGAGCTTTGAAGCCTTTGGGGATCGAGTACAATCAACTATAAAGCATAAAACGATAAGAATAATAAAACGCAGGATTTACAAAACAAAAACAGCGTATTCTACTTTCTGGTACGAAGATACGCTGTTTTTCGTATAGCTTTATCGTTTTATGGACTATTGTATTTATTTTTTAATCTACATAAACCTCTACTTTCGTTCCATGCTCCTCATCGTCAACTTCCACAATTTTTCCCTGTGCCCCGTCTTTCACCATCTGGAGAATTTCATTCAGGTCCAGTTTGTCCAGCCCCGCTTCTTTCAACTCAGGCGTAAATTTGCTGCCGATTTTAAGTCCCACGTCAACCAATGACAGAGGGATGTTTACTTTGGCTTTGGTCTTGTTGTTATCAGCCTTTACATCGATTCTTAGCCATTTTGCCTGCTGCCCGCCGGGGATCCTTTCTTCCTTTTCTCCTTTATCCAGGGCATCCATCAGTTCCAGCCCTTCCGAAGAAGAAATTTTCCCTTCCTCAATCATTTTTAGTATTTGCAGTTTTTCTTCTTTGCTCATGTTACCATCCTCCATTATTCTTCAATAATATTAATCCTTAACATCTTCAGTATTCTTTTGATTATTTACTTCACACTTCAGATCAAGTGAGTTGCCGCTTTCATCATTCACTAAGAAGTTTTAAGGCTTCTTCTTTATTGATTTCACCTTTACTCAGCCTGTCGAGAACTTCTTTCCGGTTGATGCTGCTCTCTTTCGTATCCACTTTATAGCCCAGGGCCTCAATAACTTCCTCCAGTTTATTTCGTACTGTGGGATAGGATACTGCCAATTCCTTTTCGATCTCCTTAATATTTCCCCGGTTCTTAATGAATACTTCAATAAAATACTTGTGTTGTTTGGATAATTTGCAGAATTTGCATGGTTCGAACTGTCCTTTCATCACAGTGTGGCAAGCATTGCAGGTCAATTCCGTTACCTTCATATCGCTGTCGCAGACCGGACACTTTCCCAATAATTCATACTTCATTTGTTATCCCACCTTATACCGTTTCGATTTTCACGTAGACATTCTCCGTCTCTTCCTCAACTTCAACCAGCACAAAAGGTTCCAGTGCCGCAAGTTCATCGAACAGGAGGTCTAAATCCTTGGCCAACTCCTTCCATTCTACTTCTTCAACACGAAAATGTTTCTCCCAGGGATCTTTGATATCTGACCTATGGTTTACCTGATAATTTCCAAAAATCAATTCCTTATCTTTCGGAACAAATTTTAAACCAAACCGCAAAACCCTTTTCAGGAACCTAAAACTTAGGGCAGGAAGGACAAGCACAAACCACCTTCCTTTGCGGACCCGTACTTTAATTTTTTTGGCTTTTGCCATTCAATCACCCTTTTCGTAATTCCTTATTTATAACAACTATAACGTCCTCAATAAATTTTTGCTCCATCCCGCAAAAACAATTTTTAATTTTATCAACATTAATTCCAGAACATTTTAATATATTTAACTGATATCTTAATAATATTTATATATATTCATTTTGTCAAGTGTTCTATTAATATTATTAATACTCATATTAATAATATTAATATTTTGTAATGATGCAATCACTTTTGATAATCCATTGTGTTCTGATATTCTGTCGGGGCAATTGGTTCAATAATAGAAAGCCCGGGCCAGGCCCGGATTATATGTTTCACTTAAAGTTTTCGCAGTACCCTGCTATCTTTTTGATATCTCACTTCGCTTCAAAAAATAATTGTCTCTTCTTAAAAAGAATATCATACAGAACTTTCACAAGGTACAGAAACAAGATGATATTCGCAAGGGAGGTTCCTAGAAGCACCGGGTTAGAAACGGCAGAACTCATTCCTCTTCCTGAGGTAAAGAGGATGAAGTGGGTGTTGAGATAGCTGGTCAGGCTGAAACCGGCACTTAAGAACAGTATTCTTTTATCCCGAAGGTAGATAAAAGCCAGTATCGATAACGCCACAGCCGGAAAAAGGTATCTTTCATGCATCCGCACCGAAAAAGTAAATACTCCGGTTATGAGAAGCAATGAGGCCGCAGCTGCAAATCCGCTATTTTTTCCTTTATGGTAGAACAACCAGGCTAATAGTGTAAGCGCGACGATGAAAATCATTCCCCAAGTATGATAGGTCATAAAGAAAAACCGCGTTCCGTCATTGATATAGTTGGCTCCAAGCAAACTGTAAAAATTAAATGCATTCACCGAAGCATAGGGATATTCCCCCAGCGTGCCCGTAAAAAGCCGGAAGATCCATAACGGGCCCATTTGCAGGGAAAACGGTAAAACAATGATTGCCGCAGTAAAGATAGAAATCAACAGAGCCTTCCCAAGGACACGAAAGTCCTTTTGCCTGACCAGCTCGAAAAAGAGAACAGGCAAAAAGATTATTCCCTGGGGCTTCATCAGCACAGCCAATGTGAATAGGACAGCCGCCCAGGCGGTTCTTTTTTCTGCCAGGAGGCAAACAGCTGCGACAACGATTAAAGTAAAAAATGAATCAACCTGCCCCCAAAGGGTTGAATTGACTAATACGGCCGGATTAAAAATATAAAAAGCTGCCAGGAGAATACTCGACTCTAAAGCAAGATACTTCCTGGCAAGTTTATAAATAAGGAAGGAAGTGACCAAGTCGGCTAAGATAGATGGAATTTTCAACAACAAGGTGTAATGAGCGCTTAACGCCGGGATAGCGGCTGCTTTTCCAACCAGATAGAGAACATAGATATAAAGAGGAGGATAATCACTGGAATTTCGCCCCGAATAGAATTGGGAAAAATTATTGGCAGCAGCGTTTGCCCAGTTCCTGAATAAACTTAGGTCAGAAGAATGGCCATAAACGAGCGCGGCCAGAAAGATCCTCAGCAAGAAGCCGATAGCGAATAAGAAAATGATCAGTACCTTAGCAGGGATCGGTTTGAGCCCGGTCTTTTTCTTTTTCAGCCGGAAATAAGCGGCGATGGCTAATCCAAAGAAAGCCAGAGAAAAGAACAGAATCGGGACCGCATAATTATTGCTGCCTGTATTTTGCCCTTGACCCATTCTGCCGTTAAAACCCTGCCCGGGCTGCATTGAACCAGGCGAAAACTGTCCCCTTGGCCTTTGTCCGGAGTCTGCTGCTGATTGACCTGAAACAGTTGCAACTTGTTGGTTTGTCCCTCCACCAGTGACAGCCTGGACTGTTTTATTCGTTGATGTGTAATTTTCCGTACTGCGATGACCGAAACCGGATGAGGATACAAACAGATATCCATATACTATGAGTACTGCCAACAAGCTTGCCGGAAGCCAATATTTTTTAAGTTTCACAGCCATATCCCCCTTAGTCCGGATCACAAGTGACCGACAACCCGGGGACGCTTTTTAGCCATCTGCCTTCGCGCGACTTCCTGGAGATATTCCGATAATTGCGGCTGTAAATCTTCTCTGCGCAGGCCCATTTCGATAATTGCCCGGATATATCCCAGCTTATCCCCGACATCATATCGGTCTCCCTGTAGTTCTAAACTTAAAAGCCCTTCGCTGTGACAAACCTCACGCAAAGCGTCAGTAAGCTGGTATTCGCCCCCTGCTCCTTTTTCCTGGTTGCGTAAGACCGCGAAGATGCCCGGCTGTAAAATGTATCTTCCCATAATAGCTATATTAGATGGGGCTTTAGAAATACCAGGCTTTTCAACCAGATCCTTTACCTGAAAAAGCCTGCCAAACTGTCTTTCAACGGAGATGATACCGTACTTGCTTACATCTTCCGAACAAACAGGCTGAACACCGATTACAGTAGTCTGGTATTGTTCATAAACCTGAATAAGTTGTTGTAAAGCCGGCGGATCTGCTGTCATGATGTCATCTCCGAGCAGGACTGCAAAAGGTTCGTCCCCGATAAATTGTTCAGCACACAAAATAGCATGCCCCAGCCCCAACGGTTCCCTCTGGCGAATATAATGAATATTCGCCATTTCGTTAATGCCCTGGATTTCCGCCAGCAAGTCGGTTTTCCCTTTGGCCGAGAGCAGTTGTTCAAGCTCTACCGATTTATCAAAATGGTCTTCAATTGCTTTTTTATTGCGGCCGGTAACAATCAGTATGCTCTCAATACCGGCCTGAACGGCTTCTTCCACAATGTATTGAATAGCAGGCTTATCTACAATCGGCAGCATCTCTTTAGGCTGGGCTTTTGTAGCGGGGAGAAACCTTGTCCCTAACCCCGCTGCCGGAATTACCGCTTTTTTAATTTTCACAGGATAGTCCCTCCTTCTTCTTTAGCAATTTCATTTTCACTTTTTCCCTATTCTGCCCCTGCAGTTCTTAATTAATCTTCCCCGATTGTTCTAGCTTTTTACAACGATCGTTTTTGTTTGCGGAAAAACCCAGAGACGGCTTCCGACAAAGTTAATTACCAAGCCGACTCCCGTAACCAAAGATTTCGATGCAAATAAGGAAATCCCCAGACGATCATGCATCACGGCTAATAAGCCGTATGTGACCGACAGGGTGAACAGGTTTAACAGGAAGAACCGGAACAGCTGACTAATATCCGGACCTAATTGGTTAAATGTCCACCGTCTGTTCATCAGGAAACTATTGATGATACCGCAGGAATAAGCCAGACATTGTGTTGCCGGCAACGGCAGGCCCCAAACAGAAAGTAAAGCGAAGACCGTAAAATCCACTCCGGTATTCATTACCCCAACAAGGCAAAACTTAATAAATTGAATAGGCAGTCTTTTTGTCTTAATCACCATAGTAATACTCTTTTCCTTATACTTTTTCCCTGGGGCTCTCTTTTTTACCTAAGCCAAAAGTTTCTCCCACAATATACAACGGCCTGTCTCTTGTCTCATCATAGATTCTGCCAATATACTGCCCAACAATCCCTAATGTTGTCAAAATAATCCCGGACATCAGGAATTGGATATCTAAAACTACCTGCCAGCCGGAAAGGGACGATACTGAGCTGAACTCCCGCCAAAGAAGAATAGCTAAGTAAACGAAACCGGCCAGAACAAGAGTAATCCCAAAATAATTGGCAATCTCCAAGGGTTTAAATGAAAACGAGGTGAGGCCATCCCAAGAAAGCTTAAACATTTTCTTTAGTGTATACTTGGTCTCTCCGCCAACCCTTTCGTCTCTTTCATATTCTATCGCAACCTGCCTGAAGCCGGTCCAGCTTACTAATCCGCGAACATAGCGGTTTTTTTCAGGTAACTTTTTGAGAAGAGAACATACTTTTTTATCCAGGAGACGAAAATCACCGGTATTCACAGGGATTTCAATATCGGTTGATGCATGAAGGAGACGGTAAAAGAGATGGGCTGTCTGCTTTTTGAAGAAAGTTTCCCCTTTTCTTTTCGTTCTTTTGGCGTAGACTACCTTATACCCTTCTTTCCACTTCGCAATCATCTCCGGAATCAATTCCGGCGGATCCTGTAAATCCGCATCAATGGCGATGACAGCATCCCCTGAAGCATAGTCCATTCCCGCCGTGATGGCTATCTGATGGCCAAAGTTTCTGGAAAAACTCAAAAGTTTTATTGTCTCATCCTGGTTTCTCAGATTCTTTATTATTTCCGAAGTGAGATCTTCAGACCCGTCATCGACAAAAATCAATTCATAAGTCGCTTTTGTCGATTCCATAACATTTTTTAATCTCCCGTAGGTCTGTTCAATCACCTTTTCTTCATTATAGACAGGGATAACGATGGAATATTGAACCGGTAAACTCATATACTTTCTCCCTCCTTACTGCAGTGTAACCTCATAGAGAGTTAATGAACCAGTTGTGCTTCCCGCGCCTTGCCAGTTCTCCTGTGGGATTTCTTTTCCCTTCTCCCGGATGAACTGAAGAATTTCCGAGCTTCCTCTTCCTCCAAAACCGCCTGAGGAAAGAAGGAAGTATTTTACTTCTTTGTTTCGAATCATCTCTTGCAGCTTTTCTACAGTCAAAATCGGGTCAGAACCTGAGAACCCGCCCATAGCCATAACCGCCTGCCCCGTTTGAATAATATAAGGCGCTGCCGTATGGGAATCCGTTGTGGCAAATAAATATTTTTCTCCGGTATTATTTTTGGTCAGGTAAGCGAACAAATCAGCATTTACATTTTCCCGGTTCATTCCACGCATTCCGTCCGGATTTGCCGAGGAACGCAACTGCGGCCCCGCCTCAGGCAGTGTACTGTTTCCCCCATAGAGAAGAGGTGTTGCCGCCCAATAAAGAGGAGAAACCAACAGAACCAGGATGGCTGCCCAAGCTACAGACTTTAATTGTTTTCTCTTCACCAGGAGCAAACATAACAGAAGAGATAGTCCGATTCCCGATACTCCAACAACTATTGTCAAAAGCGTTCCGGTTTGCGCTTGATAGAGCATCAGCATATATATTTCAAACAAGGTGCCGGCCAACAGCCCAACAGGGAGGAACCATTTTTTCCAATTATCCTGATCCCGGTAAAAACCATAGATTTCTGCCCATCCTGCTCCCACAAGAGCAGCTATAGGAGGCGCCAGCATAATCAAATAATAAGAATGGAAGAAACCGGCTACGCTGAAGAATCCCATGCAAGGTAAGAGCCAGGCGAGCCAAAAAAGAGTTTCCTTCTCCTTGTCGGTTAGTTCTCTGCGCCTTATTCCCAAGAGCAAACTGCCTGCGCCAAATAACGCCAGAGGAAGCAGCCAGCTGATCTGTCCGGCCAGTTGTGACTGAAACAGTCTCAGTGGCCCGGGCTGACCCGTATTAAAAGCACCGCCGCCTCCGCCCATTGGGCCTCTTGGGTTATTCCCATTAAAAGGCGCCGTCTGACCAGGGGCTCCATTGCCGGGGGGACCATCCTGACCTGGTCTGAAGTTCTGCCCCCCATTGTCTAGATTTTGCCTTCCATCTATAGACTGACCATTATCGGCCTGCCCCTGGGGCCCCGGTCCCCGCATTCCTGTTAAACGGGAAAGGCCGTTGTATCCGAATGCCAGCTCCAGTACGGAATTGGTCTGGCTGCTTCCGATATAAGGCCGGTTCTCTTTGGGAACGCTGTCAACAATCAGGGGCCAGGAAAAAGAAACTGCAAGGAGTATCGCTGTAGAAGCAGCAAGGATACCGAGTTTCCTTCGCCAAGCCGCTTTAAAAGCAATCAGGCAAAACAAATAAAATGCCGGTAAAATCATGTATGCTTGCAGCATCTTAACATTAAAACCGACACCAATCACCCCAAAAGCTGCAAGTGACCAAATCCATTTTGAAGTTCTTGCCGCCTTAAAAAGTAACCAGGAAGCAAGTAAAAGCACAAATACCAACAGGCTGTCTACATTATTTGTTCTGCTTACCGCTATAGCAATCGGCGTACCGGCAGCCACCAATGCTGCAAGCCTGGCAGCCCATTGCCCAAAAGAAGGTTTAACCAGAACATAAACCAGTATAACGGACCCCACTCCGGCTAAAGCCTGGGGCAAAATAACACTCCATCCGTGAAGCCCCAAGAGGGAAGCACTAAGAGTCTGCAGCCAAAATGCAACCGGAGGCTTATCCACCGTAACGAATCCTCCCGGGTCTAAGGAAGCATAAAAAAAGTTATGCCAACTTTGAAGCATGCTTGCAACCGCTGCAGTGTAATAGGAATTGGCAAATTGGTCTTTCCAAATTCCGTAAATATTAAGAAAAGCCGCAAGCAAGGCGATTCCTATCAGCAAAGGATCGATACGCCTGTTTTTGGCTATATCCGATAATGCCATGGCGCTGATTTCACTCCTTAGATTCTAATTCTCTTTTACTATAACCAAAATTCCTTAATCGTAACTTAATGCAACCTGAACATTTCTTTAGAATCACCTGAAAGTTTCCTGAAAATTTGAGTAGTCTATTAAAAAAAGCACTTCTTCGTTCCGATGATGAAGAAGTGCTTTTTTAGCAAATTCCCTACATTTTTATCCTTAAAATACGGCCGGAATGGACGAGGGAAGATAAACATAAAAAACACTGCCCTTATCCGGTTGGCTTTCTACCCGGATACTTCCGCCATGGAGATCAATAATAGACTTGGTGATAGACAATCCTAACCCCGAACCCCCGTATTTTCGCGTACGCGAAGAGTCTATCCGGTAAAACCTTTCAAAAAGGTGGGGCTGGTGTTCTTCCGGTATTCCGGATCCATTATCCCTCACCGCCAGTTCTATGCCATCTGTGACTTTGGTCAATGACACCGCGATTTGTCCCAAAATCGGATCTGTATGCTGTACAGCATTATGAAACAAATTTAAAACCACTTGTTTTATTTTATCTTCGTTAAACAGACAGCTAAGATGGGGAGTCAATTCCAGCGTCACCTTACGGTTTCCAGCCAGGAGTCTGAGCTGAGTTTCCATATCCATAAGAAGAAGATCCAATTCTCCTTCACTCAATTCGATTTTCGGTGAACGATCCATCTTGGCCAGGAGGAGAAGATCCTGAACCAGCTTTTTCATACGTTCGGACTCCGCAAACATACTCTTTAATGATTTCTGCAATTTATCCGAATCTTTCATGGCTCCCCTTAATAAGACCTCCAAGAATCCATGAATCGAAGTTAAAGGAGTACGCAGTTCATGAGATGCGTCCGCTACAAAACGCCGCATCTGCTCCTTGGCCTCTTTTTCTGCTTCAAAAGAGATTTGCAGTCTTTCCAGCATACCGTTAAAAGATTCCGATAAACGGTCAATCTCCATTTGTCCCTGGTGAACAGGGAACCGTTTCGTCAGATTCCCGGCATCTATTTCTTCGGCAGTATGAATCATATTCGATAACGGAACGAGTGTTTTTTTCAAAACAGGGATAAACGCAAGCAGTCCGGCACCCAAGGCTAAAACAGATAATAAAAGAAAAACAACAAGCTGTCCTACCAGCAAGTCGGTCAAAGGCTTCGTGTTAATGCTCACTTGTACTAAACCGGAAACATGCCCTCTGCCTATAGGCTGCAAAACAAGAAGCTGTTCATGACCGGAAGAATCGTTGATGACTTTGTAATTCAGTCTCTTTTTGGAAAACATGGCCGCCTTATATTCTTCCGGTGTAAGCTTAAGCATTTCCCCACCGGCAGTGGAATCAGCAAATACGGAATAGTTCCCATTTTCATCAATTACGGCAATCTTGGCATCCGGAGCAATGAAAAAATGGAATCGGTTCGGCCCCGGGGCCGGCATACTGTCTGACATACCATATATTGTCTGACCCCAGGCTTCATTTGGAACCGCTATAATCTGGCTTTGAATGCTTTCTGCTTTATTTTTGTAGATAAAATCCCTCATGAGAAAATATTGAAAGAAACCAATTACGATGAGCAAAAGGGCTATTAAACCCAAATAACGGGATAACAACTGGGTACGGAGGGAATCGGGAGGAAACAAACGCTTTATACCGGTTATTTTTTTCATTGGAGATCAACCCGATAACCGGCACCGCGCAGTGTACGGATCAAGCGGTGCTCTTTGTCACTTAATTTATCTCTGAGGGACCGGATATACACTTCCACAATATTTTCATCTCCGCCAAAATCATAACCCCAGACTTTATCCAAAATCGTCATTTTACTTAAAACCAAACCATGATTAATCACCAAAAAACGCAGCAATTCATACTCGGTCGGCGATAATTCCATGACCTGTTGTTTGTAGACAATCTCTTTACGCCTGTCATCAATGCGAAAGGGACCTAAGATAATCTCCCCCAGCAGATTGGGAAACTGGTTTCGTACTCTGGCCTGGATACGTGCCAGTAACTCCTCAAAACTAAAAGGTTTAGCCATATAATCATCCGCTCCCAGCGTAAGCCCTTTTACTTTATCCTCAACCTCATCCTTGGCTGTGAGCATAATAACGGAGATATTCCCGGTCTTTTTAAGCATGCGGCAGACTTCAAACCCGTCCATACCGGGCATCATTACATCCAGTACGACGATATGAGGTTGAAACTCTTTAGCCACCCTTACCGCTGACATGCCATCCTGAGCTGTCTGTACCTCAAATCCTTCATTCAGAAGGCCCATCTCCAGAAAGTCCAAAATATTCGGTTCATCATCAACAAGCAATATTTTTATTCCTTTTAAAATCGGCATTATTGTTAGCCTCCTTCGATTAATACTCCTTTTTCTTTTAATTATTATTCAACAAGCTGAAATGATTCTGAGTACCCGCTGAAACTAGACTGAATCAGAAAAGTTTCGTCAATAATAATTTTAAGCTTATTTTCAGCAAATTATAATCTTTTTCTCAGGGAAGATGTTTATACTCTTCCCTGAGATAGACTTTCGGCTGAAACAGCCACCGTTTTTTTATATATCTTCATCCTAAAAGGAGGATTATTATGAACGACGAATTTTTCAAAAACCATGATGTCAATGAAAGCAACACACAAAATTTCGAAGTTCAGGATTTACAAGAAAATACTGCCTTAGAACAAGGGTTGACCGTTGAACCGGCGGAGCGAATATCTTCGGATACTTCGGACAAGCCTGCAGGGTTTACCAGCGAACTAAGCCGCAAATCCAAAAAACCGTTTGCTAAAGTTATGGCAATCGTCGGGTTATGTCTGGCCAGCGGTATTGCAGGCAGCCTTACGACTGCTGCTGCCATTCCCTACATCTATCCGGAGAAAGCAACCTTTACCCCAAATACGGTGACCTCGGCATCATCTCCGGTTGCAACCATCAGCAATACCACTCAGTCAACATACCCGGTTGAGCAAATCGCCAAAACTGTAGGCCCTGCTGTGGTTTGTGTCAATAATCTGCAAACAGGCCGCGGTTTTTATCGTAACACGGGATTACAGGAGGCTGCATCAGGATCCGGCTTTATCATTGATGCCCAAAAAGGTTATATTGTTACAAATAATCATGTCATCGATGGTGCTGAAAAAGTTACCGTGAGCCTGAGCGATGGCCGTAATCTTGATGCCAAAATCGTAGGTGCGGACCCCATGACCGATCTGGCTGTTTTACAAATTTCCGATACGAAGAACTTGACTGCAGTTACGCTGGGAAATTCCGCTCAGGTAGAAGTAGGCCAGCCGGCAGTGGCTATCGGAAATCCCGGAGGTAATGATTTTGCCCGTTCTGTTACAGCCGGCGTAATTTCAGCGCTTAACCGTACCCTTGATATCCAGGGAGAAGCAAGCTTTAACCTGATTCAGACAGACGCTGCCATTAACCCCGGTAACAGCGGCGGACCGCTGGTTAATTATCAGGGACAAGTTATAGGGATTAACTCGGCGAAATACGCTGTTCAAGGGTTCGAAGGGATGGGATTTGCTATCCCGATTTCCGATGCCCTGCCAACCATTCAACAGTTAATTCAGTCCGGTGCAGCTAAACATCCAGCCCTTTTAATCTCTGTTAACGATCAGTACAGGGCATATGCGCAAGCCGGTAATATCCCTGTAGGGGCTTATGTTTCAGCGGTATCCCCGAATGGACCTGCGGACAAAGCCGGGATCAAGGAAGGCGACGTCATCACCAAAATCAATGATGCCCAGATTCAAAACTCATCAGATCTCGTACGCCAGCTTTATAAGTATAATGTGGGCGATCAGGTTAATGTAACTTTTGTCCGCAATGGCAAAACAAATCAGGTAAAAGCTACCCTGGGTGAAATTAGTTCTAAACAATAATGTAAAAATGGCAGAAAGAATCCTAGCTAAATTATGGTATAATGAATATTATTTCCATTTTTGACTGGGAAAACCTTCTTAACAAAGGAAAAGGATACTTTTTATTTTCCTGATTGTGGGGTGAGAAACTTGAAGACAGTCCTTGTCTCCGGGGGAGCAGGTTATATTGGCAGTCATACAGTGTTTATGCTGCTGCAGCAGGGTTATCAGCCTGTTGTCCTGGACAGCTTAGTCACCGGACATAAAAAATCCGTTCCTGCCGGTGTTCCTTTTTACCTCGGAGATATCTCAGATCCTCTGTTGGTTCAAGAAATAATCAGACTGCATAAAATCAACGCTGTTATTCATTTTGCAGCCCGCAGCCTTGTTGGTGAATCCATAGAAAAGCCCGATCTCTATTTCGAAGAAAACACCTCCAAGACAAACCGTTTTGTAAGGACACTCCTTCAATCAGGAATAAACAAGATCATTTTTTCTTCCACAGCCGCTATTTATGGAGTCCCTGACAAAATCCCCATTCCGGAAGATTCCGCCCCAGATCCAATCAATCCTTATGGAGCCTCCAAACTGATGATTGAGCAGTCTTTTTCCTGGCTGACTAAAGCCTATAACCTTCAGTGGATAGCCCTGCGCTATTTTAATGCCGCAGGCGCGTCTTTGGATGGTTCCCTGGGAGAAGACCATTTTCCCGAAACACATCTTATTCCTCTCGTACTCAAAACAGCCTTGGGACAGCGCAAATCGATCAGCGTGTTTGGCAGTGATTATTCTACTCCGGATGGTACCTGTATTCGAGATTATATTCATGTGTTGGATTTAGCCAGGGCCCATATTTTAGCCCTGGAAGCCCTGGAAAAAGGAATAGCAGGAATTTTCAATGTCGGTACCGGTTTTGGTCATAGTGTTAAAGAGGTTATCACAACCGCCCGGCAAATTACGGGCCGGGAGATCGCTGTTTTGGAAGCACCCCGCCGCCCCGGAGACCCCGATATTCTTGTCGCTGAAGTTGATCGGATCAAAAAACATCTTGGTTGGACACCCGAGTACAGCAGTCTCGAACAAATCATTGAAACCGCCTGGAATTGGCATAGCACCCACCCGCTCGGGTATGAAGACAGGCAATAGGATTGGAATCCGGACATACAAGAAAAAGCCCCCTCTTTTCTGACTAAGACTTTTTACAGTTTAAGAAAGAAGGAGCTTTTTTATTCTTTATGGATTTACTTAAAACGAGTTTATATTCAACATTCATTGCACTCTTAAAACTTAAATTGATACTTGCCCAAAACATGGCTTAAGGGAACACAGCCGATCTCCCTGCTGTCTCTGCTTACATTGCGATTATCCCCCATTACATATACCTGATTTTCTGAGACCTTAACTGTTATTTTCGGATATACGGCCTTTTCCTTTATATATGATTCCTGTATCTCCTTTCCGTTCCTCAAAATCTTTCCATCTCTTAACTCCAAAGTGTCGCCGGCCTTCCCGATTACCCTTTTAATCCAGTAGCGATTATCATTTGACGGAACAAATAATTGAGAGATCAGATTATGTTTGATGTTATATGAAAGGTCATCCTCAAAAGAATGAGGCTCCCGAACCCTGCTGTCTATCACGACAATGTCACCGTAATCCGGTACACGGTTTAGGGTGGAGGGAACTTTATTAATCAAGATTTTATCTTTATTCTGCAAAGTAGGCTCCATCGAACTTCCTTCCACATACGTTGGCTGCACAACGAAAAGTGTAATAAATAAAGCAGCAATGATTCCGGCTGCCAGAGATAGAATCCAGCTTCCTAACCCCATAAGGAACCTCATAAATCAACCTCCAAATTATTTTTTTAATTCTCACCATTAATACCGAAAATAGTCATCCCTAGTTATTATTTCTGGGCTCAAAACCAAATCCCTTTATCTAAAAACCGTTTCTTTCTCCGATCTAGTATCTCCAGTCTGAATTATGTTATAGTGTGTAATACAATCATTAAATTCAAGGTGTTACAGTAGATTCCAGGAGGACATCATGCTTAAGCGATCTGTCTGTCCATATGATTGCCCGGATACCTGCGGGATTATAGCAGAAATAAAAAACGGCCAGGTGGTAAAGGTAACCGGAGATCCCGAACACCCCTATACCCAAGGGTTTCTCTGCGCGAAAATGGCTCATTACGAAAAAACTGTGCATTCCCCCCAGCGGCTGACCAAACCCCTTCTGCGAACAGGGAAAAAAGGAGAAGGAAAATTCTCCGCGATCTCCTGGGATGATGCCATAGATCAAATAACCGACCGGTGGAAAAGTATAATTGCCCAATATGGCGCAGAAGCCATTCTGCCTTATTCCTATGCCGGAACCATGGGTATTGTTCAAAGAAATTGCGGCGAGGCATTTTTTAACCGTCTTGGGGCTTCCAGGCTGGCCCGGACAATCTGTTCCTCAGCGAAAAGCTATGGCTGGTCTGCGGTCATGGGAGCAACCAGGACTCCCCATCCTGAAGAAGTCAAGCAAAGCGACCTGATCATTCTCTGGGGCACAAACGCATTTGCCACAAACATTCACTTTGTTAAACTGGTTCGAACTGCCAAGAAACAAGGTGCAGCCGTTTGGCTGATAGATACGTATGAAAACCCTACTTCAGCCATTGCCGACAAGACCGTACTGGTCAGACCCGGGAGCGATGGAGCCCTGGCCTTAGGAATCATGCATATTCTGAACCGTGAAGGCTGGATCGATAAGGAATTTATCTCTTCCCACGTTCAAGGGTTTGAAAAATTACAGAAAGAGATCCTTCCGGATTACCCTCCGGAAAAGGTCAGTCGGATTACAGGAGTGGATAAAACCATACTTGAAGACATGGCCGCCGGCTATGCCGGGTCTAAAACACCCTTTATTTCTTTAGGTTCAGGTCTTTCCCGCTATGGAAATGGTGCTATGACGGTCCGGACAATTACCTGCCTTCCCGCTTTGGTCGGGGCCTGGCGCAAACCTGGCGGAGGGTTATTTGCCAACGTCTCTTCCGGAAGCGCCTTTTATTCTTATCTTGTGACTCGTGAAGATTTTCAGGCAAACCCTACAAGGATTATCAATATGAATCAATTGGGTACAGCCCTGAATGAATTAACTCAACCACCGGTGATGAGTCTCTATGTATATCACTCCAACCCCGCAGTAATCGCCCCTGACCAAAATATGATTATCAAAGGATTGCTCAGAGATGATCTTTTTACTATCGTTCACGAAAGGTTCCTGACCGATACGGCCCGGTACGCCGACATGGTCTTGCCTGCCACAAGTTCTCTGGAACAAGCCGATATCTTCCGCTCTTACGGGCATTACGTAATACAACGGGCCTCAGCCGTTATCCCTCCCGTAGGAGAGTCCAAATCCAACTGGGAAGTATTTCAGTTACTGGCCCAGAGCCTTGGATTCCAGGAACCATACTTTTTCCAGTCCGCCGATGACCTGATCAATCAATTAATTGCTAATCCTACGCCGTGGCTGGAGCAGGTTGATCTGATCCGGCTTAACAATGGACAGCCTGTTGAGCTTCCACTGCCGGAGGGTTATAAAACATCATTTCTCACTTCTTCCGGGAAAATTGAGATTTATAACCCAAGCGAAAAAGAGCCTTTGCCTTATTATCTCAAGCCTTACCAGGATAACGCCCCTTTTTATCTGATGAGCACACCCAGTATATACTCATTGAATTCATCTTTTAATGAGCGTCCCGATTTAGTCCAAAAGAAAGAAAACGCATATCTTTTCATTAATCCTTCGGATGCTCAGAACAGAAAACTGAAAAACGGCCAACTTGTAATTGCCTTTAACAGCAGGGGAGAAGTAATATTTGAACTAAAAATCACTGACAAAGTGCCAAGCGGCGTATTAGTTACAGAGGGTTTGTTCTGGAACCAAAGCTTTCCCAACAACCGAAGTGTAAATGCGCTGACTTCCCAGCGTCTAACCGATCAAGCTGAGGCCAGTACGCTTTATGATGTAAAAGTCGATATTAGACCTTTTGAAGAGGGAGAAAATAATTAATTTTACATCTTGATAAATAAATATTTTTATGTTATGATTATATTTTATCATATTGATTAATCCCCCTTATCTATGTTATATATTAATAGGAGTCTTTTAGACCCCGGCAATATATTACACCTGAGGGGGAGTTTTTATGTCAACCCAACAAGCCAGCTTTACAGCTTTAATGTCTGCGTTTATACGCGGTTATCATTCAAGGTACGACCAGCCAAAAATCTTTGATGACTTTTTAGCGTACGACCTGCTTACTGAAGATGAGAAAACAGGTATTGCCAAACATCTGGCAAATGGCCTCTCTTTCTTTGCACCCGAACTTACTGATATACCCCCTGACCAGGAATCCGCGCTTGCAATAGTGATGCGGGCAATGAGCGCCTCCCTTGTGCTCAGCCGTTCGCGCTATACGGAAGATTGCCTGGAAAAAGCAATCAAAAACGGCGTCCGGCAGTATATCATCCTTGGAGCAGGAATGGATACTTTTGCCTTCCGCAGGCCCGAGTTATTGACTGAACTAACGGTTTTTGAGCTTGATCACCCGGCCACCCAGGCTTCGAAATTGGAACGCATAAGGAAACAAGGCTGGAATCATCCGTCAAATCTGCATTTTGTCCCGGTGGATTTCCAAACTAAAAATTTGGATGCCCTGCTGGAAAATCCTAATTATCACCCCGAACAACTCAGCTTCTTCAGCTGGCTGGGAGTTTCCTATTATCTGACAATTGATGAGGTGTTTGCCAATCTACGTGTAATTGCCCAAATCTCCCCTGCGGAAAGCATAATTGCTTTTGATTATCAGGACAGCGATGCCCTTATCCCGGAAAAAACCGCTGAACGGACAAAAAAAATGCAGCAGCTTGCCCAAGGTACGGGAGAACCCATGAAATCCGGCTTTGATCCTACTCTCCTCGCCCAGAACTTTAGAATGCTGGGCCTCCATCTAAGAGAAAACTTAAGTCCCTGTGATATCCAGCAAAGATACTTCGAGGGACTTGATGAAGGCTATTATGCTTTCGAGCATGTCCATTTTGCCAAGGCTATTATTTCTTGACCTCTTCATACTTTTGAAACCATTCCGGAAATACCTTTTTAAAAGAAACCGGCTTAAAAGTATCTTTTCTTACAATAATATGCGTCGTAGTGCCTTCAGCACAGGTTATCCCTTCCCCGTTGATAATTTGATATCCATAAATTGTCTTCAGACCCTGATTTTCCTCTATCCAGGTCTTCACAAAGGCCCGCTCCCCGTACCGGACTGCTTTTTTATAGGTAATTTCACCTTTGTAGACCGGTGCATAATACCCGGCATTTTCCATGTGCAGGTAGTTGTATCCCAGATCTTCAATCAACTGGGTCCGCCCCAATTCGAACCATTTTAAATAGTTTGCGTGATATATGACTCCCATCATATCGGTGTCTGCGTAAGAAATCTGAATTTCTTTGCTTGAAATAAACATGTGCTTTTGCCCCTTTAACCAGCCAGTAGATTTCCTTTGCCGGATATTCGTATATAAATTAAGTATAACACTATTCTACTATGTAATGGTGAACAAGAAAAGAAGCCGCCTCAGCGAAACCAGAGCTGCCACAATTAAAGCGTATAATTAAGAAATCCCTGCAGCCGGAATTTTTCCGGCTACTTTTTTTGCCATTATTTCTTTATTTTGTAATTAATGAAATTATATAACCCATTAATTTTCATTCTTTTCTTCTCTGCACACTGCCTAGTTCAATCATATCTATAATTGAACATTATAATAATTGAAATTTCTGAAAAAGCAAATAACTTGATAAGATATCTTTCTTTTTTATTTTTCAATTTGCGACATATTTATTGATGAAGTTTATTTCAGAAATAAACACGAAGAAACAAAAATAAAATTTTTGTCTTACTTTGTTTATTTATAAACAAAAGGGATTTTCAATCTTATTTAATAAATAGAACCAATTAGGTTTAGTTATGTATTTGCCTTAGTTATAAATATTTCATCCGCTGAAGTTTTGTTACAACTTATTTAATTATTGTTAACATTCTGACTATTTAACTTTAACATTATTTTTGGGGAATTCCTTTCTATTTCTTCAATAAATTGTAATTGGATACCAAAGATTGGTAATTTCCCTGATTTTTTCCTCTAACTTTATTAAATTTTTTAATGATTTCAAACGTTAGAGGGGTAACAGGAGGTGAACAATGCGTTTCCAACCAACTATTATTATTTTGCGGCTTAAGAAGAGAGGAGTGTAAGAATGCAGTATTTCCAAAACTACAATCCGACCGGTAACATTTACCTGTCAACTTTCCTCGCTGCCCTTCCCATTATTGTCTTATTATATCTTTTAGCTTTACATCCCCATAAAGACAAAGAAGGCAACAAACATCTCGGAATTTTTGCCCCCTACGCAGCTATCGCTGCCGCTCTTACTGCATTTGCAGTTTGTATTTTCATGATGAAGATGCCCCCAATTATGGCGGTATCAGCATTCCTTTACGGGGCACTCAGTGGTCTGTTCCCGATTGGCTGGATCGTTTTCTCCGCGATTTTCCTTTATAATACTACCCTTATTACCGGCAAATTTGAAATCCTCAAGGACTCTGTAGCCGGTCTTACCCCTGACAAACGTCTTCAAGCTATCCTGATTGCATACGGATTTGGTGCATTTATGGAAGGTGCCTGCGGTTTCGGAACTCCGGTTGCCGTTTGCGGTGCTATCATGGTGGGCCTTGGCTTCCGTCCGATGACTGCTGCTGTTATCTGTCTGATCGCTAACACCGCTCCGGTTGCTTTCGGTGCTATCGGTGTTCCGATCATCACCCTATCCCAGGTCTCCGGTATTCCTGACGCCTACCTCAGTATGATGGCCGGCCGTCAGCTGCCTTTCTTCTCCATCATCGTTCCATTCTGGCTCGTTGCCACCATGGTCTTCATGGACAAAGGAAAATGGTCCGATGTTTGGGAAGTATGGCCTGCAACTTTAGTCTGCGGTGCTTCCTTCGCAATCGCCCAGTTCTTCTCTTCCCAGATGGGCTGGACTATGATCGTTGACATTATGTCCGGTATTGTTTCCATGATCGTAACTGTTTTCTTCTTAAAAATATGGAAACCGAAAAGAATTATCGGCCATGGTCAGTCCTATGATGGAACAACTGTGGCTCAATCCGCCGCAGCTGCCAATAAGTACGAGCATGTTCAACATACCCCTGGCGAAGTCATCCAGGCTTGGCTGCCTTGGGCTTTCCTGGCAATCGCCGTATTCATTATCGGTTTGAATGATGTTAAAGTTTACCTGAACAGCCTCTTCAATCCAACCTGGCCTGTTCCCAATCTGCATAACCTCTCCATTCACACTCCTCCTGTCGGAACAGGTAAAGCCGGAATGGCTGCTAAATACAGCTGGAACTTCCTGACCATGGGCGGAACCGGCATCATGGTTGCCGCTGTTCTTTCCGGTCTGTTTGTTCTCAGACTTACCGGAGCTCAATGGGCAAAAGCCTTGTCCATGACAGTAGTTCGTATGAAAGTTCCTTTCACCGTTATTTGCACAGTACTCGGCTTAGGTTATATGACCCGTTATGCAGGAACTGACGCTATCCTGGGCTTAGCTTTCACCAAGACCGGATCTGCATATCCGTTCTTCGCTTCCATGCTCGGTTGGTTAGGCGTATTCCTGACCGGTTCCGACACTGCTTCCAATGCTATGTTTGGTAACCTTCAGAGAATCACCGCTGACCAGATGGGCTTAAACCCGGTACTTATTGTTACAGCCAACAGTACCGGTGGTGTTATGGGTAAAATGATCGATGCTCAGTCCATCGTCGTATCCACCGTTGCTTGTTATGAAGACCATCACGAAGGTATGGCGGCCGTTGGCCCGATCTTCCGCGCAGTCTTCTGGCACAGCTTGGCGCTGGCTATTCTGCTCAGTGCTTTGGTCTGGGCTCAAGCCTATATCTTCCCATGGATGCAAGTATGGGCTCCTGGTATTGGTCCAGCCCACTAAGATTTTTATTAAATGTATTAAAGGAGATGTCCCACTGGGCATCTCCTTTTTTGTACTCTGAAAACCGTTAACATTTTTGTTGACGGCTTTTTCTTTTAGAACATTTAATCCAACAAAGAACTTTATGCAAATAATGAAAATAATTACATTTTCCAAATATTACATTTATTTAAATATTATCCTTTTTATGGATAGACTCTTTCATTTTCTGAAAATATATTTATTCTTTTCTATCATATTTTTTATACGGATTATCTCCTTCAATTCTCATTAATTTTTATTTGTTTTCTCAAATACGACAAAATTCTACTTAAGTTTTTTCAAAATTATTATTTGTTCGACAATATATAATGGAATACTACCTTTTCCTTGTATTAATTACAAATTAAACTAGGTTTACTTACAATTTTTGAATCAAACCGAACTTTAAAACTGTCTAAAATTGTTTTAGCTAAAAATATTCAATCGCTGAAATATTTTGTAAATTTAATTATTTTTTATTAAACATTCAGAAAATTAGTATTAAGATTCAAACTGTGGGGAAATCAGGATTTATATTATTTTCATTTTTCATTTTCTTCTTTTCCCCCTTATTAATTCTTCTTCCTAACAGCGAATTAGGAAAGATAGAATCGGGGAGGTGAATTCGGGTCCCAATCGCATTGCTCAGAAATTAGTTATTTGTAGAGAGGAGTAATCATTAATATGCAGTATTTCCAAAACTACAATCCGACCGGTAACATTTACCTGTCAACTTTCCTCGCTGCTCTTCCCATTATTGTCTTATTATATCTTTTAGCTTTACATCCCCATAAGGACAAAGAAGGTAACAAACATCTCGGAATTTTTGCACCTTATGCCGCTATTATTGCAGCACTGGTAGCTTTCGCCGTTTGTATTCTCATGATGAAAATGCCTCCGGTCATGGCCGTATCTGCATTCCTTTATGGTGCTTTAAACGGTCTCTTCCCTATTGGCTGGATCGTTTTCTCCGCTATTTTCCTTTATAATACTACCCTTATTACCGGCAAATTTGAGATCCTCAAAGACTCTGTAGCCGGTCTTACTCCTGACAAACGTCTTCAAGCTATCCTAATTGCTTACGGATTCGGTGCATTCATGGAAGGTGCCTGCGGTTTCGGAACTCCGGTTGCCGTTTGCGGTGCTATCATGGTGGGCCTTGGCTTCCGTCCGATGACCGCTGCTGTTATCTGTCTGATCGCCAACACCGCACCGGTTGCTTTCGGTGCTATCGGTGTTCCGATCATCACCCTGTCTCAGGTTTCCGGTATTCCTGATGCCTACATCAGCATGATGGCTGGTCGTCAGCTGCCTTTCTTCTCCATCATCGTTCCTTTCTGGCTCGTTGCCACCATGGTCTTCATGGATAAAGGAAAATGGTCCGATGTTTGGGAAGTATGGCCTGCAACTTTAGTTTGCGGCGCTTCCTTTGCTCTGGCCCAGTTCTTCTCTTCCCAGATGGGCTGGACTATGATCGTTGATATCATGGCCGGTATCGTCTCCATGATTTGTACAGTATTTTTCCTTAAAGTTTGGAAACCGAAAAGAATTGTCGGTCACGGCCAATCCTATGACGGTAAAGATACCGGAGTCACAAATAAGTACGAGCATGTTCAACATACCTCCGGCGAAGTCATTCAGGCTTGGCTGCCTTGGGCTTTCCTGGCAGTCGCCGTATTCATTATCGGTTTGAATGATGTTAAAGTTTACCTGAACAGCCTCTTTAATCCTACCTGGGCTGTTCCTAATCTGCATAATCTCTCTATTCACACTCCTCCTGTAGGAACCGGTAAAGCTGGAATGGCTGCTAAATACAGCTGGAACTTCCTGACCATGGGCGGAACCGGCATCATGGTTGCTGCTGTTCTCTCCGGTCTGTTCGTTTTAAAACTCTCCGCTGCCGAATGGAAAAAATCATTTACTATGACCATCGTCCGTATGAAAGTTCCTTTCACCGTTATTTGTACAGTACTTGGCTTAGGTTATATGACCCGTTATGCCGGTACTGACGCTATCCTGGGCTTAGCTTTCACTAAGACCGGATCTGCATATCCGTTCTTCGCCTCCATGCTTGGTTGGTTGGGCGTATTCCTGACCGGTTCCGACACATCCTCCAATGCGATGTTTGGTAACCTCCAGAGAATTACCGCTGACCAGTTGGGTTTGAACCCTGTACTGATTGTAACCGCAAACAGCACCGGTGGTGTTATGGGTAAAATGATCGATGCTCAGTCCATCGTTGTATCCACCGTTGCTTGTTATGAAGACCACCATGAAGGTATGAACGCTGTTGGTCCGATCTTCCGCGCTGTATTCTGGCACAGCTTAGCGCTGGCCATTCTCCTCAGCGCTCTGGTCTGGCTGCAAGCTTATGTCTTCACAGGAATGCAGGTTTGGGCTCCTGGTATTGGCCCGGCCGCTCACTAAGATTTATTCAAAAAAGGCCATCGACTTTTGTCGATGGCCTCAGGTTACTGACGAACCCCATGATTTTTTCGAATCATGGGGTTTTGTTATTATTTTATGTTAGTTGTACTCAATGACGAAATACGTTTTTGGGAGAATTATTACTTCGTTATGTCGGAATGAATGAAATTATTTTCTATATTTCTCGTAAGCCGCTCGGATCACTCCTCAGTGTTGCCCTATCCTGCTTATGAGTAAAAGCAGCTTGAGTATACCATGTGGTCCTTTAGTATCGTGAGTATTTATAGTCTGACAAGACGATGGACTTTGGAGATCAGTTCCGTCCGTGAATAAACGTTAAACTTGTAGTAGGGGTTATCAAGATGGCGTTTGACCGTATTTACGGAGATATCGAGCTTATCGGCTATTTCTCTGTTGTTCATACCTAGTTCAACCAGTCTGATCACATCCATCTGTCGTTCCGTAAGCAGTTCATCCAGGAGCTGCTGCGCGGAGGTTGAGATTACATCATCTAAAAAGATCAGGGTTTGGTTGGTGGTTCCGCCCGGAAGAGAACAGAACCGTGCTGAAAGGCTTTTTGACTGCCGGTGTTTATTCTTTTGATTCTGGCACTCAAGACGGATGAGATTGGATAATTCTTGTGAGGGTTGTTCATTAAACACACTCATGGTAATTCTCTGAGCGGATTTATTTGCATATTGAATAGTGAAGTCCCGATCGACGATAACGATCCCTTGCCGGCCATGGTCAATAGATTGACAGAGTTGGTCCTGGCTCCTTGATAGATTGCTATGCCGCAGTACTCTCGCAAGAGCCATACTGAAAAACTGACTCAAAATCTTAATAGCTTTTAAGTCAGTTCTGTTGAACTGTCCATCCGTAGCAGTACGTCCAAAGTTTAAAGTGCCGATTACATGATCATCTGAGACGATGGGGCACTGCATGGCGTAATCGATCTTGGCAGAACCGACAACATTGTAAACAGGATGATGCTTCCAGCCCTCAAGACCGAACAAGAGCTGCGATTGATTTGGGGAATGATTCTTAAATATCCAGTCCCGCAGAGGATCAATTGTTCGGCCTTTTTCTTCATAGTAAACCAAAAAGTCTTCATCTACTCCTGTAGCCGTAATCCGGACAGGATAAGGCTTATTGGGCTTAAACAGGTAGACCGCGTTGGCATGGGCAGGGATGAGCGTGCCAATAGAACGAAGGTATTCTCCTTCGATTTCTTCCAATTCCTGATGATTTGAAATCGATGAAATCAACTCATACAAGGAATCCAATGTGTCGAATTGTTCACCGTGACAATCCATAATCCACAGACTCCTTTCATTCCCGATTTGTTGACAGATAGATAACAAACCGGGAATGATACAGTCTTATAAAATTGAATGATTTAATGAGCAGGAGGTTTCTCACGCTTCAGCTTCATCTTCAGGTAGTAGAATGGGTAGCGTATCAAATAGGAGATAACACTTACACTTAATACGGCACGCAGGAATCCTCCAAACTCCTCGGTCGTAATATACATTTTTGTAGGCCATGCCCCCATTAACTGCCCAACAATCTCAATCGTGTCATCTTTCCGGGCAATCTTCGTTACAACCACCATGGGAGTACCTTTATCTGATATTACTGTAAGCTTCATATCTTCTCCTTGTCAATAATTATCTTTGCAATCTATTCCCACCATTTATTCTTAATCTTGAGGTCATCGGCAATGACCTGGACAGCATTATAGCCGCAGGCACCTCCCATACTCCCGCTGGGATGGGTACTAGCTCCGCACATATACAGATTTTCAAACGGAGTCCGATAAGGCTTATATTCTACAAAAGGACGGAAGATGGTTAACTGATCCTGACTCATTTCCCCGTGATTGAAGCCGCCCTGTACCATAGAAGTCCAGAGCCGTTCGGTGTCAAGCGGTGACATGGCATAATGCTTCAAGATAGATTTGTCCATGTTTTCCACATATTCGCTCCAGATCTTGATACATCGGGCAGCAAACTCTTCTTTTACTTCATCCCAAGCAGCCGGCCCGCCTTCTCTCAGATTATACGGAACATACTGCCAGCCTATCGCAGTCGCTTTCCCGGGAGGGGCCTGACTCGGGTCCACCACTGAGGGATAAGCCGTAAACATTCGCGGTTTCGGGGGAAGTTCCCTACGATCGATTGCCGCAAAATCATCATAAATTTCCTGGGGTTCATCGATAAGCAGTACGCCCAGACAACGATTGATATCAGGATTGAAGGCCGCGCATTTCCATTTAAGCGGCTCGTCCAGGGCCAGATGGGTATGAAATAAGATGGTGTCCTCTTTGCGCCAGCGTTTGACGGAGTGAATGAAGGGCGGCTCCAGCTTTTCCTCACCGATCAGCTTCAGGAAAGTCGTATGCGGTTCCAGATTGGTCAGTACGAGCTTGCCTGCTTCGATAACCGTTCCGTCCGCCAGCTGAACTCCTGTCGCCCGCTTTCCGTCAACCAGGATTTTTTTGACTTCCGCATTGGTCATTACCGTGCCGCCGTGATCTTCCAAACAATTCACGAAAGCCCTGGCGAGATTGCCCGATCCGCCTTTACATATAGCCCAGCCGTGAGGGTAATGGGTCTCACCCAGCATCATGGGAACAAACACGCCGAATCCATAGGTGTCGGGAGCGCCGCCAAACTCCTTAATAAACGACAGCAGAAGCGACTTGATGGCATTGGACTCAAAAAGCTCATTTACAATATTTTTTGGATTGGAAAGCTGCATCCGCATCATATTCAGGCCTTCGACGCTTGATTCAAAGGCCAAGGATGAGATGGAATTCGGTACGGGGGGACTAAAGAACCACGGCCCAATCATATTATCCAGCACAGTTCTGAACATCGTTGCCAGGCTGCGATAAGTCTCCGCGTCTTTTTCGGAAAATCGGGCAATCTCCTGACAGGTCTTGTCCAGATCACGGTAGAATACCAGGCATCTGCCATCCGTAAACGCGGCAGCAACCTGAGCATCCGGCCAGATATATTCGGCGCCGTACTTCTGCAGTTCCAGATCTTTGTACACAGGCCCTAAATGAAGGATGCCATGAAATACTGAGGCCAGATTATGCTTAAAACCCGGCAAAGTGGCTTCCTCCGTCCATGCTCCTCCGCCGGCCCTGTTCAGCCGCTCCAGAACAAGAACATTGTAACCTGCTTTTTGAAGATAACATGCTGCCGTCAGGCCGTTATGCCCTCCTCCTACAACGATGATGTCATATTTAGCGGTCATTCATTTCATCTCCTTTGTTTTGTTTTCTTTGTCAGGAAAGCTCCTCGATAGCTTCCCTGATATGTACTTAAAATATATCATCCTGAATTCACCCCTTTCGTCACCCAGATGGGTGATGGGGTTAAAAAACAGAAGGACAAAAAACACAAAACTTCTTCGTTATAAAGAAACGGTATTGCCAAAACTATTATTTTTAGCCTCCGTAAAGTGAAAAGACTGCTGACAAAATAACTTTGTCAGCAGTCTGAGGCCATCAACAAAAGCCGATGGCCTTTTTAGTGTGAAATAATTTTAAAGGATTTTTGGGGATATAAACTTACGAAATAATTCTCCACTTCTTTTCTTCTGCCAATGCCCTGAGCTTGGCGTCAGGCCTTACCGCAATTGGGCTGCCAACAGCGAGTAACAGATCAAGATCCGAGAAGCCGTCGGCATAAGCCCTGCTCTCTTCCCAATTGATTTCCTGATTCTCAAAAGCTTGATACACTCTTTTTAATTTCATCTCTCCAATCACAATTTCCAAATCAACGTCGGGATCAAACCGGCCGTTTGTAAAATGCATTTTCGTCCCGATTACCGTATCAAAGTGAAGACTCTTCCCCACTTCTGCCAGGAGGTAATCATATGTTCCTGAAAGCAAAACGGTATGAAATCCTTCCGCGCGCGCCCTTTCTACTTCCTGAACCACGGATTTATTGAGTAAATCTTGGGCCTTTTCCGAACATCCCGAAAAAAAAGTAATTAGTTCCGGTTCACTCATTCCTTTAAAGATATAGTTAAACTTTTTCACAGCAAGCACCTTCATCTGCTCCCGCGAGAGCTTGGTTAGGATTTCTAATTTATATTTAAGGAATAAGGGGATAAGTGACAGGTAAAGCTTATAGGTAGTAAATCTTGAGCAATGAAGGTCCTTCCGTTGGGAAAGCAAAAAAGGAAGGGTATCCTTTGGAAAGAGTGTTCCATCAAAATCAAATATCGCTAATTTCATAGATCCTCCTGACACAGTATTCATTATTTTCTCAAAGGTACCTACACCGCATTACTTGCGGTATTTTTTTTACACTTTTTCTTAGTAATTATTCCTTTAGCTTATTTTCTTAAGAAACTTGTCATGCAGATTGCTGAGAGATAGTAACGAAATGATTGATCCCCAAAGAGCCATAAACATATCCCATTGCGTATCCCAAACATCGCCTTGGGTTCCCAAAAATGCTTCGGCTGCGCTGCCCGTAGCCTCAGCTACCCCCCATTCAATTAATTCATATAAGGCGCTAATGGCAAGGCAAACACAAATAACAATACATGACAGCCATTTTCCTCGCTTTAAGACTGAATTCCGTAAAAGTATTTCTCTAGTAATCAAAGCAGGTATAAAACCCTGAGCTAAATGTCCTAATCTATCATAATAATTCCTCTGAAGATGAAAGGTATCCCTGAGCCAATTAAATACCGGCATTTCCGCATAGGTATAATGCCCGCCTATAATTAGAATCACGGCGTATATGAATATAAGAACATAAACCAAATTGGTTAGTCTAAACCGATTATATGTATAGACAATAATCCCGAATCCGATAAGGGCGGGAAGAACCTCTAAAAACCATGTGAACAAATCCTTAGGATTGACCGCAGACCAAATTAACACGATAAAAAAAACCAATAATAAACCAATATGCAGAGGTTCAACTTTTGCAGGCTTTAACCCTTTAACCACACCAACCCTCCTCAAATTCAGTCAATGAAAAACACTATCTCCTTGATTGTAAATATGAGGACTTAATTTGTCTATGACAAAATCAAGATAAAGAAGGGGCCGAAAGAGGCCGGCCCCTATATCTGTGCTTTTGTATGATTCAATTCTCTTACTGGTCTAGCTTCAATATATCCTCTATAACCCATTGGTGCAAGTTGGACTCTTGGACCATCCTCGTCCGCCCATTGAAAACCATAAGTTTCAGGATTATAAGTTTTCATTACTCCCCATAGTTCTTCAATCGCTTCTCCAAATTTAGCATCTTCAAAAGGCGCTCCCTGAAAAACCATCATCTTGCAAGGCGGAAGTTCCATCATCTCATACCCCTCGGGAATGTGTCCCGAATAGTTCAATGGAACTTCGACTCCCTGCGCGTAAACCGAAGTGCCCTCCCTGCGCAAGTTCTCGGGCAGCCACATCCCAATAGGTTCATAACTTGCCTCCGGAATACCTGAAAGTAACTCCCAAACATCGCATCCGACCTCCTCACAGTATTCAAAATAATGGGTTGCTTTTACACCGCGTTTCAGGATTAGTTTTCTTGCAGAACGTTCAACCACTTGGACAAAAACAGTGTTTACATTGGAATTTTTGGACATATTTTTCGCTCCTTTTTGTAATGTAAGGTAATAATCACGGACATAGTCAGGCATAAAAAGCTTAATACACGCCTTATCCCTGTTTTTGCAATAAGATTGAGGTGTCATGCCAAACAGCCTGGAAAAAGCTCTTGTAAAACCTTCGTGTGAGTCAAAAACGAAATCAAAGGCAACGGTAACAATTTTCACATTATCATCCCGAAGTTTTAAAGCCGCTTGAGATAACCGAAGTGCCCGAATATATTCAAACGGGGTCTTGCCGGTTAGCTCTTTAAATAATCTTGCTGAATGCCACGGAGAATACCCTGCCACACCCGCAAGCGAACGGAGAGTAATCACTTCTGTAATATGGCTGTCAATATAATCCTGCATCCGTTGTACGGCCTTTATCTTATCCCAACTTTCCATGATCTCACCTCCTACTAAAAAGGTATCATTGGGAATTGGTTTATTCTTGACCTGTTTTGCTATTTCTCCCAACAAAAAAAATAATTTTGATGACCCTTTCCCACCTTATTCAATATCATAATAACGAGGTGGTAAATAATGAATTCCGTACATCGACATTATTTCCAGGGTGTTTCGGACATAGCCTTTTATCATACACATCGCTATTCAGGCTACAGCAGCCCATCGGAAAATTATCAAAGCCATGTTCATGAAATATCAGGTTGTACGACAAAAGATGATGGTCACCGGCACTACTATAAGCTAATTACCGGTCCAAACATTGAAATCAACGGAGGCCATATTCATTCTTATCAAGGACTTACGACTTCAGATATGGATCAATGCCATCAACTGACAGGCAGTACTATGGTTGATCACTTCAAGCCCAAACCACGTTTAAAATTTACCATAACTGAAGCAAGGCTTATCGGCGAACAGCTTGGCATAGACTGGAGTAGAAGCCCTTTTGATGTCGAACAGTTCAGAATTGGACTGGAAGTAGAATTGGAACACGGCAGAAGGGACCCTAAGACCAATGTTACAGATGATGACCCGATTACAACCGGAAAAATTGCTTTAGCGCATTTGAATGAATTTCCGGATTATTACACCAGGTTAACGAAACTGGAAAAAGAAGCAAAGTCATTTTGGAAAAAACGGTAGCATTAAGAGACTTTTTCTTTTGCTCAAAGTAATTTCCATTGAGAAACCTGGTCTGCTATGTGGATTAAATCTTTTCGCATCAAATAATCCGCCTGTTCTTCATCTCCCATGACGAAGGAATGCTTGCCAATGGCATAAAATCCATTGTTTTTGTAAAATTCTATAGCCTTTTGATTTTTTTCCCAAACCCCAAGCCAAATATAAGACTTTCCCTTTATTTGTGCAATTTTTAATGCCTTATCCATTAGCCTGCTGCCTAACCCTTTTCCATGGAGGTCTTTACGCACGTATATTCTCTCGATTTCAAGCGATTGCGGGTCATAGATGTCGGTTTGCGCTTCATGTTCATTTACTTTTAAATAACCCGATAACTCTTCGTTCATAAAAAGAAAATAAAAGGCTGAATGATTATTCGATAATTGTTCACTGAGTTTACTTATATCAAAAGCTTGTTCCAAATAAGCTTTCATATTTTCCGGCGTATTGAGACGTCTGAAAGTATCATCAAAGGTTTGGCGTGAGAATTCACGCAGCACACTAAGGTCGTCCATCACACATTTTCTGATGCTGTATTTCATGATGTATCCCCTCCCCGGACAAATCTAATCCGTAACCGCTTTCAATGAGTTTAGTTAATTTAGACAGAGCTCTCACTGCCGGAGCACCATCAATAATATCATGGTCAACCAGAACCGTGATATAGAGATATTCTCTAATTTCTATTTGATCGTTAACAATACCGGGTTTTTTTACTATAGACCCGATTGCAAAACATAAGGGATGTACACTTACCGGTATCACCCATCCGCTTATTTTGCCCATCATTCCTACCGAGGTGATCATTACGGTTCCCATATTTTGTTTTGTTATAAATGGGCTATTGATGATAAATCTCCAGATTAGCCTTCTCATAAAACCCGGCAAATAATAATACGCCTTCATAGAAAACCTGTTCATTTTTTCCTGACCTAAAACAAAATCTTCTTCACCTTGGATTGATTGTTGTTGCCCGTTTTTTATTTCATCGCTTATTTCGGAAATACTTTTTTCATTTGTCTTTCGAATAACATATGGAAGCGGCACTTTTGTTCCGTCAACTTCTCTTTCAATCACAATGGATATATCAATATCTTCGAAGATGACTACCTTTTTTTTACCTTTCCTTATTCCGTGGATGGGTTTAAATTCTTCAACTGCACGGCTTATACATTTAATCAGCCATGAATTAAAAGTGATTTTTTCTGACAGTTTCTTTTTTTCACGAATCATCTTCCGGGATTCTGTGACATCCAGTTCGATTAATGCTTTTATATGATGTTTCTTTAATCCGGCTGCCCCGATATCAATTGTTGATATTCTGCTTAAAGGGAATTCTTCTATTTGATACTCGCCAATATTTTTCATTGTTATATCCTCATTAATCCATCTTTTACAACCATATGGCATTTATGGCTAATGAATGGCCGTCTTCTTCAATTTTCCGCCAAGCACCTCATGAACATCATGGATTGCGACAAAAGCGTCCTCGTCAATTTCATCAATAATTGACTTAAGCTTTGATATCTCTAAGCGTGTAATCACTGAGTATAAAACACTTTTCGTTTGCCCGGAATAACCGCCTCTGCCCTCCAGGAAAGTTACCCCTCTGCCTAAACGGGCTAAAAGGACTTCAGCAATTTCATCCGGCTTGTCGGATACGATCATCACCGCTTTTGATTCATCCAACCCTTGAATCGTTAAATCAATTACTTTGAAGGCAATAAAGTATGCGATCAGGGAATACATAGCTCGATCCCAGCCAAATAATATCCCGGCGCTTCCTAAGATAAATATATTAAAAAACATAACAATCTCTCCAACGGAAAATCCAGTCCGTTTTGAAACCACGATGGCCATAATTTCTGTTCCGTCTAAAGAGCCCCCATATCTCACAACCAAACCCACCCCTATTCCGAGGATAATTCCGCCGAATACCGCGGCTAATAAGGTATCTTGGGTGAGACCGGGTACAGGTTGTAAAATGCTGACCCCGATAGAAAGCGTGGTAATGGAAAACAACGTGGCCCATACAAATGTTTTTCCGATTTGACGATAACCCAAAACCAGGAACGGAATATTGAGGATAAAAATATAAGCTCCCAAAGGGAATTTGGTAAGTATACTCGCCATGATGGAAATTCCTGTGACACCTCCGTCCACAATCTCGTTGGGAACTAAAAATATTTCTAAACCGATTGATGCAAATACCGCCCCCAGGAACAGAAAGCTGTATTTCTTGATATAGTATCCAATTCTATTTTTCTTCTTTATCATGCTGTTCCTCCTTTCAACAAATTACCCTTATTTTTATTCCCCCCAGTATATTGGACGGGTAAGTGAAACAGGTAACTTTGTGCAAACATCCCCAATCGCTGAATTGATTTGAGTTTGGGTAAGAAAAATACTATCACTTAGATCTGCTCCCCTGATATCAGCATCCCGTAAGTCTGCCCCGATAAGATCCGCCCCTTCCAAATCCACCCCTCTGAGATCCGCCGAAATAAGGTAAGCTCCTCTCAAATTCAATCCCTTTAAATCAGTTTTTCTGAGATCTGCCCCAATAAGGTCTAATCCCCTTCCAAACGTTTTTGGGCGCTTTGGCCAAGTCTTCTTTCCTTGACGAACCCCAGCTCGAACATGTTCACTCGTCTTCTGAAGCAAGATATTTACGGCTTGTCTGTGTTCGGCTATATCCAGTTTCAATAGGGAATCGAAGCTAAGTTCAGTAAGTTGTTCCGTCTCTTTGAGAATAACACGAAGCTCAGGATGAATTGGCTGAGCCGGCTTCAACTGTAGTGCTTCCGACAAATACCAAAGCAATTCATGGAGTTGCTCCATAATAAGGAATACTTCAAACATGGACTTTGCAATATGTTGATCCTGCCTCCAGTCCCGACCTTTGAAACTGAATTGGGAAACTTTTTGTCCTGCACCAAAACAATCATAAGAAATGCAGCCTTTCAGACCTTGTTTCCAAAGATTATTGTGCACGCTGCAACGAAAATCCGACTGCAAGTTCGGACAAGGCTGACCCGCCTCTTTATCGATTGGAAAGCCGTCTGATGCGGCAAAGTACAATCCTACACAGCACAAACCGAAACAGTGAGCACAACCGGCTCGCAAATTTTCACGAGTCCTATCAAGTTCCAGATCACTTTTCATATCTTTACAAATCTCCACAAGAAGTTTTTTAACTATGTTCACCAATATAAAGTTGAATATGTTCTTCTATTATTGCCCTTTCTTGTTGATCTTTTGTCATAAATCATCCATTCTTATTTTTATTGTAGACTTTTAGAAGAAATGATAAAATCAAATGTATTTCTTGTATGTTAATTAGAGGTGGCTCCTATGCTTGTGATTTTTTTATCTTCATTGGCCTTGGCTTTTTCAGGTGCCATGATGCCTGGGTCCATGCTTACTTATACCATCAGACAATCATTAAACGCGGGGCCTCATTCAGGGTTCATCGTTACCGGAGGCCATGCCATTCTGGAGATTATTTTAATAGCCTTGATATTTATGGGATTCGATATCATCCTTCAATCAAATGCCGCCCAAATCGGTATCGGTATCATTGGCGGGTTATTGTTAATATATATGGGACTTGATATGATCCTGAGTTCTATCAAGAAAAAAGTGAAAATTGAATTGGAGAGTAGCAACTCCGATACAAAAAATATGTTCTATTCCGGTATAGTAATCAGTGCAGCCAATCCTTATTTTATATTATGGTGGGCGGTTATCGGCTTGGGCCTTCTCCTTCAGGCCTATAAATCTTTCGGCACTGCGGGAGTATTTGCTGTTTGCTGATTTTCTTCGGGGGAAGTTTTTTTTATAAAGCAATCATAACACTGATGTCCAGTCCCCATATTCCATATAACATTTAGTCTTATTGGCGATCTCTGCTCCATAGAGTTTCTCTACAACATAGAGAGATAAATCTATTCCCGCAGATATTCCGGCAGAAGTCAGAATTTTGCCGTTATCAACAAATTTTACGTCGGGATTAATGATGGCCTTGGGGGCGATAACTTTAAGGTGTTCCATCACTTCGTGATGTGTTGTGCACTCTTTTCCGTCTAAAAGACCTATTTTCCCTAGCAATCGTGCTCCCGAGCAGACCGATATGATCATTTTGGCCTGTTTTTCGCTATTCATCAGCCACTCAAGAACATCCCCCTTTTCCATTTCTGATTTTGTACCTACCCCGCCTGGAATGATTAAAATATCAATAACCGGATGGCTATTAAAACTATAATCCGGTATAGTTTTAAGGCCATTTACGGACGTAACAGGCTCTCCATCATTACTTATTGTAAAGACCTGAAAAAGTTTAAAGTCATTCAATTCCGAAGTAACCGAAAAAACCTCAAAAGGGCCGGCAAAGTCCAATAACTCTACATTATGAAATACAAATATTCCTACCCTGTACATTGTTATCATCATCCTATCTCTTAGATTAATTCTTCCTTCCTTTTTTATTTTATCCTTTATCCCGATGCATGGAAACTACATGTAAGTTATTAATATTTTTTTGTCTGTCTTACTAGACAGCAAATCCTATGTTAAAATACAGAAAAATACAAAAATTATCCCGCCTTAATAGAAAGCCAATCGCATCAATTGTCCGGTTCCTGAAAACGGATGGGATTACATAAAATATAAATGGTAAAAGTATTAGTTCAGTTATCGGAGGAGATTAGATGATCCCTTACGGAAGCTTTTACTTTTTTTATCTTCTGTTTTTGTCGCTGATTCCTGCCTTTATACTAGGAATTCTGGAAAAGCCGATCCGGTATTACGGGCTTCTGGCTTCTTTGGCTGTTCTTTCGCTGTTATTCTCAGGATCTAAAGTCCAGGCAATCAGCCTAGTCGCATTTTATTTTGGAGAATTATTGTTGGTTAAAACATATTCCCTCTTGAGAAAAAAGTGGGAATCACGTTGGCTGCTCAGAATATATATCATCTTTTCTTTACTTCCGCTTGCCTTTGTTAAATGGGGGCATTATTTTTCAGCGCGGACGTTTGGATTTTTAGGCATTTCTTATCTGACCTTTAAAGCGATTCAGATGTTGCTTGAAATCGGCGACGGGTTAATAAAAGAGGTCTCTTTTTTTGAGTTTACCTATTTCCTGTTGTTTTTCCCCACTATCAGCTCAGGCCCGATTGATCGCTCAAGACGTTTCGGCAAAGATATTCTGGAAAAAATCCCAAGAAACGAATACCTGGAACGTGTTCATCAGGGCTTAAAAAAAATTGCAATCGGTGCAGGCTACAAATTTGTAATCAGCAGTGCAATTTTTAATTACTGGCTGGCCAAAATCCCCCTGCAGCAGGGGATACTCAAGAACGGCATCTTGAGTGTTTTCAGTTATATGTACGGATATAGTTTTTACCTGTTCTTTGATTTTGCAGGATACAGCTTAATGGCTATCGGTGTAAGTTATATTCTGGGGGTAAACACCCCTGACAATTTTAACAAACCGTTTATCAGCAAGGATATTAAAGATTTTTGGAACCGCTGGCACATGTCCTTATCTTTCTGGTTCAGAGATTATATATACACCCGTTTCGTCATGTCATCTATGAAAAAGAAACGCTTCAAAGGACGTTTTACCGCTTCTTATGTTGGCTATATGATTACGATGACAACAATGGGTATATGGCACGGCACAGAAATTTATTATATTCTTTATGGGATTTACCATGGTATATTGATTGTCTTGACCGATTTCTTCCAGAGACACAGCAAACTGTATAAACAGTATAAAAATAAGCGGATCTGGAATATTTCCTCAACTTTCATTACCTTCCAACTGATTTGTTTTGGCTTCCTAATCTTCTCCGGAAAGTTGTTCAATTATTGACCAAGCAAAGTATAAGGTTGAACCGGTTTTAAGATATAGAAAGATCAAGGGAGAAAAGAGATAGATGGGTACAAAAAGATCGGTTTCCCGGCCGTTAACTTGGTTCATTTCGCTTTGCCTGGTATTCGGTATTTGGCACTTGGCCAACAACAGGCTGTCAGTCATGATCAGTCAAATTTATAATCCTGCTTTCGGCAATATTCTTAATGATCAGAAAAACATAGGAGTTGCCCTGCAGCGAGTCGCGCTGGAACGCGGTGACAGTATCCCTTTGTATGGCACTTCTGATCTTACAAATACAAATAACCCATTTCATCCGGTAAACTTTTTCGCAAACCGCGGCGGAATTCATGTGAACCTGATTGGCCAGGGATACTATCAAAGCCTTATGCAGTTGATGAATTATGGTTCAATGGGAAATACATTAAAAGGGAAAAAAATAGCATTAATAATTTCCCCGCAGTGGTTTACAGAACACGGTCTGACCAATAAAAACTTTGATATGAATTTTTCCGAGCAGCATTTTTTATCCCTCATGTTTGATCCCAATATCAGCCAATCAATCAAAACCTATGTGGCCCAAAGAGTCCGAATCATGGTAGAGGGATGCCCCGAAGCTCCCGAGGTCCAGAGATACTGTGATCTTTACACAAGTGATAAACCGTACTCCAAGGTGGCACTCTTCATTCTTACACCTTACTATAAAATCAGGTTGGAATTACTCAATACGAAGGATTTGGTCAAATCTTACAATACGTTGAGCAAAACGAAATATAAAGCGAAAACTGCTCAGGAACCATTCATCCCAAAAACAGCGATTAATTGGGAAGCAGAGAGACTGGCTGCTAATAAAACAGGAAAAGAAAACGCGAAAAATAATGAGTACTACATGGATAGTAGATATTTTGAACGCTATATTAAGAATAAATATAAAGACTATAAAGGTTATATGAACGGACTTTCTTACTGTAAATCCCCCGAATATGACGACTTCAGATTTTTGCTGCAATTATGCAAAGATCTAGGCATCCAGCCTTTGTTTATCAGCATTCCTGTAAACGGTAAGTGGTATGATTACTGCAGTTTCAGCAAAACAGACCGTCAGCAGTATTATAAAAATATTAAAGAAATGGTTACCTCCTATGGATTCCAGCTGGCCGATTTCTCCAGCCATGAATACGATGCATACTTTTTGCAGGATCATATGCATATAGGATGGAAAGGATGGGTGTATGTCAATGAAGCGCTTGTTTCCTATTTTAATTGATATTGGCATTTTCACCGCTGTCCTTTTAAGCCTGATACTTGTTAATATCCTGACCGAAGGCAGCAAAGTGGAATTTATTTATAACCAGTTTTAAATTTATATAAATTAGCATTAACGTTGCATAAAAAATGTTCAAGAATTTCAACCAGAAAATAATATCCTTCATTTGGTAAATATGGTGTATACAGGTAGTTTGGTTTCTCTTCTCAACTTTAAAGGGGCAGCGACTTAAGAAGGTAGCCTTGTTCC
>JAAYUV010000057.1 GCA_012517475.1 Peptococcaceae bacterium | reverse complement strand
TATTCCGCCGATGAAATAACCTACTACAAGCGCCATACCAAGAGCAAGAGTTCCCAGGTTGGTATCTTTCCAAATTGTAATGATAATGGCTATGACGATTACGATCAGGGAGATCATGTCCATGTTGGCAGCAAGAGCCTTTGCAAACCCAGTATTAGCTAAAAAACCTAAACTCATTTGTCATCCTCCTTATATACTTTCTTTCTATGAAATTTTCTTTTCTGCGAAATAAGTAAATACCTTAGTACAATAAGTTTTATTTATATAATAGCGTTTTCTTTAAGGGCTTTAGGCAGATGGCAGATCCTCTTCAGGATCTGCCCCTCCTTTGACATACCCATCCAATTTAATAAATCTTATATTGGATGCTTTGTCCCCAAGGACATCGAAGTTTAGCCAAGGCCATAAAATCTTATTTGAATTTAGAATGTGGGATTTACTTGATAGCCATCGGGGATCCTGAAACCTCCCCAATAACCAGAGAAGAGACTTTGGCCAAGTTTGTAGTGAAGAACTCCTGCTTGCCGTACATCCCCGACAAGTATAAAACCAATGAGTCTTCCATCTTCACAGACAAGCTTTTGATAAACACCCCTATCTTGATACTTTAAAATAATTTCGTCTGTTTCCTGAAGAGCTTCAATCCGTCCTTGAGAAATGATGGAAAGTCCAAAGAGTTGAATAGAATTCATGGCTGTGCTTCCTAAATATCTCTCTTGACGGCCTGCCATATTGGCCCCAGCTACCTTCCCTTGCTGCACGGCAGATAACCAAAGTGCTCTTACCGTCTTTTCCCCTGTAAGCCGACAATACGCCTGAGCAACATCGCCGGCCGCATAAATATCGGGAATATTTGTTTGCATATATTCATTGGTTATTAATCCCTTGTCCCTCTCCAATGCTGTTCCAACGGTCATTTCAAGATTTGGCTTGGCTCCGATAGCTACAATAACCAAGTCTGCAGGAATGGTTTGATCTTTGGTAGCTACAGCCGTGATTTTTCCGTTCTGACTCTCAAGAGAAAGAACTTCGGTATCCAGATGAACATCAATCCCTTGTTTCATTACGGCTTGAAGAAGAAGCGAAGAAGCGATAGTATCCAACTGCAAGGGCATAAGCTGTTTCATTTTTTCAATAATAGTTACTTTAATCTTTCTGGCAGACAATGCTCTGGCAGCTTGGAGCCCTACCAAACCTCCCCCGATAATAACCGCCTCTTTGGTCTCCCCCAGTTGCTGGTTAATAACTACGGAATCCGCTTTATCCCAGAGTGTAAAAACCCCTTTGATCCCTGTATCTGCCCAGGAAGGTACAATAGGCCTTGAACCGGAAGCGATCAGTACACGTTTATATCCGATTTCCTCTTGGTTCTCCAGGATAACTGTCTTTTTCTCGGGGACAATGGCTTTCACCTTACAGCCCAATCTTGTTTCAACCGAATATCTTTCATAAAACCCTGTACCTCGGTAAAATAGATTTTCTTCGTCCACTTCGGATATCATATACTCCGGAGTCATAATGCGACTGTAAGGAGGGTTATTCTCCCTGGAAACAAGCATGATCTTCCCCTGCGGATCAATCTCCCTGATCCGCTCAATCGCGCTTACTCCTGCCGGACCATTGCCAATGATCAAATAAGCCATTAATTATAACCCCTTTCCCCCTCAAAGCTCATCGTAACACCAGACTTCAACCAATTCTTCCAGTAATTTTCTCGCTCTGTGGGGGTTAAAAACACCGCAGACACAAGGGGTAGCCAAGATTTCTCCTGCTTCCTGAGCACTTCTTCTGCCCCTCTTGATATCCAGAAGCATCTGCCTGGCCAGATGCTGAGATACCATACCATGTCCGCACATGGTTGTTATTTCGAGGAGTTCTTCTTCAGGAAGCCTGGAAAGATTCCCTCTGATTCCTACCGAGTACTCCACCGTATGCCGTTCTATCCCGACATCCTGGCAGACTCCCTCAACTTCGGCAACGATTCCCGATACAATGACCGATACCCCCAAATCGGCTTCTTTAAGTTCTTTTAGGGCTTTTCTGACCTCATCCTTGTCTTGAAATACGGCATGAACAATCGATGTATCCTGCACGTTGTCAATAATCTGTTCCTGGTCCACCAGATACATTCCGCCTGTTTTCATATCACCCATATTGACAATTTCATATTTGCTTAATATTCTGAGAAACTTTTGCAATGCTCCGCGTGAATTTTTTTCATTAAAACCTTTTGCCGTCATGGAGAATACGACATAATCATGCTCAAAACTTTCGGGAGTACCTTTGCGATGCAGCGTGTGGGTCATGACACATATGCTCCTTTCACCTGGAGACGACCTAAGCCCAGATTTGTTTTTCCGTTAAAAGAGAACCATCTTCCGTATTTTTCCATAATCTTGGCCGTAGGAACAGAGAGGTCTTCATCCACCCTTGCTACCAAGTCAATGGAGAAAACCGTATCAATCTCCCGGGCGGCTTTTTCCATCGTATCCAATACTGGTATCACCATTTCGAGCGGAAAAACCATTTCGATAATGGCGGAAAGCACTTTTTCGCTCAGGACTTCCGGATTCATTTCGCCAGTTTGTTTATTAGCCAGCAATCCGGTCAACGGGTTATTGGGTTCAAATTCTACGCCCAACTTGGCTAAAGCTTTGAAAACTTTTTCTGCGTCCCTAAGACGGGCTCCCGTTCCCGGTCGTCCCATTTCAGCGGCCATTCCGGCATATCCTCTTTTAAAACGATTGGTGATATCGTTGGTTTTCATTTCTTCCGTGCCCCTGCCGGGAACTCTTGTCTCTTTATGCTCAGCCAGGGGATTACTGAATGTTCCCCTAATAGAACGTGGCCAACCGTGGACAATCTGGTATAGGGCATCCGCCGGACAGACTTTGGATCGGAAACAGATCCCGCAGTCAACACACTCCTCTTCATCCACATAACAATGAACCTTTGTCCCTTTTTCACTGCGCCGGAAATGAATGGACCCCATGGTACAAAACGGCCTACACTGCCCGCAGCCTACACATTTGGCGGCATCTATACGCAAAACAAACCCTCCTTTCTGAAAACTTAAACTAAAGTTCAGCAATAATCCGTTCCACAAAATCTGTTGGAGCACAGGAGCTGATCAACTCATCCAAATCCCTGGCCACCTTCTCACATCCATAGACCGGCAGTTGAACAGCCGTAAATACTTTTACACCTGCTCCGGCCAATGCCAGTGCCGTCTGCAAATCACCAGATGTGGAAAGTTCGGGAGCTATTGCCAAAACGCGCTCTGCTCCAACCCCTTCGATCAAATCTAAAACTTCTAATATCTCTGTTTCACTTCCTGCCCAATATACTGGTGCTCCTTGATCCGTTCCTAATGCTCGGGTTACATTAGCCGAGGCCTCTTTTGCTCCTGATGCTAAAAGTCCATATTTGCCAAGCGTTGCGGCCGCATTGCCTATAGCCAGACAAAGGACATCTTCGGCTGCCAGTTTAACTGCAGCTTCACAAAGCAAGGCATCTTCCTGAACCGCTACACTGGAACCTCCGGTCAAAACACATATTTTCCGAATTGATCCCTGATCCAAATGTGCTTTGATTAAAGTCCGGTTAAGCTGCAGCAAATCAGCCTGCCCGTTCTGGTCAGAAAGTAAAACCTTAGCCTTGTTCCGTTTTCCGTATGCTACGGCTGCCTGTACAAACCAGTCTTTGATCTCTTCTTTTTCCGGTTGAGAAGGGGCATCTCTGTAAACAGTATGATATGCGGAAACTACATTTTTCCCTAAACCTAAACCAGTTTTTCCGACTGCGTATAGGTCAACAATTCCGCTCAATATAGCAAACTCTACCCCACCGGCATTGCTCACTGTCGGTACTGGGTAATGGGGAGTTACATCTCCCGCTAAGACAAGGTTATAGCCCTTGGCGCCTCTGTTTACCGCTTCCTCTGTCATTTCTTCGGCCAGGGCAGCGCATGCCTTCAATACTGACGAAGTTATACCCTCCAGACAAATATTTACCTTATCCTCTCTTAAAACTCCCAGGCCCACTTGCTTGGAAATCTTCTCTTTACTTAAGGATTCCCTGTTCTTTTTCTTTTCCTCGATTTGCATCTGTGCTGTTTTTAATAGTTTTTCTGTTAAAGTCGATCCGGGATTGTCAGCAACAAACACCTCTTGGGCATCGGATGATTGGTTTAGTATCCGGAGAAGGTTTTGACCGACCAGATCTTCTTTGCTGCGTCCGCAAATGGTCAATTCTTCATTTTGACTGAAAGGATTCAGCCGACACGGGCCTTGCAGACACTCAAAACAGGTTAATCCCAGCTTGCCGAATCCATCCTGCGGAAGCATACTTTCAAATCGATTCCAGGATAATTCCAGACCTTCTTGTCTCGCTTTAAGCAAATAAGGACGGGCAGCCGGATCGGCGCTTTTTTTCCGAACTTGACGCATTCTTTTTTATCCCCCTTAACAAACTTAACCATTTAGAGACTGAAAAGCGTTGATTCTCTTTTGGGCGAAAGTTTTTTCATATTCTTCAGGAGTCAATAGCTGCAGGGCTCCGGTCGGACATGAAGCCAGACAGAAAGGCTCTGCCATTTGGAAACACTGGTCGCATTTATCTGCGGCATTTTTTTCCACAGCAGGAGCAATCATACCATACGGGCAGACCATTACACACATCCAGCAGCTAATGCAGCGCTCCCCGTCAATATAAGTGCATCCGCTCTCTTCATCTTTTCGCAAAGCACCTGTAGAACAGATTTCCAAACAGGGGGCCTCCTGGCAATGACGGCACTGCAAGGCAAAGGGCCTGTTTCCATCCCATTCTACATATACCCGGGGTCTTGGGAGAATCCCCTCTCTTACAGCGTCTGTTAAACTTTTACTGACCGAACTTCTTTCAACCGCGCAGCGCAGTTCACATGTTTTACACCCAAGGCAAAGTTTCTGATCACAGAAAATCCTTTTTTTGGAACTATTACTGTTTGTCATAAAATATTCCCTCCCTTCTTTCATTAATCAAAAAGACATGGAATATTTTCTATTTTTATCCCATGTCACCTATAAATGTTCTTTTTGTTTTCTTATTGTTCTTATTGTTCTGATTTTGTTTATTGTTTTTTCAGTTTGCTTTACCCCGGTTGATAAAATTGATGTTACAATATTGATAAATTACAATATTGATAAAAATTGATGTTACAATACATAAAAATAGTCTTGGAAAGGACGCAAGTGTATGCAACTCCCGCTTAAAGCCCGTATTTTTTTCATTACTTTGATTAGCAGTATTATTCCCCTATTGCTTGCCCTTTCCATTCTTCATTATACATTTATCAATAGTTTCGAAAATCAAATTGCCCGCCAGGCTTTAGATATCGCTTCTCTGGCCGCAACCCGGCAAGATGTGATTTCGGCATATGCAAGCGGGGACCCCAGCAAAAATTTGCAGGAAATTGCTGATGAAATCCGGGCGGAAACTCAAGCTGTCTTCGTTGTCTTTATGGACATGAAAGGTATTCGTTATACCCACCCGGACCGTTCATTAATCGGACTCCCTTTTTCCGGTGGAGATGAAGGCCCGGCTTTACGCGGTCAATCCTATACTTCCAAAGCGGTCGGGGTTTCCGGTCTTTCTATCCGGGCATTCCGGCCAATATTACGCGGAAGTACCCAGGTTGGCGTCATTGCCGTTGGTTTCTTTCAACCGGATATTTCTATGATTCTATCCAAGATTTATAATATTTTTTATTTCATCATACCTTTCAGTCTTGCTTTAATTATTTGTTTTTCTTTCTTATTGGCTGGAAGTGTCAAAAAAATCATGTTTGGAATGGAACCTTTGGAAATAGCCACCCGTTTGCAGGAAAGAGAAACCATCATCCATTCTGTAAAAGAGGGAATTATTGCAATAGATCAAAATTGCAAAATCACGATGATTAATCAGACGGCCAGGAATCTATTCCCAGTTGATACACATTTTTTGGGGCGAGACATCCGGGAGCTGATACCAGATTCCCAACTCCCCGCTGTTATGGACTCCAATTACCTACAGGAAGATCAACAGTTGATAATTAACAATAGTGTTGTAATGACTAACCGTGTTGCCTTAACCATTAAAGGAAAAATTGTAGGAGCTATCGCAACTTTTCGTCCTCTGACAGAGGTTAACAAAATTGCTGAAGAGCTAACCGGGGTTAAAAAAATTGTCGCTGCGTTACGGGCGAGAACTCATGAGTATTTAAATAAACTTCACGTCATTTTGGGCCTCATTAACCTGGAAGCACTGGATGAAGCACGTTCATATATATCAGAAATAACTTTCAAAGAACGAAATTTAGTCAGCTTTTTGATGGATCACATACAATCCAGCACGGTTGCAGGTCTCTTAATGGGAAAAGCCAGCGAAGCGGAAGAAAAACAAATTCGTTTTATGATTGACCAAAAAAGCAGGTTATATAAGCTTCCAACGTTTTTCGACGAACACGCCATGGTTATTGTCTTAGGCAATTTAATTGAAAACGCCTTTGATTCTTTACCCTCCAACAAATCACAGCGCGAAGTAAGTATTCTGATCGAACAAACTGCTGAAGAGATAAAAATTGAAGTAAGTGACAGCGGATCTGGAATACCAGACCATATTCTGCCTTACATTTTCGATCAGGGATTTACCACAAAGAAAGACGGCCAAGGACTAGGTCTGTTTAACCTCCAGGGTAGAGTAAAAGTTGCAGGGGGAAAGGTCATCGTCATTTCCAGAGAACTTGGAACAACATTCAGGGTAATCATTCCTTATAACTTGAATAGGGAGGACAAGTCTGAAACCAAGTACTCTGGCGGTATAACCTAAAAAAATGTAGCAAACAAACCATCCATGGGACGGTTTTAAAAACTTAATAGTGATAACTTTAAATTAATATCAACCCTTAATTACTGAGTACCCGTGCCTTCGAGCTATTAAAATAGCTTGTTCTACAGTGATATTGCGAGTCTGCGGCATAATTTCTGCCTTTTTGTAGAGTTCGGGATTGTAGGGTTCTCCTTTCTTAAGGATGTGATATATGGCGGTTAGCAACATTCGGGCAACCGCAATAATAGCACGCTTATGTCCACGTCGCTTCTTAACGGACAAATAGCGGCCCTTGATTTCAGGGTGTTTATCGCTTTTAACAACTGCGTTTGCACATTGGACTAAAAGTGGTTTGATATAAACACCGGCACGGGAGATGCGCACAGAATGTTTTTTGCTCGCACTCTCGTTGTTTTGAGGAGTCACCCCTGTCCAGGAACACAAGTGTTTAAAGGATAATATTCATTTTTTGCTGTTGCTCGGGGGTAATCATCCCGTCTAAAGCAAGTCGGATCTTATCCACCTTATTCAACATGGAGGCGTGAAGAAGAGGAACAAAATCGAAATCCTTATCATCAGGATTTTCAAGCAAGTAGTCAATGATTTTCATTGAACTCTTACCGAAAGTATCAGATACCACGTTGGCAAGCTGGATATTTGATACAGTAAGACAATTTTGAATCCGGTTCTTCTCGCTGGACTTAAAGTTTGTGAGCTTGAAACGGTAACGCATCAAGTCACGCAGTTGACGAATTGGGAGAGGTGGCATAAAACTTCCGGCAACAAGGTCGTGCTTAAACAGGTCAGCAATCCATCTGGCATCCTTTTTATCGGTTTTCTTGCCGTGAATCGCCTTGACGTACTTTGGATGGGCCAGAGTGATTTTACAGGTGGCTTCCAAAATATTGTACACAGGCACCCAATATTTGCCGGTTGATTCCATGCAAACATGTGGGCGGGAATTAGAGGAAAGCCAATCCGAAAGCTTTCGCAAATCATTTGTGTAGGTAGAAAAACGATGAGACTTGTAAGTGGTAACCCCTTTGTCATTGGTAGTGGCAATACAGGCAACAAGAAACTTATTGTGGACATCAATTCCACAACAGATGGGGTAAACGATTTTTAGCATTAAAGTCTCCCTTCGCAAAGAATTATTGAGAAGAGCAGGCATTAACTGATTGTCCAGCTATAAACGAGTTGTTTATACAAAGATAAGTCTTCGTGCTCTAATGGCACACTTATTTGTGCTTGATAGGACAGTCCACACATATAAATATGCGGTCTACTCCCAAAGGAGCAGCGCACTCACCTCCACGTGATTTGTAGTTGCCTGTAATCTCAACAAGATAGTTTTAAAATAAAGCAAGCTCAAGGGCAACGGTTTCATGCCGTTTTGTGCCTTGAGCGAAGCGAAAGGAATGGGTAATAAATATGAATAAAGCAAAGGTCTATATTGTAGAAGATGATCCCATGGTGGCTTATATCAATAAAAAATATATTGAAAAACTTCCGGATTTTTGTGTGGTTGGATCAAGTTCCGAAGAAACGGACGCTTTGGAGAGAATTAAAGAACTTAGGCCTGATTTAGTCTTATTGGACATTTACTTGCCGGAGGGAAACGGAGTAGATCTGTTAAAACAAATACGCTATTTCGAGCTGCCGTCTGACGTGATTTGCGTCACGGCCGCCAGCGATTCTGCGACAATTAATAAGATCTTTCGCTTGGGCGCGATAGACTATATTCTTAAACCTTTTGACGATATTCGTCTGGAAAGAGCATTAAAAAGTTATCTCAAAATTCGCAATCTGATATCTAAAACAGCAAAGCTAAGTCAAGATGACCTGGACCAGTTAAACCTTTTTGCAGAAAAGGAAAAGACACTGCCCAGTCTCCCCAAAGGACTTCATTTAATCACCTTGGAACAAATCCTGACTTTTCTACTAAAACATGACAACTATCTGACTTGTCAGCAAATTGCTTCTGCTTTATCGATGTCAAGAATAACCGTTTGGCGCTATCTGGAGTATCTTCTTCATGAAGAAAAGATTACTGTGGATTTGGAGTATGGAACCGTGGGCAGGCCAACAAAACAATATAGAATAAAATCCGTCTAGAACTGGAATAAAAAAGGGGCTGTTGCACAATGAACGTGAAAGTTCGTGGGCAACAGCCCTCCTTATTTGTCTGGGAATAGCAAATGCGAGCCCCGGAGAGCCCGCAAATACTGTATAATTTAATTATGCCTAAAAATAAACCAACGATTTTATCAGGTTTCTATTTCTTTATAGAAAAAGAAGATATCGCTCAACTACTTTTTAAGTAGTTTTGCAACATCCCCTTCTTTTTCATCAATTTATCAACTTGTTAATTACCCAGGAGCTCTCTCACAATTTGGTTAACAATCTTTCCGTCGGCTCTTCCCTTGGTCTTCGGAGTAATCATTCCCATGACCTTTCCTAAGTCCTTGGGTCCCTGGGCCCCGGTTTCAGCGATGATTTCCTCGGCTATTTTTCGGATCTCTTCTTCAGTGAACTGTTGAGGTAAGTACTCCATGAGGATGGCGACTTCCTCTTCCAGCTCCTGAACTTTATCCGTACGATTCCCTTTCGCGAACTCTACCATTGCATCCCGACGCATTTTCACTTCACGAGCGAGCACTTCTATAACCTGAGCATCGTTGAACTCCGTTTTCTTGTCTATTTCAGCATTTTTGATAGCAGCCCGAACCATTCGGATGACAGAAAGTCTAACCTTCCCCTCCTCTTTGGCTTTCATGGCAGCCTTCATATCCTCAACAAGACGATCCTTCAGGGACAATTGGAGACAACTCCCTTATTTGAATTTGCGTTTACGCGCAGCCTCGGATTTCTTTTTCTTTTTCACGCTAGGTTTTTCGTAATGCTCATGTTTACGAGCCTCCGACAAAACTCCCGAACGTTGACAATTTCGCTTGAACCGGCGGAGTGCAGAATCCAGGGATTCATTTTTACCTACTCTCACTTCACTCATTTTTTTATCCCTCCCTCCACTGGTCGAATGATACGAAATAATTATAAAGGATGAACATGGACACGTCAAGCTGGAAGCAACCTGCTAATCCGGGCATTAAGCTTGGCCACTGCGGATGCAACCCAATTTATAAATCGCTATGATAAAGTATATGTTGGATAGATGATGAAATCGAATAAGTTTCAGCCAAATTTATCATTTTAACCAATCTTTCTCCCTAATGGTTTGCCTCCAATAAGGTGAAAATGCAAATGTCCTACTTCTTGTCCGCCATCTTCTCCGGAATTTGTTACAACCCTGTACCCGGTTTCGGCTATTCCCAGTTGGGAAGCCAGTTCTTTTATTACTAAAAATATTTTCCCGACGACTTCGGCATCCTCATCAGCAAGATCGTTGACACTCACAACATGTTTTTTAGGAATGGCAAGAACATGGACGGGAGCAACAGGATGGATATCCTTGAAAGCAAGCAATTCTTCATCCTCATATACTACCTGAGAAGGAATTTCTCTGTTAATGATCTTACAGAAAATACAGTCAGGCATCTAAAAGAACCTCCATTTTATGTTATTGGCTAAGATCAATCATTAGGTATTTTTCGTAATCGTGGTCTTGCTCAGTATAGTCGCGTCACAATTCTCGATGGTGGTACTATCCGGGGACATAACGTATAAGAATATTGTGTCCTGGAACTCTTCAAAGTATCTTACATAAAGCCTGCCATAAGTGGTTATGAGCTTAAAATCCTCCTGATTCCACTTTTTCAGAGGATTACCGTATTGATAATATGCCCTGCGGTCACCCCGGTACTTATGGTTAGGACTGTTAATCTGCATAAAAGAATCAATCTGTACCCAATTATCATATCCCGCATACTTGACATCTTTTTTGACATTATAGGAAAGGATCTCCATCTTCAACTTTTCCGGAGGGCAGCCTAAACTTTCCAGAACCAAGTGTTTATAATCATACTCAGGAATTGAGAAAATTTCCTGAATGTCAGGCTCTCCTTTTTCAGTAAATCCAATTTTTTTAGTACCCAATTTATCTTTGACTACATAACCGCCATAAAAACTGGCAAAGTAAGGGGAATCATCCTGGAAGAAATCCGTAGAACTTTGATTCCAACTAAAAGAACCGAAATTATACAGTACAGTCAGATTGAGATCCCTGCCCAGATAACTGGATATTCCTTTATCATCATTAAAAACCATCATAAATGGATACCAGTCTTTTTCTTTGGTACTGGAACCGCCGGGAATATTTACGGTTATCCCTTGTTTGGCCATCAAACTGTTTTTATTCTCATATTTGCTGTAAACATACATGGTAATATAACTTCTGGCTTGATAATACAGGGGCACTTTCATGAAAAGTACGCATAACGCAATAATGACTACAATAATAAAGCCAACTTTTGATTTCCAATTTTTTAACAGTTTCATGTTTTTCCTTCATTTCTTGATTTATTTATCTTATGATACAACAAAAAATGCTTTTCGTTAATTACTTTTTAGAAAAATCAAGAAAAAAGGTATTCTTTTTTTACAATACATTCTACAAGTTGCCCAGGGGCCCAGCATCCGGGATTCAATTCCGGAGGAAGCCTTAATTCCATATAATTTCTGGTATGGCCTTGTGCCGATCCGTCTTCATTCACTTTTTCCAAGAGTAATTCCAAAGGTTGATCAATAAACTTTTGGACGTACTTTTCCCTGCTTTTCCTGCCAAGTTTTATTAGTTCATTTACCCTGGCAGATTTGATATTTTTGGGAATTTGACCGGGCATTTCCGCCGCCGGTGTTCCCGGTCTGCGGGAATAGGGAAAAGCGTGAATACTGGCAAAATCACATTGTTCAATAAACTTTAAAGCTTCCAGATGGTTTTCCTCCGTTTCCCCGGGAAATCCTGTCATAATATCTGCAGCAATAGCGGCATCAGGGAGAATCTTCCTGATCATCTCAAGCAGCAATGCATACTCTTTTGTGGTATAGGGTCTCTTCATTTTTGCCAGGATGATATCGGAACCGCTTTGAAGAGGGATATGAAAATGCGGGCAAACCGTTCCATGGGTAAGGATTCCGAGCAGCTCCGGTGTAAATTCCATGGGCTCAATCGAACCGAGCCGGAGTCTGGTCAGCCCTTTGAGTTGAACTAACCGGGAAATAAGCCCTGCAAGGTTAATCTCCTGATCAAGATCCTGGCCGTAAACCCCGATATGTATCCCTGTGAGCACAATTTCCCTGTAACCTGCGCCAAGCAATCTTTCCGCTTCAGCGAGAACCTTTTCGGGGCCGCGGCTCCTGGATGGTCCTCTGGCATACGGAACAATACAGTAGGTACAAAACTGACTGCACCCGTCCTGGATTTTAAGCATGGCCCTGGTGCGGCTTTCGCTCTCAAGCAAGGGGAGTTCCTCAAAGGAAGAATTTGAACCAAAAGCCTGTACGGCAGTGACTGGTTCTCTCTGCCTTTTAAGATTAGTCTCAGAATCTGGCTGCTCCTTACGCAGACGCCTGAGATGTTGGAGGACAGAAAGCCTGTCCTGCGTTCCCATAATAAGATCAACACCCTCCAGTTCCGCAACCTCCTCCGGCTTGGTCTGAGAATAACACCCCATGACGACAAGAGTACTTGCCGGATATTCCTTGGCTATTTTACGGATCAATTTGCGGGATTTACTGCTTCCGGTACCTGTCACCGTACAGGTATTAATAATGATGACGTCAGGATTTTCCGATTCTGCAACAATCTTATATCCTTCTCCCGCAAGGGTTTGAGCCAGCGCTTCACTTTCCGTCTGGTTTACTTTGCAGCCTAATGTAAGAAAGCATACTTTTTCCATAATTTCCCCCAAGAATAATAGGGCCGGGAAAGATTTTCGGGCTACCCGAGATCTCCAAAATGAGTCAAAACCATGATTAATGATGTCAAAGCCGCTGTCTCAGTTCTTAAAATCCGCGGCCCCAGTGAAACGCTTGAGGCTTTAAGCCTCTCACGTGCTCCGGATACTTCTGCAGGAGTAAATCCCCCTTCGGGTCCAATTAGAATTGCTATGGGATATTCTGCTTTAAAACCATCCAATGTATTGCTTAAGGAATTATTTGTTTCATCTTCATAGGGTATAAGCCATTGTGTTTCGGGGGGCAGGATTCTCTCCAAATCTCCCCAGTCAGCAATTTGGGTCACTTCCGGCTCAACAACCCGGCGGGATTGTTTGACAGCTTCGGAGGCAATCTTTTGCCAGCGGGCAACTTTCTCTCCGGCTTTTTTTCCTTCCAACTGCAAAACTGCTCTTTGGGTCCGAAGAGGGATAAACCCCGCCATTCCTAATTCTGTCCCCTTCTGGATTACCCATTCCATTTTTTCTCCTTTAGCCAGCCCCATTACCAAATAGACTGCGGTTTTGGCTTCGACACCGGGAAACTCTTCTTTCATGATCCTGCAAACTGCGCTGTCTTTATCAATTGATTCAATGATTCCCTGCCACTGGGCACCGGAATTGTCAAACCCCGCAACTTGATCTCCCTGCCTAAGGCGCAGCACTTTTACAAGATGGTAAAACTCGTCATCCCGGATAATAAAGGCGTCTGCGGTTTTGCTTCCAATTTTGAACCGGTGCATAGCTCTCTCCTGTAACATTCTTCAAGTTTCTAATCCGTTTCTTTCTCAAACTGAGCTTTTACCAGTACCCAGCCCGAATCTTCAAGCTTCCCGACACATTGGAGACCAAATTCATTCAGCTTTTCCAGAACTTCCTCAACTCGGGTATCTATCAGGCCGGAAGCAATGAAGAGTCCGTCTTCTTTCATCATCCCGAAGAGTTGAGGCAGAAGATCTATGATTACATCGGCAATTATATTGGCAATAACCACATCGGCTAATCCCGTAAAGACTTCCCCCAGATTTCCCGCCTTAACTGATACGCTGTCTGAAACTCTATTCAGGGCAATATTTTCCTGGGCAATCCTGACTGCCATGATATCAATATCCCCCGCCTGAACGACTGCCCCCATTTTGGCAGCTGCTACGGCCAGAATTCCTGAACCCGTCCCGATGTCAAAAACTACCTGGCCTGCAGTTACATGATCTTCAATGGCTTCCAGACAAAGAGAAGTCGTGGGATGGGTCCCTGTTCCAAAAGCCATTCCGGGATCGATTTCAATAACAAGGTCATCCTTTTCCGGTTGTATTTCCTCCCAGGAAGGTTTAATCAGGAAACGCCTTCCGATCCGAACCGGTTTAAAGTAACGCTTCCATTCATTCGCCCAATCCTCTTCCTTGACCATAATCGTTTCCGATTCGATAACCCATTCGGGAAAAAGCTCCTTTAACAAAAGAAGTTCCTCCCTAAGAGATACAAGTCTCCCGTTCAACCGCTCATCCTCAGGAAAATAGCCTTTTATCACAGATTTTCCTGTTATATCAATCTGGTCAAAGACATGGTAATCCCAAATTCCGGAATCTATGTACGTCTTAATGAGCTCGGGTGATTCCACAACTACACCCTGGCTTCCGAGTCTGTAAAAAAGATCGGTAACAGCTTCTTCTCCCTCTGCTGAAACTGTTACCGCAATTTCCATCCAGTTCATACCTAACTCCTATCCTATAGCATCCTTCACATTTTCCTTAACCTTGTCCCAAAAAGACCTTTTGCCCATCTGCTGGTCTTCCGAGGTAATTCTTCCGAATTCTTTAAGTAATTCTTTTTGTTTTTCGGTAAGTTTGGTCGGGGTAGCCACGATCACCCTGACGTGCTGATCTCCTGCGCCGCCGCCTCTTCTATAGGGAACACCCATCCCTTTAATTCTAAATACTTTGGAGGTCTGTGTTCCTTCCGGAATCTTCATTTTTACTTCTCCATGAATGGTAGGAACATCGATTTCATCTCCTAAAGCTGCTTGAACAAAGGTTATCGGTACTTCACAGTAAATATCGTTCCCCCGGCGTTCAAAAAAGTCATGAGGCTGAACGTTTAGGACTACATAAAGATCTCCGGAAGGGCCGCCTTTTTCTCCTGCTTCTCCCCGTCCGCTGAAACGAAGACTTAAACCCTCTTCCGATCCCGCCGGAATGTTTACTTCAATCTTCTTCACTTCACGTACCTTACCCCGGCCGTTGCATTGATTACAGGGTGTAGTGATCATGCTGCCCTGGCCGTTACAAGCAGGACAGGTGCGAGTGGTAGCCACTTGTCCGAAAGGCGTTCTCTGCACGGAACGTACCTGTCCTGATCCCCCGCACTGGGAACATGTGGAAGGTTGTGTTCCAGGAGCCGCACCGCTTCCGTTGCAATGCGAACAAGTCTCAGAGACCGGCACTTCAATTATTTTTTTAGCTCCAAATGCAGCTTCGTGCAAGGTGATGGTCAGATCATAGCGTAAATCAGATCCTCTTGAAGGTCCCCTTCTTCTTTGGCCTCCACCACCCATGCCGCCGCCAAAAAACATTTCAAAGATATCGCCAAGTCCAAAATCGGTAAAATCAGAAAAGTCACCAAAGCCTCCTCCAAATCCGCCCTGGCCGTTGAAATCAACTCCGGCATGCCCATATTGGTCATACTTGGCCTTTTTTTCAGGAGTACTTAACACGGCATATGCTTCAGTAGCTTCCTTAAAACGTTCTTCTGCCTGCTTGTCATTGGGTTTCACATCAGGATGATTTTCCTTGGCAATTTTCCGATAAGCTTTTTTTATTTCGTCAAGACTTGCAGATTTACTTACTCCCAAAACCTCATAATAATCTCGCTTCATGATGGTTGTTGAAACTCCTCCCTGTATATCTATACCGAAGACAGTCGATATTTATAAAGCGGAGTGGGCACAAAGATCCCTTTGCGCCCAAGGTTTATCTCCAATATATTATTATACTCCTTTTGAGGAATCAATGTGCAGCCTTTATTAATCTTTGTCAACCTCTGTATATTCGGCATCTACAACATTTTCATCGGCTTTTCCTGTTCCGGTATTCTGCCCGCCCGTATTCGGGTTGGCACCCTGCTGGCCGGGGTTTTGGGCAGCCTGCTGCTGATACATCTTTTCCACATATGGATAAAGAATTTTCGTCAGTGCTTCGGATTTAGCCTTCATCTCCTGGATATTGTCCGTCCCGGCGGCACTCCGGAGTTCCTCCGCAGCCTTCTTGATATTTTCCCTTTCGGCAGCGTCCCCTTTTCCTTCAAATTCTTTCAGGGTCTTTTCAGCCTGGTAGGCCAGGGAATCCGCTTCATTTTTGGCATCAATCAATTCTCTCTGCTTTTTATCCTGTTCCGCATTCGCTTCGGCATCTTTACGCATCTTTTCAATCTCTTCCTTGCTTAAGCCGGTGGAAGCGGTGATGGTTACCTTTTGTTCGTTGCCGGTTGCCATATCTTTAGCGGAGACATGAACAATACCATTGACATCAATATCAAATTTTACTTCAATCTGCGGGATTCCGCGCGGAGCGGGAGGAATTCCTGTTAACTGGAAGCGGCCAAGAGTTTTATTGTACGCAGCCATTTCACGTTCCCCTTGAAGAACATGAATGTCTACGGATGTCTGGCTGTCAGCAGCGGTAGAAAATACCTGGGATTTTGTAGTGGGGATGGTCGTGTTGCGGTCAATAATTCTGGTAAATACACCGCCCAAGGTTTCAATCCCTAAGGAAAGAGGAGCGACATCAACCAGCACAATATCTTTCATTTCACCGCCCAAGACACCGCCTTGAATAGCAGCACCAAGGGCAACGACTTCATCCGGGTTAACCCCTTTATGAGGCTCTTTTCCGCTAATCCTCTTAATCGCTTCCTGAACGGCAGGTATACGGGTGGATCCGCCGACAAGGATGACCTGATCAATATCTTTAAAGGACAATTTGGCATCTTCCATCGCCTGACGGGTTGGTCCCATGGTAGCTTCCACCAGATCTGCAGTCAGTTCTTCGAATTTAGCTCTTGTAATGTTCATATCCAGGTGAAGCGGTCCTTCAGCGGACATGGTAATAAACGGCAGGTTGATATTGGACTGGGTAACACCGGAGAGTTCAATCTTCGCTTTTTCTGCTGCTTCTTTCAAGCGCTGCATTGCTACGCGGTCTTTAGAAAGATCAACCCCATTGGCTTTCTTAAATTCAGAAACAATATAATCCATCAAACGCTGGTCGAAATCGTCACCACCCAAATGGTTGTTACCATTGGTTGCTTTTACTTCAACCATGCCCTGGCTGAGTTCCAGAATAGAGACGTCAAAAGTACCGCCGCCCAGGTCATAGACCAGAACAGTCTGATCATTTTCCTTATCCAAACCGTAGGCCAAGGCCGCAGCGGTTGGTTCGTTAATGATACGCAAAACTTCCAATCCTGCAATTGTTCCGGCATCCTTGGTAGCCTGACGCTGAGAGTCTGTGAAGTAAGCCGGTACCGTAATAACAGCTTTTGATACACTGGCTCCCAGGTAGGCTTCCGCATCAGATTTTAATTTTTGTAGAATCATTGCAGAGATTTCCTGCGGGGTATAGGCTTTTCCAAGCAAACTCACTTTGTGATCCGATCCCATATGACGCTTAATTGAGATAACCGTATTATCCGGATTGGATACGGCCTGTCTTTTTGCAACCTGTCCTACAAGTTTTTCACCTGTCTTGGAAAACCCAACGACTGAAGGGGTAATACGGGCTCCTTCAGGGTTTGGAATTACAACGGGTTCCCCACCTTCCAGAACGGCAACACAGGAATTGGTGGTTCCCAAATCAATACCAATAATCTTGCTCATGGTTTATTTTCCTCCTTTATTTCAAAAACATATGCGGCTCATCAGCCTGACACTTTCACTCTGCTCGGTCTTAAAACTTTGTCTTTCAGATAATAGCCTTTCTGCAGTTCTTCCAAAACGACATTTTCTCCTTGATCGGTTTCTTCCCTGAGAAGAGCTTCATGAAGATTGGGATCAAACTGCTCTCCGGCTGCTTGTATTGTTTTTAGTCCTTCATCTTCAAGAACTTTGAGAAATTGCCTGTGGATCATCTCCACCCCTTGAGATAAGGACTCAAAATCCTTGTTTTTGTGGCTGGATTCTACTGCCCTCTCAAAATTATCGAGTACCGGAAGCAAGGAAAGGATGATCCTTTCTGATCCGTATTTTGCTGCTTCTTCCTTTTCCTTCTGAGTCCTTTTCCGGAAGTTATCAAATTCAGCCTTTAGTCTTTGCAACTGGGAGTAGTAATCTTCTGCTTTGGATTTGTACTCATCCAGTTCTGCTTTTAATTCCAAAGTTCCCGAATCCTTTGCCGGAATATCCATACTTTCTTCAGCATTACCGGCTTGAGATTCCTGGAGATCCTCTACTTCATTGTTCGTCATTTGCTCTGTCACAGAACCGCCTCCTTCCTAAGTCCTTATTCTTAGATGCTTATTTGTAAGCATCTCCGTCAGACTTTTTGTCATATAATCAACAATCGTGATTGCTTTACCATAATCCATACGGGTTGGCCCCAATACTCCAATGGAACCGATTTGTTTCCCGTTGATATGGTAAGTGGCAGAGATCACGCTGCAGTCTTTGAAAACCTCATCCGTGTTCTCAGACCCTATGGTAATATTTAACCCGTTTTGATTATGGCTTAATAATTCTTTGAGTTTATTGTTTTCCTCAAAAACAGAAAATAGATTCTTTACCTTGTTTAAGTCCCGAAATTCCGGCTGGTTTAACATATTAAGCGTACCGCCGAGATAAACCCGTTGTTCAGGATTCTCATTGTTTTTATCCTCAAACATTCTTTCCAGAATTCCCATCATCCCGTCAATCATCCGGCGTTTTCTGGAGAGTTCGCTGTATATTTCATTCAACAAACCTTTTTTCAAATCTTGAACCCTGGTCCCACCCATTTTTTCATTAAAGATATTGGCCAGGATTTGCAATTCTTCCGGTGTCGTATCATGACCTATTTCCACAATATTGTTCTCTACCGAACCATTTTCCTTTACCGTAAGCATAATCGCTTTTCCAGGTTCATAGGGTAAGAAATAAAGCCTTTTGAGCACGCTGTTCCTGTTCTTAGGTCCAAGTACAAGACTGGTTAAACTTGTTACCTGAGAAATAAGCTTTCCGGTATATTCAATAACCTCCTGCACTTCATTCAGACGATTTTTGATTTCCAAATTAATCGTCTTTTGCTCTTCTTCGTTCAAGATCATAGGATCCATCAAATAATCGACATAATAACGATACCCCGTATCCGAAGGAATCCTTCCTGCAGAGGTATGAGGCTGCTCGATCAGCCCCATTTCTTCCAGGTCCGACATCTCATTCCGGATGGTGGCAGGGGATACACCGAGTTCAAATTTCTTGGAAATTGTCCTTGATCCAACAGGTTCGGCGGTGGAAATATAATCTTGCACAATGGCTTTTAAAATTTTTTCTTTCCTTTCATCCATTTCCATTTCGCTACCCCCAGTTTTGTTGTTAGCACTCCCCTCTAGTGAGTGCTAACGTTATGACCCTACATTAGCACGAAGGTAAAAGATTGTCAAGATACAATTGGTAAATTTTAAGCGAATGATTTTTATGCTCCTAACAAAGCGGGAGTCTTAGCGGCGGTCAGCTATCGGATAAAATCCTTAATGATTGAATTGGCAACAAACGAATAATTCGGATGAATTTTTAGTCTTCCGCCAGAAATCGACAGGACGTCTCTATCTATATAGTTTGCCATAATCTGACCGTAAATATCCTGAATTGAAACCTGAAATTTATGATAAAAGTCTATAGGATCTATCCCCTGTTCGGTCCGAAGTCCAAGCATCATATACTCCGACATTTGTTGTTCAGGGGTAAGGAATTCCGTTTCTGCACCGTCAAAAGGCCTTTTTCCTGCCGCAGCATCTTTCAGGTAAGCCTCCATGTCTTCTATATTCTTGGATCTGACCCTGCGCATACAGGAAACTGCTCCGGGGCCCAGCCCTATGTACTCCTCGCAGCGCCAGTAAGCCAGATTATGCTGGCATTCATATCCGGATCGGGCAAAATTGGATATTTCATAACGTCTGAATCCCTTGTTAGATAAAAAGTCCACTGCCCATTCATACATATCAGCCTGAAGATCATCGTCCGGCAAGTCCCCGGCCTCATCCCGATCACTCATTTTGAACGAGTTTAAGTCCCTTGCCAGGTATTTTTTTCCCAGAGGTGTATCCTCTTCCAATGTTAAGGCGTAAACCGAAAGATGTTCCGGAGATAGCCCGACGGCCTTCCGCAATGTATCCTGCCAATCCTCTAAGGTTTGCCCGGGCAGTCCAAAAATGAGATCGAGATTAAGATTTTCGATTCCCGCTTTCCTGATTCGTTTCACTGCATGCAAAATATCCTGGGCCCGATGAATTCTCCCGATCTGATAAAGCAATCGATCATTAAAACTCTGAGCCCCTAATGATATCCGGTTCACCCCATAATCCCGCAATACTTTCAATTTCTCTTCAGTAATTGTCCCCGGGTTGGCCTCTGTTGTCTTTTCCGGGAAGGACTGCCCTTCTTTTCCCTGTCCGGACAGAAAAGTAAAATGCAAATGGATCTCTTTCAATAGGTCGTCTAGCTGGCGCCACGAAAGCACCGTCGGAGTACCGCCTCCTAAATAAAGAGAAGAAACCCCTGCCGGGGCTTCATTCGATCTTAATTCTATTTCCTGAGCCACCCCGCGTAAATAGTCCGCCAACCCCTCACACGAATTCAGGAGCGGAAGCGAATAAAAAGCACAGTAATCACATTTTTTCACACAGAATGGAACATGAACATATAAAGAAGGCATATTTCTCTCACCTGTCAATCGTCCATCTTCAGAACCGCCATGAAAGCTTCCTGGGGTATCTCGACATTGCCAACCTGCTTCATCCGTTTTTTCCCCTCTTTTTGCTTTTCCAGAAGCTTTCTTTTCCGGGTGATGTCACCGCCGTAGCATTTAGCCAGTACGTCTTTCCGCATAGCCCGGATATTTTCTCTGGCAATAACTTTGGAACCAATAACCGCCTGTACGGGAATTTCAAACATCTGCCGCGGAATAAGGCCGCGGAGTTTTTCCACAAGCTTTCTTCCCCGTTGATATGCCCTGTCTTTATGGACAATAAAGGAAAGGGCATCGACAATCTCCCCATTGAGCATAATATCCAATTTAACAAGGTTGGCTTCCTTATAACCGATAAGCTCATAATCCAGGGAAGCATAACCCTTAGTCCGGGATTTCAACTGGTCGAAATAATCATAGACAATTTCGCTTAAAGGCAGTTCATAGTAAAGGCTGACCCTGGACGCTGTAATATAGTCCATGTTCAGGAAACTTCCTCTTTTCTCCTGGTTAAGTTCCATAATGGTGCCGACATATTCAGAAGGCACCATGATCGTAGCCTTAACCATCGGCTCTTCAATCGATTCTATTTTCCCTTCCGGAGGGAGTAACGCAGGATTATCAATCAGGACTTGCTCCTGGTTGATGGTATTCACTTTATAAACAACACTGGGCGCGGTCGTAATAATGGAGAGCCCGAATTCTCTTTCTATTCGTTCCTGAATAATCTCCATATGGAGCAGCCCCAGGAAGCCGCAGCGGAAACCAAAGCCCAAAGCCACAGAAGTTTCATTTTCATACATTAAGCTGGCGTCGTTTAGCTGCAGTTTTTCCAAAGCATCCTTCAGACGGTCATAATCCGAAGTTTCAACAGGATATAGCCCGCAGAAAACCATCGATACTGCTTTACGGTAACCCGGAAGCGGTTCTGAAGAAGGATAGTCCGCATCTGTGACCGTATCCCCCACCCGGGTATCCCCGACATTTTTAATACTTCCTGCTATATATCCGACTTGTCCGGCCCGAAGCTCTTCGACAATGGTCATCCCCGGAGTAAAAACTCCCACCTCAATAATTTCGAAAACCTTGCCGGAAGACATCATTTTAATATTGGTTCCTTTCCCCAATTTTCCGTCAAATATCCGAATATAGGGAATTGCACCTTTATAGGAGTCAAATTTGGAGTCAAAGATCAATGACTTAAGCGGTTTTTCGTCGTCGCCCTTCGGAGGGGGAATCCGTTTGACGATGGCCTCCAGAATCTCTTCCACGCCCAGGCCGCTTTTGGCTGAAGCAAGGATTGCTTCACTGGCATCAATTCCAATGACATCTTCAATCTCTTGTTTTACTCGTTCAGGCTCTGCACTTGGCAAGTCAATTTTATTAATAACCGGGATAATCTCCAGATCATTTTCCAAAGCCAGGTACACATTGGCCAAGGTCTGAGCTTCAATTCCCTGTGCGGCATCCACCACAAGCAATGCCCCTTCACAGGCTGCCAAACTTCTGGATACTTCATAGGAAAAATCGACATGCCCCGGGGTATCAATTAGATTCAACTCATAGATTTCCCCGTCTTTGGCCTTATAACGGAGGCGAACCGCCTGAAGCTTAATGGTAATTCCCCGTTCCCTTTCCAAATCCATGGAATCCAGAACCTGTTCCTTGAGTTCTCTTGTCGAAAGTGTTCCGGTATACTCAATAAGACGGTCAGCGAGAGTTGACTTACCGTGATCTATGTGTGCAATAATGGAAAAATTCCTTATATTTCTTGACGCTTGTGCCATTGATCATTTCTCTCCCCAAATATATTACAGCTAATAATTATAACAAAAAGCCGCTCCCTAAAGCAACATACGGATGGAACGGCCCGGTATCGGCGTATCCTGTAATTACCTGTGACGGCCTTTCTTTATTTTTTTGCCCAACATCTCCATCGCCATGGTAAACTCCTCCATTTTGAGGAGGCTTGTCACAAGAGCAAAAATGATTACTCCCACTACCGCCCCGCTGGCCAAGACCACAGAGGACCCCAGTTTTCCGACACCCAGCAAGGGTGTAAGGAATTTAGCCCAAAACCAAACAACAATCCCCATAAAAGACGATGCCGCCAAAGTTTTTAAAAAAGTACCCGTGATTCTTCTGCCGTCTATTTTACCCAGAATCCTCCGCAAAACAGCAAAGAGGAGAAACATCTGAAGAATGGCGCCTAAAGTAACCGCTAACGCCAATCCCCCATGCGCCAAAGGCCCGACAAGGACGTACATCCAGGCAATGCTTGCAGCCATGGCGACAACACCCAAAATAACCGGCATCCAAGTGTTCTGCAAAGCGTAAAACGCCCGCGGGAGAATCTGTATAATCGCCTGAGCCGTGATCCCCAAAGCAAAATAAAACAAAGGGATAGCCGTAGATTCCGTATCTTTAGGTCCAAATTCCCCATGTTCAAAAAGAACCCTGATCAGGGGAAAACGCAAAACAACCATCCCTATGGATATGGGAATCGTAATGAAAATAATGAGCCGGATCGCCCCGGAGATGGTATCTAAAAAATCCTTCAGCTTTTTTAAAGCGGCCTGTTCCGAAAGAGTCGGAAATACCGCTACCCCGATTGCCAAAGCGAAGATGCCCACCGGAAGCTGGAAAAGGCGGTAGGAATACCAGACTGCCGTAAGACTCCCGGGTACGAGCGCAGATCCCAGGTTGGAATTGACAATAACCTGAAACTGGTTCAGGGTGTACATAATAATAATAGGCAGGGAAAGAGAAATTATTTTACGTACTCCGGGGTGTTTGAAATCGATGAGGGGATAATAACGCAGCCCGACCTTGCGGAGAGCAGGAACCTGCACCAAAAAATTGGCTGCAGCCCCGATTACCACCCCAAAAGCGAATCCGGCGATACTCCGTGCATCGCCCGAGTCCGCATATAAAGCTCCAAATACGATAATACAGGCATTATACAGCACCGTACCAATGGCAGACGGCCAAAAAATTTTGTAGGAATTGAGAATTCCCATGGTAATCCCGCTTAAAGCCAGGACAACAGGCTGAAGCAGAAGAATTCGTGTCAAATAAACAGCGAGTTCTTTATTTTCGGGGCTAAAGCCGGGAACCTGCAGAGCAATAAATTTTGGCGCAAAAATCATGGCGATCACAACAAGACCGCAGAGAAACAGGAAAATAATATTGGTAACTGAGCTTACAACTTTCCAGCCTTCTTCTTCTTTTTCCTTGGCAATATATTCCGAAAGTACAGGGATAAAAGCAGCGCTTAAAACCCCGCCAACCAGAAGCCAGTAGAGAAGGTCCGGAAGAATAAAAGCCGTATTATAAGCGTCGGTAGCTCCGGTCTTACCGAAGAGGCCCGCCATCAGGGATTCCCGGATAAAACCGAGAAACCTTGAAACCAGGTTTGCTGCCATCAGAAAACCGGCAGCTTTGATCATCTTTTGTGTGTTGGACATATTCGCAGTATCCTTTTATCCATACAGAATTTAATAGTTACTGCGAATTATATCACTTTTGCAGATAAGCCTTCAATACTTGGACCAAAGGTTCAACAGCAGCCTTAGCTTCTTCCGGTGTATTGAGCTGGCTTCCTATTTCAAAAAGCAGGGCCCCGTTGGTTAGGTGCTGGTTATAGCGTGCTTCAGAAGCATACCTGATCTTGGGAAAAAACAGACCCGGGTATTTCTCCTCGCCAATTGCAAGTATTTTGTTGGCAATCTGGTTATTCTTTTCCCAGTTTGGATTTTTCTGACCGATCACGATCATTACCTTAGCTGTTTCTTTATTATTAATCGTTACAGAAGATTTCCCTACTTGTGTAGGGAGCCCATCCCTGTGGACATCCAAAAGAAGCCGGATGGTAGGATGTTCCTGCAATATTTTCTTTGCCGTTTGGTAGGAATAGTCATAGGCATTAATATAAATTTTGTCATTGACCGTAGCGGAGTGGTAGGCAGGGATCCCATTTTTATTCATGACATCAACCAATAATTTCCCTAATTCTACTACATTACCGTTTTCCCCTCCGTTGACACGGTCTTTCCCTCCGTCTCCCGCATACGACTCGGCATTATGTGTATGATAGACTCCTACCAAGACGTCATGTTCGCTGGTCACAGGAGCCGGTTCGCTATAAAAAGGATTATCGAGGGGTTCGAGTATTGAACCCTCCATTTCCGGGTCATTCGGGTGATACGTCCATCCGATCCAGGGGAGTCCTTCCTTAGGCGGAGCATAAAACGCTAAGAAATAAGTACGGGGATCAGAAATATTCACCCCGGTTAGAAGATACATCCCCAGTCCTGCCGCTGAATACCTAACCTGATTGATATATTCCCGCTGAGGCTGAGATAGCCCCGGGGCGCCCTCTAATAGAACCATTTCCAGAGGGATACTTTTTTCCGATAGAAGTCCGATGAGATAGCGAGCTGAACTGTCATGAGTAATATTAAAATATAAAAAGAATATAAAGACAGCCAGGAACAAAATGATTCCAACCGTTTTTACCCAGGTATTTTGATAGAACAAAAGCGGACCCTCCTTCCATAATTAGGAATATGAGGGATTGCCCAACGCTAGAACTTTTTTGCCGTCTCTTTAGAATTTTTTTCCAGTCCTCTTGAATATACTGAACAGGGTAACTTAACAGAAACCTATCAAAAGATGCCCAGCCTGAACGAACTGACGGGAAATTCGGATCAATGGGCCGCTTTTGTTGCCGGCTTGAAAAAGCTGGAGCCGCCGCAAATCAACTCCATCCCTATTTTTGATGAAACCATTCAATCGGACAGGGATAAAGAAATCAAGGGCTTTCGTTTTATGGGCCAGCGTTTTACTTTGGATGCTTCCGTCTTTCAACGCCTGGTTTACCGGGAAGTAAAGGAAAACAAGGAAGGACAGCGCAGGCTGCTGCCCAAAGGATTGGATATCCCTGCCGCCATGGGTTCGGGGGAAGCTTACAAGATCCTGGAAGCCATGGGGGAAACCGGTTATGGAAACTACCCTCAAAATATGCGGAAGATGCAGGAAGCCATCTCCGGTCTGAATACCAAAACCTGGACTCAGAATCTCTACTGGTCGTGGCTCTATACTCTCTCCCCTTTAACCAAAGCAAAGGGAGAAGGGTATCCCGCTTTTATGCAAAATGACGCCTGGACCCGCAAACAATTGGAAACCTACCTGGGCAGCTGGACAGAACTTAAACACGACACCATTCTTTACGCCAAACAAGTCTACGCGGAAGCAGGCGGAGGAATGCAGGAAATTGATGACCGGGGTTATGTTGAACCCAATCCCGAAGTGTATGCCCGGCTTGCCGCTCTTACCGGAATGACAATCGAAGGACTGGACAGCAGAAAGCTGTTAAAAGAAAATGATCGCGCCTGTCTTAGACTCATGGAGGACCTTGCCAAAAAACTTCAGGCTATTTCTCAAAAAGAGCTGATGAACCAATCCTTAAGTAATGAGGAATACGATCTGATCAGGGGCTTCGGGGCAAACCTGGAACATTTTTGGCTCGAAGCCATGCGGGACAAAGGAATCGACCATCAATCCGCTATTATGGAGAACCCTGCTTCGCTCATTGCGGATGTTGCCACCGACCCGAACGGTCTTGTTTTGGAAGAAGGTACAGGGTTCGTCAGTACTATTTATGCCGTGGTCCCTATTGAAGGCAAACTGCGTATTGCCAAAGGAGCAGTCTACTCCTATTACGAATTTACGAATCCATCCCAAAACCGTCTGACCGATCAAAAATGGAAAGAACAGCTTGAAACCAATCAGGCTCCTGCTCAGCCGTCCTGGACAAAAGCCTACACAGTCCCGGCATGGTAAAAAGAATAAATCCCTTTTCGGTTATAACCATTGGTCTGGTTCTGGTCACCCTCCTGGCCGTTTTCGTAGCCCTGTCCGGTTCTGTCAGCTCTTCCGGTTACAAAAATTTCCCGGAGATCTACAATACCTCAGGTGACCTTGACAGAGACGGAATACCGGAAGAATATACACTAGCCAATTATTCTCTTGCAATTAGCGAGGGAAAAAACGAACTCTGGAGGACACCCCCGGAATGGCAGGTCGACAGGATTATTCTTGGGGATGTGGACAATGACGGAAGTCTTAATCTGGTTATGACCCTCTGGAAAACAGGAAGCTTTGGCTCCATACGCCCTTTTTGGAAAAATGGCGAGGACCAAAGCTACAAGAATCATCTTTTTGTATATAAATTGCACAATGATCAATTTAAGCCGGTCTGGTGCTCCTCCGACCTTGATTCTCCGATCCTTGATCTCTCCATAGAAGATACGGATGGAGACAGCTTACAGGAACTGCGTATCCGGGAAGGCCGGTATCAGAAGGAAAAAGACGGCCGATATAGGACAGACTCAAACTCTCCAGGCCGTTTCTCGGTTTGGAAATGGGAAGAATGGGGATTTCGCTTACAGGCAAACCCTTCCCAAATAAGCTTCCCGAATTGAAGAATCAGCGATGACCTCCGAGGAATTGCCCATATGGGCAATTCTTCCTCTTTCTATGATTAAAGCGCTGTCTGCCACCTTTAGTGCAGATTGGGTATTCTGTTCAACAAGGATAATCGTAACCCCGGATGCTTTCAACCGGACGAGAATAGACATGATTTCTTTGACAACCAGAGGCGCCAGGCCAATGGAGGGTTCATCCAGCAGCAAGAGCCTGGGATTTGTCATCAATCCTCTCCCGATTGCCAGCATTTGCTGCAAACCGCCGCTCAGACTTCCTGCCAAATCCTTTTCTCTTCCTTTTAAAGCCGGAAAAATCTCCAGGATTTCTTTAAGATCTTTTTGAATCGTTGTTTTATCCTTGCGATAACGGTGAAATGCCCCTAACAGCAGGTTATCCCGTACGCTTAATGTCCCAAAAATCTCCCTGTTTTCAGGGATAAGACTGATGCCCTTCCGGACAATCCTTTCCGCAGAACACTTGCTAATATCCTCATCACGGTAAATGATTTCCCCTTTTGCCGGTCTGTAAAGCCCTGCTATGGTGCCTAAAAGGGTACTCTTGCCGGCGCCGTTGGCTCCCAACACGGCCACTAATTCCCCTTCCTTCACTGTGAAGGACAGATCCTTAAGCGCATGGATATAGCTGTGAAAAACATCCAGATTCTTTATTTCAAGCAATTTTTTCATCCTCCCCCAGATAGGCTTTAATCACTTCAGGATGAGCCTGAATCTCAGCCGGGGTGCCCTCAGCAATAACCTGCCCGAAGTTTAAAACAATCACTTTGTCAGCCGCTCTCATCACCGTTTCCATGTCATGTTCTATCAGGACCATGGTCGTTCCCCTGTCCCGCAGTTTTTTTAAATATCCTGTAAGAACTTCTGATTCTGCCGAATTCAATCCGGCAGCCGGTTCATCAAGCAATATCAAACAGGGATCAGCGGCTAATGCCCTGGCAATTTCCACCAGTCTTTTCTGTCCGAAGGGCAGCGATGAAGCCGGAAACCCTGCAGCTTCAGCCAAACCGATTTCATCCAGCAGCATAAGGGATTCTTCCCGTATCTTTTTTTCTTCCTGGCAGCGTGCCGGATAGCTGATTAATGATCTGAAGAATCCTTTTTTACTGCGTAAATAAGCTCCTACCATTACGTTTTCCAGCACAGTCATGGAATTAAATATTTGCAAATTTTGAAAGGTTCTGGTTACACCCTCGGCTGCCAGCTGAAACGGCTTGAGGCCGGACAAATTCTTACCGTTTAACGTGATAGAACCATAATCAATTTCCAGCGTACCTGTTATCAGATTAAAAAGAGTAGTCTTACCCGCTCCATTCGGTCCGATTAATGCAGCGACGGTTCCTTTTCTCACTTCAAACCCTACATCATTCACCGCTGCAATTCCGCCAAAATGTTTGGTCACTCCGTCCAATTCCAAAAGCATCTATAATGAACCTCCTTTTTCGAGATTGTATTTTCTCTGTAACTGATATTTCCCACTTTTATATGATTTTTTTATGGCACATTCTATTTTCTATTCACTGGAACTATTAATGATGTTATTGGGATTCCGGCGAAAATATCTTTTTATCCCGCTTAACCCCCCGGGCTGATATATCATCAGCACAACAAGGATGACTCCATAGATAATAATCTGATACTCGCCGCCGGCATTCGGTATAATTAACGGGACCACTTCCCGCAGAACTTCACTTAATGCGACGACTACCATAGAACCCAGCAAAGGACCCCAAAAAGTCCCAAGACCTCCGATAACCGCCATAAGAACGAATTGGACAGAAGCATGGAAACTAAAAGGGGAAGGGCTGATAAAGGTAACATAGAACGCGTATAATCCTCCCGCCAATCCGGCCAGTAAGGCACTGAAGATAAAAGCCTGCAGTTTAAGCAGGGCACAATCTATCCCCGCATTCTCGGCGGCATATTCACTTTCCCGGATAGCGCATAAAGCCCTGCCCGTACGGGAATGGATCAAATTTTTAATACCGGTCATTAGAATAACAAGGAGTACCCAGACTAGAATATAAAAATCCCGGTCATTATTAAATGTGAACCCCCCTATCGCAAGATGAGGGATTCCGCTGATCCCCGAAGGCCCTCCTGTCAATTCCCCGCCCTCATTGAATATGATATGCACCAAAATGCCAAAACCGAGGGTTGCCAAAGCAAGATAGAGTTCCCGGAGTTTCAGCGTTTGTCTGCCGATGACTGCCGCAACAATACCCGGTAAAAGGACAGAAGCCAATAAAGCCGGAAGAGGAGTCCAGGCAAATTTGGTTGTCAGAATCGCCGCGGTATATCCGCCCAGTCCAAAAAACGCAGCATGGCCAAAGGAAACCTGCCCGGCATAACCCATTAAGATTCCTAACCCATGAACTAATAAAGTGTAAAGGCCAATGACAATCAATATGCTGTACAAATAATTACTTTGGGCAGCCAACGGAACAGCCAGAAGCATAAGGGCAATCAACAGACCGCTGTATTTACTTATTTTCATTTCGCTTCCCTCACTTTGCATTTTTTTATCAGCTCAATTAAATTCTACGGTGTTTGATTGCCCCAATAATTCCTTCAGGTCTGATCAAAAGTACGCCTAACAAAATGGCAATAGAAATCCCGTCTTTTAAACCGGAAGAAATGAGCCCGGAACTATACGATTCCAAAATTCCGAGAAGTATTCCCCCGACAACCGCTCCGCCAATACTGCTCAGTCCGCCTATAGCGGCCGCAACGAAACCCTTAACCCCTAACATAAATCCCATATCATACGTCACCATGGTAACGGGAGCAATACATATTCCTGCCGCTGCCCCCAAGGCTCCTGCGGCCACAAAGGCTAAAAAGGAAATTGTATTGAGGTTGATTCCCTGCAGTCTTGCTCCGGTAGGGCTCAAAACAGAGGCTTTTACCGCTTTTCCCCAAAAGGTTAAGCGAAAAAAGGCACTTACCCCTGCCAGTGTCATTCCTGCGAGTAAAAAAATCCAAATACTTTGGGAATTCAAGGCGGCGCCCCCCAGAATGAGAGAGCCGCCTTTGGTAAAGGAAGGAAGGGAATAGGTTTCTGTGCCCCAGATCAGGAGCGACATTCCCCGCAAAGAAATGGATATTCCGATGGTGATAATCAGCATGGTTAACCCGCTGGCCCCCCGCGCCTGATGAATTGTCAGACGCTCCAGGATTCCTCCGAGAACGGCCACGACCAGGATGGAAATGACAATAGCCGGAACCATCGGGATTCCTGCCGATTTCAAGCTGACGGCTGTCAACGCCCCAATCACAACGAATTCTCCCTGAGCGAGATTGAGTATTCCCGTGATATTAAAGGTTATTACGAGGGTCAGGGCAATAAGGGAATAAATACTTCCCAGGGTCAACCCACTAAACAGCAGTTGCAATAATTGTTCTCCCATTCGCCCCACCTTATTTCATTAATTGCCATTTGCCGTCTTTAATCTGCACCAATACAGAAGAATCTTCCTTCAGTCCATTGTGATCCTGGGCAGACATATTGAATACTCCCGAAATTCCGGTAAGCCCTTTCGTCTTTTCCAACTCATCTCTGATCTTGGAACGGTCTGCACCCGCTTTTTCAATGGCATTGACCAACAGGCTCAAAGCGTCATAGGCATATCCACCGAAAGAATTCGGCTGGGTGTTATATTTTTTGGAATAATCCGCAATATAGCTATCCAGGACTTTTTTCTGAGGATCTGTATCGGGAACTTGTGCTGCCACAGTGAGTTTGCCGATTGGCAGAATGACTCCGTCAGCTGCGCCCTGAGCCAGGTCAATAAAGTTCTGATTTCCTACCCCATGACTGTGGATGAGCGGGATAGACAGTCCCAGATCCTTATAATTCTTTGTCAGGATGGATGCGGAGGGTGGAATCGCCCATACGATTACGGCCTGGGCACCGCTGGCTTTCACCTTGGTTAGCTGCGGAGTCATATCTTTATCGGCGGCATCAAATTTTTCTTCATCCACGACACTGATGCCGCTATCTTTGACGGCAGCGGTGATCGCCTTCTTGCCGTTATCGCCATAAGCGTTGTTCATATACATAAAAGCAATTTTGGTCAGGTTATTTTTCTTCAAATATTCCATGATTTTATTGATCATAACAATATCACTCTGGGCGGTTTTAAATACCCACTGGCGTTCTGAGACAGGTTCCACAATACTGCTGGCAGCTGCCATGGATACCATAGGAATCTTTTCGCTCTGAGCCGTTTTGAGCATGGCCATGGATGTGCCGCTGGCGCTGGCCCCGAGGATGGCAAGGACCCCTTTTTCAATAAGGGTTTTGGTGGCAAGTACTGCCTCTGTTTCATCACTCTTATTGTCCATAATCATCAGTTCGATCGGATGCCCGTTGATTCCGCCGTTAGCATTAATTTTTTCAGTCATCATCAATAAAGTGTCCCTTTCCGGCACCCCCAAAGATGAAGAGTTGCCGCTGATGTCAATGACCGCACCGATTTTATAGGTTTCCTTCCCGGATGGGCTGCTGGCAGATGTTCCCTTGTTGCCACAGCCGCCTAAAATCAAACTTAAAACGATCATAAGAACAATCCATACGCTACCCTTCGATTTTCTTTGCACCTTTTTCATTGTCTTCACTCCTATTTTTTTAAAATTAATATAAAAACGCCACAGCCTTCGCCGGGACGAAAGCTGTGGCCTTCCGCGGTACCACCCCGATTGGTTAAACAATTAACCCTCTCTGAAGGGTACGGGAATAATCATTTCCATTAAAAAAGTAACTGCTGCTTGAGTAGTCCTGGCCGGTCGCCTCCCGCCTTCCATGGCTTCAGCGACACTAGGTCATCCATGACCGTTGCCGCGCCGTTGGGCCATCCCGTGACCGTTGCCGCTCCTTGCCATCCATGGCATCGCGGCATTAGGCCCTCCATGGCCGTCAAATAAAAAAACTTTTCGATCCCTCCAAGGGACGAAAAGTGTTTTCGCGGTACCACCCTAATTAGGTCTATATAGACCTCTCTTACTCAGCAGGTACGGGAATTGTATTCCTTATACCCCCTTCCTTTTAACGGTGGAAGTTTCCGTTCGAACCTACTTGCCGAAAGGTTTCAGTCCGACAGTTCAGAGGTGAACCTTCAACGATTGATCCTTTAGAAGCGCTTTCAGTCCAGGACGCTTCCTCCCTGAAAAGTACATTTCGTTTACTTTACCCCGTCATTACTTTTACATAAGAATTATTCAGTTAGTGGTTTATATTATAACAGTTTTTCGAATGAGGTCAATACCATTCTCCTATAAAACTTAAAATAGTTTAAGAATAGTTTTGATATAAAAATCTTACCTTTCCTCCTTAATATCATATTGCTATTTATAAATATTTGTTACTTTTTATGAGCAGGACGTACATCCCAACATTTTTAGTAAAATTTGTTGCATAGAGTGAATGAAATGTGATAAAATATCATTTGCGTAAAAAAACGTACGGTAGATCGTTTTGAAGGGGGTGACCTACATGCCAAATATCAAATCTGCAATTAAAAGAGTCCAAGTAAGCAAGATGCAAAACGAAAAGAATACCGCTGCAAGATCCGCCTTGAAAACCGCTATTCGACGTTTTGAAGAAGCTGTGGCCAATAATGCCGAAAATGCTGCCGAAGCTCTGCAAAAAGCTTCCCGCGCACTCGATAAAGCAGCTGCCAATGGCTTAATTCATAAAAATAAAGCAGCCCGCAAAAAGTCCAGAATGTCTAAAAAATATGCCGGAGCAACTAATAAAGCAAGTTAATTTCAAGAATAAGGGAGCTTAGTATGCTGCAAGAGCAGTATTGCTAAGCTCCTTTTTTGTTATTGTTTTGCACTAGAACGCTGCATGCAATATTTTGCTCATGTCTTCAAGATTTCCCTGCCTTGGATTTGTAAAGGAACTGATGTCTTTAAGCGCATTTTTAGAGATGGTTTCAATGTCCTCTATCTTCAATCCGATCTCACTCAATTTAGCCGGAATACCGATATTTGCACTTAAATTTTTAATTGAATCCATAACAGAGTCTACGGCATTGATTCTGTTTGCTGCGGAAATTCCCATAGCCTCACATATTTTCAGTATTTTTTCTTCAGGTACCGAAACCGAATTAAAATCAAACACATATGGCAGCAACACAGCGGTGGAACAGCCATGAGGATATTCGTAGAATCCTCCCAGCTGGTGGGCCAAGGCATGAACATATCCCAATCCCGCATGATTAAATGCCATACCTGCCATAATATTTGCAAACATCATCTTTTCCCGTGCTTCCAAATCATTGCCATTTTCATAAGCTCTGGGAAGGTATCCAAAAACAAGTTTTATTGCGTCCAGTGCCAAATTTTTCTTTCCCTCAATGAGATACTTTAATTGATAGAAACCCCATGTCGCCACAATAAACCAAGCTCCAAAACCGAATAACGGAAGCAAAAACCGGCTTTGGGCCTGAAAGATACCCAGATCAAGAACCAGATTATAGTATAGAAAAGAAGCAAAAATTCCGGCACATACAAACAAGTAGTTAAAGGGTTTTTTCTTTGGCATGAAATAATAAAATAAAATAAAGAAAATGGACCAGGAAATACTGGAAAACAAATGTACTCCAATAAAACCAAACGGTCCATAATTAATCCACGCAAATAAACCGGTAAAATATCCAAAAGAATGAACCAGGATATCGGCCATTCCCCCAAAGATAATGCCATAAAACGATAAACGAAGGATTTCCTCCCTGGGAACAGTTGCAATCAACGCAAGGGCAAAAAACATCGTAAAGGCCGGAAACAAAAGATATAGGGACATGGTTGCCATCCTCTCTTCATACATAAAGGTTGGTTTAGTTTTTCCACTATATCTCGTGTTTTATTCTTAAAAAGGTTTGGTCGTCTCCTTTAAACGAAGCATGATATATATCATTTATTTTTGACAGAACCGAATTACCATCATTTCCAAAAGCAAATGCGGGTTACCGCCGCTGCTTTTTAAAGATAGTTCGGTCTTCAAACAATCTTCCATTGCAAGACATAATTTCTCCGGGGTAAACCCCGCTGCCTGGCGAAATATTTTGTTTGCCTCAAAAGATGACCTGATTCCAGTAATCTCCATGAGTTTTTCTACAGTACCCCCTCTTTGCCTCAAGATACTGCCGGCCAATAATAGCCGGATTTGACGGACGATCATGGTATGGACTTTGAGAAAATATTCCTGGCTTAGTACTTCTGTCAGTCTATGAATTGCAGTACTCGAATTGCCTGCGGCAATAGCATCGAGCATTGCAAAAACAGAAGTTTCGATAAGGGGAATACTTACCGCACTGATATCATCCTGATTAATCTCTGGTTTATCCCCTACATACAGGCACAGCTTATCCAGTTCCTGACTCAGAATACCGGTATGATGTCCCGCGCTCTCTACCAAAAAAGAAGCCGCAGATGCATTTATTATTTTCCCCCTTATTTTTGCTTCTTTTTGAACCCAATGCAGCCATTCGGTTTGCCCTTTGGGATAAGTAAACTCCAGTACTTTTCCAGCTTTGGCAATCTCTTTATAAAGTTTTCTGCCCCGGTTCGCTTTCTCGGAAATCAGTACCAGGCAAGCAGCAGGATTGGGATTTTGACAGTAATTGATAAGACGGTCTAAATTGCTGCCTTCACTTCCTTCGGAGGATTCTATTTCTTCCCTTCTATTCGTTTCCCCGCTGTTGGAATTACCTTTTCCTTGATTAAAATAAGGAATATCATCCACGATAACCAGTCTGCGGGAAAAAAACGATGACGTATTGGACGCCTCAACTACTTCCTCCGGTGAAATTTCTTTTCCTAGGTAGGTTTCAATTCCACATCCTGAAGGATCTTCCCTTAGAAAGACTTCTTTTAAAATCTTAAGGGCTTCAGCCAAGGAATAACGATCCTCCCCGTACCAGAGATAGACAGGAGAGATCAGGTTATTTTGTATATCTTTTTTGACTGTTTCCAGAGACATTTCATCACACCTAATGTTTTCTTTTTTATTTCGCCAAAAGCTTAAGAGTTCCTTCTCGCCAACAAGTCTATGCATCAACGAATTGGCTGCAAGAAATAAGAACTTGCCACCCACTCCGGATTCCAATTTACATTTTCTCATTTGATGATCCATTCGTGAATGCAAATTGGAATCCAGCAAAAAAAAAGTCCCCCTCAACCATGTGAAGGGGGAAAGAAAGAGGAGGAGAAAAGAGATGTTCACTGGTATTATTTCCATGACCTTCCTCTTTTTATTCACGTAAAACCAAATTTTTCCCAAATTCATAACAATTTATCTTTTTAGCTTCTCCGGCTCCTCATATTCTACTCCTTTTGTATCCACTGTAACACTCTTCATAGTCTGATCCTGATTGGGACGGTCCTGAAAATTTCTTGGAGAAGAAATGATTTTATCTACTGCTTCCATCCCCTGCAGGACTTTTCCAAAAGCAGCATACTGCCCATCAAGATGCGGCGAATCCGCGACCATAATAAAGAACTGAGATCCTGCGGAATCAGGCATTCTGGAACGTGCCATAGACATAACGCCGCGGGTATGTTTCAGCTCATTCGAAAACCCGTTATCGGAAAATTCCCCTTTAATGGCATAACCCGGACCGCCAACACCAATACCTTCAGGGCATCCGCCTTGAATCATGAAGTTGGGAATGACCCGGTGGAAAATTAAACCGTCGTAGAAACCTTTTTTGGCAAGGTAAATAAAATTATTGACTGTGTTGGGTGCGACCTCAGGATAAAGTTCAGCCTGGATCACATCTCCGTTTTCCATTTCAATGGTGACAACCGGTTTTTCCATAATAAGCTAAGACTCCTTTTTCATCATTTTATCAGTTCCTAATAACTTCCAAGACTATTCTCAAGTCTATCATTAATTCTTATTCTTGTGCAACATAAGCCCATCTTATCAATACATTCAAGAAAACCTTCCTAATCAGGATCAGGATTTCTGCCGGCAATTATCCGAAAACCCTGCCCTTCATTCTCTAATTCGATTGTTCCTTGGATATCCGTACGGAATATAGTAACGTTTCTTTCCTGCCAATACGCAAGTACTTCAGGGGACGGATGCCCGAAGCTATTTCTTCCAACAGAAATAATAACAGCCAATGGATAGGTCTCATCATACCATGACGGCTCCAAAGATCCTTTTCCGCCATGATGCGGTACTTTAATAAAATCTGCATTCCACTTGGCTCCTCTGTCCGAAATCTGCTGCATTTCTTCTTTTTCCATATCACCTGTCAGCAGGATCTCGCTCCCGAGATAATGAAGGATCATGACAAGAGAATTATTATTGGGATCCGCTGTTGATCCGCCAGTTGCGGAAACCGGCGCCAATATTTCAATTGTCAGACCGGAAGAAAACTCCAGGGTATCTCCGGCTTGTAGCCTCATAAGTTTATCCTTATTGTCAAGAAACTCAGGGGGAATTCCTTCCTGCCACCCCGGATTGCCCAGTCTGTCCCCAACTTCGGGCACTCCCACTGTTTTTACGGGAATGTTGGCAAACAGGTACTTTGCCCCGCCTATATGATCGCTATCTTCATGGGTAATAAAGACCATATCCAATTCATTAATTCTTTTTTCCATAAGATAGGGTACGATAATACGCTCCCCTGCATCATATCTGTCATTTTTGGGACCGGTGTCAACGAGGAGATTTTCTTGAGCGGTCCGAATCAGAACACAATCTCCCTGGCCTACGTCCAGAAAGGTTACGGAAATACCGTTTGTTTTCGATGAAGAAATCCATACCAGTAAAATGAAAAATAAAAGAAAGAAAATGGGTTTGAGCGGTCCGGACAATTTCCTCAATTGTACCCTAAGTATAAACCACACCTTATCCTTGCCAAAAAGCCATACCCCCAAGGAACAGTACCATAGCAGCCAAAATAATTGGCCTGGACTTAATACCCAATAATAAGAGAAAGGAAATGCAGCAAGCCATCCTAAAACGGTATCTGTAAAATAAAGCAGCCAGACACCCGCTTGAAAAAAAACGCAGGGAAAAAACGGGAACATGATAAGGACAGTTCCAATTAACCCGAATTGCAATACAGCCCCTAAAATAAAAAGTATAAATATATTGGCTATAAAACCTACCAGCGAAATTTTATGAAACACCTCGATTAAAATAGGTAAGGCCGCAATCTGAGCGCTCAGTGAGACAGCGACCGAGAACCTAAGCGGTCCTGGAAGTTTATTAATTCCTTTGACTTTTTCCAAGCGGGGAGAAAGTACAATCATTCCCCAGGTTGCAGCAAAGGATAAGAGAAAACTGATATCCTTAAGATATAACGGCTTCATAACAAAAAGAGAAAGCGCGGCAAACATCAGCCACCGCAATGAAGACATTTTTCCCTTGCCTATCCTCCCGATAAGCACAGCTATCCCAAGAATGGATGCTCGAAGTATAGGGGGATTTCCCTGGCATAATGCCGCATAAAGAACGACCATTCCAACAGTGGCTGCAATTCTCAATTTTTGCGGCAGGAAAAAGAAGATTCCCCAGAATAAGAGAATAACAAATGCAACATTTGATCCCGATGCAGCAAAAACGTGCATTACTCCTGATGCTTTATACATTTCAAGAGACTGGGACGGGATCCGGCTGGAATCGCCAAACAGTATCCCTTGCATAATTCCTGCCTGATCCGGCCAGTTTGCTTTTAAGACACTGCCGACCTTCTCTCTTATCCTCCATGAGATACCGGGCTCTCCCTTTTCCAATACGGTTACCTCGCTTTTTGCCGTGACCAATCCACTTAAGCCCCTTACAGCATTGTATAAAGGCACATCAAATTCACCCGCGGTTCCCGGTCCTTTGGGCTGCTCCAGTCTTCCTGCGAATCTTATCCTGTCCCCCGGCTTAACAACTTCCCAGCCTTGTCCAAAAGTACCCCTGCTGTCGGTATAAACACGAATGGAATATCTTTCGCCCAATCCTTTATGAATTTGCTTATCATTTTGTAAGAGAATTATTCCTTTTGCGACGGTATGATCTATCGACCAGTCCTCAATTTTTCCTTGCAATACGGTTTCCTGAATGATGAGGGGACCGGCAATAATTCTTTCCGCAGTCATTCCATAAAAGAAACCAATCAGGATTGCGGCTGAAAGCAAAAAGATCTCCGGCTTATTCATCCTTCCCCAGAAGTCTGCAGGTTTCCAATAGAATACACGTATAAGCAGCAATACAAAAAAAGCCAGAATCCAAATCCTGACTTCCTGTTTTATCTGAACGGCAATAAACCCGCCCAAGAGTATAGCTGCAGCATGCCGCATGAATTGATCCTTCATGATAACCCGCTTGTTCTCCTTCTGAAAAAGACTAATGACCTACCGTAATATAAGGAGCCATCTTTTCATAGGTTTTGGGGCCGATTCCCGATACATTTTGAATTTCTTCGGGACTCGAGAATAAACCGTTTTTCATACGATAATCAATGATTCTTTGTGCGATCGCCGGACCAATCCCGGGGATAGAATCTAATTCTCCCGCACCGGCAGTATTAATATTCACCCTCGAAGAGTTGACGCCTGCGGAACTTAAGCTTGCAGAACTTGGACTTGCAGAACCTGTGCTTCCTGTCTGTCCGTTCTCCGCCGGCAGTTTAGACGGAACAATAATCTTCTGACCATCTTTCAGTTTCTGAGCCGGATTGAGGGCTTCAATATCCGCGTCTGTCCGCAAACCAGCTTTCTTTAAAGCATCCTCCAGTCTGGAATCAAGCGGTAAATGGATAAGGCCTGAATAATTTACAGCACCGGTAACGTATACTACAATTTCCCTATCTCCTTGAGCTTCTTCTATTGTAACTGGCGATTTTACAGGCAATAAAAATTTTATTCCGGCTGCAAGCACAAGAGCCCCCAAAACTCCCCACCATAGATACTTTAATTTTCTATCCACCTTTTTTACTCCCCAAAGATGTTTCTGTAATTTATTGTATATTTTGTTATTATTCTCCAAATTATGGCAAAATCCTTTTCTCAAATATTAATTTCCAGTCAGTCATTAATGATGAAGAAAGCAATTACCTTTTTATTCCAAATGCATACATTATACTAGCCTGTTTTTATCAGGTAATATTTCAAAAAGGAGGTACTCCAGGTTCATGACATTATTCAAAAATACCCAGTTGAATTATGCTGCAATGGCTCCTTATGTTGGAAGAAGAGCTACCGTCAATCTCTATAATGGTAAAACTTATCATGGAGAAATTGTAGAAGTCCGTCATGACGGTATTTTATTCCATTCCGACAATCCCGGTTTTCTCTTCCTTCCATTCCTGGCCATTGCCGCGTTAGCACTCACAGTTCCATTTGCTTTCGGTCTCGGATACGGAGCCGGTGCCAGATATGCTTATGGTCCTTACCCTTATGGCTATCCTTATCCTTATTATTAAGCAGCATAAACTTTAGTCGTAAATTCTTTCATTTTTCTTATAAACCCGGACTATCTTTAAATCTTTGACAGAAAATCTTAACCAGCAAATCAAAAAGTTAAAAAGCCATTGAACGATTTTGAAAGCGCAATTGGTTGTAAAAAGACGGGGAACCTACCTTACCGGATAAGTTCCCCGCTTGACTTCTCCTTAAACATTTTTCATTCTGCCGACATACATTAAACCAGCAGATTACTTGCGAACATAACCAATGATAAAAAGAAACGGAGGACAAAAAAATGTTCAGAAACTTATTCCCTTTGGTCAAAGGGAATAAAAAACAAAGCCCTCCTGTAACCGGTTTCATGACGGATATGACATACAAGGAAATTGAACAATCCGCTATAGGAGGGGCAGCAGTACTATTTCCCATTTCCGCCATTGAAGAGTACGGCCCCCATCTCCCTGTTGCTACCAATACTTACCTGACCAATCACCTCTGCCTTAAACTGCGGGAGTACCTTTGGCAGCGGGAAAAACACTGTGTGATTGCTCCCCCACTCTTTTGGGGAAAGAATTATTCAACAGGTTCTTTTCCCGGTTCATTCAACCTAAAATCGCAGACCATGGTGAACTTGCTGCTTGATATTCTTTCAGATCTTTTGCGCTGGGGGTTCGGCAGTGTCATTCTCGTCAGCATTCATGGAGATCCTCATCACAATAACTCGATTATCCAGGCCGTCAGACAAGCGCGTAATGACAGAGCTAACGTTTTTTTCCTGGTACCCAATCAAAGTTTGTCTCAATATAACTTGGCCGAGGCAGAAAATTTTGTGATCGCTTACAATATGCCGGCTTTTACCTCTCCTTCCCTATATGTCGACCTCCATGCCGGTACATTTGAAACCAGCTGGATGTCCGCCGTTTTTCCGGAGCACGTCAATACCGAATTGGCAAAACATCTTCAGTCAACCCAAACAACACTTGATGAAGCAGTTGTTTGGTCTAAAGGCTGGGATGAAGTGAAAAAAGCTTTTCCATTAGGTTATTGCGGAAATCCCTCCAGGATTGAAATAAAGAAAGCAAAAGAGTTTGAATTAAAGCTTGTGGAACAGATGAGCGGAGCGATTTTACTAAAAGGATGCTTATAGGATCTCTTCTTTGTATTAACTATAGATAATTTGTTTCTACATTTGACATTTGAATAAAGGATTACTACAATAAAATTAGCTAATAATTTATTTTAGCTAATTTTATTGTAGTAATATGGGGGGAGTATGATGGAAATAACATCGACTGAGGCGCAGAATAATTTTGGCCGCTACCTGAAACTTGCTTGGTTCGAAGACGTTATCATTACAAAAAACGGGAAAAAAACGGTGGTCATAAAGCGCTATGTGGAACCGGGAGAAAGTTCTTCGATCATTGCCGAAAAGGCCGAACCCTATATCTGGGATAAAGAAAAAATAACTTATGAGGATTTTTTGAAGCTCAGCGAGGCTAGCGAAAACCGCTACGAGTATATCGATGGGGAGGTATACCTGTTAGCTTCCCCCTCCTATGATCACCAAAGCATTATTATGGAGATTGTCAATATTATGTACAATTACTTTAAAGGCAAACCATGCCGCCCGCTTACATCACCCTTTGATGTCACTTTGGTCATTGATGAAAAAAAGAACGTGGTACAGCCTGACATCATTGTGATTTGTGATACGGAGAACATAAATGAAAGGGGCAGGTATACCGGTACACCCACCCTGGTGCTGGAAGTACTATCCGAATCAACTCAAAAGAAAGATATGCTGAAAAAGCTTAGTCTATATCTTCATGCCGGTATCAAAGAATACTGGATAATCAACCCATTGCGCAAAGAAATTTATCTATACAGCTTTGAAAATCAAGACATCAAGGAATACCGTGTATATCAAGGTGCAGAGACCGCACAATCTCCCTTTTTCGAAGGGTTGGCGGTTCCCCTGGGACAATTGTTTGCTTAAGGCCGTACAATTCAACCCTGAGCTTCTTTTAAAAACTTCGTCCCCTCGTAATATGCAGCGAGTTCATTTTTCCCCTGGCATGCCACTATTACATCCTTTTGTCAACCATCAGTAAAGAGTTCGTACAACCAAAAAGCCGCTGACTTTGATCAACGGCTTTACTAACGGTCTATTCCCTTAATAATTGATTTTTACCCTCAAATTTACAGACGCTAAATTTTTTTGAAACTACCTAACCACAATATTAACCAGTTTACCCGGAACCGTAATCACCTTGACCACGGTTTTTCCTTCCAGATATTGTTTGACTTTATCGGAAGCAAGAAGAAGTTTCTCCAGTTCTTCTTCAGCTATTTGCGCCGGGACCTGAACCTTATCACGTACCTTGCCGTTGACTTGAAGGATAATTGTGATTTCTTCTTCAACCAGTGCACTTTCATCCAGGCAAGGCCATGTTTGTTTGTGAATACTCTCAGTATATCCGATCTGACTCCATAGTTCTTCGGTAATATGAGGGGCAAACGGAGCTAAAAGTTTAAGAACCGTTTCAATCCCCTCCCTGGCAACGCAAGGGTTGACATCTTTTTGCTCTTTATAGAGATAAAGGGCATTGACCAACTCCATAATAGAGCTGATTGCCGTATTAAAGTTGAATCTTGTCCCTACATCGTTGGTTACCCGTTTAATGGAGGTATGAATATGAAAACGCATCTTTTTGGCTTCAGCACTAAGTTTTTCCGGGGATAGGCTTTTATTTCCGTTTTCTTCTGTTTTGAACGATTCCTCATATTGAGCAACCAAACGCCAGACCCGGTTCAGGAAACGGTAACAGCCTTCCACTCCCTGGTCACTCCACTCCAGATCACGCTCAGGCGGTGCAGCAAAAAGAATAAACATTCTGGCGGTGTCGGCCCCATATTTGCCAATAATTTCTTCAGGACTGACCACATTTCCTTTGGACTTGGACATCTTGGACCCATCCATACAAACCATCCCCTGAGTCAGGAGATTGGCAAAAGGTTCATCCACATCCAGATAGCCGAAATCCCGGAGTGCCTTGGTAAAGAAGCGGGAATACAGCAGGTGGAGGATAGCATGTTCTACCCCACCCACATACTGGTCCACATTCATCCATTTGGCCGTAGTTTTCTCGTCAAAGGCTTTCGACGTATTCCGGGGATCACAATATCGTAAATAATACCAGGATGAACACATGAACGTATCCATGGTATCTGTCTCCCTGCGAGCCTTTCCCCCGCATTTGGGGCAGGTCGCATTGACAAACGTCTGGGAAGTGGTTAGGGGATTTTCTCCCGCTTTAAAAACCACGTCGGCAGGAAGCTGCACAGGCAGCTGATCATCCGGAACCGGGACCGTTCCGCAGGAATCGCAATAAATCATAGGGATCGGGGCTCCCCAATACCGCTGCCGGGATATGAGCCAATCCCTCAGCCTATAGTTAATCTTTCGTTCACCTAATTGGAATTTTTCAAGTTTTCCTGCCATCCTGTCCCAGGCAGTCGTGTTGTCCGTTCCATCAAAATCGGCGGAATTTACCATCATTCCGTCCTCTGTGTAGGCTGCTTCCAACGGAAGGTCTTTGTCTTCCACAGACATTTTCGGATCGAGAATAACTCTGGTAATCGGAAGATTATACTTTTTAGCGAATTCAAAATCTCTTTCATCATGTCCGGGAACCCCCATGACGGCTCCCGTACCATATTCCAGGAGAACATAGTTAGCAATCCAAATAGGAACAAGTTCTCCGCTTAAAGGATTGATGCAATGATGGCCAATAAACATTCCCTCTTTTTCTGCTTCGGTTGAAGTTCGGGCAATTTCATTGAGACCTTTCATCTTCTCGATAAATGCATTTACATCGCCCTCATATTCTGTTCCTTTAACCAATTCGGTGACAAGGGGATGTTCCGGGGCCAAAACAACATAACTGACTCCGAAAATAGTATCCACCCTGGTGGTAAATACCGTAATCATATCTGTTGTGCCAACCACCTTAAATTTGGCCTCAACCCCTTCAGAACGACCGATCCAGTTGCGCTGCATCGTCTTCACTTTTTCCGGCCATCCGGTCAGTTTTTCCAGATCATTAAGAAGCTGCTCGGAATAATCGGTTATTTTGAAAAACCATTGCTCCAGGTCCTTCTTTGTAACGGGGGTATCACACCGTTCGCAGGCCCCTTCCACGACCTGTTCATTGGCCAGAACCGTAGCACAGGACGGGCACCAGTTTACAGCGGCCTTTTTCTTATAAACAAGACCGTTTTTGTAAAACTGAAGAAAAATCCACTGGGTCCAGCGATAATAATCGGGATGACAGGTAGCTACTTCCCTGTCCCAATCATAAGAGATACCCATTTCCTGCAATTGCCGTTTCATGTTGGCAATATTCTTCCAAGTCCATTCCGCCGGCGGAGTCTGATTTTTGATAGCAGCATTTTCAGCCGGAAGACCAAAGGCATCCCAGCCAATCGGATGAAGAACATTATAGCCCTGCATTCTTTTGAATCTCGCTATTACATCAACAATAGAATAATTGCGAACATGACCCATATGCAGATTTCCGGATGGATAAGGAAACATCGCCAAGGCATAAAATTTCCCCTTATTGGGGTCATCATCCGTTTTACCGGCCTTGTGTTCAAACCAGCTTTTCTGCCATTTGGATTCGATTTCATTAAAAAGGTATCTTTCCTGCATTTTATCCGACCTCCCAGTCCCTATTCTTTCCCTTTTGTTCAAATCTAAAATAAGAATTCCTTTTTAATAGTTATGGTAAGAATGCACAAAAACTCCCATCCCCAAGGGACGAGAGCCTTCTCCCGCGGTACCACCCTAATTCATTGCGCTCAAAGATTATAACGGTTCACACCGGTGTCCGCTGCTACCTGGACACAGCTCAGGAATTGAGTTCCCAACTCTCCTTGAAAACAGCTTACACCAACCGCTGCCTCTCTGATTCAAGTTCCAGCAGGTACTTCTTTCCTTCAGTGCTTATTAATTATACAAAATACAAATCTTATTTTATATAGAAACCTTAGCTTAAGTCAAGGTTTACAATACCACTTCACGGGCATCTCCCCATAGCCTTTCCAGACTATAGAATTCCCTGGTTTCCGGTGTCATGATATGAATCACGAGATCACCACAGTCTACTAATACCCAGTTAGCTTCCGGCAGTCCTTCTTTTCTTAAAATCGGCACTCCCAGTTCCGGTAATTTTTCCAGCAAATAATCAGTAATCGCTTTTGTTTGTGTTGTCGTGTTTCCAGTAGCAATAATAAAATAATCCGCGATAATAGAGATTCCTTTGAGTTCCAAAATGGTTATTTTATTTCCTTTTTTGTCATCAATATAATCAACCACTTTACTCAACAGGTTATGACCAAGTACCAAATTGGAGCCTCCTTTATTAATCATTTTCATTTTTCTTTAAGCTTTCATACGTAAGCAGGGTTAGAGGGTGGATAACCTTTGCACTTTGGGTAAGGTAATTTATCGTATGCTCGACACAAGCCAAGGTTCCCTCTTTAAGGTCATCATACAACTTCTCACGCAGCTTGTCTACTCCATGAAAACACCTTGAGGGTTCCGTAAGGTCTGCGCTGTATATCAGCATTTCCAAAGGTGACATTCCCGGTCTTCCCAAGGTATGATTGGCTACCGCATTGAGAATATCCTGATCATTAATTCCATATTCATTTTGCAGCATGTATGCTGCAACTCTTCCATGGATTACCTGAGGACACTGCAAATCCTCAGGATAGTGGATCAGGTTCCATTCTTTTGCTTTCTCAATTTGTTCCTGAATTGAATAGGCTTTTGCCATGTCATGAGTAAGGGCAGCCAACGAAGCTGCTTCAGCATTGATTTGATATTTCTTGGCGAGATCACAAGCGAGTACTTCCACTCCGATAGTATGCTGGAATCTTTCAAACTCCAGACTTTTTGCTGCCTGAAGGCGAAATTGCCCAAGGGAGTATGCCATGATTTCCACCTCTGTTCCGAGTGAGATAAAAATGATAATAAGAAGAATACGGCACACTATTGTACCGTATTCGCCGGGCTCAGGGATGTTTATCTTAAGAAAAACCCCTAACCAAAACGCTTAGACAGTTTGGCGAGGTCTAGCTTCGTTAACTGTCAGTGAACGGCCATTAAAATCACTGCCATTAAGTTCCTCGGCAAGTCGGGCAGCATCATCCGCAGCGACTTCTACAAAGCCAAAACCCCTTGAACGACCTGTTTCTCTGTCGGTAATAATTCTGCTGCCAACCACATTACCGTACCGAGAAAAAAACTCGGTCAGTTCCTCTGAAGAAGTGCTCCAGGGAAGATTGCCTACATACAGAGTTTTTGTCATCTGATTCACCTCTAAAATAATTTTGATAATAGTATAAGCAACTTATACTATAGTATACAATGCAGCCGGAAGTCAATTTTTATTTGTTTGGTAGAGATTGTTTTTCTTGATAAAGAGACGGACTTCATCGGGCAAAAGATAACGGATAGACTTTTGGTTTTGAACCCTTGCCCTAATATCCGTAGAAGATATCGCCAACGCAGGAACCTCCAACCGGGAAATCCGATCCTTCATAAAAGGAAATTTTTGAAAAATTTTGCCCAGTTCACTATGAGAGTCATAACCCGGCCTGGATGCTCCTACTATTCTTGACAGCCGGATTATTTCCTCCGGTTCCCTCCAGGTAAGCAGTTCCTTTAAAGCATCTGTCCCTGTTATGAAGTAAAGTTCCTGATTGGGAAACATATCTTTCAATATCCGTAATGTATCAATGGTATAGGTCGGACCATTCCTTTCAATTTCCATACGGGATACTTTAAAATTTTGATTACTGCGAATAGACATTTCAACCATTTCAAAGCGCAGATTGGCTTCGGTTATCAACCGATCTGTTTTATGAGGAGGAATACCGGTTGGGATAAATAGGACATGATCAAGGCCGAGTTCAACCCTTGCTGTCTCTGCGGCAACCAGATGCCCATAATGGATCGGGTCAAAGGTTCCTCCCATGATACCAAGTTTTAACCCACCTGCGATTGATTCACGAACATTGGCTTCCATCCTTATTCTCCCCGGTTATATCTGTAAATCTTGATTCCATGAAACAGAAAACTATTTATTCAGGCAAAATGATTCTCGTCTTTTCCTCGGACATGCGATAAAGAAGGAAGTTGCGTCCAATAACCTGAACAAGTTCAGCTTTAGCCGCGCCGGCCAATTCCATCGCTATGTTTTGGGGAACATCTGCACAATTCTGCAGTACTCTTCCTTTAATCAGTTCTCTCGCTTCAAGTGCATTATTTGCCTGCTTAATCACATTTTCAGTGATTTCTTCTTTTCCCACAAACAGAATCGGTTCCATCTCATTCCCCAACGACCTTAAATATCTTTTTTGTTTACCGGTCAGCAAATTATTGCCCTCCTTCTGACCATTCTAACTCCAAATTCCCGATCATGACTTTATCGCCTGCTTTTATTCCTTCCTCCCGGAGAGCGTCATCAACACCCATGACTTTTAATATATTTTGAAAGCGCATAATCCCGTCATCGGTATCCAGATAGGCCATAGCCGCATGTCTTTCAATTTCTTTCCCTTTTATTACATACATTGTATCCTGACGATCAATCCGAAAGCGCTCCTCATTTTTAGCCTGGATTGTCCGATGTTCATCCGGATTTGCAGAAAATTCAATAGGATGCAATTGGGGGAGTACCTGGATCACTTTGTGAAGGAGTTCCTGAACTCCTTCTCCGGTAACCGCAGAAATAGGGAAAATTTCATATTGTCCCTGCAAAAACTGTTTAAGCCTGGTAAGATTTTCTTCAGCACCGCTCACATCCATTTTATTCGGTACAACAATCATTGGTCTTTCGGCTAAAGCAGGACTATACTGCTGTAATTCCCTATTAATAATTTCAAAATCGCGAATAGGATCCCGTCCCTCTGTTCCTCCGATATCAAGGATATGAAGCAATAATCTGGTACGTTCAATATGACGTAAAAACTCATGCCCTAGTCCTGCCCCTGTATGAGCACCTTCAATTATTCCGGGAATGTCGGCCATGACAAAGCTTTCATCCTCAACTTTAACCACTCCGAGATTAGGAACCAGCGTCGTGAAATGATAATCTGCAATTTTCGGACGTGCTGCGGACACCCTGGAAATAAGCGTAGATTTCCCTACATTGGGAAAGCCAACCAAACCAACGTCTGCTAATAGTTTTAGTTCCAGCAGCAGCCAGTGTTCTTCGCCGGGTTCCCCTCTTTCGGCTACCGTCGGGGCCTTATTGGTATTGCTCATAAACCTGGCGTTACCCCGGCCTCCCCGCCCGCCTTTTGCTATGGTTACCCGCTGCCCGTGCCTGGTCAGATCTGCAAGGATCTCCCCCGTAGCTTCATCCTTAATCATTGTGCCGGCGGGTACCCGGAGGATCAGGTCCTCCGCACTTTTGCCATGCATGTCTTTCCCTTCTCCGTGTTCACCCCGATCGGCTTTATAGTGCCTTTTATATCGAAAATCCACAAGGGTTCTTAAGCCTTCATCCGCCTCCAGGATTATGTTCCCGCCGCGGCCGCCGTCCCCTCCGTTAGGTCCCCCAAGTGGAACATATTTTTCTCTGCGGAAAGATACTGCTCCTGCTCCACCATCGCCGGCTTTTACGTAAATTTTTGTCCGATCATAAAACATTGTTGCTAAACCCCTTTGTTCAAACTAGGCCCTACTTTTAACCTTACACGGACAATCTTCTTATTTTGTGGAAAATTTTCTTTCAAGATATGGCTGCCTCTGATCCAGAAGCAAAAACTCACAGGCAAAACCGTCAGTAAGTGCAGTCAAATGTATTTCAGCAAATAAATCTTCAGGATTCCTATCTTCCGGAATCAGGCTGATACATTCCTTAGTGTAACCATAAAACTGCAAAGCATATTCTTCCTGCCATCTTTCCAGCCAGAACTCTTCTTTTTTCATTTCCGGCGGAAAACTGACCATCATTTCCACACCTTTTAATCTCACCCCAATATACAAACCCATGAGTATTGCCAGAAGACTTTTCTGGCCAACTTTGTAGATCTCCTGTTGGGGCAATAATCCTGCAATCGCTTCATCTATGTACGCCAGAGCCCGGTCCGGCATGTTTAACTGTAAATATCCCCGGATAACCTGGAAATTATTAAGAAAATCATGACGCTGAATCTGATAGGTTTCCAATTGTTCAAACAGCAGGGTTTTATCTAACTGAGACATTTTTCCTCCCTTAAATTGCTTCAAAGACAGCAAACCCCTGGGTTAACCCAGGGGTATGAAGCTTGCTTGAGTTATTGGGCCTGAGCCACACTATTTTGAGAGTAAACACTGACCTGTTTACGGAATTTATCTTTACGTTCAAATTTAACATAACCGTCGATCAGAGCAAATAATGTATCATCACTGCCAATACCACAGTTATTGCCCGGATGGATTTTGGTTCCGCGTTGACGGACTAAAATATTTCCGGCCGTGACAAACTGTCCATCGGCTCGTTTGACTCCAAGTCTCTGCGCTTGACTATCTCTACCGTTTCGGGTACTACCTACACCTTTTTTATGAGCCATGAAAGTTCACCTCCTCGAATGGAAGACATGATAATATTTAAAGAAAAAGGAATTTACGCTTTAATCGTTTCAATAGACAGTTTGGTATAAGGCTGACGATGGCCTTTTTTGACACGGACATGTTTTTTGGATTTATAGCGGAAAGCAATCACTTTATCAGCTTTGCCATGTTCTATAACCTTGACAACAACCGTAGCTCCCTCCACAACTGGAGTCCCAACCGTAACGGTTCCGTTTTTCTCAATAAGCAGTACCTTGTTAATATCCAGGGTTTGCCCTTCAATTACCGAAAGTTTTTCGACATTAATCACATCGCCTTCCTGGACTCTATACTGTTTACCACCGGTTTCAATCACTGCATACATATTCTTTTACACCTCCCATACCCAGACTCGCCCATAGAGGTCGGTTTTGTTTAAAACCAGTTTTACACCTTGTTAGCGCGGTTGTGGCAAGAAGTCACCACGTTTAAATATTTTAGCATTATTGCAACCTTTCGTCAACAATATATAAAATTGACTATAATTTGGTGACCCATCCCTTTCCGGAGCATTTTGGACATGCTGCAGTGTAACGGGCCGCTAAAGTCTGGCCTTCTTTCTTGCGCGTGACTTCCACCAGGCCTAATTTTGTAAGTCCCATTACTTTACATTTGACCTTATCTAATTGAAAATGTTTTTCTAAACAGCCTAATAGTGTTTGCCAGTCTTCTGTTTTATCCAAGTCAATAAAATCAATAATGATAATTCCGCTTAGGTTACGAAGTCTTATTTGCCGGGAGATCTCTTCTGCAGCTTCAAGGTTTAGATTTAGAAGTGTTTCTTCCAGGGAAGTCTTTCCGGTATATTTCCCGGAATTCACATCAATGGCTGTCAAGGCTTCGGTCTGTTCTATCACGAGATATCCTCCGCTTGCGAGCTGAACCTTTGGCTGTAAAGCATTCCTGATTCCGACGTCAATTCCATATCGCTCGAAAAGTGATCCTTTTAAATCAGTCCAAACTCTGTTTGCAGCCGAACATCCTACTTCTCTCAGTTTATCCCGTAATATTTCTGCTAAATCATCATCATCGATAACAATCTTATCCACTTGATCATCAATTGTTTCCCTCAAAAGACGGGAAAAGGGATCACTGCCGCTGTATAAGAGACCTCGTATTGTTTTATTTTCAATTTTTTTAAAGATTTCTTGCTGGAGAAATAGCAATCTCTCTACGTCTTCAAAAAACTCCTTATCCGAAACCCCCTCTGCCAGGGTACGAATAATGAGACCTGCACCCGAAGGTTTTGCTTTTTCGCCCATAATCTGCAATCGTTGTCTTTCAAGCTGATTTTTTATTTTTCTTGAAACGCCCAAATATCCTTCCACCCCGGGAAGCAAAACAACATACCGGCCCGCAAGAGAAAGATTTGTTGTAACCCTGGCCCCTTTACTCCCAACAGGTTCTCTTACAATCTGGACGATAATTTCCTGCCCTTCTCTTAGGAAATTTTCTATAGAGGGCATCGTGGCAGGAATTATTTTTTCATCCCCAATATAATCAGCCGGAACAACATCTCCAACATAAAGAAAAGCATTTTTACCTAATCCGATATCCACGAAAGCAGCTTGAATGCCGGGAACAATGTTATTGACTTTCCCTTTATAGATGCTTCCCGCCAAACGTGATTCTATGGCGGTATCATCCAATACCTCGATCAACTTTTCGTCATCAAGGACAGCAGCCCTTATTTGGTTGTTTTTCGAGGTAATAACAATTTGTTTCAAACCCGCTTCCCCAGCTTTCCTACAGATTTAAAACCTCAATCGGATCCAAGAGCGTGCCGTCAGGCTGTTCAATGTAGAGTCCTTCCCGTACGGTGTATACTCCCGGAAGGTCTACCGGAAGTTCCTCCAAGTCTTTAAGACTCTCTAATACTTCTATGGGCCGGACAGATCCTGAGTTGCCTGTCACAATATCAAAAATCATAGTCACTTCGTTATTACCTATTTGATCGGTATCTTGCGTTTCTTTTCGGGATTCTTCTTGAGAAAGCACATTGATCCGGCTTACGAAAGGACGAATATTCCTTTCTGTCCTTTTCCCTTTTTGGAAGCGGACCCCGATCACTTCTTCTTTAGACAGCCAGTTCCTGCAGCCCTCCAGAATTTGTTCAATCCCTATAGAAGAAAGAAAAGGAACCCGGGTTCTGTAGCGAGCCAGGTTGATCACGGCCATTAAAGCCTTATCACCTTGGGGACGAACTCCGCAATCGATTAATTCAATCCCCTCAGGAAGCTGCCGTTGCAATTGATTTACCGTTTCTTTGAGAAATACTGCTTCGGGATTATCCGACGGCAGCTTCAAATCAATATCTACGAATTCCCGTTGCCCCTCGACCCCAACCGGCAGCGGGGGACCAAAAGAAATCTTGGGATGAGGATTAAACCCTTCTGAAAAAGCTACCTCAATTTTTGAGCGTCTCAATGCCCTGTCAAACACTCTGGTTAGATCGAGGTGAGCTATGTATCTCGCTTCTTTTTTTTTGGTATAGGCTATTCTCGTTTTCAGAACAAACGCCTCTTTCTAAAACTTTATTACATGGTCTTAAAATCCAAAAATGAGATAAGCATGATTCGTTGTGTTTTGAATAAATATCTTGTAGATAAGCGAAGAGTATTCATCAGCTCAAGGAGGAAAAAACATATGCAGTTTTCTTATGGTGAACAGATGCCCCTAAGGCTCCTGGATGAGGCAACTTTCTGGAAACACCAGGAATACGAACACACCATCGTCATCCGGGAAATTGTTCCCGATTTGGAAAGAAAATTTGTTCAAGAACTGAAAGAATGGGAGTCCGTCTTAACAAAAACACACAGTCAGGCAGTACAATTAACAGAGACAGTAGTACGATCAGGAAATGTGGCGCCCCCGGTGGTCGCAGATGAAGTTTTAAGACTGATTAGTTTTAGTCTTGAACAAAGCGGACGCTTTATCAAATTTCTGTTTGAAATGTTAAGTTTAAGCCATTCAGTTAAAAAAAATCCTGTTGCTGTAGCGGTGATTAAACATATCATCCGTGAGTCAGAATACTTTATTGGAATCGCCCAGACCATTTGTTGCCAAGGATAGCACCCTAATTCATCTGTTTGAATTTAACCGGCTTGGCGATATCCGGACACACTCCGCACTGTCCGCATTTTCCCCGGCAGTCAGGGGTTTTTTCCTCCGCGAGCGCCTTTTGGTATTCATTCCATAAATATGTCTTGTTCACACCGGTGCTCAGATGATCCCAAGGAAGAATCTCATCTTTATCATATTTCCGGTTTGCATAAAAGTGAGGATTAATCCCCATTTCTGCCATTCCCTGCTGCCATAAGGAAAACCTGAAGAATTCAGACCAACCGTCAAATTTGCATCCGGACTCAACGGCCCATTCCAAAAGCCCGGCCAGCCGGCGGTCCCCTCTGGCAAGGACCGCTTCAATAAAGCTGGTCCCAACATCATGATAAATAAATTTAATTCTATGATCTTTTAATTTCTTTTTTAAATAAACTTGTTTTTCTTTTAATATTTCAATCAAATCCTGACTTTCCCACTGAAAAGGAGTATGCGCTTTCGGAACAAAGGAACTTGCGGATACGGTAACTTTTGCTCCTCTTCTTCCGGCTTTGCGCGAAACATCCAATACCTTCCGTGCTTGCTCAACAATTCCGTCCAGGTCTTCATAGGTTTCCGTCGGCAAACCGATCATATAATAAAGTTTAATATTGCTCCATCCGGCCCGGAATGCAGCTTCCGCAGTGTTGAGAAGATCATCCTCGGTAACACCTTTATTTATTACATCCCGCAGCCGCTGAGTTCCGGCCTCAGGGGCAAATGTCAGTCCGGATTTTCTTACCTTTTGAACCTGCTCGGCAATTTTCACATCAAAAGAATCCAAACGGAGGGAAGGCAGTGAAACACTCACGCCTTTTTCCTGCATTTTAGCCATTAAATCTTCTAAAACCCTGTTTACGCAGGTATAGTCACTCGTTGATAAGGATACTAAAGAGATTTCCTCGTACCCGGTAGCCTCAATGGATTTCTCAGCTTGTTTAACGAGCGTTTCCGGTGAACGTTCCCGCAAAGGTCTGTAAATCATTCCGGCCTGGCAGAAGCGGCAGCCTCTCGTACAACCCCGCATAACCTCCAGCATTACCCGGTCATGAACAGCCTCCGTGTAAGGAACAATAACCTTTTCCGGAAAATAAGCTGAACTAAAATCTTTCATTACCGTCTTTTTTATGCGGGGCGGCATACCTTCCTTCACTTTAAGTTCCTGTATGGTTCCGTCCTGATTATATTCAACGTCATAAAACATGGGTACATAAATTCCCTGTAGTTTGGACAGTTCCCGGAGAGTTTCCATTTTAGACTTTCCATTCTTTTTGCTTTCCCGGATAACACGAAGGGCTGCAGGAAATTGTTCTTCCCCCTCTCCGATGAGGAACAAGTCTATAAAAGGAGCAATCGGTTCCGGATTATAGGCACAAGGCCCTCCTGCAATAACGAATGGGAAATCCTGTCCCTGACAGGCTTCCCCTAACCTGTCCAGAGATCGTAGCGGTATTTCACTTAGCTTGAGGATATTCAAAATATTGGTATAACTCAGTTCATACTGCAGTGTAAAGGCGATCACATCAAAATCTTTCAAAGGATGAAAAGATTCCAGAGAATAAAGAGGAATACCTTCCTCTTTCATTTTTTCTTCCATATCGGGCCAAGGAGCAAAAGCTCTTTCACACAAGAACCCTTCATAAGAATTGATCAGCCCGTACAGTATGCGCAGAGCCAAGTTGGACATACCCACTTCATAGACATCAGGGAATATAAACACTGTGCGTACGTCTGTCCCGTTCCATTCCTTGCGTATCATGTTCCATTCCCCGCCTACATAGCGGCCGGGTTTCATTACCTTGGGGAGGATGCGGTCGAGCCTTCTCCGAACCCATTCATTGTTTTTATGTATCATTCCTGGATAATTCCTCCTTGGCAACTTTGGTAAATAATTATAGCATGTTGTCTTCCCCAGGGCAAAAGTAACCGGCAAGCATTCCGCAAATACTCATGCAAAATTTGCTAAAAATTCAGCAGATTTTCATAAAAAATTAAGTAAATTTTCAGATTAATTTGCCATAATTTAGTACAATAAAAGCATAGTATAACCATTAATAATTAAGGAAGGGAAAAGTATGAGAAATCTGAATCAAAGGATAATAACCATATTCCTATGTTTATTACTTTCGTTCTTCATATTTCCCAAAGAAATATTCGCGGCAGTTCCTTCAACTCCAACCGGGTTAACTGCCACTGCCAGAACTTACAACCAGATTGGCTTGACCTGGGATTATGCCAGCGGTGCAACTTCCTATAATATCTACCGGTGTACTTCCTATGACGGATCCTATTCCTACATTGGATCCGAATCAGCACTAGGGCATATTGATGCAGGTCTTTCCTCAAACACCACTTATTACTATAAAGTTATAGCCGTTAATAGTGACGGTTCTAGCGCTTTATCCTCTGTAGCGTACGCTACAACTTACTCCTCTTCTTTAAGTGATCTTACTGCTACGGCCATGAGTACAAATCAAATATATTTAGCTTGGCCTGCTATAAGCGGAGCGTCATATTATATCCTTTCGAGATCAACGTCTTATTCCGGCTCGTACTCTATCATTAATACAACCACATCGACCGGTTATACCGACAGTGGACTGTCTTCGGGTACTACTTATTACTATAAAGTTGAGGCTATCAACAGTTCAGGTTCCTATATTTATTATTCATCCATCGCCAGTGCCACGGCTTCTTCGTCTTCTTCAAGCGACCTCACTGCCACGGCTACAGGTTCATCTCAAATCTACTTAACCTGGCCCGCTGTCAGTGGTGCATCTTATTATATCCTTTCCAGGTCCACTTCGTATTCCGGTACCTATACGACGGTTACAACAACTTCATCCAATACCTACGCAGATACTGGCCTTTCCACCGGAATTACCTATTACTACAAAGTTCAGGCTGTTAACAGTTCGGGATCAACCATCTATTATTCATCCGTCGCTTATGCAACCACTTCTTCCTCCTCTTCAGGAGATCTCATCGCCACGGCCACCGGCTCTTCTCAAATCTACCTTTCCTGGAATGTAATCAGTCAAACATCCTACTATATCCTTTCCAGAGCAACTTCATATTCCGGGACTTATTCCACTGTTACCACAACTTCTTCTACGGGATATACCGATACAGGTCTTTCTTCCGGAACAACCTATTACTACAAAGTTCAGGCAGTCAATAGCTCCGGTTCAACCATCTATACTACATCCATAGCGAGTGCTGTAACTTCCTCCAGCAGTACATCACTTCAGCTTACTTCTGACCGTTTGGCAGGAGACGACCGTTATCAGACTTCACAGCAAATTTCCAAATCCGGCTGGAATAGTTCCTATTATGCTGTTATTGTCAGCGGTGAGAATTATCCGGATGCTTTATGCAGCGCACCTTTAGCATATAAATACAGTGCTCCAATATTATTAACCTCGAAAGACAGTTTAGACACACAAACCCGGGATGAACTTTCACGATTAAATGTCAAGAGTGTCTTTCTCATCGGCGGGACTAGGGTTATTTCATCCAATACCGAACTTACAATCCTAAATATGGGAATCTCTGTAACCCGTATTGCCGGCAATGACCGGTATGATACGTCACTGAAAATTGCTCAGGCAATCGGTGCAAGCGGGCAAGCAGTACTTGCCAACGGAGATAGTTTTGCCGATGCCTTATCAATTGCTCCGATAGCGGCCATAAAAGGAATGCCCATCCTTTTAACTCCCCCTAACAACTTGTCGTCGGACCTTAAACAGTATCTATTGAATTCGGTTCAAATTACTTATGTTCTTGGGGGAACCGGCGCCATAAGTAACACAATATACAATCAACTTCCTTCGCCCCAACGGATAAGCGGAACAAATCGTTATGAAACCAATATCAATATAATTAAAACTTTCTCAAGTCAATTGAATCTTAATACCTGCTATCTTGCAACGGGACAGTCATTCCCTGATGCCCTGGCCGGTTCAGCCCTTGCTTCCCTAAAAAAATCTCCTATAGTCCTGGTCAACAGTTTATTAGACCAATCCACACTTTCCTTTATCCAGGAAAGAACCGGGACCATTAATAAGGTGATTGTCTTCGGCGGTTCGGGTGTTATCCCTAACAGCGTGTTGACAAGTATCTCTGCCACCAATTCCAGTACTGCCTTGACTGCTCCGTCAAATCTTACTGCAACCGTCCTCAGCGCCAGTCAAATTAGCCTATCCTGGAGCTCAGTATCTTCTGCCACAACGTATTATATTTACAGATCAACTTCTTATTCCGGAACCTATTCTCTGGTTACCTCGTCCAGCTCTACAGGTTACACCGACAGCGGATTGTCTTCCTATACTACCTATTATTACAAAGTTATGGCCGTTAACGGCAGTGGAACGAGCGATTACTCTTCAGTAGCTTATGCAACGACCTCTAACACCGGCTATCCTTCCGTCCCAACAGGTCTTTCAGCAACTGCTCTGGGCACTGATCAAATCTATTTGACCTGGGGCTCGGCAAGTCTTGCTGCGTATTACTACGTTTATAAGTCCACTTCCTATTCCGGGACCTACTATTTAGTTACCTCAACGAGTTCCACCAGCTATACAGAAACCGGTCTTTCAACTTACACCACCTACTATTATAAAATTATGGCAGTCAACAGTACCGGATCAAGTGATTATTCTTCCATTGTCTCTGCCACGACTACTACCGGCAGTGTCCCTACTGCTCCCACAAATCTTTCCATTTCATCTGTGGGTTCCAATCAGCTTACCCTTTCCTGGGATGCAGTAAGTTCGGCTTCATGTTATTATGTTTACCGTTCAACTTCTTCATCGGGAACTTATACCAATATAGGTACTCCAACCCCTGCAGCATATACAGATACCGGATTGGATGCAAATACAACGTATTATTATAAAGTTATGGCCTATAACAGTTACGGATATAGTCCTTACTCGACAGTGGTTTCTGCCACGACAACTGCCATTACAGATGTAACCTCACCGCAATATACAACAACAGCTACAAATAACACGGTGACCATCACATTAACCGGCGGAACATTTAAAGCGGCGCCCATTGCTGCGTCTGATTTCACTTTTGCAGGGACGAATGCAAGCGCTTTTGCAGCCGGAACATTTACCAGAACAAGCGGCACAGTTGTAACTATTACCGGATTAACTCTAGCCGGAGGAACAACCAATACAGTCCTTGTCAAGGCAGCAACGCAGGCAACCCAGGCATCTTCAGTAACGGCGGTTGCAAGCACTGCTATTACGGATGTAAACTCGCCGGCATTTACAACGACAAGTGCAAATAATACGGTGACAATAACCTTAACCGGCGG
>JAAYUV010000081.1 GCA_012517475.1 Peptococcaceae bacterium | reverse complement strand
CACCATTACAATACCAAAGTTTGGGCTCTTTTTCCATGCTTTCATTTCACTTAATGGGTGATATGCTAAAGGCTTATTAATTCTTATTGCACTAAGGTTTTAAAGCTCAACAGATTTTTTATATGAATATTTCAGGATATAGCTTTTTTATCTCTTTGGCGATGTTTTGACTGCCTTATATAAGGATAGCTATTTATGGTATAACCCTATATCTGTAGCTAAAGTTTATACTTAATGCTATAAATTCTTGACTTTCATTACTCTCATAGCATTTATTACGGCAATAACTGTTACCCCAACATCAGCAAATACCGCTTCCCACAATGAAGCTACACCAGTAGCGCCCAGGATTAAGAATATAAGTTTAACTCCCATAGCAAGTATTATATTCTGCCATACAATTTTTCGTGTTCTCTTTGCAATTTTTATACCTGTAGCTATCTTAGATGGTTCATCGGTCATAATTACCACATCAGCAGCTTCAATGGCTGCGTCCGATCCTAAGCCTCCCATTGCCATTCCGATGTCAGCTCTTGCAAGTACCGGTGCATCATTTATACCATCACCTACAAAGACAAGCTTCCCTTTCGGTGACTTTTGTTTATCAATCAATTCAAGTTTTTCAACTTTTTCAGTAGGTAATAACTCTGCATATACTTCATCTAATCCTAACTGCTTACCTACCTTTTCACCAACAGATTTTGCATCTCCTGTAAGCATAACAGTCTTTTTCACGCCAAGAGCTTTCAATGCCTTAATAGCACCTGCTGAATCATCTTTAACCTCATCTGAAATCACAATATAACCTGCGTACACATTATTTAATGCTACATGTACTACAGTTCCTACAGATTCAACTTTACTAACTTTAATATTTTCTTTGTTCATTAATTTAATATTACCCGCAAGGATTTCTTTGCCTTCAACCTTAACTTTTATACCATGTCCGGATATTTCGTCATAGCTTTCAATTTTGCTCTTATCAACTTCTTTTTCGTAGGCTTTTAAAATCGAAATTGCTATTGGGTGATTTGAATAGCTCTCCGCATATGCTGCGTATTCTAGCAGCTCTTCTTTGGTATAATTATTTTGAGGATTTATTTCCGTTACATTAAATACGCCTTTTGTTAAAGTACCAGTTTTATCAAAGATAACTGTTTCCACATTATTTAACGCTTCCAAATAGTTACTTCCCTTTACTAATACACCACTTCGGGATGCACCACCAATTCCGCCAAAGAAGCCAAGAGGAATAGATACTACCAGCGCACATGGGCATGAAATAACTAAGAATACTAACGCTCTATATACCCAATCTGAAAATGTTGCCCCTTGAACAACAAGGGGTGGTACGATTGCAAGTAGTAATGCAATAACTACAACTACCGGTGTGTAGTATCTGGCAAACTTTGTTATAAAGTTTTCAGTTGGAGCTTTTCTGCTGCTGGCATTCTGAACTAAATCCAAAATCTTAGCCACAGTTGATTCGCCAAATTCTTTAGTAACTTCAATAGTTAGAACACCGTTTTTATTAATAAAACCGCTTAAAACCTCATTGCCTGCTTCTATCTCTCTTGGAACGGATTCACCTGTTAAAGCAGATGTATCAACCATTGAGCTTCCTTCTACTACTTTGCCATCTAGTGGAACTTTTTCACCCGGTTTTACGACAATAATATCGCCTATGCTTACTTCTTCGGGGGATACCCTTTTTATGTCATCCCCAGCTTTAAGATTAGCAAAGTCAGGCCTTATATCCATCAGCGCACTTATTGACTTTCTGGAACGATTTACAGCTAATTCTTGAAAAAACTCTCCTACCTGGAAAAACAGCATAACAGCTACACCTTCCGGATATTCTCCGATGAAAAATGCGCCAATTGTAGCAACACTCATAAGGAAGTTTTCATCAAACACTTGGCCTCTGGTGATATTCTTCAAAGCCTTTAGTACAATTTTCCCTCCAGATATAATATAGCTTATTAAAAATACGGTAAGTTCCATCCAGCTTGGCAAATTTAATGCTAAGCCTATAGCGAAAAAAGCTCCACTTATACCAAGCCTAATTATTTCTTTCTTATTATTATCTTCCTCTTTGCCGTCATTCTCTTTTACTTTTTCTTTAATAATTTCTTCAGCGCTTATAACTCTAACATCCGGTTCAATTTTTTTTACTATGCTGACAATGTCTTCATTTAACTTTTGAAAATTAATATTAGTATCAGTTTCCATAGTAAGCTTTTTTGAAACGAAATCTACTGAAGCAACCTTAACCCCCTCTAATTTTTTAACTTCTGATTCTATTTTTGATGCACAATTCGCACATCCAAGTCCTTCAAGTATAAAAATTCTTTTATTATCGCTTTCTCCTTTTTGTTCTTCATCGACTACTTTTACATCTGGTTCAATTCTTTTCACTATGGCTGTAGCTTCTTCAATAATTCTCTTTAGATCCTGCTTACTATTTGCTTCAATGATTAATTTCTTAGACACGAAATCCACGGTTGCATTCTTTACACCTGTAAGATTTTTAATCTGTGTTTCCATCTTTGCAGCACAATTTGCACATCCTAAACCCACAAGTATTAATGATTTCTTTCCGCTTTTGTTTATTGTTTTTTCCCTTACTATAACATCCGGTTCATGCTTATTAACGATAGTATTAATTTGCGCTAATATTCTTTCTATCTCCTGTCCATTTTCAGTTTCGATAGTAAGTGTCTTAGTCATAAAGTTCATCGAAGCATTTACTCCAGCTATTTGGTTAGCTTCAGATTCAATCTTAGCTGAGCAATTAGCACAGTCTAAACCTTCCAATATCAATTCCTTCTTAACTTTTGATGCCATGGTAATCCCCCCTATATTTTATTTTTTTCTGTAATATGAATTAAACCTTGATCAAAGATTTGTTTAATATGGTCATCATCCAATGAATAATAAACTATTTTGCCTTCTTTTCTATACTTCACTAACCTTGCTTGTTTCAAGACACGCAACTGATGGGATATTGCAGACTGAGTCATGTTAAGCAATACTGCAATATCGCAAACACACATCTCTGAAGCAAATAGGGCATAAAGTATTTTAATTCTTGTAGTATCACCAAAGACCTTAAATATCTCCGCTAAATCATATAAGCTTTCTTCATGCGGCATACTATCTCTTACTGAGTTTACAATGTCTTCGTGAATAACAGTACAATCGCATCTTTCAAAGTCAATTTTATTATCCTGCATGAACTATTTCCCTCCTTTTGTGTATAATCAACACCAAAATGTTTTATCTGAAAAATGTGATATAAGTGAGATTATAATAGTTTGATGGCTCTGTATAACGAAATAGTACCAAACATGGTCATTATTCGCTTATGCTCAATAACTTTATCAAAACCGGCTTCTCTGATAATTTCAGGGAGTAACCCCTTTATATTGTCCGAGGTATTGATAAAACCATCAAAGATTTGGATAATTAAAAACATCCCCCGCATAAAAATGTTCTTGGCTCTGCCAAAGTCAGCAATATGCAGTTCTCCACCAAACTTTAATATCCGATATATTTCTTTTAGCACTATTTCCTTTTGGCTTCTAGTCAAATGATGGAACACAAGACTTGATAGCACCTTATCAAATGTTTGACCTTTATAGGGTAGTGAAATACCATCGTAGGGTCTTAAAGATATCTCACAACCACTATTTTCCACTTTATTCTTCGCAATTTTGAGTACATTTGGATCAACGTCCGCACCATAAATGGTTGCTTTCGGGGCTTCTTTTTTAGCCATAATGGTTAGCGTCGCAGTACCGCAGCCAAAATCAAGGATAGTTTCATTATCCTTAATATCCGCCTGTAGTAATAAAGCTTTCTTAAACTTTTTTTCCGACATTGTAAGCTTCATTACAGGATCAAAGAAGCGGGTAAGCCAATCAAATTTTAAAGCTGGGATAAATCTTGTATTTTTTGTCATGTCTAACCCTCCTTTTGTGAATTGTTCGGATTAGCAAATAACATAAAATAGGCTAGCAATGTAGAGCCTGAAACAACGAAAATATCTGCCGTATTAAAAATAGGGTAATTAATCAATGTAAAATCTAAAAAGTCAACTACATAGTTTAGTCGTACCCTGTCAATAAGGTTCCCCAAAGCCCCAGATATAATAAGGGTAAGGGATATAAGTAATAGACGGTTTTGTTTTTTTAAACTCTTAATTAGATAAACCGCCATTGCTATTGTAACAATAGAGGTAATGATAATAAGGAATGCTTGCTTACCTTGTAAAATACTAAATGCTGCTCCAGTATTTTGCCCATAGGTTAAGTGAAATACATCCTTAATGATTGGGAATGTACTTATGGGTTTGAGATAAAACTCTGCTAGATACTTAAACACCTGGTCTACAGCCACTAGCAAAGCTATAATAATAAAATAATTCATTTCACACCTCCAATACTTTTTTGATAATAACTCGAACACACGAATTAATATTCATATAATCATATAAAATACTTTAACCTGTTAGAGTGTAATTCTATATTAGTAAAAGTACATAACTTACTAAATGTCATACCCTATTTTTGTAGAACATCCTTTATTACTATTGCTCCAACTGGACATATTGATTCTGCATGTCTTGCCATAACAAGTAGTTCTCCTGTAAGTTCTATATCTAATGCTACAGATTTACTGTCGTAATCAGCGAAAAAAATATTCGGACAGGCTCCACCACACATACCACAGAAGATACAAACATTCTTATTAACAAATGCCTTCATACTATTCATCTCCATTGTTAATTTTAACACTTGAACATATATTCATGTGTTATATAATAAATATATGCCTTTACGAGTAAAATGTCAATACATATATGAAAGATTGTTCAAGTGTTTATAAATTAACGATTATTCTGTTTAGAAGTTGAGCAGCTTACTCTATAAATAAAATGAAAATTTACATATTTAACCTGATGATATTTGATTATTATTGGCAAAATACTAATATTCTTTTATAACAATTTTACTTTTCCCGGTTGAGGCATTGATAGGTATCGTATCCACCTGCTTTATTTGATAGTTAAGGCAGGTTAAATTCTTTTCTTTTAAAATATTATCCATTTGTTTGCGTAACTTAATTTCAATGGTATCAGAGTCCGTATTTTTTCTTGATTCTACTCTTATTTCAAAGCATTTATTTGAACGTTGAACAAACTGGTATTTAATTATTCCCTCTGCCTCTAATGTATTTATGATCAAGGGGTGTAGAAAATCCTTTTCTCCATTATCATTCAAGAACCACATGATTTCCTCATTTCTCCCCATAACTTCTCTTATTTTACTAAATGGAAGTGTTTCGTTTTCCATTCTTTCTGTACTCATCAGCTTATCAGTAAGTTTGTAACGGATAAGAGGCTGTGAGTAGTTATATAACGGCGTAATAAAAGTGCTTTCTTCGTCTATCTCAAGATAATTAATGTCATCAAATATATAAAATCCTTGATATGCATCTCTCTCCAAGCCTAATATTATTGACTCGGAGGCTCCGTAGATATTAAAGATATCCGTATGTAAAACAGACTGGAAATACTTTCTTTGCTCCGCTATTAGCGGTTCGCCTCCGGTAATTATTCTAAAAGCGTTTATCTTAATCTTATTTTCAGATATCAAATCACAAAGTATCTTGACCGCAGATGGATAACCAATGATTACATCCGGGTTAAAATCATTAATTTTATCTATCCAGATCTCCAGTGGCAGATTGATATTTAACAATAAAGGATGAAATCCAAAGCCTTTTATTCCGGAATGTGCTGCCATAGCTCCTCCAAATCGTCCTTCCGTTGCAGCTATATATAATACTCTAAATCCTCTTAAACCTTTTGAGATAGCTTCCTTCAGCCTTACTTCCCCTTTACATGCTCTGAATCCTGAAGCGAGTATTGTTTCCCATGAAGAACGATCATAAATGAAGCATGTTGGCTTGCCAGTACTTCCTGAAGAGTGAACAATTGTATATTCACCCAGGTATTTTTTATCCCTACCTTTCTCCCTCATGAGAAAACGCTCTATACATTCCAAGCTTAATCGCTTGTCGGTCACTATTCTGTTAAAATTCTCTATAAACAGTTTTTTATCGATACATGGAAGTTTATTTATTTGAACTTCCTCTATATCTCGGTCACGAATGCCATAACTATCATAATACTCATGATAAAATTCAGAATTATAATAAGCATACTTAAGTAGTGCCCTAAATCTCCTCTCACGAATATTCAAGATCTCATTTCTGCTCTTTTGAAAATTGTGGTTTAACTTATTAGTCTTAGCTATTAAACCTAAATAACCCATTTCCATTCTCCTAAAACATATTTAATCATCACAGTCTTCACAAACAATAAATTTGTTAACCATAATATCCAAATCAGTTGAAGAGTTTTTAAAGAATTCGCCAAGGAATTTAAGTTGAAAATAGTATTGGCTTGCAAGTCTAAATTGCCAGATATCTCTTTTATACTATCCGAAATTGTATTATTACTGATGTTCACCGTTTCCATTGTAGAAGATAACTCTTCAATGACAGGTTTCCATTTAATTTGTTTAAACCCCAAAAACGCACGGGACAGATTCCCAATTAACTGTGCTATTGTAAGAACCGGAACAGCCATTGTTGTACCAATTGTTTTTGACAAGAGTGGAAGTAACAGCAATGCACCACCAAAACCTGCCGCACCTGATATTGCAGCAGCAATAAAGCTTCCAATGAACAACAAACCATACATGTAGAAAGTTTCACTTATGGCTATATCCCGTAAAACTACTTTAAAAATAACTATGCAAACTATCACTACCCATATCGAAACAATTATTGCTCCCGCTATCCAATTCTTTGGTTTGCCGTCCTTAAAAACATCTTCTACCTGTATTCTGCATTCTTCCATTACTTTTGGAGGTATCATTTTAATTGCTAATGCAACGCCTAACGGAATTAACACTAAATCATCCAAATAACCCAACAGATTCATTTTTTCAATTGGATAGTCTACAAGCAAGCAAAAGGGTTGAGAGAAATTCTGTGATGAATTTGTCTCAACCCTACTAGTTTAGTTCTGTCAAATTCTTGATCGTAGGCTTCTATAACATTAAAAATAACCCACTTGATCCCATTAAGTTGTCAATTTCAACAAAATAGGTTAATGTACATTCTTATTCTAATTATAGGTGCTTTGGAGGCATGAAAAAGATATTTACACGTCAACCTTCTCTAGCCGATGGATCGCTAAGGCGGAGAGTATGACAATTCTGACGGTAAATCTCCACACCCTGCTCTTCAATTCTTTGGCGCAACTTTTCATCCAAGGGGCCGTTCATGTCTATGACATCGATCTTGTAGATCCCCGCCGCCTCGTCCAGATCCGGCCATAGCCCGGGTGGCAGTTCCCCCTCGCAATAGACGGCCAGGTCGATATCGGAATTGTATTTGTAATCCCCCCGGGCCCGGGAGCCGAAGATAACGGCCCGGGCTACATTTTCTCTCTTTTGCAGTTCTTTAATTATCTCTTGCATAATATGTTCCGGCAGCCCAAAATTCATTGGAGTACCTCCTCCATCCTGCCTGCAAAGGCGGCAAATACGGGATAGTATTTCTCTTTAACCCTGTCGTAGATCTCTTTTGCCATTTGCTCGTTATATGTGTGGACAGTAAGATTACGGGCATTAATCATGTCGATCCAGACATCCCCGTCAGCAATCATCCCTGCCGCAAACGCTTCTTTAAAGGCCGACCGCGGGGAGGTGGCGGTTGCTGTCCCTTCGTATTCAAGATAGAGTCTCATTAACTTCCAGGCCAGTTCATAAGTGAATTCAAAACGCTGAATAACTCCATCATAGACCAGAGGGTTGGATATATCCTCGTCCAAAGCCTCTTTAAGTTTTATGACCGCTTTACGATATTCTTGGATCTTTTCCTTAAGCCTTTCATTATTCATATATAGACCTCCTATGCTCCATAGTAAATTTATTCCCTTTTTTTCGCAACCTTAGCAAGCCCAAACAAAGGTTTTGTTATTTCCGGTACCGCCCATTTATCCACCAGGATCTCCGCCTGCTTCCTAACAGTTTCAACGGCCTGCTGCTTGTCAAACATCAGTTCAACATTCAGGGCGCCGCTGTTGTACTCGTCAATCAGTTTCTGGAACCTTTCTGCAAAATCAATCCTGCTTTTGTTGAGGCGCACGAGCTTGTTTAGTTTGGCGTTGATTAAACCCTTCAATTTTTCAACTTCAATCTGGCTCAGGTCTACCTTCGCATTGTAACCGGCAGGATCTTCGTGGATGATATATCCTTCGCTGGCAATAGACCGGTCAAGAACTTCCTCAATTTCTCCCATGATGTCCGAGACGTCGGCCGGGGGTGTCAGCGCCCTGATTTTATTGGAAATACAGGCAAAAAGATTTTTCTGCTTGGCAAATTGAGAAGCTTTGGGGTCAGGTTGGTTTCATCATTGACCACCAGAAACTCCACAGCATCATCCAAAAGGCCCACAAGTTCTAGCCCTGATGTGTTAAGGAGCCGGCCTACGCCAATACTTTTTTCTCTATTTCATTGTTGATTGACGGCATTGTCTGCACCTCTCTAATCTTTCAGCATGTTGCTATTAAAAATTCTTTTTTATTTTGGTAAATCCTGCATAAATATTTTGTACTTATCAAATTGGCAGCTGTTTCCTCCCCCCGTCCACGGTAACATACCCATATTCTGCCAAACATAATCTCGCCCTTGCCCCAAGCGGCTGCGAGCTATGGATTTTCTTTTGGGCGATACTACAACCTCGATATGCTTACTGTTTTTTCTGACCAGTATAAGTATTAATCCTCCTATTGCTGCAAGGATTGGATAGAAGAACAATAAGAGTGGAATGGGATTGTGCAATTCTTTGCACCTTTTTCTTTGTTTCTTTGCTATAATTAAATCAAAGAAAATTTGCATATTATATTATTACTCAGCATATACTAAGAAAGGGTGAAGAATTATGTTACAAACAGCTCCACCGGGAGGTAATCCTATGTTGAAAAAACGTATTTCCGTATCACAGAAGCGCCAGATAACCATTCCTATAGAATTTTTTAACAGCCTCGGCATTGAAAAGGAAGTTGAGTGTTATCTCCAAAATAATGCTCTTGTTATCCGTCCTGTCCGGGAGAACTCCGGCGAATTTGATGAACAAATCCTTGCTGACTTAATATCTCAAGGCCTTTCCGGAACGGAGCTTCTTGAAAGGTTCAAGGAACTGCGGCGTAAAGTCCGTCCTGCCGTTGAACGCCTGCTTGACGAAGCCCGCCTTGCTGCCGACGGTAAAGCCGGATTTTCCACATACGAAGATGTTTTTGGTGCGGAGGACGAATAATGTATAAGCTGCTTATTCTGCCTCCTGCTGCCCGTTTTTTAAAAAAGCTAAAAGAAAAACCACTCAAAGCAGCTTTCCAAAAAGCCGTTGAGGAAATCCTTAAGGATCCTTATATGGGCGAACCTAAAACGGGCGATCTTTCAGGTGTCTTTTGTTATGATATTTATTATAACAGAACAAATTATGAGCTGGCCTATACAATCATTGAAGAAGGTGATTCAACAGTTGTTGTGATACTGGCCGGCACTCATGAAAATTTCTATGAGGAATTGAAACGGTACATGAAGAATATTTAGCCATTAGCCCTTGACCATGGTTTGTCAAACCTTAAACTGGTATTTTGTTCCTTAGTTTTTTCTGCCCAGTTCAAAGTCAATAATCTAATTGTTTTGTTTCGAAACCCAGACCCACTTTGAGTTCATCAATTTTGTTTTCAATGTTACAGCGCTTATTGTATTTCAAAGAAACCTTTGTCCATGCGGATACCTTTTACGATGATATTCTGGGCGACTTATCCCTCATGATATACAATTTTTTAGTTGTTATTGAGCAACATGCTTTTCAGCTTTTGCCAAGCATCGTTATATTTCAGAGACTTTAATTTAGGAAAAGCGCGGGCAATCCTTCTGCTCTGAAACCGGTTCAGGCTGAATAACTTTTTGATACGTTCGCTGTAATACTCGCTCTCTTCAAATTTATCAAACAGTGCATTCTTCAGTTCGCCGGTTCGCTTCGTATATTGTTCCATAAAGTGATTAAACGCGGATTGAATTTCCTTCAATCTGCCGTTGAGAAGAAGCAGATGGCGCACGGTTACATATAAATCAAGCATCATAGCGAGGAAAAGAAAAATGGCGGAAGCAACAAGCGCCCAATCGGGCAATTGGTCTATCAACCCGCTGGCAACCGGATGGATGTGCTTGACGAGGAGCACCGACAGGACGCCGAACACCACGGCCCCCAGAAGGCTGACCCGGCCCTGAAGGTTGAAACGGTGATTGGAGTAGTCCCACCACTTCGCCTCAAACAGCTTTTCAAGCAAAACAGCCGTAATATATTCAACCGTGCAGGTAATAAGCATGCCGGCAAAGAACAAAACCAATACATTATCCGTTCTTTGATACAGTAAAAAGATGGTAGCTAACGCTCCGAACCCATACACCGGACATACGGGCCCATTTAAAAACCCGCGGTTAACCAGCCTTCTTTCTTCAATAGAGCATACGGCAGATTCGTATACCCATCCTAAAAAGCCGTAAGTTATAAACCATAAAAACCATTTTCCTAAAATCATAATATTCCTCCACTCCGACTAATACCTGGACGCCATAGCGGCGCTCAGAAAAGCATATTTCAAATTTAGGGTTAGCTTTCAACTGCCTATAGACATCTTTTTGATTATTGGTGCAGAAGCATAGCTTCCCTTCATATTTCATTACGAAACCGAAGGAGCGGTAATGTGTCTTTGCAGATTGCCGTCCACCGGAACCTGTCCTTTCTTTCAGAATTTGATTTTTCCCTTACGGATTTAAATGCTTTTTAATAACAAATTGATTCATAAACACTTGTTGAATAATCTGATAAATATTTCCAACGATCCAGTAGAGGCCCAGTCCAGCAAGCACAGTAAAGGAAATAACACCGCTCATCACCGGAGATATTATCAAACATAATTTATTACATCCCTTTTTTATAAAAAAACAAATTAATTTGACAACCAGCAGTCTCGATTCCTACTTTGGTATTACCGGTTGCTTAATCATTGTTGGTTTAGTCATCTGTTTTACAAGGTCCATGGAAATTTTTATTTCAATGTCAGCTTGTAAGAAATATTCTATTTGCAATTTATAGTATAATATTTGTGATATCAGGTTGGTCGATTAGTGTTAAGTATGATATGAAAACAATAAGGAATTATTACTATGAAAAAAATAGTTTTATTATTATTTTTATGCATACCGCTTTTTTTACCGGCTTGCTCACCGGGTAAAACAGATAGTTATCCTTCAGGTGACCCTTTGAAATCTTCTTTTGAGGAAAGTCAAGAAGTAGAGAAAATCAACGACGTATATATTCCTGACCATCCATTAACAATGGAGGAGACTATCCAGCAGTTAATTTTCGATTAATATAAACAATATTCCTTCGGAGAACCGGCATACATTACAATCAAATTTATTGGCCATGAATCTTGTACCCGAAATCACACCCGACGAAAGGGTCAAAGCAGTAATTGATATCCTAACACAGTCACTTGGCATCAGCCCGAAAACAATCTCAAACTTGGCAAAAGTTAACGAACGAGATGTTGAGGATTTTATGAAGGACAGTAATTCCGTTCCTGTTGAAATAAAATATAACCTTGCTTCAGTGAGCTTGGCTTTGCATAATTTGTATAACTCCGTAGTGTCTGTGGAAAATGGGCGACTCTCGAAAAAGAGCAAGAAAAAAAGCTCCGGACTCAAGCCGGTTATAAACCGGCTAAAAGCAAAGACAGTAAAATAAGGAAAGCGACTACCCATATTTGTCAGTCATTTTCGCATATCAACCGTTTTGCCGCTGTTTTGTCGCCAATAAAAACCGGTCGTTCCCTCAAGACCCAGACAGTAACTTATTTAATGCTAGAAGGAAGAATATTTTCTTTTCCGCTATTGTTTATCGAATAGTAAGTCGGTATAATAAAGGTAGCCTATACTATTTAATAATTAGTAGCGGAGGGATTAAGTCTGAAATAATTAGTTAGAAGTACCTGCAAAGTAAAAGGGCATAGCAATACAAGCCATCTGGTGATGACTTAAAAAAGATAAGGATTAACAAGAAATTAAGACGCTGCTCTAATACGGTAACCTTGACTTTTTGCTAATATAATTGCTTGCTCTACCGTAATTTCACGGTTCACTGGAAGAACATCTGATTTTCTATACAACTCAGGATTATACGGTTCTTTCTTTTTGAGGATATTGTAAATAGCAGTAAGGAGCATTCTTGCAATGGCAATGATCGCTCTTTTATGACCACGACGTTTTTTAAGCCTCAAATAGCGGTTGCGGATTTCAGGATGCTTTTCGCTTTTAACTACAGCGGTTGCGCACTGTACCAAAAGCGGCTTTATGTAACAGCCAGCTCTTGAAATCCTTACTGACTTTTTCTTTCCGGCACTTTCGTTATTCGTAGGTGTAAGCCCTGCCCAGGAGCATAGATGCTTAGCTGTCGGAAACACGTCCATATTGACACCTATTTCGGAGACTACTGCTATGGCCGAAAAGATGTTCTTAAAAGACGGAACAGTCAAGATCAGATTGATTTCCTCAGCGTAGGGTGCGGAAAGAGAAAGAATAATTTTTTCAAGGTCAGCTTTACGTGATTCAAGATCCTCGTAGTGCTGCTTGATTACCTTAAGTTTTTCAGCTTGTTCAGACGTGATAAAACCGTCAATGGCAAGCTCCAGCTCTGGGAGTTTATCTTTCATAGAACCGTGAATAAGAGGTTCTATATCAAAGCTGTTATCCAAAGGATTTTCCAAAAGCCTGTTAATGATGTTCATGGAACTCTTGCCAAAGGTATCAGAAACAACATTTCCAAGCTGAATATTGGATACGGTTAAACAGTTTTGAAGACGGTTTTTCTCGCTTGACATGAAGTTAGTCAGTTTAAAGCGGTAGCGCATAAGGTCACGAAGCTGCCTGATGGCAAGAGGAGGCATAAAGCTTCCCGCTATAAGGTCGTGCTTAAATAAATCGGCAATCCATTTAGCGTCTTTTTTATCAGTCTTCTTACCACGGATAGCCTTGACATATTTGGGATGTGCCAGAGTGATGTTGCAGGAATCTTCAAGAACATTAAACACGGGAATCCAGTATTTCCCGGTAGATTCCATACAAACATCCTTGCAGTTGTTATCACCAAGCCACTGTGACAGCTCTTTCAGCCCTTTCGTATAGGTCGAAAAGCGATGGCGTTTGTAAGTGGTAACACCGTTGTTGGTAGATGCAATACAAGCAACAACGAAGGTTTTGTGGACATCGATGCCACAACAGATTTGGTAAACGATTTTCAAAGCCATAGGGAAAACTCCTTTCAAAGAATTACAGGGATAGACAGCATTGACTGACTGCCTGGCAATAAACGAGTAATGTTTATACAAGGATAAGTCTGCGTGCTCGGAGTCACACTTATTTGTGCTTGGAAAGGCAATCTACACATATAAAAATGCGGTCACTCACAATTGGAGCAGCCCACTCACCTCCACGTGATTTGTAGTTAACTGTTATCCCTATGACTTATAGATTAAATAAAAAAACGCTTGAGGCCAACATATTTCATTACGTTTTGTGCCTTGAGCGAAGCGAAAGGAATGGATATATAAATGAAACAATCTGAATACCTGCGTGAGCTGAAGGAGAACCTTGAGGGAAAGCTTGCGCCGGAGATGTTAAAGGATATTTTATCTGATTACGAAAGTTTTTTGTGTCAGGTAGAGAGGACGGAAAAACCGATGATGAAATATCAGGGGGACTCGGCTCGCCCGCCTTTTTGGCCAAGGCTTTGCTTGACGAACAAGCGGAAATTGAAACGGGTCAACCGGATAAACACCTTGCCAACCCCGGCCGCCGTCTGTGCGCTTACTTTATTGATGCGGTGATTGCCGTATTACCGGCCTTTGTTGTAGCGTGTATTTTAGGAAGTACCCTGCTTTCCTACTTCCTGTTTGTAATGTATCCTTCTCCTTTTCCCGGAGCATTGGTTTATTCCAGTTATACATCCTATCAGGAATTTATTACTGTTGAAAGCGTTCCCTATAGTCCGGATGGTGTGCCAACGGTACCGGAGGCCGGGCGGAAAATCGTCCAGGAGGATGCCAGAAAGCCATCTCCGGTTTCAATTGCCGCCGCTTTATTAGCTCTTGTCTTTTATTTGCTTTATTCGTTGTTAGCAACCCTTATTTTTAAGGGACAGACTGTCGGCAAAAAGCTCATACACATCAAGGTGCGCCGCTCAAAGACAGGCCCGGTGACTAAAGGCGGTATTTTCAGTCGTGAACTTTTGGGGAAAATCCTGATAAATTCTATTCCTGTTGTACCTCTGATTTCGATATTTACGATTTTGTTGACTAAAGAGCATAAAGCGCTCCATGACATGCTGGCTGACACCATTGTGGTAGAGGCTTAGGAGGCCGGTATAATGGATGCCCAAATGAAAAAAGGGGTGCTTGAAATGTGCATCCTGTATAAGCTGAAAGATGAAGAACTTTACGGATACGAGCTTATGAAATCGATAAGACAGGTTTTCCCTGATGTTTATGAGGGATCAATCTATACTATTCTTCGCCGGTTAAACGCAACGGGCCATACCCAAATAACGCAAAAAAAATCCCTGAACGGCCCTGCGCGGAAATACTACGGCATTACGCCAACTGGTTTGGAATATCTGGACCAAATGTTAGCCGAGTGGAGAGAGATCATCAATAGCGTTTCTGCTTTAGGAATCAAGATTTAGAATAAGTTTACGAATACATGAAAACAAATTGATGATGCGGTTTTCGTCCGACAGCAACATTCCAATTATTGATAATTTGAGGTAAGGAGTATTTTAGCCGAGGTTGAAAGCATCCAAGTTTTTTCATCCTATCCTTCCGCTATGCTTTCGGGGCTTACCCTGACCCAGGAAGAACCCATCCGTGAGATGACAGAATATCTCAATTCTCTCAAGCTGAAAGGTACATTTCGGCATTTGGTTCCCCACTTCGGTCAGGCCTATAACATTCTCGTTTATCTGCAAGATGGTTCGGAACGGAAATTCCGGCACATGGGGAACATCTTTTTTAAAGAAGAAGGTTTCCCTACCAAAGAGATAGAATACGATCAGGCTACTCATATCGACCGGGTAATTGGCTTGGCTTTGATGGCCGATAAGGCCGGTACTCAAAAGATTACCGGAACAGTGAAAAGGGTTATGAGTACACAGTCAGGCACCAGCAAATCCTGCGACCTAGAAACGGAAAATGGCAGCAATTATACTATACGGCTGGAAGAAGCCATGCTTTTTGATACCACAGGGCAAGGTTGGATGATTCTGCTTATATGACAAGAGCTAATACCACTAAACGTGTGCCTATGGATTTTCGCTTTTTTACATGTCTCTGAATCCCGAAAGCCTTGATCTATAAGGATCGACCTCTTCAAAAAGGTCTATTTTTGCCTATCAACTGTCGAACCCGGGTTTATGCTATGCTGAATATAGAAAAAAATAACAAAAATAGCATAGGTGGAATATAAATGTTCAGAGCCAACCACAGCCACAAACAGCAAACCCTGTCGGACAGCACCCAGTGGATGAACGCGAAAATCCGTGAAAAGCTGGAAAAATCCTGGACGCCAATATTCTACGAGCACGTATTTTGTAAGATAGATGAAGAACCCTTTGCCGTCCTGTATGGTACCACCGGCAAACCCAACTTTCCTGTAAACATCCTGCTGTCCCTCGAATATATCAAACATATGAAATGCTGCAGCGATTTGGAGCTTCTGGACGATTTCTACTTCGATTACCTTGTAAACTATGCCGTGGGTATCCGGACGCTTGGGGAAATGAACCTGGCCGAAAGAACCCTTTACTATTTCAGGGAAAGAATCTATCAGTACTGCCTGGAGAACCCCGGCAAGGAAGATCTCTTATTCGGCCAGTTCATCAAGCTGCTTCACGATTTTGCCGCAAAAGCCGGAATATCGCTGGAAGAGCAAAGGACAGACAACACGCTCTTCATGAGCAACATCAAGAAAGCCGGAAGGATGTCTCTGGCTTATGATATACTAAACAAAGCAGTCAAAGCGATACCAAAGGAGAAACTCACAGACTCACTTGCCAAAGCGCTAGAGCCGGATTTCAAAACTGATGTCCTCTACCGTGCCAAAGCACAGGAAGGAGACAGCAAGCTCACACTGCTATTAAACCTCTGCAGGGAAGCACTTTTAATACTTGAAGTGCAGCCTGGAATGCAGGAGTCGGAAGAAGTGAGGATTCTCAAACGTTTTCTGGCCGAACAATCCACAACCGAAGACGGAAGCGAAAAACTTATTCCCAAGCCCAAGAAGGAAATACCCTCAGGATCTCTTCAGTCAGCATATGATGAAGATGCCACCTTACGCAGAAAAGGGAATATGAGCCAAAGCGGTTATGTGCTGGAAATATCCGAAACCTGCCACAAGGAAAACACCTTTCAGCTCATAACCGATTATACGGTTGTACCCAACAACGTAAGCGATGTGGAAATCCTGCAGGGCCGTCTCAAGGGAATACGCGAAAACACAGGCTGCAGCGACATGTATGTGGACGGCGGCTTCCACTCTGAGGATGTCCATCAAACCGCTGCGGAAAACGGAATAGAAATCCATCTCACCAACATGAGCGGAACGGAGCCTACAAAGAAAATATTCCCGTAACGGAATTTGACATAAATGAAACTACCAATGTGATCAATAAATGTCCGGGAGGACACATTCCCACTCATGCCGGGGTCAGCGGAGGACAAACGGCAGCTCACTTTCCTCATGAAGCCTGTGCCAACTGTGAGTTTCGTGAACAATGCTACAGCAAAAAGCAAGCCAAGGATTGCGTCGTCCGCATCAGCCTCAAAGCAGTGAATACCGGCCGGGAACGCGAAAAGATGAATTCAAACAGGAAAGAGAACACCAGCAAACGTACAGGAATCGAAGGGAGCAATTCCGCGTTGAAGCGTGCAGGACTTAACAAGCTTAATGTCCGTGGAAAAGTGAAAAGCACAGTAGTGTGTGGATTAAAAGTAACGGTACAGAACATCAAGCGGTTTATCAAATACCTGCAAGGCGGCTATAAACCAAAATATTCCAATGAGCCGCCGAACGGGATACCTGTACCCGTTTTTAGCTGAAAGGGGTAATAAAAAACCAAAGGTAATAGGTGCAGAAAAGGTATTTTTCAAGTAAATACCGGCTCAAAATAGGATAGTACCTTTAATATTTTCCTTAAAATGGTTATTAAGTGAAGCTGTCGAGGTTCAAATAGGCATTTTTATTGCGTTTGTGCAGTGAAATCAAATTTGTATATAATAAGAAAAAGATGCCTGTTCTAGACACCTTTAAAACTAATCAAATCAGGGCTTTTGAATTTTTAAATAATGAAGTTTTCTAGTTTTAAAAAATCAAGCTCTCGTTTACCCAAAAGAAAATCCTCCATATTTCTGTCAACAGTTTCTAGACAGATAGATGAGCATCCGCTGTCAAGTACAATCTCTCTGGCTTTATAAAGCATTTCAGCAGCTTCTTCCGGAGGGAGCAATTTGCTTAGCATGATTCGAACCCGTACTGCTTGATGGCGCATTTCCTGGGAATCTGCGAGCTCCATAGTCGCTCTGAGATCTTTTAACGCCTGTTCTCTATTTCCCTGCTTCAAAGCAAGTATACCAAAAGATTCCTGCACATCTGACATTATGTATGGTAATATATACGGCATACTGGCATTATAGGCCAGAGACATAGCTGAATCCAAATAATGCTTGGCTTTTTCAAAATCCTCATTATACAACGCAATTTTACCCAACAGAACTAAGAACTGCATCTTAGTATATTGAATATTTTCCTTTCCGGCATAATATAGACCGTCTCTTACTATTCTTTCTGCCTCAGGATCGTGAAGCATATTTAGCACGGCACCCAGATTGACACGGATTACCTGATTAGTACGCCAAAGAGCAGTTTCTTTTTGTTGACACTCTGAGACATATTCCAGACCTTCTTTAAAACAGCGAACCGCTTCTGCTAAATTGCCCCTGCGAATGTAGATGAGCCCCAGGGCTAATTTGACGTCAGAATGTTCAAAAAGATATTGCTGTTTGGTAACTTCTTCAATTGAAAACAATGCTTCGGCTCTTTTAAGATGGTATAGTGCCTCGCTATGAGCATTGGCGTCATAAAAGGCAGGATCCATACCGCTAAAAATCTCATAGAAATCCGAATCAGCAACTATAAGAGAAGATCCCAGGCAATGTTCATAATACTTTTCCTGACCTATTTCTTTTGCTAGACGCGCAACCTTTTCGTAGATATTGGAAGCCTGCATCGAACGCATTCCAATCAGCATAACTGCTTGATTTTTCAGAATGAGCATTTTTTGTTTATCCTCAATATACGGCATAGCCTGTTCAGAGAATTCAATCCCTTCCTTCCAAATTCCCTGGCGAAACAACTGGTCGCTTGCCATCAAAGCATAATATGCTGCCTTTTCCGGCATCTCTGCCTTCCTGTAATGGATCGCAATACGGCCGGCATTCATAACTGGATCTCCTTTTTCCAGTTCTGCAGCAATACGACAGTGGAGCAATTTTCTCCTATTTGCGTTTATTTCATTATAGACAACATTTCGAGTAAGGTTATGGTCGAACTGATACTCACCTTTATCATTGGCGCAGATTAGACCAATGGTGCACAGCTCATCGAGTGAATCCAAAACTTCATCTTCCTGATATTTCCCTATTTTAGAAACCAAATCAAATTCAAATTGACGTCCGATAACTGCTGCCATATTTAATACATGACGGCTTTCATTTGATACCCGCTTTAGACGTAGATTGATATAGTCGCGGATAGAATTCGGCAGAATTTCGCCGTCACTAAAGATACTAGCACGGAGTTTTCCATTCGGAGTCAGGTAGTTGAATTCATAAAGATACTGGACGATCTCTTTTAAATAATACGGGTTTCCCTCCGATTCCCTTGCCAGCCAAGCGCCAAGGTTGCGAGCATACGTGGAAGTAAGCCTCTGGGCCAGCAGAACTATATCTTCCACCGGCAAGGGTTTAAGATTAATACGATATAAGACTCCCGACTTTTTCTGTGACTGGACCAAGTCAAACAATTCCGTACCAAAAGAAATCGGATGCGAGATGGCAACCACATATAAAGGAATATCCTTGCTCTGACTAAGAAGGTAACTAAGAAGCCCTAACATTGAAGAGCCGGCAAGGTGAATATCATCTATTATTAAAATAACTTTGTGCCGAGAAGAAATAACGCGGAAGAAATTATAAACGGCTTCCCAAAGCAAACTGCTGGATGGCATTTCTGTAATATTTTTTTCTAAAAGGATATTATTCGTACTTATTTCCGGAATAAAAAACTCCAAGGTTCTGCGCCATACCGGCGCCAGATCCGATTGGATAAGCATATTGACTGATGGCCAGTCCGGACTTAAAAACAGGTCTTTCAAAGCTTCCTTAATAGGCTGATACGGTAATGAACTTTCAAGTTCGCGAATCGAGCCGTAAAGAATGATAGACTCAGAATTATGAACAAACTCCTCCACAAGACGCGTCTTCCCGATTCCCGGTTCACCCTCTATCAAAACAAAATGTGAGCCATTTTGCATGACATCGCGGATAGATTGCAGTTCAGACTCTCTTCCAACGAACGGAAGCACTGACGAAGATTTTGGGAGGGGTGGTCGATGTATTTCTCCGGTATTTGAATATTCACTGACCCTGACCGTCTTAAAACCGGGGATATTGTCCAAAGAGTCTGTTATAATCGCTTTATAAAGTTCAATAGTCTGCGGCATCGGCAGTACACCGAGTTCTTCCTTTAAAAGCTGGCAAAGTTTATGATACTGCCGAATTGCCCCCGGACGATTATCGCTAAGATAGTGCAGCCTCATGCAAGTACAATAAATTCCTTCCTGAAGTGGATCCAACTCCAGAGCTCTTTTGAGGTAATCCAATGCTCGATGATAATTCCCAACTTTCTCTAAAAAATTAGCAGCATTAGTCATTGCCCTAATTGCCATATCCTTATATTTTTCTGATTCAGCTGTTTTCCACAGAGAAAATTCAGAGGAATCCGGCAAATCAAAGCCTTGCAAAAAGCCATCATACAGTGAAAGTGCCCTATCTATCGATTCCAGGTTATTCTCATTCTCCATCAAAAGGTGCTCAAAGACATGGGCATCCACTTCGACCGTTTTGGTCAGAGAAATCATCTGATTATTGACAACCAGCAAATTGGGGATATTCCTTTTTAAATCGTAAAGAACTACACTTAAGGAATGCTGGGCCAATGCATCATCATTATTCGGCCAAAGTAAACCCATAAGCGTTTTACGGCTGATTGGTTGGCGATGCGCTGCTATATAGAAAATCAGCGCGCGCGTTTTTCGGCGTTTTACCGAAAATGAACCGTTATCGTCCTGTATCGACGGTTCCCCGAGCAATTTCACTGTAAGCATAGCAATACTTCCTCTCATACTTACGCAAGGACCATGCCGTATAAAGTTTATCACTTAAACATGAGTTTAGAAAAACAAAAGCTTTGCTTAGTATGCCGATTATATATTTCTCTTAATACATCAAAAATCCTTTAAAGTTTTTTATATACAATAAACATTTGCTATTTGCAACTTTAGCGATTGCCAAAGTTGACAACCGCTAAAGCCATAAAGAATATTGGAGTAGGCTATGGATATGAGATTCCCCATGTAAAGACAGGTGCGAAACGCACTCTTTGTATACGCGTTTCCTACTGTAATCACCGTTACAGCAGGATCTCCTGAATCAAGCAGGTTTGAGTCAGGGACTAAGCCGTCTATTTTGCTACGCTGTCGCGTAGATCTTGCATCCAATGGAGACTGGGATCGAACGACGGCATGATCCCCGGAGGCGCAGCAACAATGTGGGGAATCGCTTGCATACAAGGAATTAAGGTAGCTATATAAGTAGGCACTACCTTCATATTCCCAAGCTCGAAGAAACGGTCGTCATTTTTGTTGGAAACTTTGAAATCGAGCGTCATCTTTATAGATGGCCGACCCTCGATAGTGGCCAGGTAATTCTGACCGGGTCGGACGCCTTCCGGCAGCATGCTGTCACCTATATGCCAGTGGAACTCGTGTTCAAATAAAGGATCAGGTCCGATAGAATCAACAAAACCTTGCATGCGGTGCGTGATCCTGCCCACGCTGCCCGCGGGAATTAAGAATGGCTTTTGAATATCCACCGGTGTGGGAATATAATGGTGGCTTTCTTCGATCCGGTCGTACTTGACGCCTAAAACCTTCTCCGCGGTGCGAACTATTGACTTCTGGAAGTTGCTGGCGACAGCGTAGGCCATGACTACCTTTTTTGCTTCTTCCGGTGCTTTTCCGAATCCAATGACCTGCAGCGGTCCGGGCTGGGCACTGGAGCAGTCCCAATGTTCCTGAAGATGAACCGTTTTGACGTCCGCGCAGGCCCCGGTCAATGAGAGCAGAATACGGTTGCTGACGAGATCGGGATCAATGCCTCCCGCATAGAAGGTAGAATAGCCAGCCTGGCAGGCTGCTTCAAGTTTTTCAACGAATTCGGGTTCCCGAAAAAGGTGTGCATTTTGATAAGGCAGTACCGTTACAACGTTCTTGCCGGCGGCCAGGATCTTCAGAATTTCATCATCCGTACCGTAGGTTGGACTTTCGCGGACTGTATGGACGACGCAGTCGCAATCGATCTTCAGCAGTGCCTCAACATCGTCGGTGATCTTGATGCCCATCGGGGCTATACCGACAAGCTCGCCGGCATCGATGCCGATTTCCTTCTCGAGATAGCCGCGGACCCCAACAAGCTCAAACTCTTTCGAGTTGGCAATCTCCCAAATGCAGTGCCCCCCCATCCTACCGGGGCCCCAAACCATCAACTTGTACTTCTTTTTCATAGAATCGACCTCCTTTAATAAACAAATAAACACTTCCTATGTGCGGAAAAGTTATTTAATTTTTTGGAATCTGGTCGTAAATCTTTTTAAAATCTTCTGGAGTTAATTTCGTTGAATTAAATAGTTCCACTTTCGGTTCACCCAGACGCAATTCGACAGATTTTTTAGAAAAGGCTAGATAATGCGGTGATTGAAGGTGAGCTAAAGCTGTTTCCAAGCTCTCCCATTGTTCCACGTAAAAAATTGTGTCTTCATCATCTGGGGAAAGCAGTGCAACGTACATCACATTGCCTATTTCAGCATGCGTCCTTTTAATACAATCTTGGGCCAGTTCAATAAATTCATCTCTTTTACCCGGCTTTGTCTTAAAAGAAGTAATCGCAACAATCATATATTTTACCCTCCTATATTCATGATATTCATCCCTTTTATGGCAAAATGCCACTCCAACCTAACTCAAAGTGTCCCATTGCCGCTCATCAGGGAAGCAGTTCGTTTTTCTTCAAGAAGTCAATCATTTTCTTTACGACTTTTTCCGTGGTGCCTTCGGCAACAGAGTTGGAGGATTTGCCGCCACCGCCGCCACTGAGCATTTTCATCATATCAGCAGCTGACATGCTGGACGTATCCGGACCAGAAGCCTTTTTCGTACGGGGACGAGGAGGTGTATACCTTTCAAAACGACCGGAACTCTTATCTTGGATTCCACGGCTGGTTAAGCCAAGAGCAGCTAGATCCATTACCTGAATTTCAGCATATTCGGCGTTAAGCATTGCCGGAAAAGACGGATACGGTGCTTCAGCAGCATCATCATCAACTGTAAGCACAGCGGGCATTGCACAACGGACAACCTCACGGTCACCATGTTCCTTACGGCGGTGGGCTGTTAAAGCTTTACCTGCATGATCGATTTCCCACCAACTGACGCTGCTGATTTGGGGGTAATTGTGACATTCAGCAATTGCCGGTCCAACAAAACCGAGTGCCCCGCAAAGGCTCTTCGAACCACAAATGATCAAATCGTATTCTTTCGTTGCAGCTGCCAACAAACGGGCTACTACAATAGCTGACGGCTCTTCGCGTTCGAATGAACTATCCCAAATACGGATTGCATCGGTGGCCCCCATGGAAAGGCAGGTGCGAAGTGCACGTTCTGTGGATATATTCCCTACAGTCATTACAGTAATCGTATGATTTCCTTGCGGAAGCAAGGATTTAGTCAGCGATAACGCAGCCTGACTAGCTGGATCTACAATAGTAACTAAACTGGAGGTATCAAGCTTTTCTGTTTCATTAGTCAGTTGGAAAGGACCCTTTGCGTCCAATTCCTGTTTTATACAAATAGCTATACGCATAATAACTTTTTACCTCCTTAACCGAGACGTACGGAGACGCCGTAGCCGCCCTGAGGATAGTCCCACTTTAACGCATTATTCGCACACATGACACGGCAGGTACCGCATTCCAGACAGCCTTCATACTGAAATTTTAATTCGTTATCCACTAGGCTGAAACAACCGGCAGGACAGAAATAAAGACAAGGCTTCAGTAAACAGGCCGCACATTTCTCAGTATCCAGTACGATATGCGGTGTCCTGCTGACATGATGACGGATAGTCAACAATTTTTCTGCTCGATCACTCATAACGATTTCACCCCCGTCAGACCGTCATGGATAAGATTCTTCCAACCGATCTTTTTCATTTCTCTCCAAGCAATTTTCATTGCCAGTTCCTGTGGGCCCGGGCCGATAGTCACGATTTGTTCTAAAAGGTCGTTAACCATATCCGGATATTCACTGAATAGGCGCGAAGAAGACATCAATTCGGGGGCGCGGCGGTGGGTCTTCATCGCATTTAAAGCGACGCCTTCCGAGAGAAGCGTTTCGTATTCACTCAGAGATGAAACTGAAAAGTCCTGCTTCCGGCACGCTTTGACCGCAGCTTCACCGGCGCATTTGCCGGAGGCAATGGCCAGGTTCATACCCTGAAGCGTGATGCCGGTATTCACAACGAAACCTGCAGCATCGCCGGCCACCATGATTCCATCTGCATACAGTTTGGACATGGAATCGTAGCCGCCTTCGGGAATTAAATGACCGGAATATTCAATGAGCTTAGCTCCTTCAATTAAGCGGGCGACTTCGGGAACCGCCTTGAAACGTTCCAGGACTTCATCGGCAGTCACCTTTTGATCGATTAAGGCCCGGGGCTGGAGCACCATACCAATAGAGATGCTTTCTTTATTGGTATAAATGAAACCGCCACCGGGAATTCCCCGGGCGAAATCACCAATCGCCATGAATGCGGCACCGCTGTTGCCGGTTAGGCCAAAACGTTCGTTGATTGTTTTAGCCGGCAAAGCAAGCAGTTCTTTCACACCAAGGCCGATATCATGTGCTTTATCTGGCTTTTTGAGTCCTACCTTGCGGGCGAGCAGGGAATTTACACCATCCGCAAGAATTACCACATCCCCATAGACATCGCCATCTTCACGTCGTGTTTTTACCCCGACAATACGGTTGCCTTCACGGATCACATCGTCAACAACAGTCCCCGTGACCACGATAGCCCCGGCCTCACGCGCCTTGTCAGCCATCCAGGCGTCCAGTTCATGGCGCAGTACGGAAAACCCATTAAAAGGAGGTTCCAAAAACTTCTGATTCCCGATATCCACCATCATGGAACGGGCGCCGGATGTCATCATAATACGCTGGGACACGACCGGCCGTTGTAGCGGGGCCTCCTTCCAGAATTCAGGAACAACTTCGTTCAGTATCTGTGACATCAGCATACCGCCGGTCATGTTTTTCGCACCGACATATTCTCCACGTTCGATCACAAGAACTTTCAGACCAGCTTTGGCTGCCATAATGGCAGCAGAGGAACCGGCGGGACCTGCTCCAACTACAATTACATCAAATTTATTTGTCATTCTCTTTCCGCCTCCTCTCTCATGGCCCTGATTTGCCGCGTAACTTCCGGAAGGATTTCATATAAATCCCCGACTACTGCCAGATCTGCTTCCTTCATAATGGGGGCACCCTTATCTTTATTGATGGAAATAATCAGTTGGGAATCCTTCATCCCTTCTACAAAATGAGTTGCACCGGAAACCCCAACGCTGACAAACAGATTCGGTGCCAGACGACGGCCGCTGCTCTGTCCAACCAGGCGGCTGTAAGGAAGCCAGCCTTTATCGGCTATTGGTTTGGAGCTGCCAACAGCCGCACCAAGCGCATCGGCAAAGCCTTGAAGAATTTCAAAGTCTTCCTGATTACGGAAACCATTGCCACCGGCAACCACTCGTTCAGCGTCGTTTAAGGATACGCTGCGGGGATCCGCTTTAATAAAGCCAATGATCTCAATACGATCTGTCATTTCTGCCACTGGTTCAAGGGGACGAACTTCACCGGAACGTTTCTTATCCGCTTTGCCAACCCCTATACTGCCGGGCTGAAGCACCAGCACGACAGTCTGACGGGCTGTGAAGGTATAGGTATTGTTAACTTTGGCCTGATAGGTTTCCGTATTAATTTTCAAACTTCCGTCATCCTGCGGAGCAACTTTAACAACATTGGCTAAATACCCCCACTGAAAGCGAGTAGCGATACGCGGCGCAAGGCTGGCCCCGTTCCTCGTACCGGAAATCAATACGATACGCGGGGCGCGTGCAGCCTGTTGCGCAAAAGCTGCAAGGCATGCTTCAGGACAATATGCACGAAAGATGGGGTCTGTCGCGGTATAAATAACATCTGCACCATACATTACGGCTTTGGCAGCAGCTTCCTCAGTATTTTCCCCCAACAGGAAGGCATGCACCTGACCTTTAAGGGAATTTCCCAGTTTGCGGGCCTCACCCAATATTTCCATGCTGGACTCTGAAAGCTCTCCGTTATCATGTTCCAACCAAGTCCAGATCATGTTTTCCATATAAAAAGCCACCACCTTTTCATCAATTTAACTTCAGTATTGCATTTTAACCAAAGAAGCCTTCGAAGATATAAAAAGAGATGTCTGCACAAAAGAGAGACGCGGCCCCCTCTCTCTATGTTGATACATTTAAAACATTAGAGAACCGCCATTTACCATAAGGGTCTGTCCCGATACGAAAGGATTATTAATCAGGTAATTCATGGCAATCACAATGTGTTCTTCGACACCAAGCATGTCAAGAACCTGGGACTTTTTAATCCCTGCGATCATTTCGGGACCGCAGAATGCCGCGGATCTTGCGGTATTGATGTAGCCGGGAGCAATATTATTAACGGTTACACCATAGGGGCCAAGTTCTTGAGCAAGACCACGGGTAAGTCCCATGATTCCGGCTTTGGCAACGCCATAAGCACAGTTACCCAGTGTCGAACGAATACCGCTGCAGGAACCGATAATGATAAAACGGCCGTAATTGTTGTCTCTTAGGACGGGACCGAATTCATGGGCGCAGTGCATCGCACCGATCAGGTCCGTATTCATAACGGTCATATAATCGGCAGGATCCTGTTCGATCAGTTTGCCGGCAATACTCATGCCGGCATTGTTTACAAATACCTGCAGGTCCTTACCCAAGTTTTCCAGGGCAAACTCCTTCATAGCTCTGACTTGATCAAAGTCACGAACGTCGCAGTAGTGAAGCAGGGCTTTTACACCATATTGTTCGCATTCTTTGACAACTTGTTCGCCGTCTTCCTTGCTTTCAAACCAGTTAACCAATACATTATAGCCTTGTTTGGCCAGATCTACTGTCAAAGCCTTACCGATACCTCTTTCATTACCGGTTACGATGGCATATTTAGACATCATTCATTCCTCCTCGGTTTTACAGAAAGAAATTTATGGCAAGGAAGCGGTCCATGACCGCTTCCTATCCCCAAAGTCTTCCTTTTACAGAGCCAGCGCGACTTTGTGACCAGCTTTAGTTGCATCATCCGTACCGAAGGAATTCCAATGGGAATCAGCGGCATCGGCAATGATGTGAAGTTCGTCGATTTTGCCAACCAGGGCATGATAGAGCTCATCACGCGAAGGTCTTGATGCAACCATGACGACACTGTCAATATCTTCGATTTCTGTGATTTCATAGGTCAAAATGTTCTTCAAAGTTACAGTATGGTCTTTAACAGCCAGAGGCGCGTTGTTCGGAATGAATTCGACCTTGTCCTTAAGACGGAGAGCCATAACCTGGTGCTGGCCGAGGAGCTGGACGCTGCGTCCAATCATCGGATCAACGTTAACATAGACGACTTCTTTGCCCTGATCCGCAAGCATTTCCGCAACCCCGGGGCCTGTTACATAACCAATACCATCGAAGATCAGAACGCGGTCGCCCAGTTCGGCTCCCTTAAGAATAACGTCTTCAGGCGTATAGACATAACCTTCAGTATCCCAACCTTCAACAGCATTCATCTGCATATAACTAATGCCGGTGGGAGAGAATTCTGCGCCGGTGGCAATGATGACCGCATCTGCACCGAGGGACAATACGTAGTTGGCATCTGCTTCGGTTTCCATGCGGATATCCACATTGGGGAGTTTCCGCAGCTGATGTTCATACCAGGTCGGCAGTGCCTGCCGGTCTGTGAGGCCGGGCAGCTGCCCTTCCAGCCAGACATGGCCGCCAAGGTGATCTTCTTTTTCGACGAGAATAACATCATGGCCCCGTTTGGCAGCAGTCAAAGCGGCCTGCAGTCCAGCGGGACCGCCGCCGATGATGGCAACTTTCTTTTTCTTTTCGGCCGGAGCGAGAGTTTTACCTTCATGGCCTATATCAACGTTGTAGGTACAGCCCACGGGCATGCCGAAGCAGGAACGGAGGAAACAGCCTTCCACATCGCCGATGCAATGGCGGATCTCTTCGGTTTCACCACGTTTCGCTTTGTTGGGCCATTCGGGATCCACGATAAAAGCACGGGCGGAAAATACTGCATCACATTGGCCTTCGGCAATGGACTGTTCCATAAATTCCGCGGTGGTCATGCGGCCGCCGGTGATGATCGGGATATTATCCACGGCTTCACGGACAGCAGATGAAGCATAATTGTTGATGCCCTGCGGCATATAGCTCGGGGGATAATGGAAATGCGTCATCTGAGGTTTTTGGCCGCGGGCGGCGATACGGAGCCAATCGATATTACCGGAGGCTGCCAGTTTACGGCAGATTTCGATACCGGTTTCAAGACCAGGACCGCCAAGAAGAGATTCGTCGGGGTTGATCTTAAAGCCGATATTAAAATCGCGTCCGGCAACTTTCTTGATTTCCGCAGCAATTTCCAGGATGATGCGAATACGGTTATCCAGGCTACCACCGTATTCGTCGGTACGTTTGTTGTATAGAGGAGATACAAAATACTGGAGACCGGCACCGCCGCCAATGGGGAATTCCATACCATCCGCTCCCGCTTCACGCATGTTCGCTGCGGAAATAGCATGATCGATTATCAGCTGTTTAATTTCGTCGATAGACATTTCTCTGGACTGGTTATCACCCCAAATTGTGGATGGAATAACTTTGGAGGTCTGAGGCATATCCGGGGCACCATTCATCCAGGGACCATGAATGAAAGCTTTGGCGCCGTATTTATGAATGACATCGACGATTCTCTTGATTTTGGGTATGTTTGCTGGGTCACGGGAAGTCATGAACAGGCCTTGATACACTTTCATTTCGTGAACTGCGCAGCCAGCAATACCAATAAAACCGGCACCGCCCTTGGCCCGGGCTTCAAAGTAGGCAAGTTGTTCATCAGAACCAGGTTTCAGGCCAGTTACACCATGAGGAGACATCATGATCCGGTTCGGGATTTCCATAGAACCGATCTTCAGCGGAGAAAATAAATACTTGAAATCACTCATTGTTTCATTTCCTTTCTTTTATGTTTTAAATATTTATTTTGACTAAAACACTTCATATACGTGCCGAGTCCTTGTGTTAAGGCTTTATCCCTCAGATTAGTTGGTAGAAGCCTGCCCCAATCTCTGAGCTCTCTTGTTGGCATAAATAACAACAAAGGTGGTAAACGCAAGGATGATGACCAGCAGAAAGCCGGTGGCGTTAAACATTGCGGAATAGTTCTTTCCGTACATGCCGACAAAGGCTTGGAGCAGGAAAGAGGACACGAAACCTCCGAGTGTCAAACCAGCAAGAACGATAGAGTTGGACATCGGGATATTGCCGGAACAGTCAATATTAACATAGTTGAAGATGGTTGGGTTACTGAAGCCCATCGCAGCGCCGATAACTGCACAGGCCACATAAATCATTCCAAGGTTTCCACTATAACCAAGGACGAAATAGGAAACCGCGGCAAGGGCAATGGCGATCACAACACCCCATCTTTTAACATAACGGGTAACAAAACCAAAGATCAAGGAAACAACAGCCATAGCATAGCCTGTCATGGAGATCGCTACACCGGCTTGGACAGATGTGTAACCGATTGCGACGAGACGGGACGAGATCACGCTGTACATAATGGTGATGCACATGAATTCAAGGAACATAACTGCGCAGTAAAGCCAGGCAATTGCAGGAACCCCGGCCATACTCTGCTTTTCTTTCTTGGCTTCTTCTCTGACAATACCGGCCTCAGCATCACTTTCTTTCTGAATCCTCGTAGGTTCAGGAACGAAGACAAAAATCAGGAGAGCGCAGATGAGAACGAAGGCGTAGCCCCAGAACGCTGCCTGCCAGCTGATCTTTCCGAGATAGCCGCCGATGAGTGAGGCCACACTGCTTAACAGACCACCGAGGCAGTTGGTGAGACCCATCATAATATCGCGGCTTCTGCCCTTAAAGAAGATCGGGATCCAGGACATCGCAAAGACACGGGTGAGTCCGGCGCCGAATCCGAGAACACCGCGCCAGATCAGCATTACGGTGAAGCTGTCGCTGAATACGGGAAGAACACCACCCAAGAAAAAGAGAATCACGCCGGATATAGCAATTAATTTGTTGTTGTATTTGTTGGCCAGAGCACCGGAAACCAAAGCACCAAGAACCATCGTTAGAGAAGGTATGGTTCCGACCAAACTGGTCCAGCCGAGGTCTGCTTTGTAGAACTTAACCATTTCATGAAGAACCGGTGAGATCATGGTTTTGCTGCTGCTGCAGACAAACTGAATGCTCAGCATCGCGATTGCGATTAACACTAGTCTTGTAGGCGAAATTTTTTTAGTCATAATTATTACCATTCCTTTCGCTGCACTCAGGCACAAAACGTTATGAAAATGGTGGCCTGAGCGCTATTCTTTAATTGGACGTACAAGTATACTACACAGCACGAGGAGGTGAGTGCGTCACCCCACCCTTCTTTGGGGAAGACCGCATAATTATATGTGTCGCTCTGCCCGGTCAAGCACAAATAAGTGTTGGCATAGACCACGTAGATTTATCTTTGTATAAACAACTCCTTTGTTTGTAGAGGGCGAGCAGTCAATGCTTGTGCGATCACTATACCATCGGAGAGAGGGAGTGTTTATGCTTAAAATTGTTTACCCGATCTGTTGTGGCATCGACGTTCACAAAACCTTCGTCGTTGCTACAATAGCAACCACTGATCTCAAGAACATCACAACCTACCAAACCAAACGCTTTTCCACCTTTACCAAAGATCTGAGAGCCTTAGCCCTGTGGCTCTCAAATAATCAGTGTGTGCATGTTTGCTTGGAGTCCACTGGCAAGTATTGGATTCCCGTCTACAATATCCTTGAACCTTCCTGCCAGATCACCCTGGCACATCCGAAGTATGTCAAGGCGATCCGCGGCAAGAAGACTGACAAAAAGGATTCCATCTGGATTGCAGACCTCCACAAACATGGACTGGTTCCCGGTAGTTTCATCCCCCCAGCAGATATTCGCGAAATCCGCGACCTGCTGCGTTACCGTTCCAAACTGGTTTCCTTTGCGTCCAGCGAAAAGAACCGGGTGCAAAACTCTCTGACTGTTTCCAATATCATGCTTTCCAGTGTGGTGTCCGATACCTTCGGCAAAAGTTCTTTGGCTATTCTTTCGCATCTGTTGAAACATCCTGATGATCAGGACTTTGATTTTCGGCCGCTTTTACACGGCTCGATGCTTAAGAAACAAGACGAAATTGCTTTAGCCATTGACGGCACCATTAGCAAAGTTCAGGCTGGTAAAATCGTTCTGTGTTTGAGCCATATGGATAAAATTAAAGGCTTAATCACTGAGATAGAAGCAACGGCTCTGCGGTTGGCTGCCCCTTATTCCGGTGCTCTGGAGATTATCCAGTCTGTTCCTGGTATAACTCTATTTTCGGCACTTGCCATTTTATCTGAAATTGGGGCCGATATGACCGCTTTCCATTCTGACAAGCATCTTTGTTCCTGGGCGGGACTTGCCCCCTCCAACGATCAGAGCGCCGGCAAGAAGAAATCGGTTCGTATCAGTCGTGCTGGCGTTTATATCAAGCCCTTACTCGTTCAGTGTGCAAATGCAGCTATTAAGGATAAAGACTTCACGCACTATCGCACCCGCTATGAGTCCATTAAGCTCCGGCGTGGCCACAAGAGAGCCATAATCGCCATTGCTCGGATGATGTTGACAGCAATTTATCACATGCTTTCAACTGGCGAAATGTTCAATCCGGCACTCTACGAAATGTCACAGTGCAAACCAGGCTTCGTAGCTTCGTCTGAACAACATGCAGTTAAACTATTACAGCGTTTGGGTTATTCGGTTGTCAAAATACCTGAGTCTGCTTAGTTCTCATTGATATTGATTCTTTTTTTGACCTGACTTAACAGGTCTGTTTAAGTGCGCCCTTTTTAAGATTTAGTACCAGTTTTGATTCTACTGTCTTTTTTCAGATTTCTACACCTCACAAAATTATTCAATTTTGTTATGGGATCAGGATTTTTGTTGTAATCCTGTCCCAAACTCAGGCTTTTACTGAAGCCGGTTCTGAGACCATTATTTCTGCCTTCTCTGCTTTATTTCGCCAGGCAACTACGCAAATTCCGTATATCATGTTGCAGGCAAGCAGGATACCGCTGGTCAGGAACATCACATAATAATTAGTACCGAAGATCATGACCATGCCTTTTAGGTAGAAGGAAGAGAGAAACTGACCTAGAGTCAACCCGGCTAAAACGATTGCATTCGACATCTCAATATTTTTATGACAATCGATAATAACATAATTGAAAATGGTCGGATTGCTGATGCCCATACCCGCTCCAACAATACCAAAACCTAGATAGATCATCGGCAGAGAATGCGCGCTGAACATTATAAAGTAGCCTATAGCGCCCAGCGCCATTGCAACCGGTATACCCCATCTTTTTAGAACCGCAGTAACGCCTACGAAGCAAACTGCAACAACAGCCATAACAAAACCTGTAACGGAGATTGCAACACCTGCCTCCATGGATTTGCCCAGACCCGATGCAGCTAGATGGGAAGAAATAATGCTGTACATTACGATGACGCAGCAGTATTCTAAGAACAGCAGGGCTCCATAATGCCAGGTAACAGCAGGAACCCCTGCCATGGTCTTCTTTTCTTTGGGAGGCTGAGCTTTTGTTATGTCTTCGCCTTTGGCTTTAGCTTCAGCTTCCTTCTCTCTTTGAATCTTAAGTGGTTCGGGAACAAGCAAAAGAACTAAAAGTGCTACGACGATGACGGCGGAATAGCCCCAGAAGGCTGCCTGCCAGCTGATCGTTCCTAGATAGCCCCCAATCAGCGAAGCAAGACTGCTCATTAGTCCCCCGGCTGCATTGGTAAAGCCCATCATGATATCGCGGCTTCTACCGGAGAAGAAAACCGGAATCCAAGACATCGCAAACAAACGGGCAAGACCTACCCCAACGCCCAAGACACCGCGCCAGATAAGGATGATGATTAGATTACTGCAAAAAATTGGTGCGATACCGCCTATGAAGAATAGACCGAGACCGATTAAGCAAATCAGTTTGTTGTTGTATTTGCTTGCCAATATCCCAGCAATGAAACTACCGAGTACCATGGTCAGCGACGGGACGGTCCCGACCAAACTAGTCCAACCGATATCGGCCTTCAGGTAAGCCGCCAACTGAGCAAGAACCGGGGAGATCATCGTTTTAAAAGCACCAGGCAGAAACTGAATAGCCAAAATGCCTACGGCGATCAGGATCAGCCTTACAAAGCTGTACTTTTTCATAAATATCTCCTTTAAACATAAAAACATCGGATTATACCATTAAAATTAGTTAAAATAATTTTGGAACAGAGTAATTAAATGTAATACACTGGGCGAGGGGGCAGTGACTATATTTTATTGTGAAATAAATCTCTTAAATGGATGCTCCCTCCTTTCAATGTCATTCCCCCGCCAATATTGTTTTCCTATTAAAATATACAATTTGTCACTATCAAAATTATCAGCACGGATATCACAGCAACATCTCACTATTTATTTCTCATTCATTTTTTAAGAAAGAGAAAATGGAGTAGATTAAGGAAACATAAAAACCGCCCACAGTTGTGAACGGTTGCTTAAAGTTTGTTTTGATATTACTATTAATATTAATAATAACTAATCGTCATTTTCTTATTAAATCAACCCTTTTCGAACAGCATAAACGGCCGTTTGGACACGATTGTTTAATTGAAGTTTCTCCATGATACGCCCTAAATCTTTTTTACCGTTTGCTCGCTGATATGCAATTGCAAACCTATTTCACAATTTGATAATCCTTCTACAAGTAAGCGCAGAATATCCCGTTCTCGGATGGTCAGTTCTTGGAAGTCTTTAAGATGCTTTGGCTGAGAAAATTTGTATACTAGATCACCAAATTCACTAAGAATCTTTGCAGCAATCGAACTTGAAATTGTAATTTTTCCATGGGCTACATCAAGAAGATTGCCATGTAAACTTGTGCCACTAACATCTTTTAGAATATATCCGCATGCCCCTTCACGAAATGCCTCGAAAACATCGTTTTCATCAGCGGACATCGTTAGCATTACCAATTTAACACCCGGACACATTTGTATAATATATCGTCCAGCATCGAGACCACTTTTTCCTGGCATACAAATGTCCATAAGAACAATATCTGGGACAGAGGTCTTGCAAAACTCTATTGCTTCGTCTCCGCTGCTAACATCCCCTATTATCTCAAAATCATCCCACCGGGCAACCAGTGCTGTAAGACTTTCCCTAAAAAGCGTATGATCATCTGCAATAAGAACTTTAAATTTATTTTTTTTCATAAAAATCCTCCATTCTTACTACAGCGGGTATTTTCACAGTAACATTTGTACCCTCCCTATGTACAGATGATACATCAAATACCCCGCCAACCTGCTCAATACGTTCTTTCATAATATGTAAACCAAGACGGGAGGATGATATTTTTGAGGGATCAAACCCCACCCCGTCGTCCTTTATCTTGAGAACAAGCATTCGCTCCTCTATAGAAAGATTAATTAAAACTTTTTTAGCCTTTGCATGTAACCGCACGTTGGACAACGCTTCCTGTGTTACTCGTAATAGCTGCATTTTTGAATAAGTTGATAGAATGATTGAATCAATATTACCTGTATAAACAAATTCAACTGTTATACGCCAATGTTCCATAAAGCGCTCAAGGTATTCGTTTAACAAGACTATTAAACTTCGGTCTTCCTTTGAGCAAGAGCGTAAATCAAGCATTTCTTCACGAACAGCTTTTTGTATGATATGCACACTCTCTAAAATGCAGTCTAAGTCGGCCTCTAATAACTCATAATCTTTGTTCTGCAATGCCAATATTGCAGCTTCTGTACGAACACCTAATGACGATATATCCTGCGAAAAACCATCATGGAGTTCGCGGCTAATTAAGGTTCTTTCCCTTAAAACTGCTAACTCTTGAGTGCGCTGGATAATATGGGCATGATAAATTGCCGATCCAAAAATACGTCCAACATTGGTTAGAAAATCGATCTGTTTCTCGGTCCAATCAAGTTTAATTGTATATGTAATGCAAAGCATTCCTAAGAGACGCTCACTTGCAACTAAGGGAATCGCAGCCCCATTAACCGCATCTATTATTAATTGCTCAGGAAGAAAGTCTTCCGTATCGGGATGCAACATATCGTAAATTATGACTGGTTTCAGAGTTCTGGATATCCAAGGTAAACGAAGATAAGCTTGAGCAGGTAACACCTCATACCCTTTGAATAATGCCCTATCCTTTCCCTGTGCAAGCAGACGAAAAGACTCTTGTTGTGAATCTAAAAGATAAACGACCGCACGATTTGCCCCTGTGATCATTTCAGTTTTAGAAAGTAATCGGACTATAGTATCATCTAACTGGTCAGACCAAACAAGAGAATCCGAAAAGGCTATTAGCTGTTTTAATAACTCATTTTCGTTTTTCATCTCAACCTCCCTATAATCAAAATAGCATGATTTATTAACCTCGTTGATAAAATGGCAATCAATAAAGCTAAACAAACTAACTATTTGACAAGAAGTATTATCCATAGCGGGGTTGAATTTATAACAGTTACTCAGATCGTTAATCCCATATCAAAATTCTTTTAAATAAATATACCATATAATTTTGAAATAACAATTTAATTCTCCAAAAGGAGTTTTCTACAAATTATTTTAAATTCCTTTGTGTGAATTGTGTTTTATATAAAAGAATTATGTTTCAAACTAATAATTGATTTACCATAAATTGTTATATCTATTTAATGATAGATTAAGATCGGCAGTGGATTTGTGCAAATAACCATTGCCTCCAGCTGCCAAAAATTGACTTGATTGAGCCGAAAAACATAAAGCATAACCGAAAGCCGCCAACAATTACAGTCAGCGGCATCAAATAACATGTCTATTTACTCTCCGTTTTCAAGCTTACCCCAACAATTGACAAAGAGCCTAAAACATAAACACTCCACAGTTCGGAGATATTGTTGCTCCTGTCATATTTTCCGCTCTTAAAAGATAAGTTAGGGCTTGCTGCATATCTCTAATATGACCTACTACTTTCATTGGTGATTGGGCTTTAACCATTTCAAGGACTTGGGGTCCTAATACTTCAGTTCCTTCCGTTTGAATGTAGCCTGGTGCTATTACATTACACCTGATGTTATATTTCCCCCATTCTGTTGCTAGTGCTCTATTGAAGGCTACTTGAGCACCCTTTGCACCGCAATAGTCGGCATGAGGAGATGGCCTAAAGGCTGCTGTAGAAGCAATAGTAATGACAACCCCTGAGTTTTGCTTAATCATTATTGGTCCTAAAACATGACAGCAGTTTAACGTACCTATATAATCCACCTTGACTACATTTTCATACTCCTGTGGAGTTAATGTCAGAAACGGCTTAAAGTTAGAAATTCCAGCATTATTGATAAGTACAGCCATTTTATCTCCGAAGGTCTCAAGAGCAAAGTCACGCATTGCTTGAACTTATGAATAGCTTTCAACATCCGCTTTAAAGATTGCTGACATAACCCCATATTTACTACTAATACCTTTTGCAACTTCTTCGGCACGTTCTTTACTTCTTGAGTAATTTACCAGTACGTCGTATCCTTCTTCTGCCAATGTTTCACATAAACCTGCCCCTATACCTCTGCTCCCGCCTGTAACTATGGCATAACCTTTTCCCATAAGACAACCCCCTTACTAATAGTTGTTTTGAGTTTAGTACTTAATCTATTCCAAAAAATTTCCTCCTTACATATAGATTATCTTCATTGTATGGCATAAGCCGCCGTAAATCCTGAAGTGATCGATGTGCCGATATTGCCAACGCGATTGCAGTCACCGATGAGCACGGCGTGTGGATATTTTTCCTGGATCTTATCGGCTAAAGCCTTATTAGCTCTGGTTCCAAAGGCCGTAACAACAGTATCGCCCTTCACCGCAACTTCATTTCTGTTTGCGTCTAATGCAATGAGACCGTCTGAAGTTATGCGTGTCACTTTATGTTTTGTCAGGACATTTACCCCATATTCTTTTATTTTTGCATGGATCGCCTGCTGGTTGATGAAAGCCGTGTCAACCGCGATATTATCAAGCATCTCCACGATGGTTACCTTTTTACTACCCTGCATGGCCAGCTCTAACGCACAGTCTACGCCCGACAAACCGCCGCCGGCAACGATAATTCTGTTTCCTTTGACCAGTTCTGGTTTTAGATGAGCATCGCGAACATCCAAAGCTATCGGGGAGTCCATGCCTTCAACCGGAGGCACCCACGAGTCTGCTCCCAGCGCCAACAGGATTTCATCTGCGTCTGCCAGTTCCGGAGAAGATGGTGTGATTTCCGTATTAAAGCATATTTTTACTCCGAGATTCTTTAGTTGAGTTTCAAACCATTCCAGCAGTTTCGCGATTCCTTTCTTACCTCCTGTCTTTCTTCTTTTATCCTTAATTATCCTTTGGCCGCCCCCAATCCGTTCGTCATTTGACACGTTATGAGGATAAGGGTGGCCAATACTTAAAGTTCCGCTTCTTAAATCAACGGCTCGCATCCATGCAAAAACCGCCGTCTACCCAGTAAGTATAGCCGGAAATATAACTTGCATCTTCACTAACCAGAAATACCGCCACCCGACCGATATCCTCCTCCGCGCGGCCGCCCCTTTGGATCACCGGCGCTCCGATTTTTATGGGTGTACCGCTGGACGCGCTCCATTCCTGCATTCAAAAGCCTCTCCGCCTAAGTCCTCTATTTCCTTTTTGACGCTTTCAACCCGGGAAAAAGTGCGGCTCGGCAAGGCCAATTTTGCTCCTTCTTTAGCAAAGGCCAGAGCGATTCCCCGCCCAACTCCCTGCCCGGCACCCGTAACAATGGCAATTTTACCGTCCAGTTTTCCCATACCTATCTTCTCCTTTTTTATTAATTCAGCTGATATTTAAACGAGTCTGCCAACGTCAGCGCCGGTATGGGTAGCTTCCATTGCAGTACGCGCTTCCTTGGCGTCGCCGATGACATAGACTTCGGGAACTATTCCTTTCAGCTTTTCGCTGAGAGGATCGTAAGGTTTGGCGCCCATTGCGAGAATGATATTATCCATTCCGGTCAGAACTTTTTCTTCTCCATTCACATCAAGTACCAGACCGTCGTCTGTGATTTCCTTGACGGTCGTGGACAGGTAGACATTGACTCCAAACTCGCCAAGCAAGTCCGCATGGTGAGCCATGGTGCCGAAGTCGAGACCATCAGCCAAACGGTCTTTCATTTCAATAATGGTAACGGCAGTACGGCCTTTGGTGAAGGGACGGGTGAAGCGCCCGGCGAGGAATTCCGCAACTTCGCAGCCAATAGGACCACCGCCGATAACGGCAACGTTCCAACCGACTTTCTTCGTGCTCGACAGAACATCCCAGGCAGTCACTACATGCGGCTTGTCAAAACCCGGGATACTTTCCGGGATGATTGGCTGGGCACCGGTAGCAACAATAACAGCATCCGGTTTACGTTCCGCAACAAATTCCGGTGTAACTTCAGTGTTGTATTCGATCTTGACCCCGAGTTTTTTCACCTGATTGGCGAAGTATTTGGTAATTAGGCTCAGGCTCTGTTTGGAGGGAGACATGACAGCGATGTTCAACTGACCGCCGAGTTTGTCTGTCTTTTCGACGATAGTGACGTCATGTCCGCGCAGCCTGGCCACACGGGCAGCTTCCAGACCTGCCGGACCACCGCCGATGACCATGACTTTTTTAGGTTTTTCAACCGGGATGATTGCGGTATCCTTGGTTTCCTTACCGCAGTCGGTATTAATAGTACAACCGATGCTTTTGCCGTTGTTCAGCAGGACGTTGCAGCCAACGCAGCCGCAGCAGGTCATGATATCATCGAGGCGGCCTCCGGCTGCTTTTTTCGGCCATTCGGCGTCGGCTATGAAAGCGCGCGCGGTAACGATCATATCGGCTACGCCAGATTCAATCAGGTAATCACCCATTTCCGGAGTTCTGATGTTGCCGACAACCAGGACCGGGAGCTTGGTTTTCTTTTTAATCGCTTCGGCGTATTCAGTATTGATGGCCATGGGCAGACCATTGACCGGGACAACCCGCCAGCCGCCTGCGGGGCAACTGCCTCCGGAGACTTCGATAGCGGCTACGCCAGCTTTTTCCAGCATATGGACGACATAAAAGGTTTCCGTGAGAGTTCTACCGTAACGATCCAGCTCATCGCCGGAGATACGGACAATGATCGGAAAGTCGTTGCCGGCTTTGGCTTTCATCGCCTTGATGCATTCTAACGGAAATTTCATGCGGCCTTCGATGGTACCGCCGTATTCATCTGCACGTTTGTTCAGGATTGGTGAAACGAAAGATGCCGTAAGCGCATAAGCACCATGAGCCATATGGAATTCCACACCGTCGCAACCGGCTTCTCGCATACGTCTGGCAGCTTCGCCAAAATCATCGATGATCTGTTCAATTTCAGTAATGGTAAGTTCATGCGGATCGCCATAGATCTCCGGTAATAGAGTCGGAACGGGGAGTCTAGAAGCATTGACACAGATGCCCGGACGTGGATCAATGGGACCTGGATGCATAAGCTGGGGGAACAGTTTTGCGCCGCCTTTATGAACAGCATCCGCCATTTGTCTCCAGTTTTCGATGTGCCTATCATCCGAGGCGTTAGGAGAAGAGCAGAAATATCTGGCTCGGGTATCAACAGTCACGCAGCCGATGATGATAATACCGGCGCCGCCTTTAGCTCTGGCCGCATAGTGGTCGATGCCCTGCTGGGTAAAAGTTCCGTCTGGATTCTCAAAATGTGTCGCCGTCGGACCCATGACGATGCGGTTCCTGATTTCGAGGTTGCCAATCTTAATCGGTTGAAACAGATGTTCAAAAGCCATAATCATATCCTCCTTAACGTTTTTTGTATTGTAAAGTTAAATGAAAGTTGAGAACCCGTCAGCCTTTCTAGAACCGCTACACCAGAATTTTTATTATTGCGACTTTCTATTCTAACTGAGGAATTTGTCTATAGCTCCCTAATTTTCAGAACCTTTTTTACATACGGATTTAATTTTCATGTTAAAATTATTATATATTGTGTGATTAATCATATCGATTCATAAAGTGCTAAAATTCTGAATTTTCTTCACAAAATAATGAATTTATGAACTTCTGAATATTCTCTATAGGGGGCGTTATGGGAAATATGCATCATACCCGGGCAAATACCGTAAAACAAGCTTTTGTTGACACGTTATTTAAACTACAGGAGAAAAAACGACTTCATAAGATACTGGTAAAAGACATCGTCGAAAATTCCGGATACAGCAATCGTTCTTTTTATAACTATTTCATAGATAAAAATGATTTGATATGTTATGCCTTCTTTCTGGATCTAAATACGTTGATAGAAAACATGATAAAAAATGGTGAGATTCCGCCCGGTTCAGGTGCAGAAGTAATTACTGATGAGAGGCATCGTTTGAAAGTTTACGTGCGCTGCTGCGATAGTGAACAGCAATCCCCCATCATAAATTATTGGCAGGGCGTCGGTTTATTCATATATAAAAAAAGGCACTTCTATAAAGACGCCTTCTCTTATTCTGACCAAAACTGTCTGCAATATTACCTTTTCAACTTCTATACAAAGATGTTGAAAGAAGAGATATCGATTATACTAAAAGACAAAAAAATAAACCCATCGGATTTTGATTTTATTGCTGAATACTTTGCCAACTCACAAATAGGTAATATGATCCGTTGGACTCAATTCGGCATCGATCGTTTCGGCCCGGGCAATCTTAAAAACAATTATTCCCAGTTTGCCAGAAAGTTCATGTTTTTTATCTTGAACGATCTTATTAGTAGATGCTAGTTTACGATCAGGCATAGAAAGCCACAAAGAGTAATAATGAACCCATAAAACAAGACAGACAAGAAGAGCATAAGCCGCTGGAATACTGAATTTCTGAATAATGCCGACAAGGTATTTAGCAAAGAAACAGACGAGGTCGAAAAAATTAGACAAGCTATATGTGTACTGTGCCGGGTTTTAAAGCTGACAAATTACTAGCATTTTGGTGGCTTTACAGAGGTATCACAAATAAAGAAGAGGAGAATAGGAATGAAACCAGCATTAGTAAGATTTAAAGGGAATACTAATGAGGAAATAATTCACGGCAAAATATACAAAGCATATAGCTTGGATTACTGGAACAATGAATTGAAATGCTTATATATTAAGGACGAAACGGGCGAAATTTCAGGCTGGCATGATTTAGATGAGTTTGAGGTAATAGAAGATAAGGATAATGTAATTAGTTTCTCCTGAAAAAGTCAGGATCTCTTAAACGAAATAAAAGGAATTCAATACCTCAAAATGGAAATAGTAGTTGTCCAAAAAACTCTTTCCAAGAGGCGGGAATTCCTTTGTAATAAAGGTTCCACATCGCCTCAGGAAAATCCTTTTTGAGGTGAAAATATTCTGTCAGGGGTTTAGATTTCCGTATATCTCCCAAGTATTACTTAATATTGATACTAAAACTTGGGATGTTACGAAATATAATATCAGCAAATTGCCCATGGGGGCTGAGTTTGAATTAAACGCCAATAAATCGTTATTGCTTAGCTGCAGCGTAATTGTCAAAAACTTTGCACATAGAACTACTCGTTAAGATCTGGGATAATACCCTCAAGACTACTTAAGGAGGGATTATCCATGAATCTTGAAGAGCAATCCATGATCAGACGCCAGCAAGTAAACGATTATCGTGCT
>JAAYUV010000066.1 GCA_012517475.1 Peptococcaceae bacterium | reverse complement strand
CCAATGTCGAAGCCGACAGGTTTCAGCTAAATCAGTTAAAACGACGATAACTCATTTGGAATATGGAGAGCCGTATGCGGTGAAAGTCGCTTGTACGGTTCGGGAAGGGGCGGGTTACTTTGCTAATCCGCCTATTTCATATGAATTCTATATAAGGGACTTATATCTCTACCCCAGCTTTTCAAAGGCTGTACCGACGTTGTACCATTTGCCCAGCTCAAGTTCCAAAATTATGGCCTGAATGCTTAATTATTCTTTATTGCTTATGAATAATAAACTTTTTGCCATTCATGGATAATTTGCCTTCCCGCGTCATCTTTGCAATGCTCTGAGAAACTCTTACCCTCGAGGTTCCAACTATATCTGCAATGACTTGATGAGTAATAGGAACTTCGATCGTTAAACTTTCGGAATGGCTTTTCCCATATAGTTTTGCCAATTCAAATAACAAGTTCTCAATACGGTCTTCTACGTTGTCAAAAATCTGGTTTGTCAGCTGATTCCCTACCGTTCTTAATTTACAAAGCAATATATGTATTATCGTAAACAACATTTGTTTATCCCAATTATAGATATCTTGTTTCCTGATCGCGACTACTTTAACAGGTGTAAGGCACGTAAAAGTGAGTAAGTTAGGAAATCCGACTAAATTTGATTCTCCAAACATGATTCTTGGTTCGAAAATATTGAAGATTTTTTTCTGACCATCTTCAGTCATATCTTTTAAAGGGCTGAGAATATAAGTATCTCCCAGGCCAGAATAAGTCAAAGCAGAGTGGAAAGGTATTAATGAAAGTATAACGAAGAACTCTCAGCCAGTCTATATAATATAACCGTGTATTAGCTTTGTTGAAATTCCCTGCCACTTTTTTATACCTCTTTTTGGCAATAATTAGGTTGTTAAATTCTATAAATTTCTAATGACAACGGCCATGGATGGCCGTTACTTATCGCCTGTAAGATAATGTTCAAGTATTACCGAAGTGTAATAACATTATTAATCTATGAATCTAACGAATTCTTCCGGATTGTTTCGGATATAAGTTCCAATTAAATTGATTGTTTCCTGAGTGATTTTACAAAAAACTGAATAAAAATCTTCACCATTAGGATAAATCAGAGAACTTATTCCCCGGTTTTGAGAGTGCTCATTATTCAATAATTCATTCTTTTTGTTTAGAAAACTTTCTGTCTCATCAAGAAACTGCAGCATCGAATCATCTTGGAAATATCTTAATCCAACCTTGATTTCTGACCAACTATGCGGTTCATTTAACAGGATATTAATCCAAGAGTAAAATTCTTCCTCGGAATTACGTGCATGATCATATAATACTCTAAACATTAGCAAGGCTTTCTGTCCTTTAGTCAATTCTGAATAGACCTGTGTTTTTATTGTAGAATTCTTGCCACGAATCTTTTTGATGGTTGGCTCTATGCATGCCCAACCTAGCTCAGGATTTCCTAAAAAATAAAAAGCTTTCCGCTCAATTGTAACCAGTATAGAATCCGCCTCCCCACAGTTACAGCCATATCGAACTAGATATCTAATATAGACGGATATAGTGCCCATCCCAAGATTCATAGACTGGCCGTTCCCTGTGCCGCTCACTTTATCTTTTTAGCACACTGGTAAGCTGCTGCCAGGGCACCGGGCACACCTCCGTTCTGCATGGCCCAGCAGGAGCCAATATAAAGATTTTTGACCGGCGTTTCGATATTTACGCTCATGCCGTTTTTATAGAATTTCTTCTTGGGGTTCCAGCTCCATGCGGAGCTCGCTCCATCGGTGTTATGAGTATATCTTTCATAAGTCAGCGGCGTTGCGGCATCCTTATAGTCGATGCATTCCTTCAAGCGGGGAATCAGCCTGGATGCTCTGTCGATCATGGCATTCATTGCTTTTTCCTTCAATTGTCCATAGACCTCCTTATCTCCGCCCCCCCAGTTATTCATCCAATGATACGGCACCATGGCCTGAAGCATGAGTGAGGATTTCCCTTGCGGAGCAAGTTTGGGGCTTACCATGGAAGACGAATGAAGTAAAATAGATGTCTTACTGAAAAAATCTCCGTCTTCGGAATTGTAAATGTCATAACCAGGTTTAGTGTCTAAAGCAAATACATGATCAACTTTCATATATTTACTGAGTTCTTCATTAGACATATTCAAACCGAGATATACAGTAAAGATACCTTCCGAAGGGGCAGCACTGCCGATATTATCCCTTAACTCCTGCGAAAGCAAGCTCTTGTCGTCCAAAAGCTTCAGGAAGGTTTTCTTATAATCTCCGGCTGAAATTACATAATCTGCGTCATATACGGTATTCCGGCTGGACGCTCCGACTGCGGTCCCGTTTTGGGTAATGATCTTATCAACATAGGCGTTCAGCTTCAAATCCCCTCCCAGTTGCCTGAAATTCTCGGCGAGAATGTCAGCCCATGATTGCATACCATCTTTCACAGTCCAGAGATCAGTGAGCATTACTGATATCGTTGCCTCAAGAAGCATGGCTGACATATCCGGATAGCCAATTCCGCTGAACAGTTTGAAGAGTTTAGAGTCCTTCTCGAAGTACCTGGCGGCAAACTCGGTTAATGTTAGGTCGCCATACTGCTTGGCAAGTTTCATCAGCTTTGGGCCGCTCAGGAGGTAGGGAAGCATTGATGATATCATTTTAAGTCCGCTATAAAGAAAGGGCATGGGTTCATTTACATCCCCCATCAAGCCTGCTGTTCTGTCCAACTCTGAAAAGACCGTATCCAGTTTTTGTTTATCGGCTGGGAATCCGGCGTAAATCATTCTTTTAAAATCCTCATAATTTTCAGGAGTTCCGTCGAAATCCTCGGAAACAAACCGTTTGGAAAGCTTTACGAAATCTATCTTTTCCCATACCCCGATATCTCTCATGGCCTTGAAAACGGATGCTGAAGCTTCAAAAGAAAGGGTTCCGCTCTCAAAATAATAACCCTTCCTATAAAATCCGGCGGTATAACCTCCCGGCATGCTGTGAGCTTCAAAGATCGTTACTTGATGACCTTTCTTGACAAGAAGGTTGCCGGCAACCAGGCCGCCGATCCCCGAACCAATAATAATTATATTCTTCATCTCCCCTACTCCTCCCAATCTCCTTAATTATTTTTAACCTGCAGGCCCTTCATCACAAACTCAGCCAAGTAATCCAAAATGTGAGGAAAGTATTCAATCCCGATTTCCTCCTTATGCGTATCAATATTGATTAGCGCGCTAAAGAAAGCCATGATAAGCTCAACATCGATATCATCCCTCATTTTCCCCTCAGCCTGCCATTTTTTTATTACCTCGACAAAACTGGTATATAAGAAATCGACATATTTAATTCCGTTTTCTTCGCGGTAATTCTGTTCCAGTTTACTGAAGACCTCCCTGTTGTACCATTCTTTGAGTATAGGATTGGCCTTCATACCACGGATGTTAAAAGCCATTAACTCTTTGATTACCTGCAAAGGTTCGGCATCCAGGTCTATAGATTCCATCATGCTCTTTTTGAGCTTGACGTTTTCTTCTATATATATCTCCATGAAGAGCTTCTCTTTTGAGGAATAGTAATTATAAAATGTACCTACACCTATCCCTGCGAGTTTTGTTATATCGGAAACATTGGTGTCTTTAAATCCTCTTGCACTAAATAATTTTTTCCCGACATTAAAAATATCTTCTTTTTTATCTCCCAATTAACTTCCCTCCAAATATGAATGAATATTTTTTTTATTCATTCATATTGTATGACGTGACAATCTTTTCTGTCAATAGTCAATTAATATTTTATTCAACTCATTTGTGATAAGGTTCCCCCTTATTGATCTTGCACGCCCGGTAAATTTGTTCTAGTAATACCATTCTGATCAGCTGATGGGGAAAGGTAAGCTTGGAGAATGACCACTTGAAATTGGCTCTTGCCGAAAGAGCCTGATCCGTTCCCAAGGAACCGCCAATCACAAATACAATACTGCTTTGTCCCGACAGGGCCAGTTCTTCAAGCATCTCTGCCAAAGCGGGAGAGGAAAGTTCTTTTCCTTTCAGGTCAAGCAAAATCACGTAATCCTGTTTGGAAATCAACTTCAGGAGCTTTTCTCCTTCTTTCTGCCTGATTTTTTCTTCCTCAGCCGGCGAAGCTTTTTCCGGGCAGGGTTCATCATCCACTTCCTGTATTTCCAGACGGATATAGGCTCCTAATCTTTTCGAATACTCTTTGATTCCTTCTCTTAAATAATTTTCTTTGATTTTTCCTACTGCAATGATTTTAATTTGAAGCATCTTCTTTTTCTCCCGGCTGTTTTTCTTCATATTTCTAAAAACAACTGGCTCCTTGCATTTTTTAGCCAATCTAATTCTGAATTTTGCCTGTGCTTTGCTTTCTTTTTCCGGTTTTATTAATTTTTTTGATTTCTATTTCGGGTAATTCTTAATAATTGATGTAGGAATTACTACGAAAATATTTGCGATATAAGCTAATAATATTTAATGGAGGTGAAACATTAAATGGGCAGAACAAATGAAAGTAAAAAGAAACTTTTGCAACAACTGAAAATGGAAGCTGCTGCTGAAATAGGGCACCTGGATTTTGTCAGAGAAAATAACGATCATTATAAAGGGGACGTTACTTCCAGGCAGAACGGACTGGAAGGCGGCCCGATCGGAGGGCAAATGGTCAAAAAAATGGTGGCCTATGCCCAGCAGCAAATGAAGCAAAACGGCGGGACTCTTTAATTATTTTATGCGATTCATATGGACTTATCCTTCGGCGTGACAAATCGTCACGCCGATCATATTTAAAAACCCTTGAACGAAAAAAGCAAGTGCATTATTTTGTCCGGTATACATAAAATAGGCCTAAAGACTTATTTTACAGCCATTTTTGGGTTTAAAACTTTTGCCTTCTTTTAACTCATGATATACTGGATTGGAACCAAATGGCAATGCAAATTTATGAAAGGCAGGTCCCGGATGTCTACAAAAATTGCAGCTCTTCTTTTGGCATTTTTCCTGTTCACAGGATGTACTCCGGCTGCTGATCCCAATAAGCAGACTCCCCCGGCCGGCAACGTTCAGACTTCTCCGACCTCTCCTGCTTCCCCCACTTCTCCTTCTCCCCGTGTTCCGGGAGTTGATCAAACTCCGGGGATCGGCGGTATCTCTTTAGGGGACTCAACAGCAAAGGTGACAAATATCCTGGGTTCGGAATACCAAGAAAAATATATTGATGAAGACGGTTATTTCGGTGAACCGTATTACGAAAGAACCTATAGCGTTGGAATACAGTTTATCCTGGGAAAAAATACGGCAAAAGTATTGCAAATCACTTCTACTGCAGAAAATATGGCTACGGATATGGGAATTAAAATCGGGGATCCGGCAGCTAATGTCTTGCAGAAATACAGGGAAAAATACAAGGAACCGGTAAGCCAGCATGGCGCCGGTACTTTGGAAGGATGGTTCGAAGTTGAGGACGGTCAGCTCATGATTTTTGACTTTAATGCCAACGATGAAACCATGGTGAACCAAAAAATCTCTAAAGATGCCAAGGTTGAAAGAATAATTCTGGCTTACTCCAAATTCATGGATTAAGCAGAAGAGAATCAGAGCTTTAAGCAAAAATACCCCGCATGCTTTTATGCTGCGGGGTATTTTTTTTTGGGCTATAACAACTTGTGCTTTTACTTGGCGGTAATTTGATCGGATATGCTGAACTCTGCTGAAGCCTGTTTATTTTCATTCTCGGCGTCCTCAGATTTCTCCAGGTTTTTAAAGGCCACGGACAGCATGAGTTTAATTCTGTTGATCTGGTTGACCTGACTTGCTCCCGGATCATAATCGATCGGTACAATATTGGCTTCCGGATAATGTCTTTTGAGTTCCCGTACCATTCCTTTGCCGGTGATGTGGTTAGGCAAACAGGCAAATGGCTGGAGACAGGCCACATTGGTGGCGCCGCTTTCGATCAGTTCCAGCATTTCCGCAGTCAGGAACCAGCCTTCCCCGGTTTGGTGGCCCAAGTGCATGATTTCCTCGGCCATATCCGCCAACTCAAAGATGGATTTGGGAGGCTGGAACCGCTTGCTTTTTTTCAATTCTTTTTTCATTACCCGGCGATAGTTCTCTATCCGCCAGATCAGATAGCGGCTAATCATTTCTGCCTTGAACGTCCCGGCCAGGTTTTTGCGGCTGTAGACACCATTATGCAAACAATAGAGGAAAAAATCTATCAGATCGGGTAACACCGCTTCTGCGCCCTCTTTTTCCAAAATGTCCACGATATAGTTATTGGCGAAGGGATGGAACTTGACCAGAATCTCGCCCACCACTCCTACCTTGGGCTTCTTGATATCCAGAACCTCCATGGAATCAAAATCCTGAATAATTCTGCGAATGTTTTGATGGTATTCCCGAATACTCATTTTGGCCAGGGTAGGCCGTAATTCCTTAAGCCATTTTGCCAACCGCCGGTCGGTTTCCCCCGGATTTTTTTCATAGGGCCGTATGGCATTGGTCAGCCTCATTAGGAGATCCCCGTATACGATGGCCATTACACAGCGTTTGATCATTCTGGTACTTAACGTAAATCCGGGATTTTCTTCTATGCCCACTGCATTGAGGGAAACTACGGGAATATGATCCATGCCGGCATCTTTTAACGCTTTGCGTATAAACCCGATATAATTGCTTGCCCTGCAGCCTCCACCTGTCTGGGACATGATGACTGCTGTCCGGCTCAGGTCATAGCGTCCTGATTTTAAAGCAGCCATAATCTGTCCTACCACGATAATGGATGGATAGCAGGCATCATTGTGTACATAGCGAAGGCCTTCTTCTACTACATTGGCTTGAACATCAGGCAAAATCTCGATTTTATACCCTTCCAAACGGGCGGCCTCTTCCACCAGTTCAAAGTGGACAGGAGCCATTTGCGGAGAAAGAATGGTGTATTCCTTTCTCATTTCTTCTGTAAATATTACTCTGGGCTGGTTATCGTATAACTTCTGAGGCAGGATATTCTTCCTGTCTCTTTCCAGCATGGTGGCCAGGAGAGAACGAATTCGGATGCGAACTGCTCCCAAGTTATTAATTTCATCAATCTTGACCAAAGTATAGGTTTTGCGATAACGTCTAAGGATCTCCTGAACCTGATCCGTTGTTACCGCATCCAGCCCGCAGCCGAAAGAATTGAGCTGAACCAGTTCCAATTCTTTTCTGGTAGCTACAAAGCTGGCTGCCTGATACAACCTGGAATGATATACCCATTGATCCAGCACCCTCAAAGGTCTTTCCACGGTACCGAGGTGATCCACGGAATCCTCCGTAAGAACAGCCAGCCCCAGCCCGGTGATCATTTCCGGAATGCCATGGTGAATTTCCGGGTCAAGGTGATAAGGTCTCCCTGCCAGAACAATTCCTTTTTGCCGGTTTTGTTCAAGATACTGTATGACTTCTTCTCCTTTGGCCCTGATTTCGCTGCGAACGGCTTCTCTTTCTATATAGCCTTTATCAACGGCTTTCTCTACTTCCTGTCTGGTTACCCCAAACTTCCTGAATTCTTCATAAAGTCTGTCCTTCATCCTGGACATGTTGTCCATGGGGAGGAACGGAAAAATAAACTGGATATTGTCCTTTCTCAATTCGTCTACATTGGCATTGATGGCCTCGGGGTAAGAAGTGACGATGGGACAATTATAATTATTGTTGGCATCTTCAACTTCTTTCTCATCCCTGGGCAGGCAGGGATAGAAGATGACTTTAATCCCTTTATTAATGAGGTCCCTGATATGGCCATTAGCGAGTTTTGCCGGATAACAGAGTGATTCGGACGGAACAGTCTCCATCCCTAATTCAAATATCTTTTTCGAGGAGCGGGCGGACAATACCACTCTGAAACCAAGCTCCGTAAATACCGTAAACCAAAACGGATAGTGTTCATACATATTCAAGACCCTGGGGATTCCAATCTCGCCACGAGGAGCTTCTTCTTTTTTCAGGGGTTTATAATTGAACAAGCGTTTATATTTATAGTCAAAAAGGTTTGGAATAGAACCGGAGGTTTTTTCGATTCCCGCACCTCTTTCACAGCGGTTCCCGGTCAAAAATTCCCTGCCGTCTGAAAACTGATTCACTGTCAGGAGACAATTATTGCCGCATAAACCGCAGTTTTTTGTACTGGTTTGGGTATGGAAATCTTCCAGGTCTTCTTCTTTAAGAATGGAGGATATTTGTCCTGATTGGTACTTATCACGGGCTATCAATGCTGCGCCAAAAGCTCCCATGATCCCGGCAATATCCGGGCGGATTACTTCTCTCCCGGTAACAATCTCAAAACTTCTCAGTACAGCATCATTATTAAACGTACCGCCCTGGACGACTACTTTTTCGCCTACTTCGGAAGAATCGTGCAAACGAATAACTTTATATAAGGCATTTTTTACCACGGAATAAGCAATTCCGGCTGCGATACTCCCGATGTCAGCGCCTTCCTTCTGAACTTGCTTGATCTTGGAGTTCATAAAAACGGTACAACGGGTTCCCAAATCAACCGGTGTTTTGGAAAATAAGCCCCTTTGTACAAATTCACTCAAAGACAGGCTCAAAGATTCGGCCAGCGTCTCAATAAATGAACCGCAGCCCGAGGAACAGGCTTCATTGAGCATAATATTATTGATAACCCCATCCCGGATCTGCATGCATTTCATGTCCTGTCCGCCGATATCGAGAATAAAATTTACCCCCGGAAGGAAGTATTCCGCACCCTTATGATGGGCAACCGTTTCTATTTCTCCATAGTCGATCCGTAAGGCCGCTTTTAAAAGCGCTTCTCCATATCCGGTTACTACCGCACTGCCGATGGTGGCTTCAGAAGGAAGTGCCCTGTACAGGGCTTGCAAGGCCATAACGGTAGATTTTAGCGGACTTCCGCCGTTGCTCCCGTAATGAGAGTAAACCAGGTTTCCAAACTCATCAATCAAGGCCAGTTTGGTGGTAGTGGAGCCGGCATCAATTCCCAGGAAACACGGGCTGCTGACTTCCTGCAGCGCTTTCTTCTTCACGGAATGTTGACCGTGCCTGGATTTAAATTCCGTATATTCCTGCTCATCCGCAAACAGGGGCTGAAGCAGTGTTGTTGCGGACGCAGCATTGTGCAGATTAGGAATATTATCATAGATGCGGTTAAAGTCGCAGATCTCTCCCTTCTTCGACGCCAGCGCAGCGCCAATGGCAACAAAAAACTGGGCATATTCGGGAGCAATGATATTTTCCGGTTTCAAATGCAATGTCTCAATAAAGCGCTGTCTAAGTTCGGATAAAAAGGAAAGAGGTCCGCCTAAAAAGGCGACATTGCCCCTGATGGGTTTTCCACAGGCCAAACCTGCTATTGTCTGGTTGACAACCGCTTGAAAAATAGAAGCTGCAATATCTTCTTTAGCAGCACCTTCATTGAGGAGCGGTTGAATATCTGTTTTCGCAAATACCCCGCAGCGCGAGGCGATGGGGTAAATTTCCTTGTGCTTTTTGGCAAGCTCGTTCAGTCCTGAAGCATCCGTCTTGAGCAAAATTGCCATTTGATCTATAAAAGCCCCGGTTCCTCCGGCGCATGTACCGTTCATCCTCAGCTCGGGAGAATCTCCGAAATAAGTAATCTTTGCGTCTTCCCCCCCAAGTTCAATAGCCACATCAGTTTCCGGGATATATCTTTGAACCGCTTCGCTGCAGGCTATGACTTCCTGAATAAATGGTACTCCGATTTGTCCGGAAGTCGTAATCCCGCTGGAACCCGTTACATTCATGGTTACGTTGGTGTTCTTTAAATGGAGATACATTTTTTGCAGCAAGTTACTGACTGTATGCTGGACATCAGAAAAGTGCCTCTGATAATGACTAAATACCAGGTTATCGTTATCATCAAGTATCGCAATCTTTACCGTAGTTGATCCAACATCCAATCCGATATGCATTACTTTCCCCATTCACTCTTTTCTCCTTTTCCTCCAGATCCTTAATTTCTCAATACCGAATATTAATAAATTATATCAAATTTCATAATATTAATAGCCATTCTATTATATCAGTTTTCCTGCTCCGGGGCAGAGTAAGAATTGGTTCTAATTTTCTCCTTAAGAACCAATGGATGGTATATTATATGCTTTTAGAAAAGGCTTGTAATCCTCGTCTTTATATTAGCCAATCTAAAATTGCATTAATGGTAATTAATTATATATTTTCATGATTATATTTGAAAGACGTTATTTCTTCGGCAATATCTTAAACAATTTTTAGTCTGTATATTTTCTATATTCATTTTCAGAAATCCTCTACAATTTGTGATATTTACGCAAATTTAAAGAAAAGTCAAAAAATAATCCCGTTTGGTTTATTTATTAAACGGGATTATCTGTAGGTCCGTTTCAATTTCTTGAAGGAAAGTTTTACTCTGATCTGATCTCTCCCAAAACAACGTCTACCGTATAGCTTTGACCGCCGCGGAAATAAGTAACTTTCACTTTGTCCCCCGGTTTGTATTTAAACAATTGATGAGTAAGTTCAAGGGAATTGGTGATCTTCGCGTCGTTAACCGCCGTCACAATATCACCTGCCTGAATTCCTGCTTTTTGAGCTGCACCGCCTGCTTGTGCTTTGGAAACGTAGCACCCTGTAGGCCAGCCTTTGTAACTCGCGTACTGTTCGGTATAACGGTCATCAATATTGATTTGAAGAGCGGGATGACTGGCATACCCTTTCTCGATAAGCTGCTTGATCACGGGAATAGCATCGGAAATAGGGATTGCAAAACTCATTCCTTCAAATCCGGCAGCACCTTGTTTTGCCGAGTTTATTCCCACAACCTGACCGTTGTAATTTACCAGCGGTCCCCCGCTGTTCCCGGGGTTAATGGCAGCATCCGTCTGAATCAGATTAAAACTTGCTTCCCCCTGAAGCATTAAAAACCTGTTGGTAGCGGACACCACTCCGGTTGTTACCGACCGCGCAAATTCTTTTCCCCCCGGATTTCCTATTGCCACAACGGACTCGCCCACTTTAAGCACATTGGAATCACCCAGCTGAACGGCTTTAAGATTCTTGGTGTCACTAATCTTCACTACGGCCAAATCCGTTCTCGGATCTCCCCCGACCAGGTTGCCGGGTACATCCCGTCCGTCCGCCAGGGAGATCACCAGCTTCTCGGCCCCGTCCACGACATGATTGTTGGTAACAATATACCCGTTGTTGGCATCAATAATGAATCCGGAACCGCCCGCAACTTCCGACATCCCCCCGGTGCCAAAAATGCTTCCTTTATATTGAAAGTTGGCAATATACACAACCGCCGGGCTCAATGTACTTGAAATATTTACAACAGGAGAATCCCCCGTACTGCTCGACCCGGTGAGGGGAGGATTTTCTCCCTGGTGAAGAATAACACTGTTTCCTCCGGGAGTCCCAATAGTATTTTGGGGATAAACCTTAGGGACCAGGACAACTGCAATCAGCCCTCCCAGTATGGCGCTGATGACTGCCACCAATACTGTCGTTACGATACCGGGTCTTCGCTGATTTTGATAGTCGCGGTAATAGTCCATTGGCAAACCTCCTTAAAATTATTCTTCCAATACAATAAGTTCATGAGGAATATGCCTGGGTGCTACTCTTAGTTTTAAGCCGGCACACCGTCGCCTTGCCTGGGAATCTCTCAAGATTCCCAGAACTGTTGATAAGGCAATTTCGGGAGTATTGTTTTCCTCACTTAAATGGGCCAGTACGACTTTTTGGGTATTCTCCGTAAGCCATTCACATAAAGCCTCTGCCAGTTGGACATTGCTTAAATGCCCATGATTGCTGCTGATCCTCTTTTTAAGATACCAGGGGTATCTGCCGTGCATCAGCTTTTGCAGATCATGGTTTGCTTCAACGATATAAGCATCGCATCCCTGAAGGTTTCTGTGCATTTCCTCCGTGATGATCCCGCTGTCTGTGGCAATTCCAAGGGTCAGTTTTCTCCCCGTTACTTTCAGCCCATAACTCTCCCTGCTGTCGTGGGAAGTAGGAACCAGGCGGATATTCATTCCCGCTAAAGACAAATCCTCTTCCTGAACCAGGATTTTCTGTTCCGGTTTTAGATCCCCCAGGTTATCCTCCATCACTTCCCATAAGGCATTGGTTGCATACACGGGAATATTGAGCTTCCTTGCCAGAGCCCCAACTCCCTTAATATGGTCCGTGTGTTCGTGGGTAATAATGATCCCTTCTATTTGAAGCGGAGAAGTGTTCACCATGCTGAGGTTGGCGAGAAGCTTTTTTACCGTAATTCCACAGTCTACCAGAAAACTCCTGTTCTCTTCCCCCACTAAAATGGCATTTCCTGAACTTCCGCTCGCAAGTGTTGCAAAGTGCATTCTTTCACCTTCTTATTGCCCGTTCTTGTCTACTTATTTCCTTTGGCATCACTTGCGCTGATGTCCATCCCGTCTGCGCGTGAAATCATTTCCTGCAGTCGTTTTTTCATTGACTCATCCGCCGTAAGCGGCAGGGCTTTTTGCCACTTTTCTTTGGCCAGCTTATAATCCCCTTTTTCATAGAAAAGGAACATCCCATAACCATATAAGGCATCAACGTGATCTGCCTTTTTGTTTAATAAATCCGTATAGGTCTTTTCTGCCAATTCCTTATCCCCGATCAGAAAGGCCGAGGTTGCCAGCTTGTACATGACATCGTTATCTTCTTTGGCTGCAAGAACACTTTTATAATTTTCTATTGCCTTTTGGAGATCCTCATTATATTCGTTCATATTCAGCTGTCCGGTAATCCGGGACTTATCGTAATAGGCATCTCCGAGTGCCTGCCTGATCTGCAAATCCTGAGGAGCTCCCTCCAGCGCCTTGGTTAATGCCTCCACTTTAGCCTTGCGGTCAGCATATTCCTTCTGAAGCACTGCCTGATTCTCACTTGTGGCTGTCTCAGTTCCCGGTTGGAATATCGCCACAAAAGACGATCCGATCAGTGAGATGCAAACCAATGCAATAATTACAATTACCGTTATTCTTTGGGTCTTCTTATGCACGGTTCTCCTCCTTTAACATTAATCGTTTTGCCATTTCCTGATGGTGCAGAAGGTATCATAGTATGCTGTGTTTTCCCCGATCGAAGATAATCTTCCCGGAATAAGCCGGTTCACACCCAGATTGTTTTCCGTAGTTCCTTCGGGAACAACAATCATCTGTTCATGAATATCTTCCGAAATATAAGCGGTGGCGATCAGCCGTCCGGATTCATTTTCCACAGCCACTTGATCTCCTTGCCCAATATTGTATTTTGCGGCAGTCCGAGGGTGGATGATCACCTGAAAACCTTCCGACTCCTGAAACTGGGTGTGAAGAGCCAGATCCGGATGAGGTGTCATAAAAATATAGATATTTTCCAGGATATTCTTACCCGGTCTCTTTTTTTCTGTTTTATAATCTTCCAGATAAAATACGTTATCATTCTCTTTATCATTTTGTTGAGCCAATGATTTAAAATAACTTTCGACAGGGCTTTCGTTTTCAAAGTAAGTAAATTCTTGTTTGGTGAGCAACTCCGCTTTGCCGCTGGGAGTACAGAATTTTTTATCTTCCCAGGCAATTTTCGGGATATAGGGCGCACGTACCGGGGACTCCTTCAGTTCGTCCAGGGTAATTCCCTGCTTATGCAATGGTTCTATAATATAGCTGATCCATTCTTTTGGGGTATAGGTGAAGTAATCTCCGATCCCCATTCTTTGAGCAAGCTCCGTAAATATAATGGGTTCAGGCTTCACGTCTCCCTGAGGATCAAGCGCTTTTTGCGCGTAATGGATTTTATTGCTCCAGGAGCTTGCCACGATATCTTCTTCTTCAAAAATCGTCGTGACGGGGAGGACCAGATCGGACATGGAAGCCGTCTGGCTCATACGCACATCGAGCGTGACTTTAAACGGTATTCTGTTCCACAATTCCTGCCAACGCTCTGAGTCAGGCTCTGTAACCAGGGTATTTGTCCGGGTAACAAAGGCCAGTTGAATTTTGGGTTCGATATCCTCCTGCAGCAGTTCCCTGGCTATGGTTGCATGCGGAAAAGTACGGCTGTTATATGTATCTTCCGGCAAGAGCACGGTATTGAGGTTTTCCCGGTGGTACTGGTGAGCATAAAATACCCCTCCTCCGGGACAGCCGATATTTCCGCTGATGATTCCCAGCGCGTCAATAGCCCTGACCGTATTGCCGCCATTCACATAGCGCTGCAAACCATAACCCAGATAAAACATAACCGGACGGTCTTGCGATATTCTCCGTGCCAGTTCTTCAATGGTTTTTGTCGGCACCCCTGTAATTTCAGATGCCCGTTCCGGGGGATATTCCTTAATTAATGGAGCATATGCGCCAAAGTTTGCTGCATAATCCCTGACAAAATCAAAATCCATCCATCGTTCCCGTAAGATCACATGGGATATTCCTAAAGCCAGGATTCCGTCCGTACCGGGATTTACACGGATATATTCATCGGCAAATACAGCGCTTTTCACTCTAAGCGGATTAATTACGATAATATGGGCGCCTTGAGCAGAAGCCTGGCGAAGAAGAGGAATCAGGTGCTTATTCGTAACTGCCGGGTCTCTTCCCCAAAGAACAATGGTTTTCGAATGAAGAAGTTCCTCCCAGTCACTGGAATACACCGCTCCGAAATCCTTTTCCTGAGCTTCAATTCCGGCTCCCCAGCACATGCTTCCCCTGGGTTCGGTAACTCCGCCCAAAGCCTGAAAGAACCTGCGGTCCAGTTTGCGCAGCATTCCGTTGTGACCGTTGTCAAACATATGTAAAATCGCTTTGGATCCAAATTCATCTATGGTTTGCTTGATTTTGCCGGTAAGTATATCATAGGCCTCTTCCCAGCTGATCTTTTGCCAGTTTCCGTTTTTCTTTAGCATAGGAAATTGAAGGCGATCCTGGGAAAATACCATGTCCCCCAAGCCCCTGCCCCTTGAGCAAATAAAGCCGTTAACCCCCATTGCTTGCATGTCTCCATGCACATTAATCCTGTCTCCCAAAACTTCAACAAGGAAACTGCAGCAGTCGGGGCAATTTAACGGACATACGGACCGTACGGTAGTCATTCGTTATTCCTCCTTGCTCTAACCCACTTTAGACAAATGTGCCGATTGGCAGCTTAAACCAATATTCTCTGTTCCCTTTCTTTTATTTTTATATAGAAGGCTACTTCCAATCTTTTTTTCTGAAGTTCACAGCCCATAGGATACACTTTGGTTAACTCTCCGCTGAAAGAAGCATTGGCTGCATGGCAGCCCCCGCTGCAAGAAAAACGCGCCCAGCAGGAGCAGCACTCTTCCTTGGCGTAAACATAGGCTTTGCGGAAAGAATCCACAATCATTTTATTTAGTTTTTCTGTTTCATATAAGGAGCCCAGTTTGTATTTTTCCTGCCCGACAAACTGGTGGCATGGGTAAATTTCCCCCTCCGGAGAGATCGCCACATATTCATGCCCTGCACCACAGCCGGATAGCCTTTTAGGCAGGCATGGTCCATCATCCAGTCCGGCATTAAAGTGAAAGAAAGTAAATTCTTTTTCTGTATTCATATATTCCAGGACTTTATCGCCCAGAATATCATAACTTTCTTTGATTGCATCCATGTCTTCCTGACGAATAGCATAGTCCTCTTCCGGAGGCGCTACAACCGGCTCGACCGATATCCTCCTGATCCCCCGATCAGCCATATGCAGGACATCCTGATAAAAATCCGTATTGTATCGGGTATATGTACCTCTTACATAATAATATTTGCCAATTGCATAGCGTGATGCAGAGGGTCTCTTTTCTATAAAACGAAGAATGTGCGGCATAATCCGGTCATAGCTTCCTTTTCCGCCGGCAAAAGGACGCATCCGGTCGTTCACTTCTTTTCGTCCATCAAGACTTAAAACGACACTGATCCCTTCTTCCTCCAGGTAGTTTGATACTTCGTCATCTAGCAATACAGCATTGGTGGTTAATGTAAACTTGATCTTTTTGCCGGCTTCATCGGCCGCTTTTTTTCCATAGGCGATGAGCTCTTTCACTACCTGGAAATTCATAAGGGGTTCGCCCCCAAAGAAATCAACTTCACAATGAGGCCTGTTTCCGGAGTTTTGAAGCAGGAAATCCAAGGCCAACCTTCCTGTTTGGAATGACATCAATTCCCTGTCGCCGCCAAAAGCCCCCGTGCCGGCGAAACAGTAGCCGCAGCGCAGGTTGCAGTCATGGGCAACATGCAAACACATGGCTTTGATAACAGGCCGGACAGGATAAACCGGTTCTACCCTTTCCGCTTCCGGGGAAAAAAGCAAATGATCCCTTTGCAGTTCAGCCAATTCCTGAAGGATTTCCTTCTTTTCTGTACTGGAAAGATGAGATCCCGCTTCGGTAAATATTCTGTCCGGATCGTTTAATCCCTGTTTTTGGACCCGGATCATTTCCCATATAAATTGTGCGGTTTTATCATCTAAAATATGTAGTGAACCTGAATTCACATCGTAGGCTATATTGATTTTTCCCTGACGGTAAACATGGACATTTTTATGGATATCGTAGTGATCAATTCTTAGCATAATTTCCTCTTTCAAATATTCTCTATGACTTAGATTTTATTATACCATTCAATGCTTTTCAAATAAAAATGAGACCTTGTCTTCCAACAGGGTCCCATGTTATTCCCGATTGCTTACATTACTTTTCGCAGACCTGATTTCCAACGGTGCAGGAAGTCTTACATGCTGACTGACAAGATGTCTGGCAATTGCCGCAACCTCCGGTTTTTACAGTAGAACTCAAATTTCCCTTGATGATTGTTTGAATATGCTTAGCCATGTGAATCCTCCTTATTTCTCTTTAGGCTGACTAAATAAGTATATGACATTGCCGCTTTTAGAATAACCTGTGATATCAGCATTTACCGAAGGAACTTGCGGCTCACTGACAAAGGCATACCATAGTCTTTGTTTATCAGCTTCTACAATATTGCCATTGACCGTTTTTCCGTTTGTTGTGGTGACCGTAATCTTGGCAATATCTTTGTTAATCACTTTTCCATAATATACGGAGTACTGGGTCTTGTCCTTGTCTCCTAAATCAGCATAACGCCATTGCAATCCCTCAGGGTAAGTAACCAGTTTCCCGACACTGCTTCCGATCCAATCCCATCCAAACTTATTTTTAGTGAAAATTCCTGCGCTTAGTTCGTCTTTATAGTTGTAGAATACAAGCCCGGAGTTATCGCTGACCTGTTCAATATGAACAACCGTGTAACCTTTAGGGATAAATGGTTTAGCTTTGTCTACGGCATCCTCCAGGGAGTTACAGCCGGCTAAACTCATTAATACAGTCAGCGCCATGAAAAGAAAAATCAGATGCTTCCTCATTCCCTTTCTGCGGCACATGTGACTGCCAGGGTCTGACAACATACTCTTTTTCAGCTCCTTTCGGTCCATAGGACCTAGCAAAGCACTTTTCTTTTGCAAGCAAATACCGAATGAGCCTGACTTGCTTACTGGGTATTTGTTTCAAACAATAAATATTATACCAAAAGAAATATAATTTGTTAACTATTTGGCAAAGTGCTCGATAAAAAAACCAGCCATCAGCTGGCTCCCTGTGCTGAATTTGGAGCGGAAGACGGGATTCGAACCCGCGACCCTCGGCTTGGGAAGCCAATGCTCTACCGCTGAGCCACTTCCGCATAACTGTTTTTTTTACAGGGTAAGATTAATTATATTTATTATCTCCATTTTCGTCAAGTAAACTTTTTATTCCGACGATTTATATAAAAAAGAGCTTCTGTGTTTTAACAGAGACTCTTTGCTCTCAATGGTGCCTCAGGACGGAATCGAACCGCCGACACGAGGATTTTCAGTCCTCTGCTCTACCAACTGAGCTACCGAGGCATGGCTTGGTGACCCCTACGGGATTCGAACCCGTGTTACCGCCGTGAAAGGGCGGTGTCTTAGACCGCTTGACCAAGGGGCCTTACATGGTGAGCCATCCGCGACTTGAACGCGGGACACCCTGATTAAAAGTCAGGTGCTCTACCGACTGAGCTAATGGCCCACGCCACGATTCAGAATTTTACACGATTGGATAAGAGCTGTCAAGGAAAATTATTTTAAAGTTAAATTGAATATAAAATAAGCTGGTTAATTTATTCTGCTCCTTGACATTCTTTTTTGCAGATGTTATTTTTTAATAAATTTATATGTCTCTACCGGGTTGGACGAATCGTATGATTTGTTTTCAAGGATTGGACTTTTGGGGTGGAAAGTCACTTTTGTGATCTTTTCACTCCTTTTATTATTTTTTTAGGCATTATGGAGGTAATATGAATATTGATTTAATCATCGCGGTTGTCGCTTTTCTTGTGACCTACGCTCTGATCATCAGTGAGAAAATTCACCGTTCCGTGGTGGCGCTGGCCGGAGCCATGTTCGTCGTATTCTTTGGCGTCATTCGCCAGGAGGAAGCGATACGGGCCATTGATTTTAATACGATCGGGCTTTTAATCGGTATGATGATCATCGTAGGAATTACACGCCGAACCGGGATATTTGAATATATCGCGATCAAATCGGCGAAATGGGCTAAAGGCGATCCCTGGTACATCCTGTTGTTCTTGTCCATCATTACGGCTGTTTTCTCTGCCTTTTTGGATAATGTAACAACAGTCTTGCTGATCGTCCCCGTCACTTTTTCCATAACGGCTGCGTTAAACCTTAACCCCACACCTTTTCTCATTACCCAGATCCTTGCCTCGAATATCGGCGGCACAGCTACTCTCATCGGGGATCCCCCTAACATTATGATCGGAAGTGCAACAGGGCTGGGGTTCATGGATTTTGTGGTGAACCTGACTCTTCCTATTCTTATCATATTTATTGTAACCATGTTGATCTTAAAAATGATCTACCGCAAGCAGCTTATCACAACTGAACCGTTAAAAGCGAATATCATGTCCTTTGAAGAAGGCAACGCCATCAAAGATCGGGCATTATTGAAAAAATCCCTGGCTGTTTTAGGTTTGACTATCTTAGGATTTATCCTGCATCAATTCCTTCACCTGGAATCGGCGACGATCGCTTTAAGCGGAGCCTCACTGCTCCTGCTTGTTACGAAGGAGGAACCCGAAGATATCTTATTATCCGTAGAATGGCCTACCATATTCTTTTTTGTCGGGCTGTTTATCCTGGTAGGTGCCTTGGAGCATGTCGGAGTTCTGGAGGTCATCGCTCAGAAATCGATTGAAGCAACAGGCGGAGCCCTCGTTCAAACTTCTATGCTCATCCTTTGGCTGTCAGCCATAGCCTCTGCTTTTCTGGATAATATTCCATTCGTAGCAACCATGATTCCGCTGATCAAGACAATGGGTCAGCTGGGCGGAATCGAAAACCTTAACCCCTTATGGTGGGCATTGTCCCTCGGCGCCTGCCTCGGAGGCAACGGTACCCTGATCGGCGCATCTGCCAATGTCATCGTAGCAGGATTGGCTGAAAAAAACGGAACCATCATTTCCTTCAAGGGTTATTTAAAAATTGCTTTTCCTTTAATGATTCTGTCGATAATCCTCTCATCATTATACATCTACGTCAGGTATTTTGCTTTTTAGCATATGGAATGGGGATTCCATCAATTGTAGCCAAATTTCATACAGTTTGCTATAATTACTTTGGGCAGTATCGTAAAGAACTGTACCTTTTCATGAACCTTATTGATTAATATGGTTCTGCCTAGATCCTTTACAGGACTGGGACAGAGGGATGAAACATTTATTTGTTTGAAAAAGATCCTTCTGGCTAAGGATCTTTTTTATATGAATAGTGTTTTATCACCTCTTCTAAAAAAGGAGGATGATGAAATAATGAAAACAACAAAAGACTTCTTGAAAATGAAAGACCAGGGACATAAGATTGTGATGGTTACCGCCTATGATTATCCATCGGCCAAACTAGTGGAGCAAGCTAATGCAGACATGATTCTTGTCGGTGATTCCCTTGGCAATGTTGTGCTGGGCTATGATTCAACCATCTATGTTACAGTAGAAGATATGATTCATCACGCCAAAGCCGTAAAGCGCGGGGCTCGCAGCACTTTCATCGTAGTGGATATGCCATTTATGAGCTATCATCTTTCAATAAGGGATACACTGTTAAATGGCGCAAGGCTAATCCAGGAAACTGGAGCCCATGCTTTAAAAGTGGAGGGGGCAGATGGCGTGCTTTCCCAAATAGAAGCACTTGTAAAAGCCGGTATCCCTGTTGTGGCCCATTTAGGGCTTACGCCGCAGTCAGCTGCAGTCCTTGGCGGTTATAAAGTTCAGGGGCAGGATGCTGAAGCTGCCAGGACTTTGATCGAGGATGCAAAACGATGTCAGGAAGCGGGCGCGTTTTCTCTTGTACTTGAATGTATTCCAAAACAGCTTGCCAAGGAAATATCAGCTTCGCTGTCGATTCCTACCATAGGAATTGGAGCAGGCGTTCATACCGATGGCCAAGTGCTTGTATACCATGACATTCTCACTTATGGGGTAGAGCGTGTAGCCAAATTCGTAAAACCATATACAAATGTGAATACCCAGATTACTGAAGCCTTACAGTCATATGTAAACGAAGTAAGAAATGAACTTTTCCCTGATGACGACCACAGTTTCACGATGAAAGAAGAGGAATTAAAGACTCTTTACGGAGGCAGGGAGTGAACCTTATCACTGCCAACATTTGAATTTGTCCATCAAAAAATGCTGAACTTTCTTGGTTAAGAAAGTTCAGCATTTTCTTTGACTTCAATACTTCTTTTTAATGTATCAACGGCTTTCACACTTGGAAATTGAAGCGCATTCAGCATCATTATTCAACTTTTGTACGAGATTGTTTCATGTAGAACTAGAATATTGACCCGCGGATAATGGTCTGGGTCCGGCCCGGTCCGACAGCTAAAAGGGTTACAGGAACTTTCGTTAACTCCTCAATCCTTTCTACATATCTTCGGGCTTCAACCGGCAAATCTTCATAACGGCTTATCCCGGTAAGATCTTTTTGCCAACCGGGGAATTCCTCATAAACTCCTTCACATTCTGCCAAAGTTTTAAGGCTTTGAGGAAACTCGGTTAAAAGTTCACCTTTATAGCGGTAGCCGGTACAAATCTTAAGGGTTTCCATTCCGGTCAAAACATCCAGTTTGGTTAAGGCAAAATCGGAAATGCCGCTAATCCGTACCGCATAACGTACAATTACCGCATCAAACCAGCCGCAGCGGCGGGGTCTTCCTGTAGTAGTCCCGAATTCTCCCCCGCGGGTGCGGATTAGCTCGCCTGTCTCACAGGACAATTCCGTAGGAAACGGGCCTTCACCGACCCGGGTAGTGTAAGATTTGACAACCCCAACAACTTTTGAGATTCGGGTTGGCCCGACACCGGCTCCAATGCAGGCAGCTCCTGCTACCGGGTTGGATGAAGTGACATAAGGATATGTGCCATGATCGAGATCAAGGAGAGTTCCCTGAGCGCCTTCAAATAACACTTTGCTGCCATGATCAAGATACGTATTTACTTCCAAAGAAGCATCGGTGACGTATGGTCTGACTCTTTCCGCATATCCCAAGTATTCCTGTAAAATATCCTCATAGTTTAATTCCTGCTGCCCATAAATTTTGCTGATAATCAGATTCTTTTCCTTTAGATTATAAGCAAGCTTTTTAGCCAGCTCGTCCGGATCTAAAAAGTCAGAGAACCTTATTCCGGTACGGGAAGCCTTATCCTTATAAGCAGGTCCTATTCCTCTTTTGGTTGTACCAATTTTTTGTTCTCCCTTAAATTCCTCTTCCAGGACATCAAGAAGTCTATGATAAGGCATAATTACATGGGCATTGCTGCTAATACGTAGGTTTTTGGTGCTTACTCCCCTGCCCTCCAGGTAGTCAAGCTCTTCAATGAGCACCTTCGGATCTATGACAAGCCCGTTTCCTATTACACAAGTTTTTTCCGGGTAAAAAATTCCGGAAGGGATAAGATGGAGTTTATAGGTCTCCTCATTAATAACTACGGTATGACCGGCATTATTTCCCCCCTGATAGCGAACAACCATATCCGCCTTTTCAGCAAGAAAATCCGTAATCTTCCCTTTTCCTTCATCTCCCCATTGTGCTCCTATCAGTACAACAGCAGCCATCGTAATTCCCCCATTTCAGTCCTTGGCTCAAGCCAAACATTTTAATAGTATCAATCAATAGACCTGTTTGTCAATAAAAATCCGAACATTAGAAAAAATTCACCCTCTAATGTTCGAATATTTTTCTTTATCTTAGGAAACATTGAATGTTAACTTCATTATGAACATAATTTTATGATTCTATCCAACCGGATTGGCCGGTTTTGCACAGCTTTGCCCCGTCAAATTAAGCAGGATTATGTTTTCTTTCCAAATTTACAAATTTGGTAAATTCCTTGAGATAACCTAACTCCACTGTACCTACCGGTCCGTTGCGGTGCTTGGCGATAATAATCTCCGCAATTCCTTTCTTTTCTGACTCCGGATGATAATACTCGTCCCGGTAAATGAAAGAAATCACATCGGCATCCGCTTCAATTGCTCCAGATTCCAATAAATCGGACATGATCGGCCTTTTGTCCTGCCGCTGTTCCACACCGCGGTTGAGCTGAGAAATAGCAATTACCGGCACTGCAAGCTCACGGGCGACCCCTTTCAATCCTCTGGAAATCTGAGCAACCTCTTGCTGCCTGCTCTCCATCCTTCTGCCTACAGTCATTAACTGAAGATAATCAATAATGATCAACCCTAACCCTTGCTCCATTTTCAGCCGTCTTGCTTTAGAACGCAATTCTGCTAAGGAAATTCCAACCGTATCATCAATATAAATCGGTGCTTCCGAGAGCGGGGCCACTGCCTGGGTTAATTTGGGCCAATCAGAATCCAGAAGTTCACCGGTTCTTACCCTCTGTTGATCAACCATCGCTTCTGAGCACAGAATTCTTTGAACCAGCTGCTCTTTGGACATCTCCAAACTGAATAAGGCAACCGGTATTCCCCCCTTGACAGCTGCATTTTGTGCCATATTTAATACTAGCGCGGTTTTTCCCATTGATGGCCTGGCAGCGATAATAACTAAGTCTGAGGGCTGCCAGCCCGATGTAATCCGATCAAGCTCTTTAAAATAAGTAGGTACCCCTGTAAGATTTCCCTTATTGGAATAAAGATACTCGATTTTGTCAAATGTCTTCAGAAGAATTGTGCGGATCGTCACAAATCCTTCCTTTGTTTTTCTTTGAGAAATATCTAAGATAAGCCTTTCTGCTTCTTCCAGAAGGCTTAAGGCTTCTTCACCGGCTTCATAGCCCTTTTCTCCGATATATCCTGCCATCCGGATAAGTTGTCTGAGAAGTGCCTTTTCGGCTACGATCCTGGCATAATACTCCACATTGGCTGCGGAAGGAACAGATGCCGCAATCTGAGATACTGTTCCAATCCCGCCGACACTCTCCAGCCTTCCGGTCTGCCTTAAGTTCTCGGCTACAGTAACCAGATCAACAGGATCCCCGCGTTCAAAAATGTCCCGTATCGCCAGATAAATATTTTTATGGGTATCCCGATAAAAATCTTCCGGCACCAGGATTTCAAAAACGGTACTGGCTTTCTGGGGATCGAGCATGAGTGCCCCCAAAACGGCCTGTTCTGCCTCTAAATTATGGGGAGGAACTTTAGGAAGTTCCATCTGTTTTCTCCTCGTTTCTGTTCTTAAGCTTGTGCAATCTTTAGAGCTTCTTCTATATTGCCAACAGCGATTACCTCAATCCCTTTTAATCCGGAGGGTACTTCCCTCAGATTTTCTTCAGGGATGATCACTGTCTGAACTCCCGCCTGTTTTGCACCAAATATTTTTTCGTAAATCCCGCCGACCGGTTTTACCTTTCCCTGAATGGAAATTTCGCCTGTAACTGCAACATCCCTTTTTAGCGGTTTTTCTTTTAATGCGCTGTAAATAGCCATAGTTACAGCAAGTCCTGCCGAAGGGCCGTCAATCCTTCCCCCGCCTACCACATTGACATGAAGGTCATAATTTTTTAAATCTTCTCCTGTTAAATTCCGGATAACAGCTGTGGCATTAAATACTGCGTCCCTGGCCATTGTTCCGGCAGTCTCATTAAAACGGATACTTCCCTTGCCTGCCAGTCCGGAAAATACTTTTACTTCAATTTCCAGAACAGATCCAAGAAATCCCGAAACTCCCAAGCCTAAGATCCGTCCAATATCTTTTCCAGGCGTAACTTTGTTATGAATATATGGTGTCAGCCTGGCAGAACGCAGAACTTCCCGCACATCTTCCACAGAAATGACCACTTCATTTTCATCCGGGCTTTTAAACCTGGCAAGACCGTAAGCATCTAAAAGAATACTATTGGCCTTTCGTCCCTCAATGACATATTCACTAATCAATTCCGGAACCTGATCTTCGATTTGAACTGCCAGTTTTCTGGCTGCTTGTTTTACGATGTGAATGATCTGAGCAGGTTCTAAAGGAACAAAATAGACTTCGGCACAGCGGGACCTCAGTGCCGGATTTAATTCCTGAGGATCCCTCGTGGTAGCTCCGATTAATACAAAGTCAGCCGGAACCCCTTCATCAAAAATCCTTTTGATATAGAGCGGAATTTGTGGATCATGCGGATCATAATAAGACGATTCAAAAAAGACTCTTTTATCTTCCAATACTTTAAGAAGCTTATTAAGAAGAGTTGGATCCATCTCTCCAATCTCATCAATAAATAATACACCCGTATGCGCATCGTTGACCAGCCCAAGCTTTGGCTCAGGTATCCCGGTTTCCGCCAGATCCCGTTTTGCACCCTGATAAATCGGATCATGAACCGAACCAAGAAGCGGGTTCGTTACATCCCTCGGATCCCATCTTAATGTGGTTCCATCCACTTCAATGAATGGCGCATCCTTATGAAACGGCGAACCGGGAAACCCTTTTACTGTTTCCAAAGCGACTCTCGCCGCAGAGGTCTTGCCGACTCCCGGAGGGCCATAGATCAAGATATGCTGGGGAAAAGGCGTTGCCAATTTAGCCAGCAATGCCTGAAGCGCTTTCTCCTGACCGATAATTTCTTCCGGTGACTGGGGTCTTAGGACTTCAATTGCTGAAGAAACCGGTTTGGTTGCATTCATCTTTTCCAATAGCGCGAGTTTCTTCAGAGTCTGGGCATTTTCCGGCCCCCCGGTTTCTTTCAGTACCTGGGTTTTGATCTCTTTTACATATTCTTCATGCCGTTCTTGCATTTTTTCTGCAACGGCTTGATTTAATCTATCTTCTACAGAGCGTTTGGCAATAGTCTCCGCAATATGTTCTTCAATTTCTTGGAGAAGGGGAGGGATCTCTTCCAAACTTGGTACGGGCTTATCGGTAGGATCATCATGCGTCAGTTTCTGGAGACCAAGTACTCTTTCTCCCAGGTTTTCTGAACGCATTAAGCCCAGGGCTTCTAATTTGCTGGCCTTGAGTATGAGCTTATCTGTACCGTACAGGTTTGAAAGTATAATATAATAGGCATCAATTTCCAACTTCAGTTGTTCTTCTTGGATTACTTCATTTTCTTCCAGGTCGATCTGATTAAGGAATCTCTTGAGAAAGCCTTTCACTTGGGTCACTTCCTTATATTTACTGGTGAATCCCTTCTACCTTAATTTTCAGGTTACCGCTAACTTCAGGATGAAGTTTGACGACAATGGTATGTTCCCCGATTGCTTTGATCGGTTCTTTAACCTCAATCTTTCTCTTGTCTATTTTAAGTCGATATTCTTTTTCTAAAACCTCGGCAATTTCCTTATTGGTTACTGAACCAAAAAGCCTTCCTTTTTCGCCGACTTTTACCCGCAAAATCACTTCCATGCCCTCGATTTGGGCAGCAAGATCCAAGGCAGCCTGTTTTTCCTTTTGTTTTCGCTGTTCCTCTTGTTTCTGCTTGTGGGCCAGATCCTGAACATTTCCCTGCGTCGCCTCGACAGCTAGTCCTTTTGGTATCAAGAAATTGCGTGCGTAACCGTCAGATACCTCACATACCTTTCCCTTTTTCCCCAAAGCTTTGACATCTTCTTTCAGTATTACTTTCACTGCTCTCCCCCCTCAATTTTTTCGGGAATCTTTCTAAAATTGAAAACCAAATCGAAAAGCCCCGTCATGACCAAACCCGCTAATACAATGAACGGAAAAAAAGCTACTGCAAATATTAAGGCTATCGCAAAAACTCTTGGCATTTTAGGATGCTTCAAAAAATATGATACACACGAGAAACCCATAATCATAGAAACGGGAGCGGTCATAGCCATGATATTCAATCCTGCTATTTCTATGATGCTTTTACCGAGGTAACCTCCGCCTAAATAAGCGGCAAGTCCGATAATGGCCACCCATACAGCATACCACGGCAATTGCCATAAATAAAAAGGAGTGTTTCTTTGAACACGCTTTAAGGAATAGGAATAGGTCCAATACGCAATTCCGAATTCCAACATTCCAATAATCCCGGCAATAGCCGGCAGCAATTTATAATAGATTGGGACTGCCAGTCGCAGTACTCCTTCAAATTCAGCCGGGGACATTCCTTGTTTTTCCAAAGAGGACAGAAATCCCTGCTGCTGATAAAAATCAAGTACTTCGCGAATCGCGACCTCAAGTGCTTTGGGCTGAAGTGCAACTTGAACAACGGGAGCAGCAGGCAAAGCACTAAAGAGAGCAACCAGGGCCAGTCCCCAGAACATGCTGTGCGAAGTACTCATTCCCCTGTTTTTTAAACCTAAGAATACTATACCTGCCCAAGGAGTAAATCCGATTCGTGCCAGAATCTCTCCCCCAGCCGGGATAAAAGCCGCCAAATAACCTATAGCCAAAAGCATTGCCGTTAAACGTACCCCTGAACCCCTGCAATGAATAAAGATGGCAAAAAGAAGAAGTATTTCTACAATCCAGCTCCACGTGTTAAACCAAGACGAAAAAAACGGAACAAGAACCAAAATCATCCTTGAAGCATATTGTAGTGCATTTCGATCACTAATATACATGAAGATTACTCCTGTGTCAGTCTTCTTCAGGAACTAAATAGTTTAGTAAAAGACTGAGATCTCCCCATTCTGACTCAAGGTTAAGAAAATCTTCTTTCTGCCATTGAGCCATTTGTTTATATAATACCCTGTCCAACCGTGAAAAATCAAAACCTAATCTTCGGGTAAGCAAATAGCTTAAACCTACAAGGCTCGCCATGCTATCCAAAATTTGTACCTCAGAAGCATTTAAAGTACCATGTTGAACTTGCCATTGGGCTTTCAGCAGTTCCACTTTCAGTTCTTCAATCGCCTTTGAGCATTTTACCACATCAACAGCAACTGATTCCACAATTCTACCTCCTGCCTTAAAAAAGGTACATCATACATAATGAGTTCGAGAAAACGTCCCAAAACTCCTTCTTTGACTTTATCCCTTTCTTGCGGCAGCTGCTGATAAATAAATAAGAGGGAGACATGCTCCCTCTTTTCTCTACTCAATCATGTAGGGCAGCAACGCGATGCTGCGAGCCCGTTTCACTGCAATTGTAACTTGTCTTTGATGTTTGGCACAATTTCCGGAAATTCTTCTAGGCAAAATTTTGCCTCTTTCCGTTATATATTTGCGCAATTTTGCTGTGTCCTTGTAATCGATGCTATCGACTTTATCTACACAAAAACTGCACACTCTTTTACGTGGACGGCGTCCGCGTTCTTTTTTAACGGCAGCGTTAGCCATGGAACGCTCCTCCCTTCAGCCTAAAATGGGATATCGTCATCAAGACTTACTTCATGGGCAAATGACCCAAAATCATCAGAACCTGCGGAAGAACTCGTATTATTGTTATCCTTCGGGCTTAAAAATCGAACATTTTCACCTAATACCTCAGTGACCCATCTTCTCTGACCGTCCTGCCCTTCAAAAGAGCGAACTTGAATTCTCCCGTCAACAGCAGCCAGTCTTCCTTTTGCTAAGTAATTGGCACATAGTTCAGCTAACTGCCTGAAAACAACACAGGGAATAAAATCTGTTTCCCTCTCGCCCTGAGCATTTTTATAAGTCCGGTCGACGGCTAAAGTAAACGATGCTACAGCAACACCATTCGGCGTATAGCGCAGTTCAGGGTCTTTTGTCAATCGCCCTATTAACACAACACGATTTAACACCTTAACTCCTCCGCTATTTTTATTCTTTCTTGGTTGTCAGGAATCGGATAACGGCATCTGAAATCTTCATCAGCCTTTCCAGTTCCTCAACCGTACGAGCTTCACCGTTAAAGTTCATCAGGACATAGAATCCTTCATTAAACTTGTTAACCTCGTAAGCCAGACGTCTTTTGCCCCAGATGTCAACTTTTAAGTCAGCGCCACCATTGGCATTAACAACTTCAGCGAACTTGTCTACATTCGCTTTGACGGCTTCTTCTTCGAGATCCGGTCTGATAATGTACATTACTTCGTACGCTTGCATTACTGCACCTCCCCTCGGTCTATATGGCCCTACATCCACGTGTAGAGCAGGGAAATATTTTTATTACGGCAAATTATTATACCATTAAGTTATTATTTATGCAATGTTTTGCCGATATCTATTCTTGGTTATTACTTTCTTCGGAATGTAAGATGGTTTTGATATTTCTCTCCAGTTTTACCCGCGTAATCCAGGTTTGATGACCGCATCGTATACACTCGATTCGAAAATCCATTCCTGTTCTCATGATTTTAAAATCAGCATTTCCGCAAGGATGAGTTTTTCGTAACCGTACGATATCACCAACATTCAATTTCATTGATTTTCTCACCCTCCAAGAAAAGCTTTGAGACATCACTCGTATCACTTATTTGCTTTACGACAATGAATTCTTGATATTGAATATTACCAAAGAGGTGCTATACCTGCATTCCTTTAAATAACGGAATCCCTTCTAAAGGGTTTTTCAGAACATCTCCGGCATAAGCTTTAATTCCGAACAGAATAAAATCGTATCCCTCCATCAACCACGGATAAAGAATAGAGTTGCTGATCTTAAATAATCCCACATTTCCTTTTGTCAAAAGAGGAGCGACGAGCCCGACAAAAAGACAAACACCAATTAAAGTACTTAATATCCCAAATATCATGCCGCCCCCTCTATCGGCAAAACTCAGGGATTTTGCCACCGGAGAAATGATTAAACTAATGACGAAGTTAATTATCAAGGAAACTAAAATAAAAAGTAGAAGTAGTGAACCGATTTTTAATACATAATCCGTTAGAGCAACAGTAGCTTGGTTAATAGCCGGTTGGGCCAATGCTTTTGTAGTTCCCCCAGGAACCCCTGATGCGGCCAGCTTGCTTTCAACAATTTTTGCAAGAAAGCCCGAAATTTTTGGTTCTATTATTTTCTTTAATCCCAAAACCGGCTCGATTGTTTTGAGAAACTGTTGATGAAATACAACTGCAACAACAATTGCCGCAATCTTTCCGACAAGTCTTGACAGACCCATAATGAGTCCTTTTTGAAACCCTGCAATCCCGCCGGCCAGAATCAGGATGAGAACAACGATATCAAACGTATTCATAAATCCCCTCCTCTTTGCGGAATGGCGGGAACGTGTGCGAATCGAACACACCTCGGAACGTTCTGCGCCCCGACACACGGATTTGAAGTCCGGGAACGGCACCAGCCGCCATACGTCCCCATCTTTATTTGAAGTCTGTTGCACCATTTTAGCACATCTACGGCTTAAATAAAATATTTAGCCTTTATCTAGAAGGTTTTTCCTTCTTAGATGAAAAATACCCAGGCTAACCTGAGTATTTTTCACTAATGTAAAGCAATTGGTATGCAAATTCAATTTCAAATTATTGGGTGACATTAAATCCTTTTTGAATCAGTGAGCTTACGGCTTCTTCAGCCTTATCACCGTCCAAGTGACATAAAATTTGAACTTTCCGGTTAGGCAGATGATATACAGCTAAACTTGTGATATCAACACCGTATTGCCGGGTTACGGCAGTTACTTCATTGAAAATACCAACCTCGTCCCGGACTTCTACAACAATTCTCTTCCCGGGACTGCGCACCCCCATGATATCCAGAAATGCGTCCAAAATGTTATTTTGGGTAATGATTCCAACCAGCTTCTCGCCTTCAATGACCGGCAGCGCTCCAATTTTATTTTCTCTCATGAGCAGGGCTGCATCTTCAATCAGCGTATCCGGACTACAGGTTATTACTTTTTTTACAGCAACATCTTTAATACTGACTTTGGAAAGGAGTTCGTTCATTTCGAATTTACTCAGGGATGTAACGGGTGACGGTGACGCTGCCCGCAAGTCACCATCAGAGACAATTCCAACAAGCCTCCCGCTGCTTATTACCGGCAGTCTGTTAATTCTTTTTGTCTTCATGATATTCATTGCATTAAAGATACTTTCATCAGGAGATACCGTTATCACCTGGGAAGTCATGAATTGTTGGACATACATATTATTGCCCCCTTCCGTACACTTCAAAAGAATCCTATACAATTTTAATTCGTCACATTTTAATTTTTTCCTGTTAATTGAAACGAAGAATATATTTCAGAATTATTCTATGCACAGGTTGCGGACTTTACGCTTAACCGCCAAGATATGCCTTTCGGATTTCTTCGCTTTCCATTAATTCCTTCGAATCACCTGAAAGAACTATTTTTCCTGTCTCCAAAACGTAGGCTCTATTTGCAATCGAAAGGGCCATCCTGGCGTTCTGTTCTACAAGCAGGATGGTTGTTCCCAGAGAATTAATCTCCTGAATAATGGAAAAGATTTGTTTTACTAAGATCGGCGCCAATCCCATGGATGGTTCATCTAAAAGTAAAAGCTCCGGTTTGGACATCAGCGCCCGGCCCATAGCCAGCATCTGCTGTTCACCGCCGGAGAGAGTTCCGGCCAATTGTCTTCTCCGTTCTTTCAAACGGGGAAAAAGTGAAAAAACCTTTTCCATATCTTCTTTTATCCCTGCTTTGTCCTTGCGGAGATAAGCCCCGAGATCAAGGTTTTCCGAAACCAACATATTGGCAAATATCCTTCGGCCTTCGGGAACCTGGGAAATTCCTCTGGAAACTATTTCAGGGGCGCTTACCGCAGTCAGGTCATTTCCTTTAAAACTAAGAGTACCCTCTTTCGGGCGAAGTAATCCGGAAATTGTCTTCAGACAGGTGCTCTTCCCTGCACCATTCGAACCGATCAGTGTAACAATTTCCCCTTTATTTACCTCAAAAGAAATTCCCTTGAGGGCATGAATTGCACCGTAATATACGTTAATGTTATTTAATGTCAGCATCAGATAGCCTCCTCTCCCAGGTACGCTTCGATGACTTTTGGGTTCGTTTTTATTTCATCAGGCGTTCCGTGAGCAATGACCATCCCATAATCAAGAACATAGATTCTTTCGCATACCCCCATGACCAAAGACATATCATGTTCAATCAGAAGAATGGTAAGATTAAATTCTTTACGAATCCAGCGTATCAGTTCCATAAGGTTTTGCGTTTCCTGAGGATTCATCCCTGCAGCCGGCTCGTCCAGTAAAAGAAGGGAAGGTTTGGTTGCAAGCGCACGCGCGATTTCCAAACGCCTCTGTTGCCCGTAAGGAAGATTCTTTGCTAATTCGTTGGCTTTCTCATGCAGCCCGAAAATCTTTAAAAACTCATACGCTTTTTGTTCCATCTCGGCTTCCCCTTTGAAAAAGCCGGGAAGCCGCAATATACCGGTTAATGTATTGTAAGAGACATGCTGGTGATAAGCAATTTTCACGTTGTCTATAACGGTTAGATCTCCAAATAGACGGATATTCTGAAATGTCCGGGCCATACCCAAATAAGAAACTTTATACGGCGGTAAGCCGTTCATTTTTTTCCCTTGGAAGGTAATCGTTCCTTCTGTCGGGACGTAGACACCGGTCAGGAGGTTAAACACAGTTGTTTTCCCGGCACCGTTCGGACCAATCAGACCGATCAGTTCTCCTTCCTTAATTTCCATCTCAAGGTTCGAGACAGCCTTTAGTCCGCTGAAGGATTTTGATAAGTTTTCGACTTTGAGTAATGCCATTCTCTTCACCTTTCTTTTTTAGAAATAAGGAAATTAAGTTTAAACTCTTTATTGCCCATAATCCCGTTCGGTCTGAAAATCATAAGGAGAATCAGAAGAACGGCAATAATGACCATACGCATTTCAGGGAAATTGGCTAAATATGCGGAAAGGATTGTCATAAGGCCTGCTCCGATAATTGAACCGGTTATACTACCCAGCCCTCCCAATACTACCATTGCAAGGATATCAAATGACTTCAAAAAGCTGAAAGACATTGGCTGAATGATGTACATATAGTTGGCATAAAGTCCGCCTGCAAGACCGGCAAACATTGCACCGATAGTAAATGCCATAACTTTATATTTTGTTGTGTTAATGCCCATGGCCTCAGCGGCAATTTCATTTTCCCTAACAGAAATACAAGCTCGTCCATGGGATGAATTAATAAAGTTTCGGATAATCACTACACTCACTACCATAATCCAAAACGCCCAGGTCCAATCTACGGATTTTGGAACGGAAAACCCTGTTGCACCACCCAAGTAATCGGTATTCAACAGTATAATTCTGACGATTTCACCCATTCCCAGTGTAGCAATAGCCAGATAGTCCCCTCTTAAACGCAGAGTCGGAACCCCGATAATGATGCCGGCAATCGCAGCGATCAAAGCCCCAAAAAGAAGACCGGATATCAGTGAACCCTGCATCTTGACAACGATAAAAGCTGAAGCATAAGCACCTATTGACATAAATCCTGCGTGACCGATTGCCAGTTGTCCCGTATACCCGGTAATCAGATTAAGACTCACAGATAAGATGATATACACACATACCAGAACCAGTGTCATTAAATAAAAAGGAGAAAGCGTTCCCGCAACCGCAGTCATCTGCACAATTGCATAAACTGCTATTAACGCCGCAAGAATTAACGCATTTTTCAAATTAAAAAGCTTCATAGCAGTTCACCTACACTTTCTCTCGGATATTCTTGCCAAGCAATCCATTTGGTTTAATCAATAAGACAACGATCAAAATAATAAAAGCGGCTGCATCACGCCATGTTGAATAACCAATTCCACTTACAATGGACTCTATTAAACCCATTGCCAAACCACCCAGCATCGCACCCGGAATGATGCCAATGCCTCCCAGTACTGCAGCAATAAATGCTTTTAATCCGGGCATAATCCCCATTAATGGATCGATGGTATTGAAATATACACCAATCAGAACTCCTGCTGCTGCCGCCAGGGCAGAACCCAGAGCAAAGGTTGCAGAAATTGTATTATTTACGTTAATACCCATTAAATTAGCTGCATCTTTATCATAAGACACCGCGCGCATCGCTTTACCTGTTTTGGTATACTTAACAATAAACTGCAAGAGAAGCATAAGTATAACAGTCGTAATAACGATAACGATATCGCCGTATTTGAAGGCAACATTACCAAAAGTATATACGGTTTGAGGAAAAACAGAAGGAAAAGTCCGGGTTTGGGGTGTTACGATCAGCATTCCCCCGTATTCTAAAAAGAAAGACATTCCAATGGCTGTGATTAAAGCCGCTAATCGCGTAGCATTTCTTAATGGTTTATATGCAATTCTTTCAATAATTACCCCTAGAACAGCAGAAAGGAACATGGCCACTATAAGAGCCGGCAAGAAAGAAAATTTAAGAACCGTTGTACAAAACCAGCCAATATACGCTCCCACCATCATAACATCACCATGGGCAAAATTAATTAACTGAATTATGCCATACACCATGGTATAACCTAATGCAATCAGTGCATATATGCTGCCTAGAGATATTCCGTTAATTAATTGCTGTAAAATCAGATCTCCGGCGCTTCCCATATCTTCACTCCTATTCACTATAGTATTTATTAGCATCAATATAGGGGGGTTTCCCCCCCTATATCTTTTATATATGGGATAGCAGTTTATAAACTTATCTATTTGATAGTATCTTGCATCCCTTACGAATATGAATATATTTTCTTATTATTTAGGATTGACTCTGGCTGCGAAGACTTTCTTGCCATCTACAAATTTGATAATGGAAGCGCTCTTCTTAGGATTATGAGTCTTCGGATCAATTGTGCTTTCACCGCTTACTCCCTTGAAGCCAGACATGGTTTCCAGAGCGGCCTGGATTTTTGCGGTATCTGTAGAACCAGCTTTTTCGATTGCAGCGATCATCATTTTAGCTGCGTCATAACCAAGAACTGCGAAACTATTGATATCTTGATTATATTCGGCTTTGAAGGATGCGGCAAAAGCTGCTAAGGCAGGATCGTCAGAAGCAACATGGTCAACATAGAAAGTGTTATTTAAAGAATCTTTACCGGCGATATCCAGAAGTTTGTCATCTCCCCAGCCGTCTCCGCCGAGCATAGCCATCTTCATACCAAGGTCGCGGGCTTGTTTCACAATTAAGCCAACTTCGCCATAATAGCCAGGAACAAATATAACATCAGGATTTTTGGCTTTAATATTGGTAAGAATGGAACGGAAGTCTTTATCTTGTCCGGCAACATACTGCTCAGTGCTGATAACCTGTTTTCCGGCTTTTTCAAAAGTTTCTTTGAAGCTGGCAGCCAGACCTTTGGCATAATCGCTCTTCTGGTCAATAATAATGGAGGCTTTGGTTGATTTCAGTTGATCGATAGCAAAGTTAGCAGCAACTTCACCCTGGAAAGGATCGATAAAGCATGCTCTGAACATCCATTTGTTTAATGTTCCGTCTGCTTTAACAGTAACCGTAGCATTGGTTCCTGTCGGGGTAATAAGAGGAACTTTATTGTCATTGAGAACCTGAACTGCGGCTAAGGTATTGGTCGAGGTCATTGGTCCGATAATACCTACAACTTTATCCTGAGTAACAAGTTTGGTTGTAGCTAAGGTAGATTCTGAAGCTTCAGATTTGTTGTCGGCGCCAACATACTCGATTTTCTTTCCAAGTATGCCGCCTTTCGCATTGGCTTCTTTAATAGCAAGTTTGGCTCCCATTTCGCCTTTCTTGCCAAACTCAGCAACGCCGCCGGTCAATTCAAAGTTTCCGCCGATTTTAATGACATCAGCTGCCTTTGTAGCATCAGGCGCAGGTGCTTTCGGGCTGCAGCCGACAACTAGGGCCAGGCACATCAGTGCCACGAAAGCATAAGTAAAGATCTTCTTCGCTTTCATTCCTAAAATCCTCCCTATATGTTTTATGAAATTGTGTAAAAACACTATCGGAGACAAGTTTTATCGCCCTTCCTGTTTATCGGTCACGCTATTCTATCCGGCTGTCCGTTCAGAAAATCCAATAAATATATACCAGATTATATCGTATACAATAAACATGAAAAAAGACAGATAAACGCTCTTCTCTTCCGGTATTTTTAATTCTATATAGTAAAAGAATAAGTGTCAATATTATTATATAATAATTTGCATTGTTAATTATTTGCTCATAAAAATGAAAAATACAGTGAAAATAGTGTAAAATTATGATAACTGTATTTTAACTAATCTATAAAATTAAAGAAATCAATGCATTGTATTATAACAACTTTAAATTTCATATAAACGCCTTACCAACTCTTTTCTCTTCGTAAAACGGATTGAATCAAAGTATTCCAGGAGAGGGACTGCATATTTTCGGGAAGTCTGCCATAGATCACGCGCCTCGGATACCGTAACCTGTCCCTTCTCCTCCAAATATTCCTTCAATTCTTTCTTTGCTTTTTCCAAAGCTTCTACCGAGAAATAATATTCTCCCGCCTTAATCCATAACGCTTTTGCTGTCAGATATCCGGCAAATTCTTCGAATCTTTCCCCGGATACCCCGCAGAGTCCGGCAGCTTCTTTATATTCCGGCGGATTTATACCTGAATCATTCCATTGTTTCAAGAGACAGTTCAGCTGAGTTTGTATCTTTTCGGGAAGCTTGATTTCAGGTAACGACTCAACAAGGTTTCCGGTTATTTTGATATATTGATGTTTCGCTTCCCACTCCAACACAGACTGCCAATGTTTCGGGGTGACATTCATTTTTAGCTTATTCCTTAATTCTTCTCTGCCGATTCCCCCGCGTAATGGATATTGTTTTTGAAACTTTTCTGCCTCCGCTGATATAATATCTCCCCACTCATGGGCAGACTGACTGAGCCAGTAGAGATTTGCGTTTGCTTCGGACAGAATCACTAATTCAGAGTCTCTTTCCAATTCTTCCAATGTTATTTGAATTTGTTCCTCACCTAAACCAGTTTTTGTGGCTATCTCTTTAACCGGAACAGGGAGTATGAGCTCCTTGCGGATCAAATCCCTGCTGCTTCCCCGTGCTTTCATTCGCAGTTCTTCCACAACATCTTCCCGGAATCTTTTTCTTTTAGAAGCCGCTAAACCCAATACGATTCCTCCGCCAATCGTTGTAACAGGGGAATAATAGCGGATTACAAAACGGTCGCCAAATGCAGCCAAAACCGGTTCTTCCAAAATCATTTGTGCCAAACAGGTTTCGCCCGGAAGCAGCGAATCCCGGTCTAGAAGATGAATTCGGCCTAGACACTCAGCGGTACCGAGGTAAAAGTGAATTCTTTGTCTTTGAATTATGTCTCTTTGTTCCTTGGGGATATTGGTTAATTCCACATCCACAATATGTCCGACAGCGAATCGGCCGGGAACCACCACATTCATTCCTCTCCGGATATCGTTTACTGCGAGGCCCCCTAAATTAATAGCAACGCGTTGTCCCGCATATACTTCATTAACCGGATCTCCGTGCACCTGAATATTCCGAACTTTAGCAACCTGACCCCCTGGTTCAATTGCAACATCCTGGCCCTTCTGTAAAGAGCCGTTGTGCAAAGTACCCGTTGCCACCGTTCCAAATCCCTGAACGGTAAAAATCCTGTCTATCGGCATTCTTGCAGGCAAGTCTATCCGCCTGCTCTCGGATCTTTCCAGGACCTCATTAATTGTTTGTATTAGCTCAGGTATCCCTTCCCTGGTTACAGAAGATACTCTGCAGACTGAAGCCTTTTCCAGAAAACTGCCTTTTAACTTTTCTCTAATATCCTGTTCGATCATGGTAAGCCATTCTTCATCAACGAGATCTATTTTTGTAATAACGACTATCCCATTTTTCATTTCCAGCAAATTAAGTATGTCAAGGTGTTCCTGAGTTTGAGGCATAACTCCTTCATCGGCGGCAACAACAAATAAAACTACATCCATCCCGCTCGCCCCGGCCAGCATTTGACGTATAAACCGCTCATGACCGGGGACATCAACGATCCCGACCCTTTTCCCACCGGGAAGATCAAAATGCGCGAAGCCTAACTCGATAGAAATTCCTCTTTCCTGCTCTTCCTTAAGGCGATCTGTGCTGATACCCGTCAAAGCCTGAATAAGCTGTGTTTTTCCGTGGTCAACATGACCGGCGGTTCCAATCAAAAGATACTTTTGCCTCATAGTAATTACCCCTCACAAGATAACATGATATCGCGGATATATTGCGGTTACAATCGACCCTTCGTTAATCCTCACGGGAATAAATCTTTCCTATTTTTAATTGCTCTATGCTCACATTTTATCGCAATTCACGCATAAAGATAACTAAATATGGAAATAAAATTAATAACCAGTATGTTTGGAGGTATTAATTTGAATCCACTTTCTGTATTTAGTGAAAATCAGTATTTAAGAGCCCACTATACCGACCGAAAAGGGATTGCCGAAATTCAGGAACAGCTTCAAGAATACATTAATCGTGCCAGGGAAAGACAAGTGATCCTTTTATGCATAGGAACGGACCGCTCTACCGGAGATTGCCTGGGTCCCCTTACCGGAACAAAACTAAAAGAAAAATGTATACCCGGGTTATCCGTGATGGGCACGCTGGAAGATCCCATACATGCTGAAAATCTGGAAGATACTCTAAAAAAAATTAACAGTTGTTACCACAATCCGTTTATTATCGCCCTAGATGCCTGTTTAGGCAGGCTTGATTCAATTGGATATATTACTCTTGCTGAAGGTCCTTTAAAACCCGGAACGGCGGTAAAAAAGGAATTGCCGGAAGTGGGGGAAATCCACCTTACCGGCATTGTGAACATTAACGGTTTTATGCAATATATGGTTCTCCAAAATACCCGATTGAATATTATTTGGCAGATGTCAGATGCCATCAGTAATATGTTTTATAAAACGTATATCAGTAATACGATCAGACTTTAATCGTATTGCAGGCTCTTTCTATGGCTTGTTTTTCTTCCGGGTTCAGTTTGACCATTGCCTGTCCCTTTTCTACCGGTTTTGCATAAACCCTGCATTCTTCGATACTATGGATACCTGTCAGGACTACCCCGGTTCCTTCTTGATTCAACAAGGCCAGTGCAAAGCTTAACTCAGCACCCATATTGTCAAATGAATTAAACCGAATGAGCTCCGCACGGTCAATACCGCCGCGGAGTTTATTTTCTGCCTGATTAATCCTGGATCCGTGATTAGCAACCTGCTGACTTAGCTCTCTTACTTCTTTCAAATTGGCTTTCAATAAATCTTCCAGTTTTGTTCCCGATAAAAAAGTCTGAAGAGTTATGTAGGCTTTTTTAAACTTGTTCATTCGTGAAAATAGAACAATAGTCATAATTAAAGCGAAAAGAGCAATTACTGTAGATGCAATTGTAAGAATAAAAAGCAAATCCGCGCTCGAATCAGAAAACGAAAACAAAATATATTCCCCCTAAATTATTATTCTCATACAACCAGAATCTATAAACCAAAATGCTTGAATAATATGGTAAGCGGAACAGCTATAAAAATTCCCGGGAGAAGATTACCAACTTTGATTTCCTTGATACCCAGCATATTGATCCCGATCCCGAAAATAAGCAGTCCGCCGACCGCACTCATCTCTAAGACAACCGGCTCTGAGAGTATTCCTTGCAGCATACCTGCAAACAAAGAGATGCTTCCCTGATATAAGAATACAGGAATTGCCGAGAAAATAACGCCTACCCCCATCGAAGACGAGAAAACAATTGCCGTAATCCCGTCGAGCGCCGATTTTGCATAGAGAATACTGTGGTTGCCATTAAGGCCGTCCTCCAAGGATCCCACAATAGCCATTGCTCCAACACAATATATCAGGCTGGTGGTAACAAAGCCTTTTGTAAACTGGCCTTCTCCATTTGACGATAGCTTTTTCTCCAGATACTTTCCAAAATCATTAAGCCTTGCTTCTATATCAATGCTTTCCCCGATGAGACCGCCTAATACCAAACTAGCTATGATAATAAGCACATTAGTGGTCTTGATCGCCATTTGAAGACCGATGATGATGACTGTTAATCCAATTCCCTGAATAACGGTTGTTTTTAATTTTTCAGGAAAAGCTTTCCCAAAAAAGAGTCCTGCTAGTCCTCCGACACCTATTGCAATGAAATTTACGATTGTTCCTAACACGTTGGTCTCCTTCCTGTCCGACTAAAATGTTCCACGTGGAACATTTAGATTTCCACCTTCCATGTCTCCAAAAGTCTATTCAATTCCTCCTTAGAATAATAGTCAATTTCTATTTTTCCTTTATCTTCACTTCCTTTAACGGAAACCTTGGTTTGAAAAACAGCTCTTAGTTTTTCTTCAACATCCTGAAGAGAATCATATTTTGCCCTTTTGGCTGCAACCGGAGGCTTTTTTTCTTCTTTCTTCTGAATTAGAAGTTCGAGGTCCCGGACAGATAATGATTCAATAAATACCTTTTCCCCCAGAGCAATTTGCTTTTCTTTGCTGTCAACAGTCAGCAAGACCTTAGCATGTCCAAGGGAAATGCTTTCTTTTCTTAATAAATCCAGTATTTCCGAAGGCAATTGAATAATGCGCAGAAGATTCGCTATTGTCGGCCGGCCTTTTCCTACTCTTTTTGCAACTTGTTCCTGTGTAAGGCCATACTCATTCATTAAACGGGCATATGCCAAACCTTCTTCAACCGGGGAAAGATCATCACGCTGAATATTTTCGATTAATGCCTTTTCTGTCATTTCCTGTTCCGAGCAATCCCGGACAATACAGCTAATCCGGTCTAACCCAGCAAGCTGAGTAGCGCGGTATCTTCTCTCTCCCGCTATGATATAATATTTGTTTCCATCCGGTTTCACCAATATAGGCTGTAATAGTCCATGCTCCTTAATAGAATCTGAAAGTTCTTTTAACTTTTCTTCATCAAAATCTCTTCTCGGCTGATCAGGATTCGGAAATATGTCCACCAACATAATCTCTTTAATTTCGCTGCTCTCGGTTTCTCTTTCCGTGATCAAAGCGCCGAGTCCTCTTCCTAAGCCTTTTTTAGACACGCTCTAAAACCTCCTCAGCTAAATCTCGATATACTTCTGCCCCCCGGGACTTGCTGTCATATATGCTAATAGGCTGACCATGACTAGGGGCTTCACTCAGTCGTACATTTCTCGGAATTATTGTTCTAAAAACCTTATCATGAAAATAATTTTTCACTTCATCTACGACCTGAATGGACAGATTTGTTCTCGCATCAAACATAGTAAGGAGCACTCCAATAATCTGAAGATCCCTATTAATAGATTTCTTAACCTTTTCCAATGTATTGACGAGCAGGCTGAGACCCTCTAAAGCATAATATTCGCATTGAATCGGAATCAAAACATCCGTTGCGGCACAGAGAGCATTTAAAGTAAGAAGCCCTAAAGAAGGCGGACAATCAATGAGAATAAAGTCATATTCTTTAGCTACTTCCCTTAAAGCACCTGCTAATTTTCCCTCACGATACATCTGGGAAACCAACTCTATTTCGGCCCCGGCAAGTTCAATTCTGGCAGGAGCGACCTTGAGATCTTTTAGTTCTGTCTCGACAATGACATTTTTAATATCTTCTTCATTAATAATTACATCATATATGCATCTGGTTAGACGATGCTTCAGAATCCCGCTACCACTAGTGGCATTTCCCTGGGGATCCAGATCAATCAGGAGAACTTTTTTTCCTTTCTCCACTAAACTTGAAGAAAGGTTTACTGCTGTTGTTGTTTTAGCCACTCCTCCTTTTTGATTTGCTATGGCGATAATTCTGGCCATATTCATTTCTCCTCCCGTTAAGATCTGCCAAACTTTTTGAACTATTTACTTCATTATACTATCAAATGATGCTAAAAAAGCCAATGATTTTTAAATAATACTTAACCAGATAAAAAAATCACAAAAAAAGCGTTCTGTTCTTCCAGATCGCTTTCTAAAATTGACAGTAGAATAAAAACAAGACGACATGGCTAAAGTGGATTCTTCTTTGGTTTACCTGCAGGTCGAGGATATTTGTCCGAAGTTCGTCCATTTTTTTTAATAATAATTAAAGAACGATGATCCGCTCCCTCTGCCAGGCGATATTTTTCCAAATGCTCGATCTCACAATTCAGCAATTTCAGAGCTTTTTCCGAAGAAACGATTTCTCCTTCCGGATCAAGCCCCTTGGCCGCAAAAAGGCGGCCTCCTACTTTAAGCAAAGGAACAGCGTATTCCAATAATACCGGCAATTCAGCAACAGCCCTGGCCGTAATCAAATCAAGTCTTTCCCGATAAACCGGGTCCCTCCCAATATCCTCGGCTCTGGCGTGACAAGGTTGTATATTTGATAATTCAAGTTCATTGATAACTGTATCAAGAAAGTTTACCCTTTTAGCCAAGGCATCAATTAAAATGACATGGACCTCAGGCAGCAATATTTTAACGGGAATTCCAGGGAAACCTGCCCCTGTTCCAAGATCACCCAAGCTTAACGTATGTTGGGGATAGACGTTTTTGATCCATCTCACAAAAACCATGGAATCCAGGAAATGCTTTATCATGATTTCAGCTGGTTCAATAATAGCAGTCAGGTTAACCCGCTGATTCCAATCTAAAAGGAGATGAGTATAGCGCAAAAATTTTGAGAGCTGTGCCTCCGTTAGTTCCAGGTTAAAACCTTTGAGAGCAATATCTTTTAGATATTGCAATTGGCTTCTGATCTCAAGATCGAGATTATACTCAGACATTAAATACTGCTCCTTCTTCTTTGCTCAAGATAGATCAATATCACCGAGATATCGGCAGGATTCACTCCACTTATGCGCGAGGCTTGTCCAACATTAGTAGGTTTGACTTCATTTAATCGTTGACGGGCTTCATTTGATAGCCCGCGTATTTTAGAATAATCCATATCTGCCGGAATTGCTTTTTCTTCAAGACGGATAAAACGTTCAACTTCTTCCTGCTGTTTTTCAATATATCCTTTAAACTTTAATTGAATCGCTGCCTCTTCCAAAACCTCATATTCATATCGCTGTAATTCAGGCAGGATACCAAACATATGTTCGATTGTCATCTCAGGTCTTTTTATCAGTTCTTCCGCTTTGGCTCCGCTTTTTAACGGTGTTGATCCTATCCGAAGAAGAATCTCCTGAATATCCGTATTCAAAGGAGAAAAAGTAGATGTCTTCCATAACTGGGAAACTTCCTCCAGTTCATGAATTTTCTTCCGAAAAATCCTCCACCTGTCCTCCTGAACCAATCCGATATTTCTTCCTTTTTCAGTCAAGCGGAGATCGGCATTATCCTGCCTGAGAAGTAAACGGTATTCCGCTCTTGATGTCAACAAGCGATAAGGTTCCCGGATTTCTTTATTCACAAGATCATCGACTAAAACGCCCAGGTAACCATCGGAACGCTTCAACACCAAAGGTTCTGAGCCGCGGACTAAAAGTGCTGCATTGATTCCTGCCAGCAATCCTTGACCCGCAGCTTCTTCATAACCGGATGTACCATTGATTTGCCCCGCAGTAAAAAGTCCGGGCCAGTTTTTTACTTCAAGAGTTAATGACAGCTGATATGGCTTAACATAGTCATATTCAATAGCATAGCCGGGACGCAGTATCCTGACATTCTCCAGCCCCGGTATACTCCTGAAAAACATTAATTGGATTTCTTCAGGCAGGCTTGTAGAAAGTCCGGCGACATACAACTCCTCGCTATCAAATCCTTCCGGCTCAAGAAAAATCTGATGAGCTTCCCTTTGTGCGAAGCGCACAATTTTATCTTCAATGGAAGGACAATAACGGGGACCGATACCTTCAACAACCCCGGTATATAAAGGAGCACGATGCAGGTTTCCCCGGATAATATCATGTGTATCAGCTGTTGTATAGCCCAACCAGCACGGTAATTGTTTAGCAGGATCATTACCCCAAAAAATGCTCTCCGTAGGCATAAATGAAAATCTTCTTGCAATACTGTCCCCGGGCTGGATTACAAACTTTGAAAAATCTACAGACCGTTTTTGAATCCTGGGAGGGGTTCCGGTTTTAAAACGTCCCAGCTCAATCCCTAAATCCTTTAAGTGCTGAGAAAGAGATAAAGAAGGTATATCCCCACCGGGACCACCTTCATAAACCGCTTCTCCAATTATTATTTTTCCTCTTAAATAGGTGCCGCTGGTCAGGATAACGGAGGATGCCTCGAACCTTGCCCCGGTCCTGGTTACTACCCCGCAGATTCGTTGATTCACAACATATAATTTTTCTACAAGCGCCTGAATCAATGTTAATCCGGGCTGATTAAATACAACCTCCAACATTTTTAAATGATAGGCTTTTTTATCGGACTGAATTCGCAAAGCATGGACAGCCGGTCCTTTGCCTGTATTTAATAATCTGGCCTGCAGGGATGTCAGATCAGCAATAATTCCCATCTGACCACCCAGCGCATCAATCTCCCGAACGAGATGCCCTTTGGCAGGACCTCCAACCGATGGATTACAAGGCATATTGGCTACACGGTCTAAGTTAATCGTAATCAATAAAGTCTGACAACCCATACGTGCTGAAGCGAGGGCAGCTTCACATCCGGCATGCCCTGCCCCAACGACGATAACATCATATTTACCTGCAAAGTATTCCACAATGTACCTACTTTCCAATACAGAATCTCGTAAAAATGTTGCTTAGCAAATCTTCCTGAACATTTTGCCCGGTAATTGCGGACACCTCATCCAAAGCGGATCGGACATCTATCGAAACCAAATCAAACGGAACATTGGCGTATACAGCTTCCATGGCTTTCTCCAGGGAATGTATACAATTTTCCATGGCCATAATCTGACGAATGTTTGAAAGCAAAGGTTCAGCGGATATCGCTGCCTCCCCTTCTAAAACTCTTCTCAGGATTTCTTCTTCCAGTTCTGTAAAACCTATCCTGTCTTTCACAGAAAAAGGCAGTACAAAAACTTCAGGGGGAATGAAGGTTTCAGTTAATCCACATTGAGATATTAAGTCTACCTTATTAATAAGGACAATGGTTTTATCAGCATATTCTTCAAGAATGATTTTTTCTTCCCTTGTTAATCTCCGGGTATGAAGTTCTGTGGCATCCAGAAGCAAGAGAATCACGTCAGCCATATTCAAGGCTTTCCAAGCCCTTTCAATTCCGATCATTTCAACCGGGTCCTGACTTTCCCTAATTCCGGCCGTATCAATCAAGTGAAGCAATACTTCACCAATCTTAACATATTCATGAATTTCGTCCCTGGTAGTCCCCGGAATATCGGTAACGATTGCCCTTTCTTCTTTCAAAAGAGCATTAAGAAGACTGGATTTCCCCACATTCGGTTTCCCGGCGATGACTGTCGATAAACCTTCGCGTATAATCTTCCCGGTTTTGCTGCCCTTAAAGATTTCAGAAGCTTTTTCTTTGGCCCGCACCAGCTTGTCATATAATTCCGCAAGAGCGAGATCATCGATTTCATCCTCCGGAAAATCAATGGTTGCTTCAATATAAGATAGTATATCCAAAATATCAGAACGAACATCAGCAATTTGTGAAGAAAGGCTTCCGCCAAGTTGAAGCAAAGCCAGATCAGCCGAAAGCTCTGTTTTCGAAGTGATCAGGTCGACAACCGCCTCAGCCTGAATCAGATCCATCTTACCGTTTAGAAAAGCGCGCTTGGTAAATTCCCCGGGTTCTGCCAAACGGGCTCCTTCCTGAAGACAAGTTTCAATGATTCTTCTGACAGGAATCATTCCGCCATGACAATAAATTTCGTAGACATCTTCACCTGTGTAGGAATAAGGTCCTTTCATTCTTCCTGCCAGAACTTGGTCAAGCTTTGTTTCTCCCGCATAAAACCACCCTAAATGAAGGGTGAAACTATGATCATCCTGCCATCTGTCTTTATTAATCGGTCTAAAACAACGGTCTACAATGATTTTTGAGAGCTTACCGCTCATCCGGACAATATGTATTGCTCCCTCCCCCGGAGGCGTTGCCAGAGCAACAATCGTGTCATCCATAATCATTCACTCCCGAAAACCGTGAAATAATACTCTTTTAGATGCACCGCTTGAAAAAATAAGTGAGTATGAAAAAAGGGGTCGCCCCCTTTTATCATGAAACATCTTTATTACTACGTTTTAAAGAAATCACTACTCTCCGGTGGGGTTCTTCACCTTCGCTAAAAGTAGATATTCTCCATTCATTCTGTAAAGCAGTATGAATAATTCGTCGTTCCTGAGGACTCATCGGCTCCAAAACAATCCGGTTACCTGTTTTCTTCACTTTATCAGCAAGCCTCTTGGCCAATTTGACTAAAGTTTCTTCACGGCGTTTGCGATATCCTTCAATATCTATAATGATTCTTGTCTTATCTGATACTTTTTTGGCAACGGCGAGGTTCGTTAAAAATTGAATTGACTCGAGAGTATCCCCTCTTCTTCCGATTAAAATACCCAAATCCGAGCCGGTAATATTAATCATGACATGTTCATCACGTCGAAACACTTCAAAATCAGCATTCACAGACATTGCAGCAGTTAATTTTTTTAAGAACTGACAAGCTAAAGTACCAGCATCATCTTCATATGTGACTTTTACTCTGGCCATCTTACTGCCGAACAGACCAAATAACCCTTTTTTTCCGGGTTCCTCCAGAACTTCAATAGAAACCTGATCTCGTTTAACACCAAGCTCGCCTAAACAAGCTTCGATTGCTTCATCCAATGTCCGAGCAGTTTTTTCAGCTACCTTCATTGTGATACCCCTCCAGTGACATATATTATACTGCCGCTTTTTCCTTTTCTGCCGCCAATTTTTTATTAATATAGATTGTCTGCAACATGGATACAATATTCATCGTTATAATGTAGAAACCGAGACCCGAAGGCAATGTGGCAACAATATAAGCCATAAAAAATGGCATAAATATCAACATAATTTTTTGCGTTTGTTCTGTACCGTTCGGGGCAGATGATCCGGGATTAGTAGGAGTAGAGACTTTAGACATAAAATAAGTGGTAACTGCAGCAAGTAAAGGCAAAACTAAATGGTAAGAAACAGCAAAACCATATGCTTTGGTAATATCAAATCCAAAAAACCATATACTAGCATCATTGCCATATGGAAAACTGTAAAGAGTTTGATAGAATGCCCATAAAATAGGAAGCTGAATAACTAAGGGCAGACATCCAGCATAGGGATTTACTTGCTCTTTACTATATAATTCCATGATCTTCTGATTGAGTTTCTGCTTATCATTAGCATATTTCTTCTGGAGTTCTTTCATTTTAGGCTGTAACTCCGTCATTTTCCTCATAGAAGACATTTGTTTCCAGGTTAATGGATATAAAAGTATCTTAATAATTACGGTAAACAAGATAATAGCCACACCGTAATACGGCAAACCAATCATTGAAGAAAAAGTAAATAACCACTGAAGAAACGTAGCCATTCCATGAACGACTGTACTCACAAAAACCCTCCTTAAACAGGATCATACCCTCCGGGATGGAAAGGGTGGCACTTTGCGACCCTTACGATGGCTTTTCCTGTCCCTCTTAGTACTCCATATTTCTTTATCGCTTCTACGGCGTATTCCGAACAAGTAGGATAAAACCTACAACTACGCGGTTTTAGAGGAGAAATAAAACGCTGATAGAATAGGATCAGTCCAATTAAAATAATTTGAATGATATTACGTTTTTTTCCCATTGTAAATTCCCGCTTTTCTCCAAATATAAAGGACTGACTTTTCTATTTCCTCCATAGATGCATTATTAATAGCCGTACGTGCGATCAGAATCATTTGACAGTTCTCTTTTACCCCATCCAAATGTAACCGAACAACTTCACGCAATAATCTCTTGGCGCGATTTCTTTTTACAGCATTCCCTACTTTTTTGGACGCTATAAACCCATATTTATTGGGATACCCTTTAAATATATAGATTACGACATGTCTGGATGGATAACTTTTCCCATGAGCAAAAACAGTCTGGAAACTAGCCTTTTTTTGCATTCTGTAATTTCTTTTCAGCATAAGCGCCCTCCTTAGAATTAAGGGCAGTACAAAAAAGGCCACACTTACGCGGCCCTAAACAGCTAACTTCTTACGACCTTTCAAACGACGACGTCTTAGTACATTTCTACCGCCGGTAGTTCTCATCCTCTCTAAGAATCCATGAACTCTTTTATGACGACGGGATTTTGGTTGATATGTCCTCTTCAATGCAAACACCCCCTTAAAAATAGCAATTAAAAGTTAAAATTATAAAAACAGACTACAGAAAATTATACTCTAAATATTTTTACCATGTCAAGAAATTCAAAGATTCCATTCCTGTTGAAATCTTGTAGATAAGGCTGTAGATAAGGCTATAATACATGTGCCGAGATGTGAATACCCTTAATTAATTGTTGATAACCATAGGAAAACTTGTTATGATAAGTTTACTATTTACTGAATAATTCTGCTTATATTGCCATTGATAATTTTCCTCATAATTTAAATCGTTATCCACAAATTGTTAATATATTTGTGTATATTTTTTTCTGAACTTTTTCTATCTAATTATACAACAGGAGGTTTCAAAATGTCTCCTAACACAATATACTTAAATGCTTTCTGGGAAAATATCCTTGAAAAATTAAAAAGTGAATTGTCTAAACCAAGTTTCGAAACATGGCTTTCTTCTACGAAATTAATTGATTTTTCCAATAATAAACTTACGATCAGTGTTGCCAATGAATTTGCAAAAGATTGGTTAGAGAGCAGGTATTCCGCATTAATAAAATCCACAGTTCAAAATTACCTGAATGAGCCTGTAACTTTACGCTTTATTGCAGAACAGGATCAAACAGTGGAAATGCCTGCGGAAGCCCAGGGAATGAATTTTGGAGTACTGTCACATTCTTTAAACCCAAAATATACTTTTGATACATTCGTTATTGGAAACGGAAACAGGTTTGCTCATGCAGCAGCTTTAGCAGTAGCCGAATCACCGGCAAAATCATATAATCCTCTATTTGTTTACGGCGGCAGCGGTCTTGGAAAAACTCATCTGATGCATGCCATCAGTCATGTGATTACAAAGAATTTTCCCTCCATGAAAATACTATATGTAACAGGAGAACAATTTACGAACGAGATGATCGATTCCATCCGTTATGAACGGCAAGTGGAATTCCGAAATACATATCGTAAAATTGATGTCTTGTTAATTGACGATATTCAATTTCTCGCGGGAAAAGAAGGTACCCAGGAAGAGTTTTTCCATACCTTTAATACACTATATGAAGCCAATAAGCAAATTATCATTTCTTCTGACCGTCCGCCAAAAGAAATTCCTACATTAGAAGAAAGATTACGCTCAAGATTTGAATGGGGTCTTACAACGGATATCAATCCTCCTGATTATGAAACCCGTATAGCCATATTAAGAAAGAAAGCGCAACTTGAAAATATTATTGTCCCGGATGAAATCATTATTTTTATTGCTTCCGAAATACAATCAAATATTCGGGAACTGGAAGGCGCCCTCAGTAAAATCACCGCTTATTGTATGCTGACAAATCAACCTATTACAGTTCATCTGGCAGAAGAAATCCTAAAAGATATGCTTCCTCAAAAAAACCAAAAAGCAATTTCTCTTGAAATCATCCAAAAAGTAGTTGCCGACCATTATAAAATGTCAATTCAGGAATTTAAGCAAAAGAAAAGAACCAGAACAGTTGCTTTTCCAAGACAAATTGCAATGTATTTATGCAGAGAATTAACTGATTTATCCTTACCTCAAATCGGCGAAAAATTTGGCGGCCGCGATCATACTACAGTGATCCACGCCTGTGATAAAATCAGTGAACTTAGAAAAAGAGACCCTTTAGTAGAGAAAAGTATTAATGACATTCTCACAAAAATAAAAGCAAACTAGTCTTCAATTGATGATCTATGTGGATATCTTCAGCATATTTCCACAGGATATCAATAATGCAACTCGAACAATTTATATTTAATTTAGGCACTTTTTAAAGGATATCCACAATTTTTAAGTCTATACTACTACGATTACGACTAACTTATTATCATATTAATAATGACGTAAAAATATGACGAATGATTTAAGATTTTTTTTGATAATACGCGGAGGTAATGATGAAAATCTTATGTAAAAAAGAAGACTTACTTGCGGGCGTCAACACGGTACAAAGAGCCGTATCACCAAAGAATACCCTTCCCATCCTGCAAGGGATCAGATTGAGAACAGAAGGAGAAAGTCTCTGGTTTGAAGCTACTGATTTAGAAATTGGAATACGGTGCAAAGTACCGGTTAATATTCAGGAAGAAGGACAAGTAGTTTTACCTGCAAGACTATTTTCAGAAATAACCAGAAAGCTGCCGGACAGCGATATTCAAATAGAAAGTTCCGATCATAATATTAATCTATATTATGAAAATTCTAATTTTGCAATTAATGGCTATGATCCGGAGGAATTTCCTGAAATTAGCGAAATTTCTTCCACGGATATTATAGAAATTCCATCCGTTATTTTTAAAAATATGATCAGACAGACCATTTTTGCCTGTGCAGTGGAAGAAACAAGACCGGTATTTACAGGGATTCTTCTTCATATTGAAAGGGAAAATATTTATCTTGTCAGTACCGATACCCATAGACTGGCCTATAGTAAAGCTGTCATCTCGGGAAATGATCAAGACTTTAAAGGTATTATTCCTTCTAAAACGATGCAGGAAATTTACCGCCTTTTGGATGATGAAGAAACCTTAACGATCAAGTACAATAATTCCAAAGTGATATTTAATTTTGGGACTGTCCAAATTTTAACCCGATTGATCGAAGGCCAATTTCCAAGCTATAAACAGGTTATTCCACAAACTTGCAATACTAAACTCTTTATCCAAACCAAAAAATTTATGGATACAGTGGAAAGAGCTTCACTCCTGTCAAAAGATAATTATTTAAAAACCAATACCGTACGTTTTCAAATAGAAAACTCTTCAATCCATATTAACCAATATTCAGAGATGGGAAAAATCTCCGAGCAGATTGAAATTGAACAGGATGGAGAAGACGTATCCATTTCCTTCAATGCCAAATATATTATCGATATTTTAAAAGTTGTGGATACTGAGCATATTATCATGGAAACATCCGGTTCTTTCAGTCCTTGCATTTTCCGTCCTGAAAATGACCAAAACTATCTTTGTCTGGTTCTTCCATTAAGAAATTAAGATTCTTAATAAAATGCTGATTAAAGATTTTTATTTACGACATTTTAGAAATTATCAAGAACAAAAAATAGAATTTCAGCCGGGAATTAACTTGCTTGCAGGACCAAACGGACAAGGAAAAACCAACGTTCTGGAAGGCATTTACTATTTGCTGACAGGAAAATCCTATCGGGTAAAAAGTGAGAATGAACTGATTCTTTGGGGTGAAAAAAATTTTTACCTTCAAGCATCTTTTGATGTGATGAATCGGATGATAAAATTGGAAAGTTATTATGAAACTGGCAAAAAGGTCATGAAAATTAACCAGTTTGCCAGTAAACGTTTATCAGACTACGTTGGAACAGTAAACGCAGTCTTTTTTTCTCCGGAAGATCTAAATATCGTGAAAAGCAGTCCTCAGGAAAGAAGGCGTTTTCTTGACCTTTTGATAGCCCAGGTTAAACCGGGACACATTTCTATATTAAATTCATACCTGAAAGCGATTAGACAAAAAAACAATTTACTGAAAAGGGACAAAAGTACAAATAGTCTAAGAAGCCAAATACAAGCCTGGAATGAAGAATTAGTAGAATTTGGAACCAAGATCCTGACAAATCGCTGGCAGTTTACCGAAATCCTAAATCAATACTGCCGGCCTATATTCAATAATATTTTTTCTGATCAGGATAACATGGAATTGTTTTATTTTGGATTGGGAAAGAAAAGTTTGAGTGAAGCATTGGAGATATTTCCGGATCTATTAGAAAAGAAAATGGATCAGGAGATTGAAAAAAAATCTGTTTTAATAGGTCCCCATCGAGACGACCTGATCATTAATCTGAATGGAAGGCCCGCAAAGATTTTCGGATCTCAGGGGCAGCAGCGTTCTTTGGTTCTTTGTTTGAAGTTGGCTGAAATGGAAATAATAAGGAGAGAAAAAGAAGAATACCCTATTCTTTTACTCGACGATGTCCTTTCAGAACTGGATGAATTCCGAAGACAATACCTTCTGGATTATATCCATATAACAGGCAAACAAACCATTATCACGATGACGGGAGCAGATGAAAAAATTATTAATTCTCAAAAGAGTGTATTTCGGGTATCTAATGGAAAGATATGGAGGGAACAATAATGTTTTTACATTTGGGAAGCAATATTATGGTAAGCAAAGACAGGATTATTGCGATTCTGGACTTAGAGACAGCGGGAAACAGCCAAATTTCACGTAATTTTATCAATCATATTCTAAAGAACAAGAAAGTACAAAATATTGCCGAGGAAGGAAAAGAAAAATCCTTTATCATCGCCGATACAGGATATTTTTTATCTCCTATTTCATCTTCCACTTTATTAAAGCGTTCTCTCAGCAACATGGAAATAGAAACAACGTAATAAATGTCAGATCAGGAAAAAATGTACTACTTATTTTCAATTAGGTTGTTAAAACTTAAAAACTATATTTTACCTCTCTTCATAAGAGAGGTTTTTGCTATGAAGATATTTGATAATAAGCCATTTTTATAGTATAATATTAAGGTTAAAGGATAATTTTGGGAGGGAACAGCTTTGCAAAAAACATCGGATTTGGAGCCGATTAAAGAACCTGTCTCCGAATATAATGCTGGTCAGATCGAAGTGCTGGAAGGATTAGAAGCTGTTCGCAAACGCCCCGGAATGTATATTGGTTCAACAAGCAGCAGGGGATTGCATCATTTGGTTTATGAGATTGTAGACAACAGCATCGATGAGGCAATGGCCGGTTATTGCGACGATATACAGGTAACCATACATGAGGGAAACAGTATTACCGTGAAAGACAATGGCCGCGGTATACCGGTTGACATTCAGCCAAAACTGGGGAGACCGGGTGTTGAAGTTGCCCTGACTGTACTTCATGCCGGGGGAAAATTTAACGGAGATGCTTATAAAGTTTCCGGTGGTCTTCATGGTGTTGGCATGAGTGTTGTCAACGCTCTTTCTGTTTGGTTAAAAGTTGAAATCAAAAAGGACGGCAAAAAATATTTTCAGGAATACACCCGGGGTAAAGTTGCATGCGATCTCAAGGAAATTGGCGCATACAGGGGAAGATCAGGAACCATGGTTACTTTTCAGCCTGATCCTGAAATCTTTGAAGATTTGGTTTATGACTATGAAGTATTGTCTCACCGGTTAAAAGAACTTTCTTTTCTGAATAAAAACGTGAATATCACGTTGTCGGACGAAAGAACCGGTACTAAAGAAGTATATAGTCACAGCGGAGGATTGGTTGACTTTGTCAAATATCTTAATAAAAACAAAGACCCAATTCACCCAAAACCGATAGTATTTGAAGCGGATAAAGACAATACCCAGGTCGAGATTGCAATGCAATACAATGACGGCTATACGGAAAATCTTTTTTCCTATGCCAATAATATTAATACCACGGAAGGCGGTACCCATGAAGCCGGGTTCAAAGCTGCTCTGACCCGCGTTATCAATGACTATGCCCGGAAAAATAATATCTTAAAAAATAATGAGAATAATTTAAGCGGGGAAGATGTCAGAGAAGGTCTTACAGCCATAGTTTCCGTTAAAGTCAGGGAACCGCAATTTGAAGGACAAACTAAAACCAAATTAGGAAACAGCGAAGTCCGATCTATTGTAGATAGCATTGTAGGAGAAGGATTGTCCACATTCTTTGAAGAGAATCCGTCTGTTGCCAAAAAAATCGTAGAGAAAGGATTACAAGCTGCAAGAGCCAGACTGGCGGCACGTAAGGCAAGAGATTTAACCAGAAGAAAAAATGCTTTGGAAAGCACCTCTCTCCCTGGGAAATTGGCAGATTGTACCTGGAAAGATCCCAGGTATTGCGAAATGTATCTGGTTGAGGGAGACAGCGCCGGCGGTTCTGCTAAACAAGGCAGAGACCAAAAATTTCAGGCTATTCTTCCTTTAAGAGGAAAAATTCTCAATGTTGAAAAAGCCAGATTAGATAAAATATTAGCCAATATGGAAATCAGGGCTATGATTACGGCTTTGGGAACAGGTATTTCCGAAGATTTTGACATCGAAAAAGCGCGGTATCATAAAATTATTATCATGACGGATGCGGATGTCGATGGCTCTCATATTCGGATTTTACTTCTGACTTTCTTTTATCGTTTCATGAGACCTTTAATTGAGAATAACTTTGTCTATATTGCCCAGCCTCCCCTTTTTAAAATAAAAAAAGGGAAAGAAATTCAATACGCCTATAGTGATCAGGAACTGAACAGGATTCTGGAGAAGATCGGCAGGGAAAAAACAGAAATACAACGCTATAAAGGTCTTGGAGAAATGAATGCCGAACAACTTTGGGAAACAACCATGGATCCGGAAACAAGAACAATCCTTCAAGTAAAACTCGAAGATGCCATGAAGGCTGATGATCTGTTTACTATCCTCATGGGGGATAAAGTGGAGCCCCGCAAAGATTTCATTCAACGACATGCGAAAGATGTACGGATTTTAGATATCTAAGTAAAGGAGCATGAGGCTTGTGTCCATGGAATTATTTAGCGGCAAGGTACTGCCGATAGAGATTTCGGAAGAACTAAAAAAATCATTCATTGATTATTCAATGAGTGTCATCGTCAGCAGGGCCCTTCCCGATGTCCGTGACGGATTAAAGCCCGTTCACCGCCGCATCCTTTATACTTTACATGAACTGGGGATGACCCCGAATAAATCCTACAGCAAATCTGCAAGATTAGTCGGGGATTGCATGGGTAAATTTCACCCCCATGGAGATTCTTCGATTTATGATGCGGTTGTCCGGATGGCACAGGATTTTTCCAGCCGCTATCCCTTAATTGACGGACACGGGAACTTCGGGTCAGTCGACGGTGATTCAGCGGCTGCGATGCGGTATACGGAGCTAAGAATGGCTCCTTTAGCAACTTATATGCTGGCGGACATCGAAAAAGACACGGTAGACTTTATCCCTAACTATGATGAAAAAGAAAAAGAACCGGTTGTCTTACCGAGCAAATTCCCGAACCTTTTGGTTAACGGATCCTCAGGAATTGCAGTAGGAATGGCCACAAATATTCCGCCGCATAACCTGGGAGAAGTAATTGATGGGGTTGTTCATATGCTGGACCGCCAGGATGAAGACGAAGGACAAACGGTAAGTATTAAAGAACTGATGAAATTTATCAAAGGTCCGGACTTCCCAACAGCCGGTTTAATCATGGGGACAGAAGGAATTGTCAGTGCTTATACTACCGGTAAGGGTTCTGTTAAGACCAGGGCAAAAGTCAATATTGAAAAAATTGAAAAGTCCGGCAAGATGCAGATCGTTGTAACCGAAATCCCATTTCTAGTCAATAAAGCCAGGTTGATCGAAAAAATCGCTGAATTGGTACAGGAAAAGAAAATCGACGGAATCACCGATCTCCGTGATGAATCAACCCGAAAAGGAATGCGCATTGTTGTCGAACTGAGAAGAGATGTTAATCCGCAGGTTATTCTTAACCAGCTTTATAAGCATACGCAGATGGAAGACAGCTTTGGTATTAACATGTTGGCATTGGTTGACGGCACCCCGAAGGTACTTAACCTTCGTGAAATGTTGGAACATTTTATTAACCATCAGAAAGATGTCATTATCAGACGCAGCCGGTATGAACTGAAAAAAGCCGAAGATGAGGCTCATATTGTTGAAGGTTTGCGTAAAGCCCTTGATTTTATTGATGAGGTAATTGATATTATCCGCTCTTCTAAGGATGATGAAACCGCCAGGGCTAAACTTATCGAGCGATTTGATTTTAGTGAGAGACAAGCCCAAGCTATATTGGATATGCGGTTACGGAGACTTACCGGTCTGGAACGGGAAAAGCTGGATGAACAATACCAAAAACTGTTGGATGAAATTGCTTATCTTAAAGCCGTTCTCAGTTCGGATAAAATGGTAAGGCAAATTATTAAAACCGAACTCAAAGAAATCAGAGATAAATTTGCTGATGCTCGTCGTTCGGAAATCACCTTTGATGCTACGAAGATGGAGATCGAAGACCTGATTGCGGACGAAGATGTTGTCATTACCGTTACTCACCGCGGATATATCAAAAGACTGCCGTTGACAACCTACCGCAGCCAGAGGAGAGGCGGTCGGGGAGTAAGTGGAATGTCTACCGGGGAAAATGATTTTGTAGAAAGATTGTTTATTGCTTCTACTCATCATCATATTCTGGTCTTTACTTCCAAAGGAAAAGTCTATCGATTAAGAACCCATGAAATTCCCGAAGCAAGCAGGACTGCCAAGGGAACAGCGATTGTCAACCTTCTTAACCTTTCCCAAGATGAACAGGTAACGGCCACCATCGCCATTAAAGAGTTCAAAGAGGACTATTATCTTCTGACCGTCACGAAAAACGGTATTGTCAAGAAAACAGCTTTACAGGAGTATGATACCCAGAGACGTGACGGACTCATCGCCTTAACCCTTGACGACAATGATGAACTTATCGGAGTGCGTTTGACCAAAGGCAATGATGATGTCGTCATCGCCACACGCCACGGTTTAGTGATTCGCTTCGCAGAGGAAGACGTACGTTCTATGGGTAGGACCGCCCGCGGGGTCAGGGGAATCACCCTGGATAAAAAAGATTATGTCATGGCCATGGATGTAGTGGATAGTTTCGGAGAAAACCTGGAGCTGCTTACCGTAACCGAAAACGGTTTTGCAAAGAGAAGCGACCTCAAGGATTTCCGAAAACAGGGCAGAGGCGGAAAAGGAATTATCTGCCACAGGGTTACATCCAAGACAGGACCACTGGCAGGGATAAAAGTTGTAACCGCTGACGAGGAACTAATGGTTATTACCGATGAAGGCATCGTGATCCGTCAGGAGGTAAGCGGTATATCTGTTCAGGGAAGATCTGCTCAGGGAGTAACGGCTATGAGAACCGGAGAAAGCAAAGTAGTGGCAATAGCCAAATTTGTAAGCAAAGATGAAGAGTAGATCCTTTCACATAATAGATATATTTATAGAAAAATTAACATTATCAGAATTTTAGGGGGAATCATCATGGCAGAAATTGCATCATGGAAAGTTAAAACAGGACTGGCCGAAATGCTTAAAGGCGGCGTCATTATGGATGTTACCACACCGGAACAGGCTAAGATAGCGGAGGAAGCCGGAGCTTGTTCTGTTATGGCCTTGGAAAGAGTACCTGCGGATATCAGAGCAGCAGGCGGAGTAGCCAGGATGGCTGATCCTACCATTATTAAAAAAATTATGGATGCAGTCACTATTCCTGTAATGGCGAAAGCAAGAATTGGTCATTTTGTCGAGGCTCAAATTCTTGAGGCTTTAGGGGCAGATTATATTGATGAAAGTGAAGTTCTTACACCTGCAGATGATCTTTATCACATTGATAAAAATAAATTCAAGGTTCCCTTTGTTTGCGGAGCACGTAACCTGGGAGAAGCACTGCGTAGAATTGGCGAAGGGGCTGCAATGATCCGGACCAAGGGAGAACCGGGTACAGGGAATGTTGTAGAAGCGGTCCGTCATATGAGGACTGTGATGGCCGAGATCCGCAGACTTACTACCATGCCAAAAGAAGAATTAATGACGGCTGCTAAAGAAATGGCAGCGCCATATGACCTGGTTCAATACGTTGCTGAACATGGCAAGTTACCTGTTGTCAATTTCGCTGCCGGAGGAATTGCTACACCCGCAGATGCGGCACTGATGATGCAGCTTGGTTGTGACGGCATTTTTGTTGGCTCCGGAATATTCAAATCTTCCAATCCGGCGAAAAGAGCCCGTGCCATTGTTCTGGCTACAACCCATTATAATGATCCGGATATGCTTGCCAAGCTTTCGGAGGAACTCGGCGAAGCCATGCCTGGCTTGGAGATTTCCACCATTGCCCCCGCGGAACGGATGCAGGATCGAGGCTGGTAAAAATGAAAACGATCGGGGTTCTGGCAATTCAAGGAGCTTTTCGGGAGCACCGGAAGACTTTAGAAAAGCTGGGGGTAGCAGTAAAGGAAGTCCGATCCAGGGAAGACCTGGAAGGGATTCATGGTTTGATCATACCTGGCGGAGAAAGTACAGCTATCGGCAAACAATTGGAAATGAATGACTTTGGCGGGACCATCACGAAAATGGCCTGCCAGGGATTTCCTGTCTTTGGCACGTGTGCAGGAATGATCTTATTAAGCAAACGGATTGATGAAAGCAACCAGTATTCCTTAGGACTCATGGATACCCTGGTAAAAAGAAACGCATTTGGCCGTCAAATAGCCAGTTTTGAAGCTGATATACCTATAAAAGGACTAACGGGAAACGATGTGAGAGCGGTGTTTATCCGTGCCCCGTATGTGCTGGAAGCAGGTCCTCAAGTAGAAATACTGGGAGAATATGCAGGTAAAATTGTATTTGTGCGGCAAAATAACTTATTAGCCAGTGCTTTTCATCCTGAGCTGACGGACGATTCACGCGTCCATCAATTCTTTTTAGACATGGTTGATCAGTATCAATTATAGGAGGTCTTGTTATGCTCGATCTGAAATTTGTGCGCAGCAATCCGGATGTCGTTAAAGAAGCTTTAGCGAAACGGCATGCAGACATTAACCTGGATCATTTTCTTCTTCAGGAAGAAAAAAGGAGGCAGGTTCTGTTTGACGTGGAGAATCTTAAAGCTGAACGCAATAAAGTTTCTGAAGAAGTGGCCCGGCTTAAAAAAAGCGGCCAGAATGCCGACGACTTAATCCTCAAAATGAGAGATGTCGGCCAGAAGATTAAAGAGATGGATGACAGCCTCAGCGAGATCGAGCAAAAAATGCAAGAGGTTCTCTACCTTATTCCGAATATCCCCCACGAGACTGTTCCTGTGGGTAAAGATGAAAATGATAATGTCGTGATACGGAAATGGGGAACACCCAAGGACTTTGAATTTACCCCTCTTCCTCATTTTGAAATTGGAGAAAAGCATGATATTTTGGATTTTGGCCGTGCCGGTAAAGTAACCGGAACAAGATTTACTTTTTATAAAGGACTCGGGGCGAGGCTGGAAAGAGCATTAATTAATTTTATGATGGACAGGCATAGCCAGAAAGGCTATGTGGAGGTTTTTCCTCCTTTTATGGTAAACCGTCAATCCATGTTTGGCACGGGGCAACTTCCCAAATTTGAGCTAGATGCTTTTAAAGTAGAGAATACGGACTACTTCCTCATCCCAACTGCTGAAGTGCCTGTTACAAACATCTACCGGGATGAAATCCTGGACGCAGAAAAACTTCCCTTATATTACTGTGCCTATAGCGCCTGTTTTCGCGCTGAAGCCGGTGCCGCCGGACGGGATACCAGAGGACTCATCCGCCAGCATCAATTTAATAAGGTTGAACTGGTCAAATTCTCGCTTCCGGAGAATTCCTATGCTGAACTGGAAAAGCTAACCGCTGATGCTGAAGCCATTTTACAGGAATTAGAACTTCCTTACCGTACCGTGGCCCTTTCTACAGGGGATCTTGGATTCAGTTCAGCCAAAACCTATGATCTTGAAGTATGGCTTCCGAGTTTCAATACCTATAGAGAGATCTCCTCCTGCAGTAATTTTGAAGATTTTCAAGCCAGAAGAGCAAATATCCGGTTCCGCCGCGGACAAAAGGAAAAGCCGGAATATGTTCATACCTTGAATGGCAGCGGGTTGGCCATCGGCAGAACAGTATCGGCAATTTTGGAAAATTATCAGGAACAAGACGGAAAAGTCAGGATCCCTGCAGCACTTCGGCCTTATATGGGTGTAGAGTATATAGGTTGAGAAGAGTCAAACGTATTGTTTGAAACAAAAAAAGAGAAGCAGAAAATAAATCAGCCAAATACATGTAAATATTAATGAAAAAATTGCGTAAAATTACACGCCGTTTTTCTGGCTATTTATTAACAAAATTAAAATGTAATTTATCATCGTAATTTTCGTGTTTATTTATAATGTAATCCTTAGAATAAACTTAATTATTATAGTCAAGAAAGATGTATAAGCTATTGTCAAAAAAAGGATAATTAATAAAAGCAAAAACACTTGCATTTCATCAGAAAATAGCATATTATTACTGCTTGTCTAGTTATTTAGTTTATGTTATACTATCTATCGTCGTCGCTTGGAGGGGTGTCCGAGTGGTTTAAGGAGCCGGTCTTGAAAACCGGTGACTCCGCAAGGAGCCGTGGGTTCGAATCCCACCCCCTCCGCCAGATATTATTCCGAAATATTATTGTGGGATTCGAACGGGCGGATCGCCGCTCCTGGCCATCCATGGCCTCGCGGCATTAGGCCATCCTTGGCCGTCAGAAAATGCGACCTATGGAAGCATTTTCTCGCCCTGGCGTGAAAGCGAGCCGAAGGCGGAGCGGAGCGAATCCCACCCCCTCCGCCAAAGAATCTAAGTACTTGAGATGGCCTCGTAGCTCAGGTGGATAGAGCGGGGGTTTCCTAAACCCTGTCTTGCGGGGGTTCGAGTCCTCCCGGGGCCACCATTTAGACTCTTAAGGTTTAAGGTCTTTTTTTATATCCGGACAAATTGTTTTCGACATTATAGAAAAATACAGAAAGGAGTCTGACGCTGAAGGGATGAAACACGAGGACTGGATGCGTCTTGCTCTGGAACAGGCAAAAAAAGCCTATGTTTTGGATGAGGTTCCGATTGGAGCGGTTATCGTCCGAGACGGAGAAATTTTATCCGCCGCGCATAATGAGAAGGAAACCAATCAGGACCCGACAGCCCATGCTGAGATTCTTGCTATCCGGAAGGCTGCAGAGAAAGTCGGGCATTGGCGATTGGAAAACGCCATACTTTATGTCACCTTAGAACCTTGCCCTATGTGCTCAGGGGCTATGATTCAAGCCAGAATCAAGCAAGTGGTTTACGGCGCCATTGACCCGAAAGGGGGAGCCGTGGAATCCGTAATAAAGGTCTTTCGCGAGAACCTTTGGAATCATCAAGTAGAAGTTACAGCCGGAATACTTGAAGAAGAATGCTCGGATTTGCTCAAACAGTTTTTTCGGGAGAAAAGACCGGGCAAGCTGGTATCAAACGTAAAATAATTGAAATACCTAATGTCTGATATGATTATGGAGAAGTAGCGAAGTGGTCGTAACGCGCCGCACTCGAAATGTGTTGGGCAATGTGGAAGTCGTGTAACCGAAAACCTTGATTTTATGGGGTTTTCTAAACCCTCGGAGTTCGAATCAGGACAGATTTTTGAGCTGTTCTATCCAAGTTCTATCCGAGGTGTTAGAATAAAGTTAATAATTCGGAGAAGTACCCAAGTGGCTGAAGGGTCCGCACTCGAAATGCGGTAGGCCTGGTTTTCCCGGGCGCAAGGGTTCAAATCCCTTCTTCTCCGCCATCATGGAGCTGTTAATTCTAAAGATTAGCAGCTCCTGCCATTTTAAGCGGCAAAGATTTCTGAATGATCTTGGCTGTTTTTTTCTTGGACTGGTATTCCAAATGACCATAAGTATTAACCGTTGTCCGAATATCGCTGTGACCAACCCAATCCCTGATCCGCTCCATAGGCACCTCGTTGGCCATCATCAGCCCTACGCACGAGTGCCGAAGGTCATGGAACCTGACATGAGGCAATCCGGCCTTTTTGAGTAAATCACGGTGTCTGTTGGTTATATAGTCCGGGTCGATGATTTCCCCCAAAGGATGAACGCAAAGATAACCAAGCCATTCCTTGCTGTAAGAACTGCCGCAAAGCTCCCTCAGTTCTTTATTTTCCGTTATCTTAGCTCAACTTTCGTCTAAAAGAGGCTTAAACCCTTGATTTAAGTGGATTTCAGTTTTTTATTTAGTCACTACAACCTCTTACCGACCAATTGATGATCGCGTTTCAATGTGTCCTTCACTTTTAACAATTGGTAGATCTTTGT
>JAAYUV010000032.1 GCA_012517475.1 Peptococcaceae bacterium | reverse complement strand
TTTTGATTGCCTGCTCCGGCTGTTGAATTTTGATTGCCTGCTCCGGCTGCTGGATTCTGATTGCCTACCGTAGTGCTTTTATTTGTTTTTGATTGTATGGATTTCATAATATCCTTAATTTTTGCGTCTTTATACTGTTCTATAGTAGCTGTTGGGTCAACCGCCTGAAGTTTCTGTATAAGGTTCAGTTTTCCGGGGGTAATACCCATCACCCTTGCTTGTTCACGACGTGCTAAAGCAACATTGTCTTTAATTACATCTGCCGATTTACCATTTTCGGCTAGGGCCTCTTTAGCCCCTGCTTCCGCATCTGCATTCAATTTGGTTGCCGTACTGTCATTGTCGGTTTCAGCAGTAAGCGAGATAACCGACGAACCGTCATCAGCTATGAAACCTTTATCAACTGCTGAGTCAACTACTGTGCTAACCGCTTTCGTAACATTCGTACCCGTAACTTTTATTCCATTTAGAACTGTTTTTCCATCCGCATTATATCCCTCTGCGGTTACTACTTGTCCAAATACGTTAACTCCTAATTCCACGCTTGGGTTAATGTCTAAGCTAACATACGATAAAGGTGTGAGGTACGCTTTCCCTCCACCTCCGATAAGCAATACTGCTGCACAGGCGGCTATCAAGATTTTTTTCATATCGCTCACTCTCCTCTTTTGAAAATGAGTTATTTTGGAATTCTGTTCTTTTGCAAGCGTATTTCTGAGATACTCTTCAGTTTTGCGGACTAGGGCTTCATCCGCTTTAATATTATTCAATGAAGATTTAATACGAGTATTCATATTCTGTTCCCTCCAGTTTTTGTTTTAATAGTTTCTTAGCCCTATGCAAATGAGAATAGAGGGAATTTTCATTTTGTTCGAGAATTTTTGCCATTTGCGGAACCGTGTACTCTTCATAATAATAGAGGTAGATAACATCCTTATACTTCTGGGGAAGTGAAAGCACAACCTGTAAAATTTCATTTTCAGATGAATCTTTTAAGGGAAGTTCAATATTTTCAACCAAGTCTATCTTTTTTCGCCAAAAGCTTTTCACCACATCCTTACATTGATTAATCGTTACTCTGATTAGCCAGGCTTTTTCGTGTTCTTTGCTTACAAAGGGAGTTTTCTTTTGAAACAACTTTAGAAATACCTCTTGAAATACGTCATCGATATCTGCTCTGTCACGAAGATAAATAAAACAAATTCGATATACCATATCGGAATATGTTTTAAGTGCCAATGCAATAGCAGTATCGCGTTCAAACTGTGATGTTCCCATCTATTTCCTTCCCTCCTACTCTTAATACGATTAAACTAAATAAAACCTTGCAGAATATGTAAGATTTTCTAATTAATTTTTGATTTATTCTACTTACTCATACACGAACCTCCTGTTAAGATATATCCTACAACAGGAGGTTTTTAATTTCACCCTCCGTTTTATAAGGTTTATATTATACAAACCGCCTTACTTTTTATAAAAATATTAAAACATACTTATAAAATTGTTCCGGATACTGTACACTATGAATGCCGCAATTTTGAAAAAACATGAAAGGAGTATGGTAAATGGGTATTCAACCTACCAAGGTTTCTATCATCGGCGCGGGTTTTGTCGGGGCAACCACAGCCTATACTCTCATGCTGAGCGGTCTTGTTTCCGAAATTGTTCTTGTGGATGTAAATAAGGATAAGGCTATAGGTGAGGAGATGGACCTCAGCCACGGTATGCCGTTCATCCAGCCTGTGAAAGTGACGGCAGGAGATTACTCAGACTGTGAAGATTCGGATATTGTGGTAATTACGGCAGGGGCCAATCAAAAACCGGGTGAAACAAGGATTGACCTTGTCAAAAAAAATACGGAAGTTTTTCGGACCATTATTCCTCAAATCGTAAAACACTGTGGCGATTCTATCCTGCTGGTTGTTACCAATCCGGTGGATATTCTGACTTACGTGACATATAAAATTTCAGGGTTTAAAAAGGAAAAAGTAATGGGCTCGGGAACTGTACTGGACACCGCCCGCTTCAGATCATTGCTTGGAGAACATTTTGGGGTTGATGCCCGGAATGTCCATTCTTATATCCTGGGTGAGCATGGTGATACGGAAGTTGCTACCTGGAGCATTACCAATATAGCCGGAATGAGTATGGAATCCTTTTGTAAAAACTGTGATGAAAATATCAAAAGAGAACTGTTTGAAGACGTCCGGAAAGCCGCCTACCGCGTGATAGAAAAAAAAGGAGCCACCTATTATGCTGTAGCCCTGACGGTCAGGAGAATCGTCGAAGCCATCCTGCGTGATGAAAACTCCATCCTGACTGTTTCAAGCCTTGTGGAAGGGATATACGGCCTTACAGACGTATGTTTATCCCTACCGACTATTGTTAATTCTACAGGAATAAGTAGCGTGCTGCCTCTTGATCTAAGCGAATCGGAAAAAAAGGCATTGATTAATTCCGGGAACTCTCTTCAAGAGGTTATCAGACAAATTTTTTAGTCAATATTCACTTAGAAAGGTGGATTTAAATGAATTCTCCCCGTAAGTTCGAGTTCACTATTCCGATGAAAAAAGGGGTAAAAAAATTAAGCTTTTCTTATTTTCTTGAATCTAAATTATGGATCGGAAGCCCAAAAGGCCCGGGTGATGCCAACTAAGGTATACCCGGGTCCTTTCATCAGACTTTCATTTATAAAGGTTTGATAAACATCTGGGTCCAATAAATGTTTCCCTGGCTGTCTTTGGCCGCCCCTACCCCGATCTCCAGAAAAGACGGACCTAGAATATTATTCCGGTGGCCGGTGGAATTCATCCAGCTGCTCATAACCTCCTGCGGAGCTTTTTGTCCACAGGCAATGTTTTCTGCTGCTGCCGAACATTTAATACCGAAAGATTCCATCATTTTAAACGGAGAACCATAAGTCGGTGATTCATGTCCAAAATACCCTTTATTAATCATGTCCTGGGATTTATACCTTGCGACCCGTGATAATTCCCAGTTTTGCTTTAATAAATGCAACCCCCTTTTGGATCTTTCCACATTGACTAACCTCACCACTTCGGTTTCTAAACCTTTAATACTGTCGATATTGGGTATGGCAATCTTTTGTCCAGGGTAAATCAAAGCAATGTTCTTAACCTGCGGATTAGCCTGGGCAAGTTCACTTAATCCGATTTCATATCTTACGGCAATTTTCCACATACTGTCCCCGGGCTGAACCGTATAAGCGGTCGACTGGGCATAAACAGAAACGGTATTAACCAACAGGAAAAACAATATAGTTAAAATAATTCTTTTCATTGTCTACCCTCCAAAAGAGATTATGCTATTAGGGTAAACACCAACTCTCAGAACTATAAGCCTAAAATCCTGGAAATAATTAAAGAATTTGCCTCTAATCACCAAAAGATCAGAGATAGATTTGCATTGAAACAAAAAGCATACTATAATTTCTCCGAAAATACTTCACGGAGGTTCGCGGCCATGTCCAAACCAGAAATCCTGGTACATGCCTGTTGTGCAACCTGTGCAGCTTATGTGCTGGAAAAATTGGAATCAAATTATACTCCGGTGATATATTATTATAATCCAAATATTTATCCTGTACAGGAATATTGTCGCAGAAGAGATGAGCTTCAGCTTTATGCTGCGAAGAAAAATATCAGATATATTGAAGAAGAATATAATTACGGGCAATGGCAAGCGCAAATCAACGGTTTGGAAGATGAACCTGAGAAAGGCCGGCGGTGCTTGATATGTTTTGAAATGAGACTTCAAAGAACCGCTGAGTTTGCATCACAAAATCATTTTCCCCTGTTTACAACTACCCTTACGATTAGTCCTCACAAAAACAGCAAAGCCATTCTGGAAATCGGCAGCCAGGTTGCGAAGCTTAATCACGTTGCTTTTTTGGCTGAGGATTTTAAAAAACAAAACGGGTTTCAAAATACGATGTTAATCGCCAAAAAAGAAAATTTTTATCGTCAAAATTTTTGTGGTTGCTTATATTCTCAAAGAAAAATTTAGAGAAATTGAATTGCAAATATTGCAAAAAATTAGCCTTAAAATCCCCAGAAATTAAGGTAAAATCTTTGCCGGCAAAGGGATTATTTCGCTTCATTTATTGATAATAGAAGAAAATTACCCAAAACTTAACTGCAGTTTTTTGCTTATAATCGTTGACTTTAAGGCTTTTCCATGTTAATTTTTTATTGAAGAGTCTCTAGATAATTGATGTCTAGGTTATAAAATCTAGTCGCAGTTGTCTTTTGGCTTTGCGCAAAGAAGTCCCCGGACGCGGGGACTTCTCTTATTTTTGCTTAATGTTTTCCAAATTTTCATCATGTATCGCTCAAAAGATTTATATTCTCTGAGGATACCCGTTAAGACAAACACACCTAACTTAGGATATACATATATTACAATGTATTCCAGATAATTCCAGTAGGAGGTGTCTCAAGACTATGGCTTACGAAGGTGCAGTTGGTGGTGTAGGTGTTGGCGGCGGTTGCGGTTGCTGCTGCACACCAAGTTTCTGCGGAATTGCTATCGTGGTTGTTATTATCTTACTTCTGATTGCTATGGGTATCTTATTCTAAGCACGTGATGCGGCAATCTTTCAACCTTCATCGTCACAAAGATATAAGAATAACAGAAAAGGAGTGAATGAAATGTACGGTTATGGTGGATGCTGCTGCAGACCTGTTGTTGCCCCTGTAGTTACTCCTGCTCCCGCTTACAATGCTGCTGGAGCTGCTATCATCGCAATTGCTATTCTGATTCTTATTGCTCTGGGCGTTATCTTTTAATTATCTCTAATATAAAACACAACAATTCAAAATCCGGAGTTGTTGTGTTTTTTGCATCAATTGAAATCAGAAACTATTCCACTATATTCCTCTTCATTAAATGGGGAGGAATTCTTATTTTTTTATGGAATAATAACTGTAAACCCTATTGATTTTATTTGCCTAGATTAATTATAATTTTTTTGGTTTTGACGAGTCAAATATCCTAAAACGAGGTTTTACTATGAACTTAGCTTTCTTCTTGATTCCTAAAAAAGATGTAGTTTATCTCAAAGTAAATTCTACTATGCGCCAGGCTTTGGAGAGAATGGAATACCACGGTTATGCTGCTGTTCCTTTGGTTGATTCACTGGGACGTTACGCAGGCACCTTAACGGAGGGAGATCTTTTGTGGAAACTAAAAAATACTCCGGATCTTACCTTCGGCAATACGGAAAGAATCCGACTGGACGAAATAGAACAACATACCCAGAATACTCCTGTCTCCATCAACGCACAAATCAATGATCTCATATCCAGAGCCATCCATCAAAATTTTGTACCTGTTATTGACGACCAGGGAATATTTATCGGGATTGTCAGACGAAGAGAAATCATTGAATATTGCGCTAAAATTTTAAAGCAGGCGGAATAACTGTTAAATAAATGCTCCCCCGTCGACTACAATGGTCTGCCCAGTCACAAAACCGGCATGGGCAATCACGCCGTACACGAGTTCAGAGACATCCTCCGGTTTTGCAATTCTCTTCATAGGGGTTGTCCCTGCTAAGCGTTCTATATGATCTTCCTGACCGTCAACCCATCTGGTAAGTACAATACCCGGTGCAATACTCAATACCCTTACTTCCGGAGCAAGTACCCTGGCCAGAGATTTGGTAATACTAATGGAAGCTGCTTTGGACGCAGAATAAGCAATGGAACTGCCCAGTCCGGTAAGACCTGCAATCGATGTAATATTTACAATGACCCCTTTACTTTTTCTAAGTTCTTCCGCAGCAGCCCTGCAGCAGAAAAACAACCCCTTCACATTCACTGCAAAAATCTCATCCCAATATTCCTCTTTCATACCCTCCAAATCAGAATGATTTACAAAACGGGTAATTCCGGCATTGTTGACAAGAATGTCAAATCCTCCAAAGTCTTTTGCAACCTGCTCCATCATCTTTCTTACTTCCTGATCTGAGGAAACACTGGCTTTATATATTTTACATTGAACCCCAAGAGCCTGGACTTCTTTTTGAGTTTCCAGAGCATCTTTTTCCGAACGGGAATAATTGATAGCGATATTTACCTTTTCCTGAGCTAACCTCAAGGCTACGGCCTTTCCAATCCCTGTTCCCCCGCCTGTAATGAGTGCTGTCTTATTTTCTAGCAACACAAATCTGCCCCCCTGTTTATCTTTTATAATCTGTTCCATAAAACGAAAAGTAAGGACGTTATGTAACGTCCTTCAGTTAATTTATTTACTTATTCAGACTTTGGAGCATCCCCCGATTTGGAATCATTATTTGACTTTCTTTCTTCTTCATTAGACGCCTGTTTAAACTCATTTATTCCTTTGCCCAAAGCTTTTCCCAACTCTGGAAGTTTTCCCGGACCAAAGATAATCAGGGCTATGACTAATACAATTACAGCGGTTGTAGGAGTAATAAAACCAAAAATTGGTTGCATTGCAGTCACCTCCGTTACGATTAACTATACCATATTTTGCTTTTATAAACTATTCTTAATTCATCATAAAATTATCCTATCGTAGAAAGTGAAAAAATGCAACAATTTTCGGCAGAAAACATTGATTGATATATCAGATATAATTCCCAAATTGTTTCCCATAATTCCCCGGAGGCTTCGGTAACACATAAACCCATTTCTTTTGCTTCCTGCCTTCCAATGGGATAACCATGAGAAAAATACCCATTGGTCAGATTGTGAGTGACAGATTTAATTTTTTCTTTATCGTTTTTCAGCATATATTTTGATAACAAAGATTCAGCATATTGTTTGGACGCTTTAAGAGCTTTTTCATAATCCCCAATTAACCATGGATCTAGTTTGCTTAAAACAGAATTCATAATAATCTCGGATACTTCAGGATTTGAGCTATTGTAGATCATTTCTTCGATGTATTCAAAACAACATCTGAGAGCCTGTACGGGAATCCAGAAGTCTTTATAGCAGGGATGCTTTACTAATGGATCAATAGGCCCCAGCTCCGATATTGGTCCCATTACTACCTCGTCCGCACCTAAAACGATCATCGAAGCAGCAGATTTTGCAGAAAATGGTACAATTACAGAAAAATTCTCACAAAATTCTCTGATCAGCATCACAACTTTGTAAGGAGTATCTACCGCGCCGCCATAGCTGTAGAGAAAAAGATCAATTTTCTTTGTTTTTCCGATATTAGCCAATTCACGATAAAGAGGAACCAGAATCCTGTCATCAAGGGGCGTGTAAGAAAAATAAACAATTACTTTGGATTCGCGAATCCTTTCTAATTTTTCTAATAGTTCTTTCCTCTTTTTTTCATCCAAGATTAGCAGCTCCTTATTTAAAAGAAATTCTTGTATATTATTCTATTTTTTTCCAGAAAGAGATGTGTTACTCTTCCTCCCCGATAAATAAATAAAAAAAGCCGCAAAGCGGCTTTCTATGATATAACCATTTTCTAATTTATCTAATAACTTCTTTCTCCTACAAATTTGGCCAGTTCGACCAGTGCTTCCCGTGAAGGGATATCCGGGAGTTCAGACAGACTCTTTATAGCCTTATCCACATAGAGATCGACAATATGCCTGGACTTTTCAATCCCACCCGATTGTTTAATGAGAAAAACGGCCTCCTCAATCTCTATTTCTGATTTTGTTTCTTTCCCAATCAATTCTTTAAGCCGTTCGGAGTTGGGTGAATCATTCAAAGCATAAATCATTGGAAGTGTTATGATTCCCTGCCGAATATCCCCGCCCACAGGTTTTCCCAGAATCTTGGGGTCAGCGCTGATGTCCAGAATATCATCAACAATCTGAAAGGCTATACCTAAACAATGCCCGTAATTATGTAATACCCATACCTGTCGCTTATTGGCATTTGAAACCATCGCACCCAATTTGCAGCATAAGCCAATTAAAAGAGCCGTTTTTCTTTGAATGCGGTAATAATATTGTTTGTAGTTCTGCTGTACATCAAAAGAGAATTTGATTTGTTGAATTTCACCTTGACACATTTCGACACAGACATTTGCAAGGATACTGGAAATTTCAGTATCGTCTATTTTAACGATTAACTCAAGGGCTTTAGCAAATAGATAATCCCCCGTTGCAATAGAAACCGTATTTCCCCAGCCTGCCGCAAGTGTAGGCCTGCCTCTGCGGGTAAGGGAAGCGTCGACAACATCATCATGGACCAATGTTGCCATATGAATGATTTCCAATGCCATAGCCACCGGAAGTATTTTCTCAAAATTATAGTCAAAGAATTTTCCTGAAAGAAGGGTAAACCCCGGACGCATCCTCTTTCCGCCGGCTTGTAATAAATATATACAAGTCTGGGATAAAATCGGGTCGCCCACTTTAAGGATCTTATCCAATTCTTTTTCTACTTTTTTTAAATCAGAGGTTATTTCTTTAAATAATTTTTGGTGTTTCAATTTTTATTCACCTGCTTGCGGATCTTTTCTATAGGAAACAATATCACTCGGGAGATCAGCCAAAGGATTTGCATCGCCGGTTTTATTTTTGGCCTTTTCCTGAGGACCGTTCTCATACGTGAGCAGCTCTTCCGATTCTTCCTTTCTGTCTGATAAAGTCTTGGTTTGAGAAGGACTATCATTCAGGGCATCGTTAATTACCTTTCCGGGAGTCTCGATTGCATCCTGAAATTCTCTCGTGATCTCATTCGTATACTTTCGAATTTGAAAGACAATCTTTCCAAGAGTCCTGGCTATAACAGGAAGATCCTCAGGACCAAAAAGAATAAGAGCAACAAACAACATTAAAGCCAGTTCCGTTAAACTCATTCTACCGCCCCTCTCCCTGTTCGTTCGCTTTTTTCCAGTTCTTTTTGCCTTCTTCTTACAACCATATAACCTAGCCAGATACTTATTTCATATAGTAAATACATGGGGCCTGCCATTAATAGCTGTGTTAAAAGGTCCGGGGTAGGTGAAATGATCACCGCCAAAACAACAATAATGAAAAAGGCCCATTTACGGTTTTTCGCCAAAGTTTTAGGAGAAAGGTACCCCAACCTGATCAGAAGCAGCAGAATGATAGGAAGCTGAAATACTAAGCCAAAAGTTAATATAAAGGTAAGAATAAAATTCAGATACGAAGTTTTCGTTACAAAGGGAGTTGATTCAACAGCCCCTCCTCCGGCAAACAACAAAAATTTCATTCCCACCGGCAGAACATAGTAAAAAGAAAAAGCCGCGCCGCCTACAAATAATAGGATTGACCATGGTACGATGAAATAAAGATATTTTCGTTCGTTCTTTTTAAGCGCCGGCAGAATAAAACTCCATATCTGCCACACTACAACGGGAAGAGAAAGCAACACCCCAAATACGACCGATACTTTCAGTTTTACTAACACAGGTTCCATTGGCGTTGTTGTGATAAAATGAACTTCCTTTAGTCCCAATAGGGGCTGTGCTAAAAAACGATATACCTGGTCACTTAAAGCCCATCCGGCAATGGTTCCGAACGCAATCGCATAAGCGGAAATAAGAAGAACTTTACGCAATTCTTTAAGATGCTCCAATAGCGGCATCTCAACATTCTGCTTTTTCCTGCGGCGCACCGGTTTCCCTCCCCTAACAGCGAATTTCTATTATTTTACCATGTTATATTCAGAAAACCAAATTGACAAAGTCAAAAAAAGAAGCTCATAAGGATCGTTTCATTCCGATCTTTATGGCTATGATCTTTATAAATCTGAATTATTGTATACCCGCTAAAACCGTGTTCACATTAATTTCCTGATAAAAGAACTCATATAACTCCTGCAACGGCTTGATATAAATATGATCTTTTAATTCCGCAATTGTTCCCTTGGCTTTGGTTAAATATTCTTGAACCAAGGAGGTATATATTGAATCTTCCCAGGCAGCCCATGCCATACCGATGTAATAACCAAATTCCTCAATCTTTTTGACATGATGTTCTTGTAATCCGGATACTTCCGCAGCAACTTTTCCGGCAAGCGCCGTAAGCGATGCCCGTTCTTTTCCTAATATTACGCGATAATCCTTTAACAGGATCGTTTTATTTTTTAGCTTCCATCTCATGACAATGCCTTCATTGATTGTTTTAATCAACCTGACAAATTGGTCAGAATAGGAAAACAAATTACTTTTGCAAAGTTTAGAGAAAGTCTGGCCAAACATAAAATCTCCCACCAGTACCGGATACTGACGCTCCGGGTCAGTCAGATTACCATCGGTTACCTGGGCATGAATATGATGCGCTAAAAATACATATTGAATAATTGATGCCAAGTCAATCATTTTTTTGCCTTTTTGCCCTGACATGTTACCTACGGCCAGGGCTAAAGCAGGACAAAGATACTTGTCAAGATTATTCATTCGCAAATCAAACAGATCCCCTATACTGAATGACTTAAAACGAATTTCAGTATTCATGACTTTTTCCATTTCATTAAGTTCTGATTGAAAACTGCCAGCTATTGCCACCATTATTTCCCCCTAGACCCAATTCCCTTAGCTTTTTTCTTTTAAGCTTTCTTATATAATTTCCTGACTAACATTTACAATATTCGTTATAAAGGATAAAAATCCTTCCCTTACGTTCTTGTTTATTATTCAAAAAGCGACATGATTCTATTCTTCCGCGCATAAAAAGCAGCTGCTTAAATCCTTATTTAAAATAATGCTTATTCGATTCAATATATTCTATCCACTTTGCTATAGTATGTATTAAACAAATAGACCTTGGAACCTACTTAAGATTGCCAAGGCCTATTTAACCATCCATCTTAGGCGCGGATTCTAAAATAAATACCCCTCCTAAAGATTTACCGCTTTCTGTTTTTCGCTGCTAAATCCACGCTTCACTTCTGAAGCCGTCATTTGGCCAGCCTTAAACATTCTGGTTAAATAATTACATGCATCCCAAGGGTTGACACGATCCCCGCATGTAAAGACGTCAACGGCCGCGTATCCAAGTTCCGGCCAAGTATGAATAGCAAGATGAGATTCAGAAATAACCACAACACCACTCACACCCTGTGGACTAAACTTGTGAAATACAACCTCGCGTATTTCAGCGCCCGCTTCAAGAGCCGCATTGACCATAATCTCTTCGACCTTTTGTACATCATTCAAAATGTCGAAGCTGCACTCATAAATCTCGGCCAATACATGACGTCCCAAAGAATTGTTCATCTTGTCATCGTTGCCCCCTTTTTACATAAAAAATAGGAAGGAACCAGAGTCGAAACAACTTTCCAAACCCCAAAATTCCTGACCTTACATTCGAAAACATTTTAGCATAATGTTCCTTTTTGTCAATAAAAAGTTTTAAGGGGCAATCGTTACAGATTTATACCTATTCAATTATGAAGATTCATCTTTTAAAGTCTTCCTCTGTACTATATTCATCCCACTCCTTTACTAAAAAATGAGCATTTTGTAAAATCTTAAATATTTCCTCCAATGGAGTACTGGCTACTTCCCGGTACATTTTTTTTGTGTATAAGTGATTAAAATTCGGAAATAGTTGTTTAATACTTTTCCTGAGTTTGTTTCCCGCTTCATCCGCATCAACCAGCACATAAATCTCGTCATAATTCTCTTCATCAAGGATTCTTTCCAGATTGGTGGAGTTCATGGTTCCATAAGTGCATATGATATCTACGGGTTCATCCAAAACCTGTAATAATTTTTGCCTGTCTGTTTTTCCTTCAACAATAATCGCTTTTTTCATGCCGAGCGTTCCTATTGTATTTGATTATTCAGGGATAGCCTTGAATTTAATAAGAAAAGTTGTGCCTTTCGCTCCCGTATCAATTATAATCTTTGCATTATGCCTTTCAGCTATACGGTAACATATTACCAGGCCCATTCCGGTACCATCACTCTTGGTTGTAAAGAATGGAGTTCCAATTTGACTTAGTATTTCAGGATCCATTCCACTTCCTTCATCCCGGATCGCCAGGACAACTTCATTCCCTTCCTGATAGGTACTGATCCAGACTTTACCGTCACTGGGAGATGCTTCGATCGCATTTCTGGTAAGATTTAGGATCAGCTGTCTAATTTCACTCTCATCCATACAAATATCAGGAACATCAGACAATTCCAGATAGGCATCTTTATCATCATTAAACGCTGTAGCTTGAATCATTGGAAACAACTTGTTTAAACAAATATTAATATTATCTCTTCTAAGATTGAGTGTTTTATTTTTGGATAACGTAAGTAACTCGGAAATAATAGAATTGGCCCTGTCAATCTCCTCTATTATAATATCAAAATATTCTCTGATATTCGCTAATTCTTTACGATCACTCAACATCTGGATGAACCCGCGAACCGTGGTAATAGGGTTCCTAAACTCATGACTGATCCCGGCTGCCATTTGGCCAATCATATTCAAACTGTCTAATTTGGCCATTTCTTTCTCTAATTCTTTTTGTTTGGTTACATCGGTGATGGCTTCCAGATAGTATTTTACTGCACCGATTTCTACCTCTTCCATACTGAGCAGTCCAATACGATTAGACCCTTCTTTGGTCTTAAATTCTACTTCATAATTATAAATTGGGCCTTGCTGCAATAAATGATTAATATTCTCCCTTGTCTCGGGTGAAGCCCAAATATCCAAGTCAGACTCCTGCTTCCCGATTACTTCTTCTTTGTGATAACCGGTGTTACGCAGCCAGCTTTTGTTCACATCAACAAATCTACCATTCAAGGTTTTAATTGTCATCATGCTAAGGCCGGTATTAAAGACCCTCATAAAGAATTCTTCGGACAAGCGCTGTTCTTCTTTTCTTTTGGTAATATCCTTAATGAGAATGATAATATAGTCTTTTCCGGGATAAATAGTATAAGCCTGCCAGACATCCAATTCAGAAAATGAAGGCGCATCAAAACGAAGCTTTTCTTCGCTGCCTTTGGCTTTGTGAACAGCCTCATACAGAATAGTATGAACAGCCTGGGGAAAAACATCCCAGATGCATTTTCCGATAACCGCCTCACGTTGAACAAGAAAATATCTTTCCGCCTCTTGGTTGAGATAAATAAACTTCCAATGGTAATCCAGCACATAGAAAATATCCGATATGCCTTCAGCCACTTTATAAAATAGTTCCCTGTCCTTGCTTGACATGATACAGAGATCTTTAAAAATCATATTATTTTAACGTTCCTGCCTCTCCGGGTAAAGCTAAGTACATTAATTATACAATATTCTACAATATGCTCCAATATTTTTATTTCTAAATCGCAAATATTTTTTATTAATAGCAAAAAGAGGTAAATGACTTACCTCTTAAACATTCCTTTAACCACAATGATTAGATCATCACGGATAAAGATTTATTCTTTTTACTAACTATTTACCAGCCCCTGGTATAATCTTTAAAACAATCCAGACAGACTTTTATTCCATTTTGCAATCTCATCTTATGCTCGGGCGCACGTTCCCCGCACTGATCACACAGCAGGGATTTAAAAATCTTGGCCTCTTCCGGTAATGCAAAACCGGGCTTCTTAAAATCAAAAATTTCTTCTGCCGGAGCATTCAGGATATATTCCTGTTTCTCAGCGTAGTCCATTTCCGGATCAAGCGGCTTTGCAACCAGCCGAAGGCTTTCCCCGCTTTTCCTGTTAAAAAAACTGAACGCCATTTTGCCGGTGCCCCGATAAATCAAATTTCCTTTACCAATGCTGCAGCCTGTTATCACCTGAATGGCATCGACCCCGCATGCGTCATTCTCAGTGACACACACAATCTCTTCATCGGAAGAAAACCTGATTCCCATTTTTTCTTTAGCTGCTTCAGCCGCTTTATACCCAATTGCAAGACCGGGACAAGAATGTCCATGGAACTCAACAGCTTTTTCCCAATCCGTTTTTGCCATAGCTGTCTCCTTTATGCATAGATTCTTATAATCCTAAGTTTACACTCCCCTAATCATATAATCAAATGACTTGTTTCAAGCTATAGATTCTTTGCCATTTCTTCTAATTGTTCAGCAGTTTGGGTTAAAGATTCGATGGATATACTAATTTCCTGGATGGACGCTGAAACTTCCTGAGTGTGTCCGCTGAATTTTATCAATTCCTCTGTCCCGCTGCCAATGAGTTTTTGAATATTGCTGATCATTTTGCGGATTTCCTTGGAAGAACCCGCACTGGATACGGCCATGGAGCGAATTTCATTAGCGACGACACCAAATCCTTTTCCGAATTCTCCTGCCCGGGCAGCTTCAATAGATGCGTTTAGCCCCAGTAGCTTTGTATCACTGGCAACTGAATCAATCAGTTCAACCACTTCCTCCATTTCTTCTGCCTTGTTGTTAATATTCAAAGAAGATTCGGAAATATTTGTCATGGCACCCTTGCCTCCTTTGGTCGTACGAAATGTTTACAGGTTCGGACCCTTCCCTCCCCGCGCGTTTTGCTGCACGCGGATCTTCAGTACTACGATCCGTTCCGCCACCCTGACACCTGCCTATCCCACTTCCCGATCACGGTTATAGGGACGGCCTCCTCAGTGAGATTTCTTCACCGGGTATCGAGGGCTTCTCCAGTTTCCACATCATCTTTCCCTCCATGTCGCCGCTGATACCCTGCCGGTGAGTACTGCCGTTTCAGACTCATTTCGGTCAGTCCTTGCTGCTTTCGCACGTTATCGACCGTCTCAGCCACCGGATTTGCGTGTAACGAGGCTACGTCTGCGTTCACTATGCCTTACAACCTGGAGTTTTGCCCACGCTCCTAATGAACGTGTTGTCAGAGGGCTCCACCGTCTCTCTTTCGTTCCACGGTGCCTCTCAGGCTGCGGGAGGGAAGTCTTTTCTCCCGATCGGACTTTCACCGATTAGATGCTGTGTCCTTAGCTGGACACGCCGATGTCCCAACGTTTTCCGTAGATCCGAACTATTTCTTCTTCAGGAAGCTCTAAATCTGTAGACAGAATAGCCAGCCAGTTTTTAGATTTTTTATCCTGAACGAAGACAATCCGCACATCTGTAAATTGCTGTTTGAGCCTCACTTCTATGGGTTTAGTCCCTTAATAAGGATGGGAAAGTTGAGTTATTAAATTAAAATAAAGAAAATTTTTAACTCCAATATTATTTTTGGTAAATGATTTATTTTCTATCCAGAACTTTTTCAATTAATGTGTGAAACTATAGCGTCTTCTATCCTGTAAACAATTCCGCCCATGTGATGCAGGAATAAAAAAAAAGCCTTGAATCATAAGGCTTTAAGTTCTGTAATATCTTATACGCTGGTTTTCTTTTTTCTGTTTGTTAGATATATGTTGGATATTTATGTTATTAATCCAACTAAAAAGCCCCGAAAGGCTTAATTTTACTGGTCGGAGCGACAAGACTTGAACTTGCGGCCTCTACCACCCCAAGGTAGCGCTCTAGCCAAACTGAGCTACGCCCCGACAAAAATATGAGCTTCTCCCGAAGCACTTATATAATTTATCATAATCATATGCAAAAATCAAGCATTCAGCTGCGAAAAAGCGATCAGCTTTTGGCAATCAATTCTATTTTTCTGACTCCTTCAAGCTCTCTCAAATTGGATAACAAGCCTTCCACTGTTTCTTCCATTTTTTCTGTTTCAATGGAAATGGATACATTGGCAATTCCCTGCAAAGGAATTCCCTGATTGATGGTGAGAATATTTCCTTCAACGGATGCGACATAATTCAATACATTGGAGAGGATTCCCGCCCGGTCAACCAGCAGCAGTGAGAGGGTGATTATCTTTTCCTTACTGTCATAAAACGGAAATACCCCGTCTTTATATTTATAAAAGGCACTTCTGCTTATTTCTACTCTTTCACAGGCTTCATTGACAGTCAGAACATCAAATTTGGCCAATAGCTCTTTAGCCTGAGCCGTTTTGAGGATTGCTTCAGGAAGAATATCTTTGCTGACCAAAAGAAAATCTTTTTTTTGTTTGCTCACAAATGTCCGCTCCCAACATCATTCTATTATCCCTATTATAATCATTGATGCTGGTTCTTACAACAAGATAATCACCTTTAGAGTTATAACGACTTTATATTATTGCTTTATATCGATTAAGAATACCAGAATAATACGTATTTCCCTTGCTTAAAATTAACGTGACGTACTTTAACCGCGGCAACCGGAGCATGGATTGATTTTTAATAAAAAAAGAGCAACCGTTCAGATTACTCTTTCTTTATACTTGATTAAATGATAATGCAAATCAAACCGCCATGGCCGTCATTGACGATGCGCTGAAGCGTATCCTGCAGTTTAACCTGGACATTGTCGGGCATTTTGTAAAGCTTATTCTGAATTCCTTCCCTGACCAGGTCATGCAGTGATTTACCAAATATATTGGACCCCCATACTTTCTTGGGATCGGATTCAAATTCCTCTAAAATGTATTTTACCAGCTCCTCTGCTTGTTTTTCTGTCCCAATGAGCGGAGTGATTTCTGTCGTTACATCTGCCCGGAGAATATGGAGGGAAGGTGCGCTGGCTTTTAGTTTTATTCCGTAATGCCCGCCGGATTTAACAAGTTCCGGTTCTTCCAGGAACATTTCATCCAATTGGGGAGTAACCACCCCATAACCGTTGGTACGGACATCCTCAAAGGCTTTCGCCAGTTTATCCCATTCTTTTTTCGCTCTGCTGTAATCCAGGATCATTCTCAGCAGGGTATGGTCTCCCTCAATTTCAATCCCTGTCAGTTGCTCCAATACCTGTTTAAAGAGATCCTTTTCGGTTGTGATTTCAATTTCCGCCCTGCCTGTTCCAAGATTAGTCTCTTTGAGAATGACATCTTTGGCATGCGGGCATTGCGCCAGAATATCGAGAGCACTGTCAATATCCCGGATTCGCTTAATGTCCCCTATTGACCTTTGAATAATCTCTTCAAAGCTTGAGCGGATCGGATGGGACATATCCAATTCTTCAACCCACTTTGGAAGTTCAATATTCACTTCCGCTACAGGGAATTCATAAAGGAGTTCCTCCAGGATTTGAGAAATATCACTGAGGTTCATTTCCATGCAGTCGACGGGAACAACAGGAACCTTATAAGTTCCCTCCAAAGACCGGCACAGTTCCAGGGTATTTTCCGAATAAGGCCTTGTGGTATTCAGGATAAGAATGAATGGTTTACCCATTTCTTTTAGCTCTGAGATCACACGTTGTTCGGCATTCAGGTAATTTTCTCTCGGAATCTCGGAGATGGAACCATCTGTGGTCACAACGATCCCCAGGGTAGAATGATCGGTAATTACTTTACGTGTACCTATTTCAGCTGCTTCTTCAAAAGGTATGGCTTCTTCATTCCAGGGAGTATGAACCATACGCGGCTCATCTTCTTCTCCTTCATATCCGAGGGCTCCTTCAACGGAATATCCTACACAATCAACGAGCCTGACGTTCATATGGATGGTGTCTTTGAGAATAACCTCTACTGCTTCAGACGGAATAAATTTAGGTTCAGTGGTCGTAATTCTCCTGCCGGCACCGCTTTGAGGAAGCTCATCCCGTGCTCTTTCCCTTTCAAACACATTGGAGATGTTTGGCAGGACCAGGAGTTCCATAAACCGTTTAATGAATGTAGATTTTCCAGTCCTTACGGGACCGACCACACCGAAATAGATATCCCCTCCTGTCCGTTCAGCAATATCGCTGAAAATGTCAAAGTTTTGCATAGAACTTTTCCCTCCCTTTTAGTGTGCTGTCCTTAGTAAGGACCTTTAAATCTACCTTTTTAGTAACGCTGTTTATTAAAGATTAATAACCGGACTAGCACTTCAAGCATTATATTTATATTTTTAAAATAACGCTTTTATGTCAAAAAACTAAAGTCTATTTCAACAAAAAAATGACACCTTAAAGGTGTCAGAAAATCAAATTTTTATTTTGTTAATTCCGGAATCTAAACGGCATTAAATCCGGTTAATAACCAAGATACTCCATGTCTTCCGTTTCGTGTTTTTTGCCTCTCATCATGAGATTTACCAAAGCTTCCTGTGGACTTGATCCCTCAAATAATACTTTATAAGCCTGCTCGGTAATCGGCATGGAAATTCCATATTTTTGGCTTAACTCATAAGCTACTTTTGTCGTTCTTACTCCTTCCACGACCATACCTACTTCCCGCAGCACCTCATCCAGGGGTTTCCCTGTCCCAAGGGCGCGACCCGCCCTTAAGTTCCGGCTATGAAGGCTGGTACAGGTTACAATGAGGTCTCCAATTCCTGAAAGGCCGGAAAAAGTTTGAGGCTGAGCGCCCATTGCAACGCCTAAACGGGTAATTTCAGCAAGCCCTCTGGTAATGAGCGCTGCTTTCGTATTATCGCGGGGATTCATTCCTTCCAGAACGCCGGTACATAATGCAATAATATTTTTTAATGAGCCTCCCATTTCCACCCCGATTTTATCCAAATTGGTATATACCCGGAATTTAGGAGTCATAATCAAGTCCTGAACAGCTTCAGCGACTGCAATATTATCAGCTGCCACTACAACAGCAGTAGGAACATCTCTTCCCACTTCTTCCGCATGACTTGGCCCGGACAATATTGCAATGGGATGATCGGGAAGTTCTTCAGCCAGCACTTGAGAAAGCCTCAAATGAGTATTCTCTTCCAGCCCTTTGGCCGTGTTAATAACAATACAGCCTTTCCTGAGATAAGGCCTGATAAGACGGGCACTCTCCCTTACCGCATGAGAAGGTACACTGAGAAAAACAGCTTCGGCATTGACTTCTGCAAGGTCTGTTGTAGGTGTAACTTCATCGGGCAGAAATACTCCGGGCAGGTATGGAACATTTTCTTTTTTCCGTATCATTAAATCAATCTCGTCTGAAAAAATGCCGACCAGTGATACCTTATGACCTGCTCTGACCAGAACAAGGGAAATGGCGGTCCCCCAACTTCCCGACCCGAACACGGCTATTTTCTTCAATTCAATCACTCCCCTTTTTTCTGCCCGAATTTTGCTTCCGTCCCATCCAATATCCTTTTCATATTGGAACGATGCCTGAAGACAACCATAGAAACAGCGATCAGGGCGAATATCATATATGGTGTGGGTTCATGAAAAGCAAAAACCATAACTAATACGGTCAGTGCCCCCATGACCGAACCTAACGAAACATAGCGGCTGACAGCCACAACAATAATAAACACCGTAACGGCAATCAGCATGACCCTAGGAATCAGTACAGTAATAATTCCCAGTCCGCTTGCTACTCCTTTTCCGCTGGGCTTGAAGCCAAAATAAGGATTATAGCTGTGTCCAAGCATGGCTAAAAGACCACCGGCTACCGCTCCCCAGGCACCAAACGAAACTAAACAAATATAAGCGGCTGCTCCGCCCTTAAGCGCATCACAAACCAGAATGCCTATACCCCATTTCTGACCCAACAGGCGATAAGCATTTGTTGCTCCCATATTTCCGCTTCCATGCTTACGAAGGTCTGTTCCCTTTATCTTTCCTGCAATATACGCAAAGGGAATTGAGCCCAAAACATAGGCAATAAGAAAAACCCAATAGGACATCTCTGATCATTCCTCATCTCTTTTTCTCATTATAATATGGATCGGGGAACCCTCAAATCCAAAATTCTTTCTTAATTGGTTTTCTAAATATCTTCGGTAGGAGAAATGCACTAACTCAGGATCATTGACAAAAAAGATAAAAGTAGGGGGCTGAACACCTTGCTGGGTAGCGTATAAAATTTTTAACCGCTTTCCTTTGTCCGAGGGAGGGGGATTCAGATGAACCCATTCCCGCAGTTGGCTATTGAGCGTACTGGTCAAAACACGCCTGCTTGTTTGTTCTGCAACAAATTCAACCAGATCCATGATTTTGTTAATCCTCTGACCGGTCTTGGCTGACACAAATTGAGTAGGAGCATAGCCGACAAAAGCCAGTTCTTCTCTGATTTCTTTCTCATACTTGTTTAGAGTTTTATCATCTTTCGTAATCAAATCCCATTTATTAATGATTAATATGAGTCCTTTTCCCTGTTCGTGCGCATAACCTACAATCCTCTTATCCTGATCCGTGACTCCTTCTACCGCATCAATCACCATCAGGACAACATCCGCACGGTCCACAGCCCTGAAAGAACGAATAACACTATAGTTCTCCGTAACCTCGGCAATTTTCTTCTTCCTTCTGATCCCCGCCGTATCAATCAATACATAATTCCGGTCTTCATAGGTAAAAGGAGTATCGATCGCATCTCTGGTCGTCCCTGGAATATCACTGACGATAACTCTTTCTTCCCCCAGCAGCATATTCACAATGGAGGATTTTCCAACATTCGGTCTGCCGATTACCGCGATTTTTACCACGTCCGGATCATAATCTTCATCCTCGTTTTCTGGAAGATTAGAAATAACCGTATCCAGCATATCTCCGATATTCATTCCGTGTACTGCCGAAACCGGTATTGCATCTCCAAACCCAAGAGTTAAATACTCATGAGCTTCCACTTCGAAATTCGTGAAGTTTTCAACTTTATTGGCAACCAGAAGGATTGGTTTTCCGGACTTTCTGAGATATTTGGCGATCTGTTCATCATCCGGAGTTACTTTAGCTTTGGCATCTACGAGAAACAAAACAACATCCGCTTCATCCACAGCGATTTCGGCCTGCTGTTTCATCATTGTAGAAAGCGGTGTCGTCTCATCCTTAAACTCAATGCCCCCGGTATCAATAAGAGTGAATTTTCTCCCCAGCCATTCCGCATCAAAATATAACCTATCCCTGGTAACACCAGGGGTATTTTCTACGATCGCAACAAGCCCGCCTACAACTCTATTGAAAAGTGTCGATTTCCCGACGTTTGGTCGCCCAACGATGGCTACTACAGGTTTACTCAATGTCCTGCACCTCCAATTGTCTTCCCAGAAGCCCTTCCAGAAATTCTTTGCCGTTATTCTCTACAAGAATTGCCCTGCCGTTCACTTTGTTTTCCAGCCATTCGATTCCATGATCATCCAAAAAAATGTCTTCGTCCGCTTTTAGCATTACCCTTGGGATTAAAAAATAGTCACCATGAAGGTTTTCCAATTGATCGGCAATATCCTGAGCGGTCAACAGTCCGGCAACGGTCACTGTTGTTCCGAAAAAATGATTGATTACCTTATGTACTGTAATTTGAAGGCCTTCCACTTTGGCCAGCTTTCCTGCCCACATGCAGAAAAAATCTGCTGCAGAGACCCCTGTAACAATATGAACATGGCGCTGGGGTATTATTGAAGGAAGCAGGTCAAAGTATTCCCTGATCTCACCTTGGAGCTTGCCAGCCATTCCAATTCCATTTTCCAGTTGGGGAAAATCGTCGTATTCTTCATCCTTCGGAAAAGCTCTTCCGGCAAGCACATAAAATTCATCTGAAAAGTAAACCAGATTTTTACCGGTCCTTGCTCTGAACTTTTTCTGCCAGCATTCTCCTCTTTCCAGGATCTCCTTAGCCTCTTCCGATTGTACTGTTCTTAATCCCGGAAGTCCATGTCTGTGTTTGGTTAAACCTACCGGGACAATACCGATCGATTGAACAGAGGGAAAAAATGATGCCAGGTTCTCAACGGTTTCTTTCAATATTTCCCCGTCATTATAACCGGGAACCAATACAATTTGAGTATGAAGAGTAAGCCCTGCCTCAGACAGCATTGTAATTTGATCAGCCAGCTTTCCCGCACTGCGGTTGCGCATCAATTTTTCCCTTAAAACGGGATCCCAGGCATGAACCGATATATATAAAGGGCTTAGATGCAAATCAATAATCCTGCGGAATTCCTCAGGTTCAAGATTAGACAAAGTGATATAACTTCCCTGCATGACGGAAAGCCTGTAATCATCATCACGGTCATAGAGCGATTCCCTCATACCGGAGGGCATCTGCTGCACAAAACAAAAAACACAGTTATTATTGCATTTTTTTAAACCCTTTGCGCCGATCTCATCAACTTCAATCCCTAAAATTTCTCCGGGCTCTTTTACGATTTCCAGTTCCCAGATTTCCTCATTGGATTTTTGAATGATCAGAGTAAATTCATCTTCTGAAGTAAAATAATGCAGATCCAGAACATCCTGAATTTTTTTTTCACCAACCTGAAGAAGAATATCTCCAGGTTCTATTTCCATTTCAAAGGCTATGCTGTCAGGAAGCACTTTCGATACGATCAAACCTTTGGACAAAATTTTTCCCATCCTTATTGTTTTTTATATTTGAGCATTGCTCAAATATAATTAAAAAGATCATATTCCTTTTTCGCTCTGCCGGTAGCGTGAAATGTTCAGCAATATCCCGATTTCGAACATGGTAATGAGTAAAGAACTTCCCCCATAAGAAATCAACGGCAATGTAATACCGGTAACCGGAAATATACCTGTGACAACACACAGATTAACTGCCGTCTGGAGTGCCAGCAAAGATGATATTCCAAACCCCAATAAACGGCCATAGCGGTCAGGACACTGCCTTGAGATCATATATGCCCTCGCGATTAATAAAATAAAACATATCAGAACAAAGGTGGTGCCAAAAAAACCAAATTCCTCACCAATTACAGCAAATATCGTATCTGTGTAATTCTCGGGCAGATACCCGTTCTTACTGCTCTGCCCAATGCCAATTCCCAATAATCCGCCTGTTCCAAAGGCTATCTGGGCGTTGACAATCTGAAAACCAAAGGTTGAAGCATACTTCCAGGGATAGAGCCAGCCCAAAATTCTGTTCCATTGATATTCAGTATTTTTTACAAGAAAAAACCCCGGTATACCAAAAAGAAGAATCGCAGCAAGAAAATATCCCAGCGGAAGTTCTGTCATCAGCAGCATTGCCCCGCAGGCAAGCAATATGACAATGGCAGTACCCAGATCAGGCTGCTTATAGACCAGGAGCAGGATTACTCCCATTACGGAAAGGGGCAGGATTAAATCTTTAAGCTTTTTTACAGGGTATCTGTTGAGAATATATGCCAGAAAAAGCACAAGAGAAAACTTGGCAATTTCAGAAGGCTGAACGGAAACACCTAAAATTTTCAACCATCGTGCCGACCCTTTGGCCGTAACCGCTAAATTACTGAATTCAACCATCAAGAGTAAGAAAATACTGACTACAATTCCAATCCCGGAAAACTTTTTCCAAAACTTATAAGGGATAAGCACTGCGATGAAAGCAGCGACTAAACCCAAACAAGCCCACCTTAACTGTTTATAAAACAGGAAGAATGAATTATCTGTTTCGTTGAATGAAAAAAGAGAACCCGCGCTTAGCACCATAATCAACCCAATAGACAAGAGGATTACCGAAGCGAACAAGAGAATAAAATCAGGCTTCTTTGGTTTTGTCTTCTGTACCGGCATGAATAAGCCTCCTGTTTTATTCATGGATAAAAGGTCTTGAAGAGAAATGACTTCTTGCCACAAGCAAGAAGTCATGGTAAAACTTTAAGCTGTCTTCCTTACTCTTCGGTGTTTTCCTGAGTGCTGCCAATGGCATCTCCAATCGTAACTTCAGGTACTTCCTGCTGGCTTTCCAAGGCTTCAAGATCATTCTTCTTCTGGGAATCAGCCTGCGCTTCTTTAATACTTAAGCTGATTCTCTTGTCTTCTGGCTTGCATTCAATGACTTTAGCAGTGATAACTTGCCCAACTTTTACAACATCTTCCACTTTCATGACCCTGCGGTCTGCGAGCTGGGAAATATGAACTAAAGCATCTATGCCATCATCCAACTGAACAAAAGCTCCAAAAGTAGCTATTCTGACAACCTTGCCTTGAACTAAAGCACCAACAGGAAACTTCTCAGCTATAAACGTCCAAGGATTGACTTTCAGTTGTTTAAGTCCTAAAGATATCCTTCCTTTTGCTTTATCAATGGATAAAACCTGGACCTCTACTTCATCGTCAACTTTGACAATTTCCGATGGGTGGTTCACCCTGGAAAATGCCATATCGGCAACGTGCAGGAGCCCATCTATCCCTCCTAAATCTACGAATGCTCCGAAATTGGTGAGACGACGGACAACCCCTTTGACAGTATCTCCTTCTTTCAGGGTTTCCAGAAGTTTTTCCCTTTTGCTTACCTGCTCTTCAGCCAAAATTGCTTTTTGGGAAAGAACAAGCTTTTTCTTGACAGGATCAAATTCGATAACCCGTAATCTTAAGGTTTTGCCCACATATTTATTCAAATCATCAACAAAACCCATTTCGATTTGAGAAGCAGGTACGAAACCTCTCATTCCAAGATCAACCAGAAGGCCGCCTTTGATTGCTTCAGTCACCTTGGCAGAAACTTCTTCTTTGCTTTCTGCCAATTGTGCAAGACGCTCTTTGGATTCACTTTCCACTACACGCCTGCGGGAAAGAACCGTATACCCTTCCTTATTCTCAACCCTGGTCACCATGGCCGTTACGGTGTCCCCAACTTTAAGAACATCGCGGATATCCAGCACCTTGGTGGCTGATACTTCTTCTAACGGAATAATCCCTTCTGATTTCCAGGCAATGTCCACAAATACTTCTTCGTTTGTAATTTTTACTACTGTTCCCTTAACAATAGCTCCGCCGTAAATATGCGGCAATTCACTGGCAAAACTATCCATCGTATCATCATCGCTCTTCATGACAGCACTTTCTGTCATGTCAGCTTTTTGATCCACTCCAGTTTCTTGTTCCAGTTGATTTCCTGCTGCAGTATTCTCTTCCTCTGAAGCTCCGTTGATTTTGTCCATGATTTCCGACATTTTTGTGTAAACCTCCTCGATAATCCAATCCGGCGTGGAAGCTCCGGCTGTTAACCCGACGCTTTTAGCATCCTTGAACCAGATCTCATTTATTTCGTCAGCTGTTTCAATTAAATAGGTTTTCGTTTTCTCACTACAAATAGCTCCGAGTTTTCGCGTGTTAGAACTGCTTTTCCCACCTGCAACCACCATCACATCCACGGTTTCAGCCAATTTACATGCCGAAGCCTGTCTTTCCTCCGTAGCATTGCAAATTGTATTGTGAATAATGAGGTCCTGCGTGTGTTTCTTAAGCTCTTCAGCAATAAGAATAAAATTGCCTTTAGGTTGGGTTGTCTGGGCTAATACGGCGATACTCGGATAATCGGGAAGCGCTTTTGCTTCCTCCAGCGTTTCTATCGCTATTGCATTCTGGCCTGCCCATCCTAAGATTCCAATTACCTCGGGATGGCTCCTGTCCCCAACGACAACGACAAAACTGTCCCGCGATGCTTTCGCTGCAAGTTTTTGTGCCTTTTGAACATAGGGACATGTTGCGTCAATAACCTTGAAGCCTTTACTTTCTGCAGCAGAATAAATCCATGGAGGCACGCCATGTGATCTGATGACAAGTTGTTGTCCTGTTTTAAGCTCTTCGATTGCGTTTACTTCGATAATACCTTTTTCCCGAAGGTAATCCACAACCTGTTGATTATGAATGAGCGGTCCTAACGAAGCAGTGTTTCCCCCTATTGCGGCCTTTTCTGCCATTTCAATAGCTCTTTTGACCCCAAAGCAAAAACCTGCTTTTTCCGCCCGTTTAACAACCAATCATACTGCCCTCCTTTTTATGCATAACAAGTTATTTCGCTGAGAAAGACAAAATTCCTTCTTATCTATACGTTTATGTTTTGTCTTTGCGGAAAGCTTACATTTCGTCCACGATACGCATAATCTCATTGGCGAGCCAGGAACGGCGTTCTTCAACGGTTTTCGGTACAACCAGCTCATCGGAATAAAACGGTTTTCCTATAATTATTCCTATGTTTCCCCTTTTTTGGCGAAGTAGTCCTTTGGAACCAAATACTTTTGCAGGTAAAATCGGGGCTTTGCTTTTTTCCATAATCAGCGCTATTCCATTCATTGCTTCTTGAATATCGCCGGATTTAGACCGGGTTCCTTCCGGAAATATTCCGAGAACTTTTCCTTCTTTCAAAACACGGATCGATGACCGAATTGCGTTAATATCTCCTTTTCCGCGTTTTACAGGAATCGCTTCCAGCCAATTGAATATTTTGCCAATGACCGGCGCATCAAACAGCTCTTGTTTGGCCATAAAAAAAACTTGTCTGGATAAAGTGCACCCGACAATAACCGGATCCCACATACTAATATGATTGCAGGCTATGATAACCGGACCTTCAGACGGAACATTTTCCAAACCTTCTGCCTTACACCCTTTGATTTTTAAAACAATGGAACAAAGTCCTCTTGCAAACCAATAAAAACTCACGTCAGCCTCCCCTAACTATATTAACAATTTTCCGAACAACTTCCTCGGCAGGTAATCCTGTCGTATCTAAGATAAAGGCATCTGCCGCCGGTTTGAGCGGATCATGTTCTCTTTCAGAGTCTAAACGGTCCCTTTTTTGTATATCCCTTAACACTTCTTCCAGGGAAGAAGCCTTCCCGGACTTTATATTTTCCAAATATCTTCTTTTCGCCCGCTCTTCTTCTGAAGCTGTCAGATATATTTTTACTTCAGCTTCCGGCAAAACGTGTGTCCCAATATCTCTGCCGTCCATTACGACGTTTCCCTTTGCCGCTTCCTGCCGCTGGAGATGAACCAATTGTTCCCTTACCCCCTGATAAGAAGCCACAATGGACACCGCCCTGCTGACTTCCTTACTCCGGATATGATTGGTAACATCTTTTCCGTCACAAAATACGGATTCCGAGTCCCCATGTTTAAAATATATCTCGGTATTTTTTACCAAACCGGTAACGGCCCGTTCATCGTCAAGCGGTATTCCCGCCTCAAGCGCCTTGTAAGCAATAACTCTGTACATGGCACCTGTATCCAGATAGCAATAACCCAGAGATTGCGCGACCTTTCTGGCTACCGTACTTTTACCAGCCCCGGCAGGACCGTCAATTGCAATTTGATGAAACCTTTTCATATGTATTCCGCAAGCCCCATTCTTTGAACTAATCTGCAGTAAGAATTATACCACAGCAAAATCTCTCCTCACAATTCCATAAATTAAGATAATGTCGAGATCATGACCACCGCTAATAAATTGTTGAGCGCATGCAGCCCAATAGAGGGATAGATCGATTGGTGTTTCACATAAAGATAACCTAATCCGATTCCCAGAATAAACCTGGGTACAAAACCGGTTAATTCAAAATGCAAACCGGAAAAGATTGCAGCGCTGATGACAACGGCTGTCCAACAGCCCAAATACGGTCTCATGCTTGCAAACAGCATGCCCCTGAAAAGCGTTTCTTCAATAAATGGGGCTGCAACCGCAATAAGAAAAATATTTATGACCAAAGCCAGGAGGGATGGTCTTTGCAAGAGTTGGCTTAATTGATTCTCAGGAGGGGTTAATCCTTTGTAAACGAGGAAAAACATGTAGGCAAAATAGATCACCATGGTGATACCCCATACTTTGAAGACATCAATGATCCCGGCACGAATACTAACTTTTTTCCAGCCCAGTTCAACCCAGGAAAGTCTCTTACTGGCTTTAATAATTAAAATAAGAAGAACGAACATGATGTTGGACGACAGTAAAGAAAGATAGTAAGCTGTTTTCAACTGATCAACATGGATAAAAATATACCGGTTAACGATCATCATGCAGCCAAAGACAAAGGCGATTCCGATAAGCACATTTACCAAAACCCAAATACCCAGCCTGGGTTTACCACCGGACTGATCATTTTCCGTGAACTGTATTTCTTCTTCCCGATTCATATTTTCAGCGCCTAAATTTTCCTCTTTTGCCATTTTACACCCTCAATTTTTCAAAAATTATCCTCGTTTATTTTTGGCTTAACCATACCATAATAAACTTAAATAAAACTTACAAGTTAAAAATTACCTAAATCATATACATTTGTCAAAGGAGGTTGGTGCTTCGTGTTTTCCAGAAAACCAAATACCAGTTGGTGGAAGGTGAGTTCTGCGATTTTAGGAGGATTTTTAGTGGGTTTTTCTTATAAAAAATACGGTCGGGAAATTAAACAACAAATACGGAAAGTGACTAAAAGACAGCCGGATTACGATGATTATATGACATCCCACGAGCCTGACGCTTAAGATTAAATTGATTGAAAATCATGTTAACGAATATATAAGCTCCTGTTAAGGAGCTTATATTATTTTGTCCAGACCCCAGAACACAATCATTCCGAAGAGTACAGATAAAAATAAATTCGGTACCCTGCGGGCAAATATAAAAGTACAAATACCCGCAAATAAGAAAGGGTTAAGCAGCGAAAAATGATTGTCGGGCAAAAGAACAAATTCAGGGATCACCAAGGCTGCCAGCAAGGCTACCGGAACAAGCTGAATAAATGTTTTCAGCCATCCGCCGATTTCCTTTTCACGAAACAAAAAGAAAGGAAGGACTCGAGCACCGTAGGTTACTCCGGTCATCATGAGAATCATAAGAATATAATCTTTTTCTTGCATGGATTACTCTCCTCCGACCGCAGTTTTTCCGTGATGTTTAAGCCAAGCCCCAATAGCGGCAGCAAGACCAACACTCAAGAGTAAATACATTTTTCCGGGTATAAGGTATTTCAGTATTACAGCTAAAACTCCCGCTATAACATAAGTCAGGATATTCTCTCTGGAAACGGTTCCTACGGTTAACACAATGAAAAGAGCCAAGAGGGCAAAATTAAATCCGGAAAAGTTTATGGTCAACTGGTTTCCCATCCAAGCACCGATAAAGGTAAAAACGACCCATGAACAAAAGGCACCCAGGTTTACTCCAATTGCCACTCTGCTTCGCTCTTCCGGAGTAGGAATCTCTTCTAACAATTTGGCAGAAAGAACAAATGATTCGTCTGTTATACCTTGGGCAATGAAAGCCAGCTTGCTCATAGGTATTCCGGAAAAGAAACGAAGCATTGAAAAACTCATTAATATATGCCTGATATTCACAATCAAGGTCGTTATCGCAATAACCCAAATCGTTGCTCCCTGGCTGATCAATTGAACTGCAATAAACTGAGAAGCCCCGGCAAAAACGAAAAGCGACATAAACCCTGCTTGCCAGATCGATAATCCGCTCTTTAAGGAGAGAATTCCAAAAGTCAATGCGACGGGGGCATAACCAATTCCGATCGGGATAGATTTTTGCAGACCGAATAAAAAGCTATTATTCTTCATTTCATTTCTCTACCTAAAACTTTGCACATATTTCTAAGTTCAGACATGAGTATCTCAAAATTTTTATAAGTTAAGGATTGTCTTCCATCCGAAAGAGCCTGGTCAGGATGGGGATGTACTTCTATTAGCAGGCCATCGGCCCCTGCCGCTAAGGCAGCTTTGGCCATTGGCGCAACCAATTCCCATCTCCCTGTTCCATGACTGGGATCGACAAAAGCGGGAAGATGGGAGAGCATTTTGACTCCCGGTATCGCACTTAAATCAAGGGTATTTCTCGTAAAATTTTCAAACGTTCTAATCCCTCTTTCACAAAGGATCACCTTGCTGTTCCCTCCATGGAGAACATATTCGGCAGCCATAAGCCATTCTTCAAGGGTAGCCGACTGTCCCCTTTTCAAAACAACCGGCTTATTTAACTGAGAAACTTCCTTCAGTAAAAAGCTGTTTTGCATATTCCTTGCTCCGATTTGGATCACGTCGGCATAATAGGCTACTAATTCCACATCCCGTACATCCATAACTTCAGTTACAACCGGCAAACCTGTCTGTTCCTTTGCTTCAGCCAGATATTTCAAACCCTCTTCTCCCAATCCCTGAAAAGAATAAGGAGAACTCCGGGGTTTGAAGGCCCCGCCTCTTAAAAATGCTGCTCCGGCCTCCTTGACTGCCCAGGCGCTTTCCAGGATCTGTTCCCTGCTTTCCACTGCGCAGGGACCTGCTATCACATGAAACCGGCTGGTCCCGATAACACGGTCCATAATCTCTATGTTCGTGTTTTCCGGTTGGAATTCTTTACTTGCATATTTATACGGTAACGACTCGTTCAAAACAGATCCTCCATTCGTCCGGAGATATTTATGCGAATACGGTCTTCCATTAATTCAGCCTTGGTTTTCCAAGACATTAATGTAAAAAAACACCCCATTCAGAGTGCAGTTTTATCTCTTATCTGAACTGGTTACAGTCGGATAAACCTGCAATCTAATTTCTTGGAGCGACTCTGTGTCCCAGGCCAACCGCAACTTCATCCAGGTGTAACAATCCGACCATAAAGAAAACGGCAACACTCAGATGTTCGCCTCTGTGAGCAATTCCAATCTTTCCGCCAACATTCAGACCTGCAGCTTTGGACATAATCTGGCTCAGGGCTTCACGCGTGGCGCCTGCTACCGCTCCTTCATCCCCATGGGTATCGTTGATAACCCCTTCCCGCTTGGAAGCAACAATTGCCCGTTCAACCATTTTTTTGATCGATGCAAAATAATCTCCCCCATAGTCAACGGCTACTGTCTTGATTCCAGCAGATGAGAAATGCTGTTTCAAGCTGTTCTCTTCTTCCCTCGTTTCGCTCATTGCCATTTTCAATGCTGCCAGAGCTACCGTTTTACTTTCCGCTGCCATGATTTGCCTCCCATGGTTCAATCTATTATCTTATTATATAAAAAAAACAGGAAAAATCCAATGATTGGTTCTTCCATGGGAAAAACAAATTGAGTTGTTAGGATGCGGAACTTGACCGGAGTTGAACATCAAAGCTTTTTATATTGCCGTTTAGTTGTATACTATGTTTTTTATCATTTACGATAATATCAACCGTGACGGGTTGATGAATATGCCGGGCATCCAGTTGAACCGTTCCGGGCTCAACATTCATTTTCGTCTCATTTTTAATAATTCCTACCACATTTTCGTTTTGTTTTACAATGACCGAGCTTTCCGGATTAACCGTAAAATAAAGTGTAATGGTTTTCTTTCCTTGTTCATCGGCCGTGTTTATATACTGATCATATTTAAAAGCGGGAGAATCGATCTCCCCGGCAATTTTGAGATAAAAGCTCACAGGATCTGTAACAGTAGAGATTTGAAAAAGGGCCAGGACTACTACGGACAGTACCATGACTCTGATCAAGGTCTTTTCAAATCCTTCCAAAAAGGGTAATCTTTCTCCCGCAATTGACGTTTTTCGGGTCCTTTTGTTCTGAAACCATGGTTTTTTTCGGCGCATCACTCCAACCACCTCAATAAATTGTATGCGCCGAAAAGATTGATCATACCGTAGTATGAACATAATGAGCTGCGGCTTTTCCGGCCTTAAAACCTGTGGAAAAAGCAGCCTGAAGATTATAGCCTCCCGTCACTCCATCAATATCGATGACTTCTCCTGCTAAAAATAAGCCTTTAATCAGGCGGGATTCCATTGTAGCAGGGTTAATCTGCTTGACATCGATTCCCCCTGAAGTAACGATTGCTACCCCCATTCCCAAGGTAGCTGTAATATGAAGCTGGAGTTCCTGTAATAGTCTGCATAACCTTTTTCTTTCCTCTTTACTCACCTGGTTAATGATTTTTTCCGGGTCGATTTGTGACAAATGGACCATAACAGGAATCATGCTCTTTGGAAGAAGATCATCCAAGGCATTCTTCAATTGCTTATTTTGATATTTAGCAAAATCCCTTTGGATACGCAAATCAAGTTGTTCAAAAGTTAAAGCAGGCTTAAGATTAATCCTGATCTCAACTTTCTGCTGCAAGGAAAGAGCGTGAGAGGCAATTCTGCTTAGCGTCAGAATAATCGGTCCGGAAATTCCAAAGTGAGTAAATAACATTTCCCCAAATTCTTCAGCTTTCTTCTTCCCTTCTATCCAGATGGAAGCACTCACATTTTTCAGGGTTAATCCCTGCAATTCCTTTGGCCATTGTTCCAATGTCCGCAGCGGCACCAGAGCAGGTAAAGGACGGATAACCTTATGCCCCAATTCTTCAGCCATAGCATAACCATCCCCTGTTGAGCCCGTTCCGGGAAAGGACGCACCACCTGTAGCTACAATTACTGCTCCTGCAGGTAAAACCTCTTTCGACTGTTTTAACTGTAGTCCGGTTACCCGTTCTTCGTCCGTGATTATTCTTTCCACTGCCTGTTCGAGGATTAGTTTTACTCCGGTTTTTTCCAGGAATTCTTTCAAGGCCTTGACAATGACTTCAGAATCGTCCGCTTCAGGAAAAACCCTGCCGCCCCGTTCAATTTTCGTTTTTACACCATACTTTTGGAAGAATTCCATGAGAGCCTGATTATCAAATTCTTTTAACGAGGCATAAAGAAACTTTCCATTGCCGGGATAATACCGGGTAAAATCCGCAATATCCCCGGCATTGGTCAAATTGCATCTTCCTTTACCGGAAATAGCAATCTTGCTTCCGAGTCTCTTCATCTTTTCAATCAGAATCACTTCGGCGCCGCAGGCTGAAGCCTGACCGGCTGCCATCATACCCGCCGCTCCGCCGCCAACGACGATTACCTGTTTACCCATTGATGATACCCGCTTTAACTTCCTTCTTTTTCATTCACAACGATTTAATATAAGACTCCTTTAAGGTCCGGGTCCTGGGCAGCACAAGCCATACATAACTGGGGTTCCGCATTATGAAAGATTTGCTTTCCACACTTGGCGCAATATTTCGCAATGGTCTCTATCAACAATATTTTGCCGGTAAGGAAACGGTACGAAAAATCCACATACTCAAACCGCAGTGCTTCAGGACCGCAAATTTCAACACACCGGTTGCACTGTACACACTTGGAAGGTTCATAAATTAAACGGTTCTTCCCTTCTTTTTGTATTTGTTGAAGTGCTTCCTGCGGACATATTTTGGTACAAACCCCGCAGCTTGTGCAGTTTTCATTTGCTTTTACCGCCTTATAGGGGATCTTCTTGTCAGGATTCATTTGAAGCGACTTCGCAAACCACTGCCTGGATTTCGGGGTATGATAAGTTACTTCTGCTTCAAGACCCGGAAAAATGTTTTTGATTTGAGTCTTCCCCTTTTCACGCCAGCCGGCAAGCCCTTGGTTTCTAGCCTCGTTATTTAAATCCCCTTTTTCCGGAGAATCCCCTTCCCAAGGCATAATCTCAATCTTAATTTGAGGATGATCCTTCCACTCCTGCAGCAGTTCTTTCAGAAGAGCAACACTTACTGCGCAAGCCTGCCTGTCGTCACAACTGCCACAATCACCGGTTAAGATATTGACCTGTTTCAAATCAGCCAGCAGCATGATTGTCGTCCATACATCCCTGTCCAGCATTCCCAAACACGAAATTTCATAACCTTCGGGTTTTGCCAAAGGACAATGAAGGGTAATCCGGTCCCCTTCCAAAAGATATTTGCCCAAATTGTCCATATCCCTGTCAACAAACCCATCACTCGGACAGACTGTCATACATACCCCGCATTCCGTACACTTGCTTTGGTCAATATTTTTTATCTCATTAATTGCTCCGTGCGGACAAAACTGGATACATAGTCTGCATTCCCTCGGATAAGGTTTTTTTAAGTTCAGACAGTTTCCTGAGTGGAATAAAATTTGATTTTGATTCATGATCATATCCATCTCTCCTCTATGCAAAAACATTTTTCTATTCATCTAATCACATTTTTATATTGTATTTGATATAAAACCGGAGATAACATTCTTATTATAATTTAAAAATGTTAATCTTTCAAAAATATTTATTGATATTTCTATCTTTTTTCAAAACTCAAATAAAAAAGTTTACCGTTTTTAATGGTAAATGGTAAACTCCAAATATTTTTGCATGATTTTCACCTGATGCCGAAAACAAATATACCCCTTTTTACAAATATCATGCTTCTTCTATATGTTTATTTAAATACTTTTAGTATTTCTTCTTCTACCCCGGTTAAATGCATCATCATCTGTTTCCTTGCTTCCTCCGCATTCCGGTTCTTTAAAGCAATAAAAATTTTCACATGTTCTTCGTATAATAGCTCCGGAGTATATTTTCCTTCATAGAGTTTAGAGCGGCTGGCCCTGATCAAATGCTGAAGATGATCGGAAATCATATCCATTAAGCGAATTGTAATTTTGTTATGGGTGGCCTTAGCGATATTGTAATGGAAAGAGTGATCCGCTTTTTCTGCCACGTTGCTGGAATTATAGAGGTTTATTTTCATAGAATTCAGTGTTGCTTCCAACTCATCAAGTTCTTCCTGTGTAGCTCTTTCTGCAGCATATCCTGCTGCCTGAACTTCCATCATCCTCCGAACTTCCAAAAGTTCCAATACAGATCCTTTCTCCATAGAAAGAGCCCAGGTCAGGGATGCCACCATGGAATCAGCCTGCATTTGACGAATATAAGCACCTTCTCCGGTCCTGACTTCAAGCAGCCCCATCATTTCCAGAGCACTAAGAGCTTCCCGGATAGATGCCCTGCTAACCTTGAAGCTTTCAACCAAATGCCGTTCAGATGGCAGCTTGTCACCAGGCTTGATTTGACCATCAAGGATGAGCTGTTTAATTTGTTCTACGATTTCTTCGTAAATCTTTTTCGTTTTGATGGGTTTTAATTCAACACTCATCTGCTCATCTCCTACTCAGGCCTTAGACATTTCTAATGTATCATCTTCCATGGCATTTTTAAACTGTTTTGCCTCAAGTTCATAAAATATTCAGTTATTTAAATGATTTAATATCACTTCTTCTACCCCTTTAAGATGGTCCAGCATGGTTTCTTGAGCCCGGTCCACATTTTTTTCTTTCAGGGATGTAAATATATGATAATGCTCCTGAAATAATAAATCCGGAGTATATTTGTATTCAAAAAGCTTAGGATAACTATCCCGAATCAGACATTGCATTTGATCCTTAATTGTATCCATTAACCTAATCGTAATATTGTTATGGGTCGCCCGGGCAATGTTATAGTGGAAGTTATGATCTGCGTTTTCCCATGTAGAGCGGCGTTCGACCATATCGTAAAGGTTTTTTTCCAGCTGTGCCAATTCTTCAGCCGTAGCTCTTTCAGCGGCAAAGCCCGCCGCTTGAATCTCTATCATTCTTCTCACTTCCAACAGTTCCAGAATAGATCCTTTCTCCAGGGTTAAGGCCAATGAGAAAGAAGCTGCTACTTTCTCCGGATCAACCTGCCGGATATATGCTCCTTCGCCCGTACGAACCTCAACTAGCCCCATCATCTCCAACGCGCTCAATGCCTCACGGATTGAGGACCTGCTAACCCGGAAACTGTCTACCAGATTTCTTTCAGAGGGCAATTTATCACCCGGTTTGATATGTCCGTCTAAAATTAACTGTTTAACTTGTTCAACAATTTCTTCATAGATTTTCTTTGTCTTGATCGGTTTTAGTTCTACGGCCATGTTATCTTCTCCAACTGCGAACTTTTTAGAAATTTATTGCAATAGGCGGTACATTTACAGATTTTTTAAATATTCTTTTTCTACCCCTTCCAAATGAGAAAGCATAAGTTTGCGGGCTTCTTTCGGTGACTTGGCTTCAATTGCCAGATAAATATCTTCATGTTCCCGGTATAAACGTTCCGGGATTCCCTCACTTTCAAATAGTTTTATCCGGCTTGCCTGTAAAGTCTGACGCATTGTATCGGAAATTGCGTTCATCAAACGAAGAAGAATTTTATTTTTGGTCCCTCGGGCAATCGCATAATGAAAACTATGATCAGAAGCATCTCCTAAGCGCTCGGTATTCAGGTCGCTTCTCATTTCCTCCAGTGCATCCCGCATTTCCATCAATTCATCTGATTCTGCTCTTTCAGCCGCCAGTACAGCAGCTTGAGTCTCAAGAATCTTTCTTACTTCCAGGAGTTCCAGTACAGTATCTTTTTCCATAGAAAGCACCCACGCCAAAGGAGCAACAACGGAGTCTATATTTACTTGTTTAATATAAGTGCCTTCTCCGCTTCTGATTTCGAGCAGCCCCATCATTTCCAGGGCACTTAGGGCTTCCCTTACTGAAGCTCTGCTAACCTGAAGTCTTTCCGCAAGATCGCGTTCCGATGGAAGTCTGTCCCCGGCTTTGACATGGCCTTCGGAAACCAATAATCGTATTTGTTCAACAATCTCTTCATAAATTCTTCTTGTTTTAACAGGCTTTAATTTCATCATGCATCACCAACCTACTATAATTCTTTTCTATTTATTACTCTATTTTTTTAAGCTCCTGTTGGAAGTTCTTACAAATCGAGTAAAGCAATCTTTCTAATTCAAGCCGTTCAATCTGAATACTCTCGGGTCCCAGCGCCTCAATTTTCTTAAATTCAGGTCTAAGAAGAAGAGGAAAAATGTCTTCCACGTGATCGGCTTTTAAGGTAATAAGAAGAGGAGCATAGGCAACTTCCTGTCTTCTTCGCTGATCTCCTTCTTTGACGAGATAAATATCCATACCGGCATCAAAATCCTCAAAAGAGATTCCTTGAAGAGGAACATGCTTCAGTAACCCCATCTGTTGTTCCCGTGCAGCTTCTGCCATAGCTTCACTCGTTTTGCCGCCAAAAAGAAACCGGCCGCTCTTTTCCTCAGCTCTAAAATCCAGCCGAATCCGAAATTTTAATTTTGCGGATACCGTTTCATCATTGATCCTCACTTTAACCAAGATCCTTCTCTCCCATCTGACTTTAAGCCTACTTCTTTTTTCAAAGAAATAATTTCTGATCTTTTCAGATATCTGTATTCGCCGGATTTCATTCGGTCATCCAGAGTAATTGGCCCTAAAGCTATTCTTTTTAACCCGCAAACCGGATGCCCTACTTTCTCAAACATTCTTCTTACTTGTCTATTCTTTCCTTCGTGTATAGATATTTCTACAACAGTTAAGTTATTTCCTTTATTATGCTTCCGGACAGACAGGATTTTAGCGGGTGCGGTTAAACCATCCTCTAATAAGACCCCTTCTCTCAATAACTTCAATGATTGTGACGATATACTTCCTTTAATCAAGACCTCATAGGTTTTTTCCACTCCATAACCGGGATGTGTCAGACGATAAGTCAAATCGCCGTCATTGGTCAGCAGGAGTAATCCTGAAGTATCATAATCCAACCTGCCAACAGGATATATCCTTTCCGGAATATCTTTCCGGATAAGGTCTATGACCGTTTTTCTCTTGCGAGGATCTGTAACACTGCAGATTACACCTTCAGGCTTGTTCAACAGGACGTAAATGAAATCTTCTTTGTCTTCCGCCTCGATTTTTTTGCCTTTGACCTCAATCCTGTCCTGATCGGTAACCTTGATTCCGGGTTGGGTCACAATCACTCCATTCACCTTCACCAATCCCCGGCTGATAAGATTTTCTGCATGCCTGCGAGAAGCAATGCCCATCCTGGCCATAGCTTTCTGCAAACGTTCAGGTTGATTCCCGGTTTCATTCATTGCCTTTACCCACCATATTTGTAACACAAAATGCTAAAACTATTCTAACAGAATCAGAAATAGAATTCCAATTCCCTGCATAAGATGCCGTTTTACTAACAACCATACAGAAATTCATACCGTTTTTGCTTATCCAAAAACTTTTGTGACAATCCAAATAGAAGCAAAAAGTCCCATTGCATCAGCCACCAAGCCAACTTTTAAAGCATACCGGTGTTTTTTTATACCCACCGAACCAAAATAAACAGCCAAAACAAAAAATGTTGTATCCGTACTTCCCTGAAGGGTAGATGCCAATCTTCCGATAAAAGAATCCGGCCCATATTGATGAATCAATTGAGTAGCAACTCCCAAGGCCCCGGACCCGCTCAGCGGTCTCATTACCGCCAGCGGGATAATTCCCAGGAGATCCGGATTCCATCCCATTTTGTCAAAAAACGGTCTGCATAGCTCAATGAAAAACCGCAGCGCCCCTGAATCAACAAAGATTCGAATAGAAACGAGCATCCCAATTAAAAACGGGATGATTTTCACTGCCGTCTTAAATCCATCTTCCGCCCCTTCTACAAAGGTTTCATAAACAGGGACTTTACGAAAATGAGCATATAACGGTATAAAAAAAAGCAAAAAAGGAATTGCCCATCTTGCAGCTTCAGTTATAATCCTCATCATTTACTCCTCTTTCGGAATATAAAATCTGCTGTGATGGCAGTCCCCATCGCACAGGCTGTAGCAAAAATTGTTGTCCCGATGATCTCGGTAGGGTTTGACGAACCTGCTTTCATTCTGACCGCAATAATCGTAGCCGGGATAATTGTGATACAGGATGTATTTAAGGCGAGAAACGTAATCATGGCTGAACTTGCCGTATCGGGATATGGATTTTCCTTTTGCAGTTCCTGCATGGCTTTTAGTCCGAAAGGGGTAGCCGCATTGCCCAGCCCCAGAATATTTGCGCACAAGTTCAAGATAATCGGCCCAAAAGCAGGACTGTCTTTTTTCAAGTCAGGAAATAAGAGACGTATTACAGGAGAACTAAGTTTGGCAAGTGATTGGATCAAACCGGCTTTCTCCGCCAACCGCATAATTCCCAGCCAGAGGCTCATGACGCCCATTAATCCAATTGCAACTTCAATTCCCAGTTCGGCAGCTTTCAGCGCCGATTCTGTCACCTGATTAATATTTCCACTCAGGGCAGACACAACAATTCCTGTGAGCAGCATAAAAAGCCAGATTAAATTCACCATAAATAATCCCCCTGCCTAAAATGTATGTACCTAGCAGAGGGAATAGAAGATCAGGTTTGATTAAATGAAAGTACTAATCCTTAGCATCTTTCATCATATGTGACATCCCGATGTGTTCTTCTTTTATTAAACATATGTGAAACCTTATCCATTAAATTCGGCATTTCATCAATGATCCGTTCCGCCAGCATATTGCCCTCCACAGGGAGAAGCCTTATCTGATCCGGACCGACAACCAAAAAACCTACCGGCTTTACTGATACTCCGCCGCCGCTTCCGCCTCCAAAAGGCATTTTTGAACCTTCCTCGTTACCCTTTCCTTCCTCCTCAGCTTCCCCGTCCATAGACTGAAATTCACTACCCCCGGCAGCAAACCCGCACGACACTCTGGAAACAGGTATTATGACTGAACCGGTAGGAGTTTCCACCGGGTCACCGATTACTGTATTGACATTGATCATTTTTTGTATGCTATCCATTGCTGTCTTCATCAAAGTTTCAATTGGATGCTCTTCCATAATTCCTTATCCTCCTGTTTTTAAAGATCAATAATAGGAATTTATAACCTGTAAAAATAATATGGCTTATTTTAAGATGTAATATACAATTCAGTTTGCATAAAAAAACTTCATCATCAAAACGAGGCGTAACCATAAACCGGATTTCTTCTTTCTTAAGTGTAACAAGTCGAGAAAGCCTTGCTGTTATATATCCGAATAACGTCCAAAAAGCACCGGCCAAAAGCCCGGTTTCCGCAGCATCCCTTCCTCCGACCTGAACATAGGCCTCAAAAAAATAGACATTAATCTTTTGATAAAATTTTTTCCGCAGCGCTTTGATTTTTCCGGTCAGCCAAACGAATCTGGAAAAAGAAAAGATATAATGACGAACAATTTCTTTCATAAACCGTTTTAATACCAAGTACCTTCTTGTTCTTTTCTTTTTTGGTTTTGCCGCCTTTTCTGTTTCACAATCTTCCTGCTCGGTAATGTCTTCCAGAGCATTTTCCAGAATCGTGTTTAATCCCGAAGAGTACATCTCTTTCGGAATATCAAATTCAATTCCCATCTTGGAAAACAGCACTTTAAGATCTATTTTGATATAACTGGTAAGGTTTTTAAACCGGTAGGTGAAATTGACATGAATATTTAGGAAAAGGAAAAGGATTAGCCACAATATACCGGCCGTAAACAAGGCAGCTATTTTCATGCTTATTAACCCCGTGTTAATTTTCTTAAATACAATCAGATTTTCTCTCTAAAAAGGCTGCTTTATAAACAATTCCCTGAATATAACATTTTTATGATTATAAAAAGGTATTTGTGTATTTTTATTTCGTATTTCCTGATTCTTTTAATAAATTTGGGTCGTGAGGTAAATATTATTGCTTGTATTCCTAGTTTTTGATATAAAGGGATTAGAGAAAACTCGTTAAGGAGCAGTAAGATGACAATTTCCCTAACAGAGTTTAGTTCGCACATTGTCACTGGTCTTTATATTATTAACATTCTGTTCGCTTTTACCGTCATTTTCCTGGAAAGAAGAAATCCTACTTCTACTTTAGCCTGGATTTTGGTTCTATTCTTATTGCCTGCTGCCGGTGCTATTTTATATATTTTGCTGTCACAAAACCTGATGCGCAAAAAGATGTTCCAACTCGGGGATGATGAACATCAAAGTTATGCTTCCCTTTTAAGCAAGGAAATTGATGACCTGCGCACTGGCAAATTAACATTTAATGATCCGGCCATGGAAAACTACAAAGACCTTATCCGCTTGCATCAGGTTCAAAGTAAAGCGCTTTTTTCCCAAAATAATAAGGTAGAAGTGTTTACAGACGGCACGGAAAAATTCAAAGAACTCTTTAAATGTATTATCAATGCCAAAGAGCATGTTCATATCTTATATTTTATTGTAAAACGGGATTCTCTCGGAAAACAGTTGATTCGGATTCTTACCGAAAAAGCACAGGAAGGAGTAGAAGTCCGACTTCTGATTGATGCTTTAGGCAATCATCTTCATAACAGTGACTTTGAACCCCTCATCAAAGCAGGAGGGAAAGTTGTTAAATTCTTTCCCTCATTCCTAAGTTATATTAACTTGAGGCTGAATTACCGAAATCACCGCAAACTTGCTATTATTGACGGTAAAATCGGTTTTATAGGAGGCTTCAACGTTGGAAATGAATATATTGGCCTTAAAAAGAGTATGGGATATTGGCGTGATACCCACTTAAAGATAAAAGGCACTGCCGTGCACGACATGCAAACCAGGTTTTTGTTGGACTGGAGAGCTGCCTCCGGCGAAGAAATTCTGGAGCTGCCCAAATACTACGCCGAACCCGAATGTACAGGCATTTCCGGAATTCAAATTGTTTCCTCCGGCCCGGATTCCCCTCAGGAAGAAATCAAACAGGGCTATATTAAAATGATCAACTCGGCGAAGACAAGCATCTTTATTCAAACCCCTTATTTTATCCCAGATGAGAGCATCCAGGAAGCGCTTAAAATAGCAGCCCTTTCCGGTGTAGATGTAAGAATCATAATTCCGGACAGACCTGACCATGTTTTTGTTTATTGGGCTACTTATTCCTTTATTGGAGATTTGCTCAATGCCGGAATCAGAGCTTTTACTTATAATCATGGTTTTTTGCATTCTAAGTCTATTGTAGTGGATGAAAAAATCTCTTCCGTAGGTACGGCTAATTTTGATATCCGCAGTTTTAAGCTAAATTTTGAAGTAAATGCCTTTATCTACGACATCTCTATTTCTAAAAAACTGCATCAGGCTTTTATTAAAGATCTGGAATACTGTTCTGAGATAACCCTTGAAAAATATAATAACAGACCGAATCTGATTAAGTTTAAAGAATCTATATCCAGATTGCTGACCCCGGTCTTATAAAAAAAGGGACTGTCGTAAAACTACTTAAGAGAGGTCTCCGTAATGTATAGCCGCTCTCGGCAGATCGTGAAGGCCACTAGCCTTCACGCATCCGTGGCGAGCCGCTCATTGCCATCCATGGCATCGCGGCACTAGGCCATCCCGTGAAGGCTATTAAAAGCCTTCACGCATCGAAAC
>JAAYUV010000051.1 GCA_012517475.1 Peptococcaceae bacterium | reverse complement strand
GGAAAACCTCCCGACTTCAGACAGATACGACCCCAATTTCCGCAGAGTGAAGTATGTGCGCTACGCCGACGATTTTCTGATTGGTGTGATTGCTCCCAAGGCCTATGCAATCGACTTGAAACAGAAAATCAAGGAGTTCCTGAAAAACGAACTAGGCCTGAGACTAAGCGATGAGAAAACCAAAATCACACATGCTGCAGATAAGGATGTGGCCTTTCTCGGATATATCATCCGCAAGGGCACCGGCGAACACAGCAAATTTCAAAGCCACCCTTTTGATTCAGCCATCCGTATTTACATGAATACGGATGGTATCCTGAAAAAGCTACGTGAAAACGGTATGTGTAAAGGTAATGGTTACCCCATTGGCATCACTCGCCTCCTTAGAGGATCTCCGGAAGAAATCATCAAATATGGCAACCAGGTACTCCGTGGACTCCTGACTCAGCAACGCGGCTGCGTCAACTTCTATAAGGGTTGGCGTATCCAATACGTTGTGCAGTTTTCAATAGCTAAAACTCTGGCGCGCAAATTCGACATCAGCGTGAAGAAAGTGTTCGCCCGCTACGGCAGGTCTCTCTTGGTCAATTACAAGAATGCTAAGGATAAAGCCTGCTCAGTTAATCTGGCATTGTACAAATCCTTCGCGAGGCAAAAGAATTTCTTCGCTAAAATCAAGTCGGCAGTTCAATCATTTTCCCTGCCTAAGTACAACTTGAGGGACCCGCTTGCCCGTGTCTGCTACATTTGCGGCAATCCGCATTTTCATGTCAGCATGTATCACAGGAAAACGAAGAAGAAGCTCGACAAGCCCTATTCACCGATTGTCACTGTCATGCTGGCCATCAACCGGCGTCAGATACCTTTATGCAAACACTGCTTTGCCAATGTCGAAGCTGACAGGTTTCAGCTTAATCAGTTGAAACGACGATAACTCATTTGGAATATGGAGAGCCGTATGCGGTGAAAGTCGCTTGTACGGTTCGGGAAGGGGCGGGTTACTTTGCTAATCCGCCTATTTCATACTAAAGGGAATATATTGATTACCTAAGTAAGGCGTAAATGATCCCTACAATGATTGAGCTGGTTATTCCATAAACAAGGATAGGACCGGCTATCGTAAATAATCTACCGCCTACCCCGAATACATAACCCTCCCGCTTGAATTCCAAAGCCGGAGAGACCATAGAATTGGCAAAACCGGTAACCGGGACGATAGCGCCCGCCCCTCCAAACCTTACTATTTCGTCATAGACCCCCAGGCCGGTGAGCAATGCTCCCGCAAAAATAAGCGTTGCTGTTCCTGCTGTTTGAGCAGAAGTTTGGGCCAACCCCAGGTAACCCATATAAAAATTGACAAGAATTTGGCCGATACTGCAAATGAATCCTCCCGCCAAAAAAGCCATGATCACATTCCTAACCACTTTAGGCTTGGGGGAAACATTTTTGGTCATTTGTTTATATTCTTCGGGCGTAACATTGATTGTCGGGGGACGTAAATTGGAATTCGGCATCTATCTCACCTCATTTTTTTGATCTATAATTCCCCATTAACCTTCAGCAAATTCTACACAGTTATATCATTATTAGATTTTCCTTCTTTATTCATGGAATTCAGCAAATCTTTTCGGAAATGGCTTACAGAGGAAAAATCTGGGCAGCGTCGAACAGTATTTTTAAATATCTCAATGATTGGAGCTGGTTGGAATGAGAAAAAAGATTGAACGGCAAACTCTCCATCTTTATATAGAAGGTGAGTTGGATATGAAGAATGCCAATGATCTTAAACAACTTATTGATACTGAAATAGATAAGAAAGGAATTAAAACGGTGATTCTTCATATGCAGGATCTCAAGTTTATTGATAGTTCAGGCCTTGGAGTTATTTTAGGCAGGTACAAAAAACTATTGCCCCTTGGGGGAAAGGTGAAGATAACCAATGTACCGCCCCATCTTTACAAGATTATGGAATTATCCGGTCTGCCTAAAATTATTGAGTTCCTGCCGGAAGAAACCACGATATAAAGTTAAATTTCCTAAAAATGGATAGATAGAAAGGGGAAAAATAATGAAAGTCAATAAATTGAGTCTCACGTTTTCCAGCGTCCCGGAGAATGTCACCATCGCCAGGATGCTTGCCTCCTCCTTAGGCGCACAACTGGATCTCCCCATCAATGAATTGGAAGAACTAAAGGTAGCCGTTTCAGAAGCTGTTTCGAATGCGATTATCCATGGGTACAGCAATAATCCGGATAATTTTGTGACATTGGAATTTGAAGCTTCTTCTGAGAAACTGAGGATTGATGTGATTGATCAGGGCTGCGGGATACCAGATGTCAAACAGGCTATGCAGGCTTCCTTTTCCACAGATCCCGAAAGGATGGGCTTAGGTTTTATTTTTATGCAATCCTTTATGGATGAACTTCGTGTGCAATCAGAGGTCGGAAAAGGAACCAAGGTTTCCATGGTTAAAAACCTCAAAAACATTTATCCCTCCTCTCATTAAGAGGGAGGTAGAGAAATGATTCAACGCCTGTCGGATATGAATTTGCCCCGTTTCCCTTTGCTTTCGGAAAAAGAAATGATGGATCTTCTCCATAAAGCGCAAAACGGAGATATTGAAGCCCGGGAACGTCTCATCAACTGCAATTTAAAGCTGATTTTTAACCTGATCCAGCGTTTTGCCCATCGCGGGTATGAACTGGAAGACCTTTTTCAAATTGGTACCATCGGTCTGATTAAAGCAATAGATAAATTTGATTTTTCCTATGGCGTTAAATTTTCTACTTACGCCGTTCCTATGATCATCGGGGAAATCAGAAGATTTCTGCGTGACGATCATCCGATAAAAGTCCCCCGCTCTTACAAGGAATTGGTTTATAAGATCAACCGTTCCAGAGAGAAACTATCCATTGAATTAAAAAGAGATCCCACTGTCAACGAAATCGCTTCTGATCTCGGAATAGACAGTGAGGATGTAATCATTGCTTTGGAGGCTGTGCAAAGCCCGGCATCGATTCATGATACCCTCTACCAGGATGACTCCGATCCGATCTATGTGCTCGATCAACTCCCCTTAGATAAGGAATCCAACCCGGGATGGTTTGAAAAAATTGCTTTGAAAGAAGTTCTGGATAAACTCCCGGAACGGGAAAGACACGTACTTCTCTTACGGTTTTTTGAAGACAAAACACAAAGCGAAATAGCCAAAACCATGAACCTTTCCCAAGTCCAAATATCCAGGATTGAGCGAGCGGCTTTGCACCGTCTCCGGCAAATACTGAGTGACGATTCAGAAGGCGGCTAAGTGTTACTGCGCATAAAGAGACGGTGACATCCCATAGGAATCCTGAATCGTCCGTTTGATGATTTCCAGGAAACCAGCTTTATCTACATTTTCTTTGGCAAGAAGGTCAATCTTGCCTAATTCCTCTTGTCCGCAGTGAATGATAATTTCACCAAGTTTTTGTCCCTGAGTTACCGGGGCGTTTACCTGCTTGCTTAGCTTAATCTCGGTCCAGCAATTCTTATCTTTTCCTTTTTCTACACATACCCCTACAGGACTTTTCGCAACAAGCTCCACGATAGGCTTTGATCCTTTATAAACCACGGTTTCTCCCTGTTTTGAACCGGCCGGAGCAAATTCTTTATACATGTATTTGGCAAAACCATAATTATAAATCTTCATGGACTCCGAAAAATGGCCTCGTGCTTCAGGAACACCCATCACCACGCAAATCAGTCTTAATCCGTCTCTTTTGACGGTTGATGCCAGGCAATACTTGGCTTCTTGTGTCCATCCGGTCTTAAAACCGTCAGTTCCTTCATACCACCACAATAGTTTATTGGTATTCCAAAGTTTGAATTGCCCATGACGGAGATCATATTCTTTAATCGATGTAAGCTTTGTGATTAGCGGATGTTTCAGCGCTTCCCTGCCTAATATGGCAAGGTCATAAGCACTCGTATAATGCCCTTTGGCAGGAAGACCATAAGCATTGACAAAATGGGTGTTATTCAAACCCAATTCTTTCGCTTTGTTATTCATGGCCTCCACAAATTCTTCATGCGATCCATAGAGATGTTCTGCTACGGCAACACAGGCGTCATTTGCGGAGCCAACCGCTATGGAGATCAGCATTTCTTCCAGCGAGAACTTTTCCCCGGGTTCGAGATAGATCTGCGAACCCCCTAATGAACAAGCGTTTTCGCTGGCCGTGACGATATCTTTGAGTTTTCCTTTTCCTGATTCAACGGCCTCTGCGGCAACCAGCATGGTCATCAGCTTGGTAACGCTTGCAGGGGCCAGTTCTTTATGAGACTCTTTCTCGTAAAGAATTCTGCCTGTCGCCGCATCAATCAAAATAGCGCTTTCTGCTGATGTTTCAATATTTGCGGCCTTCACAGGCGAGACATTACAGAATAAAAAACACGTACTGACGAGAAGTACTATGAAAGATCTTAATCGGAATTTCAGCATACATAAAACCTCCCGAAAATTAATTTGGTTGTTTTAGTATGCCCTTGTTAAGTTCATTATTATTTATTTAAATGCGGTTATCTTAGTAATTTTATTGGAAAGCATTTAAATTTTTTGATATTTGCCCGGTACTTTTTTTTCCTTCCAGCCATGCCAATAACACGGATGAAAGTAAGCCAAAGGCCTTTTATACAGTTTATGTTTGAGAACACATCCCCTGACGACTTCAATTCCATTTTCCCGGCACTGGGCGTCAAGATCCGGTGTCCAATTTGTTTCCTGAAACCAAATATATTTTGCGCCGCTCCCTGCCGTTTGTGTTACAAGTTCCTGCAGGTACTCAGTACCCAGACAGGGAATAACCACATCAATTTTCCCCTCTAAGCTGGCCAAATCCGGATAGATTTTACTTCCTTCAAATCTTGATAACTCCGGAGCCACCATAAAAACTTTACACCCGAAATCTTTTAATGTATGCCAAACCTTCCAGGCATGCCGGTGTTTTTTTAACCTGTCGGCATTGGCTAATACGGCATAACTCATACTTGTATCGAGAGCACCCGTGATTTCATAAACTTTCTGCTTTTTGCTGTTCATGACCGCCAACTCCCGTTCATCTTTTTAGTCTCAGAATAATCTATGATCTAAAAACGCAAGTCTTGCTTTGAAGGATAAAAAAAAGGAACCATATTTAAATGTTCCTTTGTTTTTTTAATATTTCTATCACTCTGAATCGCTGCTGAACAATTATTTAAACGTATAAACCATACTTTCCATTGGTTTTCCATTGTAATAATGTTTGTCATAGTAGATTTTCCAATCATTCCCCCATTTTCTCGGGATAAAATCATATTCGCTTGTTGCTTTTTCGATAATCCGTTTCTCTTTTGTTTGAATATTATAGACAGCCATATCTATTGTTCCATTAAGTTCAGTAGGAGTAATCGGTGGAATAGTACTTAACAAACCAATAGCAATCCAATTCGAATCGGGCGACCAGTTTACGCTACCAATATATCTGATTTCTTCCATTAACTCGTTCTCCGCTACATTCACTATTTTTCCTCCCCTATATATTGAAGTCCCGCTATCTACAAACAAATATTTACTATTTGGGGACCAGATTAATGAGCTAATTTGATTCTTTATTCCTTCAACTGGTTTAGAAATACTATTGTTAATCTCCCAAAGATAAAGTTGCCCTTCATAGTTTTTTGGATCACCCTGAACATAAGCAACATAGTTATTGTCATAGGAAACGGTAATACCGTAAATATCAGCTTTATTCAAATGCAATTTAATATTTTGAATTTTACTTTCAGCTGAGGTAGTCTTGGTGTCCGTATTAGATTCTAAAGAATTTGTGGGTTTTTGTGATATCTCTTTCGATTTACTTGAACATCCAAATAAACATAGAATTACTATTAGTATTGATACTAAAACCATTAATCTACTAATTCTTTTTTTTTCAGACCCTTCCATAAGATCTTCCCCCCGTCTAGATAAAATTCTATAAATTCACTAAAAAGTCCTTGTCAAACCTGTCTAAAATATAATTACCATAAAAATACTAGACACGGTAAATTTATTATAAGAGACGTTTATATATGCATAATTGGTGACGAGTCTGCTTGATTGGGTCTAAAGTGCAAATCTATTGGATTAAGAAGATTAGCTGACCAGAGTGTTAACCTGGGTAATTGTCAAAAACTTTGCACATAGAACTACTCGTTAAGATCTGGGATAATACCCTCAAGACTACTTAAGGAGGGATTATCCATGAATCTTGAAGAGCAATCCATGATCAGACGCCAGCAAGTAAACGATTATCGTGCT
>JAAYUV010000107.1 GCA_012517475.1 Peptococcaceae bacterium | reverse complement strand
ATCTTCTAAGAGCTGCCAAAATGCTCAAGGTGAAGACAAACTAAGACAAAGAAAAGAAATAACGGGATAAATCTGAGTATAACTGGGAAGGAATCCGGAGATTAGTTTTTGTTTGACTGGACTTTATCAGGGGAAACTAGATAATATAAAATAAAAAAGAAGGTTTTGGTTTTGCCAAAGCCTTCTTTTATTACTTCTTCTATTATTATTTCCTGTCCAAGGCTGTGAGTATTCCCTTCACAATCAAAGCAGGCGTTGGAGGACATCCGGGAATATACACATCCACAGGAAGATGTTTATCTACCCCGCCTCCGGCAGCATAGGCTTCTTTGAATATCCCTCCACCGCAGGCACAGGAGCCGACAGCCACTACCAAAGCGGGTTTTGGGCAGGCTTCATAGGTTTTTATCAGAGCAATTTCCAAATTTCTTGTTACTACTCCGGTTATAAGAAGCATGTCTGCATGGCGGGGAGAGGCAACAAAATCCACTCCATATTGTTGGATGTCATAAACCGGGTTTGGCAAAGAATTGATTTCAAAATCACAGCCATTGCAGGCCCCTGCATCAACATAGCGAATATGCAAAGATCCCCGGCAAACTTTTTTGATCTTTTGCTGGAGGGATTTGCCGATCTCAGTTATGGAATGATCAGAAGTAATAACCGGTATATCTTGCAAACCAATATGGTGTTCGGGACAGATTTCCCTGCAGTGCATGCAGTAAATACAATGCAAAGCATTTACACCCTGTTTTGTTATTGCTCCTGCAGGACAAGTTGTAATACACCTGTCACAATCTTTCGGACAATGATCAAATTGGATAACGGGAACCTTATTGATTCCATCCTCCGATGTGACTCTTCTTTCCGTTACGACTTTACTTCCGGCTAAAGCAGAAAAAACCTTAAACATCTTATACCTCCGCCTACCTGTCTAAACATGCGTAACACAATTCAAAGCTTTTATTGATTAAGGGAAAATCCGGGACAATGTTACCCGGTACACACAGTGGAAGTACGGGCCAGTTACAGTGTGACGCAGACCGTACCATATATCGGTAGATCGTATTATTCTCACCGCTCATGATCCAGTGAACATTTGCCCCGCGGGCCGATTCGGTCCACCCTAATGCTGTTTGATACGGAGGTAATTCCGTAATTTCCGCAGAAAGCTCTCCCTGCGGCAAAATATTCAAAGCCTGCCGCAGAAGATCGAATGTTACACCACATTCTTCAATCCTTTGAAGTAAGCGGCAGTAAACATCTCCATCCTGCTGGAGCGGTACTCTCATACTTAACTCCTGATATGCGGCGTAGGGCAAATCTCTTCTTAAATCCCGGTCAAGGCCGGCTGCCCTTGCGGCAGGCCCAACCGCTCCTAACGCCCAGGCATCTTCGTAATGCAATACGCCTGTGGTCTGCATCCTTTCCAGCAATCCGTTGGAAGATAAGATCAAATCGGTTAATTGCTTAAGCTCCGCTTCCGTATCATCCAACCAGGAACACAAATCCTGTTCAGGAAGATCTTTTTTGACTCCGCCGGGAATTATGGTTCCTCTTAGATAACGATGTCCAAACAAGTTCATGTTTTGGCGCATAATTTTCTCTTTTAAAATGGCCCCCCGGCTTATCCCTAAAGCAAAGCCAATCCCGGCGCACATATTCCCTATATCCCCGATGTGGTTATACAGTCTTTCCATCTCAGAAAGAATTGTTCTTAAAACCTTTGCCCTTTCGGGAATTTCAGCCTGGGTCAAAGATTCAACCGCCTGGGCGTAAGCTAATGCATGCGATACAGAACATGCTCCGCATATCCTTTCCGCAATAAGCATTACATTTGAAAAATGCTTCCCTTCTGCCTCTTTTTCTATTCCGCGGTGCGTATAAAATAATTGTGCCTGCAGATTAATGACATCTTCTCCAAACGCATAAAAGCGAAAATGCCCCGGTTCAATAATTCCGGCATGAATCGGACCAACAGGGATTTGATATATTCCTTCCCCTTCAACCGTACAAAAGTCGATTTGCCCTTCAACCCTTGGTACCTTTGTTCCGGTCACAAAGTCTTTCCGCAGGGGAAATAGGCCTTCCGGCCAATCAGGATGGACTGCAAGCCGGCGCAAATCGGGATGTCCATCGGGAATAATGCCCAGCATATCCCTGATCTCCCTTTCCAGCCAATGCGCGGATGCAAAAATCGGAGTAGCAGATGGATAGCGTAATTCTTCCTCTTCTATGGACAACGCAATTTCTAAGATCTCTTTGGCGTCAGGAAAATAAAAAACTGTATAAACCCCAAAATTGCCATTAATCGGTCTTTCATCAGTTCCTGCCATAGTAAGCAAAATTGCCCGGCTTTTTTCAAGAAAAGCCAATACATCGCGATAATTTTTAGGGTTTACATCCAGGCGAATTTTTCCTGCTGCCATGGAGAGGTTTCCGCTCCACTTCTGACTGCGGAGTTCCTCCCAGAAATGGGGATTAGACATGGTTACCACCTCCGGCTATCATGGATTCTACTACTTTGAAAAATATATTTTGAATAGATTCCGGAATATATATCCCTTGAAATACCAGTAGAATAAGGGGCAGAATAAGCAGGACATGATTAATCGTTAACGGTTCTTTGACCTTAAAACGGCTGGGCAGATCACTGAAATACATTTTCCCGCCAAAATAGACCAAACCGGTAAAAACAATGGCTACAGACATGAGGAAAATAAAGCCCAATCCGAAACCGTATACTTGAAAGCCCCGCCCTGCAACGCTCATCTCACTTACGAACAATCCGAAAGGAGGCGCCCCCCCAATCGCAAATAGACTTGCCAGAAATACGGTCCCGGTAACGGGCAGCAATTGCCCGATTCCCTGCATCTTCTGAATGAACTTGGTCCGGTATTCCTGCACAATCGTTCCTGCACAAAGGAACAATGTTCCCTTCCCTAATGCATGGTTGATTAAGTGAAGCAAGGCCCCGGTATATCCTAATGTACCTCCCAGGCCAATCCCTAAAATAATAATGCCTACGTGTTCTACACTGGAATAGGCAAGAAGTCGTTTGATATCCTTTTGCACCAGAATAAAAGGAAAAGCACCGATCATAGAAATAATTCCAAACAGAATCATTAATCCGGATGAGAAATTGCTTCCGGTTACTTCCATAGTTAAAAGGTGAAAGCGTATAATCGCATAAATAGCACAGTTTAGTAATACCCCTGAAAGCAAGGCGCTGACGGGAGAGGGCGCCTGACTATGTGCATCGGGCAGCCAGGTATGAAGGGGAAACACCCCGGCTTTGGTGCCAAATCCAACAAGGATGAAGATAAAGGCTAATTTCATTAACGACGGATTAAGATGATGTGCAACCGGATACAGCGAGTGCCAGCTTAAGGCAAACTGTTCCTCGCCCGCCGTAGCTTGGGCAGCATAATACGTCAGGATAATCCCTAACATAGCAAAAGCGATTCCTACCGTACAAATAATGATATATTTCCACGCAGCCTCCAGCGCTTCTTTATGGCCGCTAAAACCGACCAGCAATGCGGATACAATGGTTGTGGCCTCAATAGCTACCCACATGACGCCAAGGTTATCAGCCAGTACGGTAAGATACATTGTCGCGATAAAGATATGGATAAGAGAATAAAATTTGCCGACTCTTTTTTCCTCAAATTCCTGCCTTTCAATTTCTTTACGAATGTACCTGATGGAATAAAGGCAGCAAATCATACCCAACATCGCAATAACAAATACTAAAACTGTTGATAGTCCATCCAAAAAAAGGCCGTAATGTTCAATCGGTTTTTCTTTGGAAAAATAGTCTTGAATACAGGCAATTGCCACAATTCCAGTCAGTATAGCACCAAGGCTGCTAATGATTTCCCACTTTCTTAATTTCATCGGGAATAGGCAAATCAAGGCAGTGATCAAAGGAGCAGCCAGCAGCAAATATATCATGCCCTTACCCCCTTAACCGATTCAGACGTTTAATATCCAGTGACTTGAAACTGTCACTGATTTTGTAGATGATTGCACCCATTACCAATACCCCAACCAAGACATCAAAAAATATACCCAGTTCTATCATGATCGGCATCCCGCCGGTTATTGCCAATGCACTTAAAAATAAACCGTTCTCCATGACCACTATTCCAAGAACCTGATGCAGCACACACCGTCTGCTGACCACAAAAAAGCATCCGAATAAAATGGTCGCTACAGCTGCCCCCAGCAGGTCATGTCCTACCCGAATATCTTGCAGAAGTACGGGGACAATGTAACCAAATGTTAAGCCAACGATTAAAAGACCTATGGTCATAGAAACAATCGGTCCGGCACTCATGTCTTTTTCCTGATCTGCTTGAAGGCTGTTGACCAGTCTTAACAGGATTAAGGGAAGCGCAATTACTTTAACCAGTAACGTTAATAATCCGATTGCCACACTATGCCACTCAAAAGCGGAACCTAATCCCTCTGAAAAAGCGATTATGCTTAAAAACAGAGCCTGAAGTGACAGGAGAGCAATGTTAACTTTTATTCTTCTCATCGGCAACATCAATAGCCCTGCCATTAAAAAGAAAAATCCATAGATTGTTTCCAATGCAGCTTTCTCCCCTTTACTATGATTTTAAAAAAACTTCATAAAGATAGATATGATGCAGAATACCGCTCCCCCCACCAGCAACTCCGGAAGTCTGAACAACCTCATTTTCACGTTGGTACTTTCTATCAAGGCCAGAATGAAACCAAGAAACACTACTTTGACAGCCAACAACAGGAAGAACCAGGGGGCTGAAATAATTGGAGCAGGAAAAAACAATTGAACCAGGAGCACAAGCAGAATAGTTTGCTTTACCATTGCTGCCAAATGCAATAAGCCCAACTGTCTTCCGGAATATTCCAACAACATTCCTTCGTGGACCATGGTGAGCTCTAAATGCGTATCCGGATTATCTACCGGGATCCTTCCGGTCTCGGCTACCGTAACCAACAGCAAACCGATAAAGGCAAAAATCCCGGCGGGGTTTTGCCCTGCCCCCGTAAGGATTCCTAAGTCTGTTGTCCCGACAAAGGCAACCATTCCGAACAATCCCAAAACCAAAACCGGCTCAACAAGTGTTGCAATCATCATTTCCCTGCTTGAACCCATTCCGCCAAAAGCGCTTGCCGGTTCCAGGGCTGAAAGAGCTAAAAAAAATCTGGCCAAGGCGAATAGATATATAAATACAATCACATCACTGGTAGAGATACTTCTCCATAAAGGAATCATACTTCCGGCAACAAAATATGCACTGAAGCAGACGTACGGCGTAACACTGGTTATCCATGAAGTATGATAAGATGTAACCGCTTCTCTCTTTAAAAATTTTATAACGTCCCGGTAAGACTGTAGGATTGAAGGTCCTACGCGCCTCTGGATTCTTGCTTTCACTTTTTTAATTATTCCATTTACCAATGGTGAAAAAAGGAGCAACAACATTCCCTGGATCATTAACCAACCATAATCATTCAAGCCCATCACCCCTTTGCACAGAACACAAGTAAAATGATTAAAGTAACAAAAATATACCCTAAATACCAATTGATATTTCCGCTTTGGATGTTTTGCCATTTACGGGAGATTTCTATCACCGATTTTCTTACCGGTACATAGAAATAGTCTTTAAAGTTCGACCCGATTCTCTCATGAAATTCTATTCTGTATCCAAAATAAGGCTGACCGTTAAACCCTGTGGTGATACTTCTCGTCGGTTTGAGAAGGGGGCGATACACTCTGCGAATCGGCTGGGAAAACGATGCCGCCGTATATTCCATCTCCGCATTGGTTTCAATACCACAGCCCCAGGTTTGTGATTTGCGTTCCTTCCCTGCCCCTGAGAGCTTGGTCAACCCGAACAGAATAACTATGACGAATCCAAACAGCAGGAATATCTGATATGGATAAGTTCCGATTAATGGTATAGGGGATCCTGCCTTTAGTTGAACTGCGATTTGTGCCAGCAGATTCATCATTTGTCCGGATACTCCCCCAAGAATAAGGCACAAGGCCGCCAGGGGGATCATACTCAACGTCATATTCCATGGAACTTCCCTGGCACCGGTTGCTTTTGCTGACCGGGGCAAAGCCAAGAAAGAGATTCCAAAAGCCTTCACAAAACAGGCTGCTGCCAATGCTCCCGTTAACGCCAGCGCGGTACAGCCTAAAATCCCTCCAACAACCCAGAAGTTGGATTGGTGCTGATGAGATAATTGGAGCAGGGAAAGATACAGTTGATATTCGCTGGCAAAACCGTTAAAAGGCGGTACTGCAGAAATAGAAATTGCCCCTGTCAAAAATAAAATGGATGTTACAGGCATTTTTTTGATTAATCCGCCTAGTTGTTCAATATCTTTGGTATGTGTAGCATAATAAACAGACCCTGTACAAAGAAACAATAAACTCTTAAATATTGCATGATTCAGAACATGAAACAAGCCTGCCGCTAAAGCAATAGCTGCAGGTACAGGCATTGACCACGAATAAAAAACCATGCTGGTTCCTACTCCCATGAGGATGATCCCGATATTTTCCACACTATGATAAGCCAGCAAGCGTTTGAGATCATGTTCCATCAGTGCGGATACAACTCCGACCAAAGCGGAAATAACCCCTAAGACAATGATAACGGCTCCCCACCATGACGGACCCGTACCTAATAAATCAATCATCAAACGTACTATTCCATAAATCGCTGTCTTCAGCATGACTCCGCTCATGAGGGCGGATACATTGGTAGGAGCTGCCGGGTGAGCTTGGGGCAACCAGATATGCAATGGAACGATCCCCGCTTTGGTGCCAAAACCAATTAATGCGCAAACGAAAATTAGATTCTTGGTCTGGTCATTCATCATGCCGCTGCCTGCTGCAAGATGGGCATAGTTCCATCCCCCCTGGCTTCCAGCCAGAAGAAATAAAGCCGAAGCAATAAACACTGTTCCGATATGTGTCATAACCAGATAAACAAACCCGGCTTTACGAACCTGTTCTCGCTTGAAACTAAAAGTAACCAGAAAATAGGAAGCGAGTGTCATCATTTCCCAAAAAATGAGAAATACAATGATATTATTGGCTGTAACCACAAGCATCATGGTCAATAAAAATAAATTATAACAAAAGCTCCACCATGCCAGATTCTCTTGCCCGTATATTTTCATGTATTGGATCGAGTAAATACTCGTCAGAATGGATACCAAAGCAATTGTAATTAAGAAAAATCCGCTTAAACCGTCGATATAAAACTCCAAATTGGTTATGGGCAAAATGTTGCCCATTAAGATGAGAATTGGATCGGATGAAACTAATCCTCTTACCCCCATCCAGAGTGCCGTTGTACTTCCTGCCACTGCAAAAAGACAGCCGGTTACAAGCGCCAGATTTCGGTTTTTGTTTAATCCATACGGGATAACAGCCCCTGCTACAAAAAATACCAGAAGTATTATCCATACCGTTTCATTATTCACTGCAACAGCCTCCAGCCAAGTTTTTTCCTAAAATTAAACGACAAAACCACCTGTAACTCCGCAAATCGAGAAACAAGGTGGTTAATAGGCCTTATGTCAGACAACCGGGGTTCAGTTCTTTCTGATGCAATTCAGAATAAGCAAATGAAATGAATATTAATTTGTTTTGGTTTTTATACTTCTAGGAATTTCTACAAATTCCTTCTAATTACTCTAATAATCAGAAAATTTTTCAGAAATGTTCGTGCTTTCTCATTGGTACGTCAAAATGTACTTTTTTCTATAAAAAAATTAAGGTTCCTGTACCGGAGCCTTAATCTTTTTGTCTCGCTTATTTTTTGAATATACTTAGATGATTTTTTCCGGAGCACCTTTTTTGAATACAGCCGCAACATCCATCCAGTTTACTTCATCCTTGTTTATGCTGTCATATTCATTTCCAACATATTTAACAAATGATTCTCCCAGGCTTGCAACTTTTATAGCATACGGCGATTTGAAATGACCGTTATTTTGATAGAATATCATTCTTCCGCCAATCCCAAAGTTATATGCTGTATAGGATTCATACTTATTTTTATAGGTATCGTTCAGGTAGCGGAGATAGCCTCCGGCCAGAAAAGCAGCATAATTTTTATCTTCCCTCAGTAACTCATCCGTAGGGTATGGTATCTCCATGTTATAGTATTCAGTTATCGCCATATAGGCAGTTTTTGCAGTTGGCATCTTCATCTGGGTTGTGCTGTAGGATAAGGACCCCCCATCCATATGAGTCTGAGGTTTAAATCCTGATTCCTGCGCGATCAGAGCCAAAAGATCACAGGGTTCCAATTTGAATGTCTTCTCAACCTGAATAATATAGTGTAAATATTCCGGATCTGATTTATATTTTGCTGCAAGATTGCTAATTTTTTCTCTAGTATCAATATTAGTTTTTTTGGTTTCAACAGAAATAAGCTCCCAATTATCTTTTAAACCTGTTATATACGTACTATTGTTATTTTCGGTTTTTGGTTGAAGCGAATAGTTATAAACTAAGAATCCTAAAAAAAGTATTTGTGTAGCAATGAATAGCGCTGCCAAAGCTTTGCCCCAGTGACGCCTGATTTCCCTTACCGGGAACATTGTAATTTCCTCCTTAAAGTCCCATTATTCACAAGTAAATTAAAATTAAATGGTGAGTTTTAATCTCATTAACTATTTTTTCCATTTTTTTGGTTTTTAAACATACTTTCCTTTTAAGAACGGCAAAGGGGCCGTCTCAAAAATTCGAGACGACCCCTTGCCTTCGCCGAGTCAGGGAATATTTATAAAATATAAAATTATTTACTTGTCAGATTTTTGTAGCTCCTTGTAACAGGGAGCTTCTAATTTGATCAAGCTGGAGGGCATAAGGAGACCTATAGTCCCCGTTCTTTTTAAAGAAACCCAATCTGCCTGTTATACCCATACGGTAAGCAGTATATGATTCATACTTGTCTTTATATGTTTCATGCAAGTATTTGAGGTAGCCTCCTGCTAACAACGTCGCGTAATATTTATTTTCATTAAGCAAATCATGAGTCGGATAAGGAATGTTTTTTTCATAATATTGGGTAATTGCCATATAAGCAGTTACGGCGGTGGACAGTTTCATTTGTGTAGTATTGTAAGAAAGCGAACCACCATCCATTTTAGTTTGCGGAACGAACTTTGATTCCATATAAATCAAAGCAAACAATTCATAAGGTTCCAGATTATAGGTTCTTTCTACCTCAGCAATATAATAGAGGTAATCTGGTTCAACTTGGTATTCTTTTGCAAGCTTATCGATATTCTCCTTATTATAAATTTGATATTCGGCGGTTTCCCATATGTTGATTTCTTTTTGGCTTTCTTTTTCCCTGTTCTCGGCAAAGGCAGCTGTTCCCAGGAATATAGCCTGTGTTGCTAACATGAATGTTACCAAGGCTACAGCCAGGAACCGGCTAATCCTTTTTTCTGTGATCACTTTTTTTTCCTCCTTAATGGATTACACGTAGGTAAATCTGTGCTTCATAATCCTCCTACTTTTGTAAGAAATAATTTTGCTATATTATCAAGGTTATGTTGTTTTTCTTTGTTTTATGTACTCTATTTTACCACTTTTTGCCATGAGAAATTTAGCCTAATTCGTAATTCTTAAGCCTAAAATCTTTTTTGCTTTGATATAGTATTTTCTCTTTTGCGCATATTCTACATTTTTTTACATATATCGATTTTACCACATTAAACCAATTAATGCAAAATTGTTAAATAATAAGAGACAGGTGAATTATTTTCCTGTCTCATTTGTTATGATTTACTGTTCCTTTTTTTGGTTTCGAACACCTTATCTTTTCTTTAATTTTAAGATAAGTAAGCAGTTCCTGTTTATCTTCATGACTCCACTCTTCAAATCCTTCTATTTTCTCAAGCACTTCGCGGAACTCTAAACTTCTTTCGCCAGTTTCGCTCAATTCCTTGTACCCTTCATTTCTTTCCACTTCTTCCGGCTCTTCCCCTAATAAAAAAGACACTGTTGTCTCAAGCCCTTTCGCAATGCTTCCCAGCTTATCCAGAGCAGGCTTTCTTCTGCCATGTTCTATATCGCTTAAAAATGAAATAGAAAGTTTGCATTTCTCGGCTAAAACGCTGAGTGTAATTCCCTGTTCTTTTCTTCTGTTTTTAATTCTTTCTCCAACAGTCAATGGTCCTTACCTTCTTTTTTTCGTCTATAGCGAATTAATTATAGTATATCTATTCAATCTCTCTTCGTCTACTGCCAACACCTTATTCCGTCAGTTTTGTTCAGTGCGCATTCATCTGTATCAAAAATTTTATTTGCTGGAAGCGATATTTTTTGTTGCGTTTTTACGCTATAAGCGTAAAATAGTACCTGGAGGTGTTTCTATGTTATTAGGACACAATATTCGCCTGGTTCGCCAGGCAAAAAATATGAAACAAAGTGAGCTGGCAAAGCGTGCTGGTATTTCTATCTCTTATCTATGTGAAATCGAAAAAGCCAAAACTGTTCCTTCCATAAAAACACTGGTGAAAATAGCCAAAGCTTTACGGGTAGAATGCTCTGTATTAATCAATTATTCGGACGATGCCGGCTAAATACGGAATCAGGAGCTTATCTTTTCGAGGAGGTTTACTGTGATGCGTTTTTTCCCGTTTCTATTAGGGATTTTAGGTGGATTAATCTGCTTATGCTGTTCCTTTCAATATCTATTTCTTAACCATTTTGAGGTACCTATCAGTATAACTTATATCGGAACCTTGAAGAATATACGCATGGCCTTACTGCCATTCAGTATGATTGGACTCATTGGAGGTTATCATATCCGTTTTGACCTTGTAATGGCATCAAAGCTTACCCTATTTGCATCTGCCAGTGTCTTTTTGCTGCTTCGACCCCTTTATATTTTTGGATGTCTTCTTCTGTTTATTGCCGGAGTTTTCTCCTTTGTATATTTGCAGTGTGTCAACAACGAAATTTCATAAGCAAGCATAATTTTACACATTTAATGGAATACTAGTAATAAATGGATTCTTTGCATCTTTTTAGTTATTGCTATAAAGCGAAAAAACAGTTAGGGGGTTACGCAATGCCTAGTAAGTTTAGCTTATTTGCTCAAAGTACGAAGGAATTGGAATCAAAGATGAAAAATAAATCATCCTTGACGGGGCAACAAACTGATTCCATACCGGCTAAGGACAAGAACCCTGATGACCTGGAAATGAAATAAGCCATGAATCAAAAAGATTCTCTTTAATTTTAGAGAATCTTTTTGATTCATGGCTTATATAAGGAAAGGGCTTCGCTTTGAAGGGCGAAACCCAGTAATGACCCTTGTTGTTCAACGTATTTTTATTTCGTCTTGTGCTTGATATAATCTACAGCGCTTTTTGTGCTTTCTTTAGCTTCGTCCACGAATTTGTTGATATCTTTTTTTACTTCTTTTATGCCCTTGTCCATTTTACTTTTAGCCATCTTTGTTCACCTCCTATTAACAATTATTCTTTAGTATGGTTTACATCAAGGTTTTTTATAACGTAAAAATAATTAAATTCAATCAATCCAACGTACTTTCGATATAAAAATTTTGCAACAAGATAACACCATTAATAGATCGCTTCCCTGACCTTCTCGGAGACGGCGCCGTCTCCTCCTAAGATGGTGACCTTATCGAGCGTCAAATCCCCGATATAATCCAGGACCTGTTGATGCCATTATATCACATAATTCCAGCCACCGGCTGAGCAAAGCCAACGGTATAATACTTCTCAATCCTGAGGTAGCTATTCATTCTTCGACAAGCTTATAGCGAAGGTGACCTCCCACCCGGAGCACGGCATGGAGGCGGCCACCCTGGACGACACCAAGGCGGAATCCTGAACACAACTACTCCGCAGACGCATTCTTCAGTGCGGCCCTGACCAGGAACGAGCCCCGGGAAGGAGTCATACCCGGCTTTCTCCAGGTAATGGTTTAATTCATCATATTCCCCATTTTTGGCCAGCCGGCTGATCACTGAAAAATGCTTGCCGGCAGGTGTCGAAGATGACCGCCCAATCCATCACCACGGTCTGCGGGACGTTAATCCCCATCGGCAAAACCTATGCCGGCTCCACCAGCCGCGCCTTCCTCAATTATATTGGCGGAAACGATGAAGCGTAGTCAATCCCCGCTTTGAAAAACGAATAACCCTCTTGAAAAAACGAATAACCCAAAAAACAGACCGTCTGTTCTTCAGCAAGTAGTGAAGGACAGGCGCTTTTTTTCTATTCAGATTATAAAATGTATTTTATACCGAGCTCTGACTCGGCTGAAACCTATTTCGGTGATGGCGCCATCAGCTGGGCGTCGCGTTTTGTGACCTCGGCCTCCCCGACGGGCAACATCGAGATCGTGGCCACGCCCAGCGACAGCACTACCATGGCTGTTTTTGACATTACCAACTACAACATCTTTGATGTGAGCGTAGATTATGTATCCGGCGAATTTTCTGGAACGGTTGTGATCGGGTCCTTCCAGACCCAGCAGATCTTTGTGTATAAAAATTCTGTTGCGGCCTTTTCCTACGACTCTTCCCTTTTCAAGCAGATGACGACCAACAACCAGTTTTGCACCGATATACCTCTGCCGCAGAATAAAATTGAGGTCTATTCCCTCGGATATTTGGACGAAAATCATGCGGGCGTTTACTCCATCAACAACAGGAACCCGCAAGCGGTCAATCTGGATGTGCAGGTAAGCACCTGCATCTATCCCGTCAGCGTTCCCGCCAATGGCATCGTGTATTTCATCGGTCCGTCGTCTTCCGAGGTGCAAGTCAGCTATAATGGTGAACCCTTTGTGATTGTCAATCCGTCCCAGGTAAAATGGCACGGCACGGCATTGGTGACAGTCAACCCTCTTGGCTATGTCAATAATACAGCCACCTTTGAGCTGCAGAACAACGACAACGTGGCGCACGAGGTGAAGCTTAAAAACGCCGAGGGAATAACGCATTCTTACTCCCTTGCGCCCTACGGCTATCAGACCGTCGTCATAGAGAAAAGCGACTGGGACATCTATTTGTATTCCTCCCTCCTGGTTCAGCCCAACATCGCGGGGCTGGTGGAGGACGGCTATGTAAAAATAAGCAGCGTCAGTCCGGGTACGGCGCCGGGTCAGACCGGACTTCGGATTTCCAGGACAATCGTTTCCATGGGGGCGGCGGGAGGTAGCGCCACATTGGTGCAGGTTTCGGGCAGTACCGCATGGACGGTGGTCTCCGACCGGTCCTGGCTGACCGTCAGCCCCGTTCAGCCTCCTTGAACAGCGCCTTTGCTAAGTCAAAAACAGATGATCAAGGAGTTAAAACAGTCGTCATCGATATCCCTAAAATAGACGGAGCAAAGGCCTATGAGCCTGCACTGCCGGCAAGCTTTTTAACCGCCGGGGATGCATCCAAAGCAGTTGAAATAAAGACCGACATAGCAGCCGTGACAATTCCGGGCAACATGCTCACTGCAGCGGACGCAGCCGCGGCCCAAAACGTCTCCCTGACAATCGCTGCCGGTGACAAGAGCAAACCGGATGCGGATGTCCGGGCTCAAATCGGCGACCGGCCTGTCATCGAACTGAATTTAAAGATAGATGGCAAACAGACCGCCTGGAGCAGCGACAGCGCGCCTGTGACTGTAACCATACCCTACACCCCGACCGCGGAGGAGTTAAAAGACCCCGAACATATCACGGTATGGTATATTGACGGCTCCGGCAAAGCCGTATCCGTCCCCAGCGGCCGGTATGACCCGGCAACGGGGAAGGTGACTTTCAGTTACCACCCACTTCAGCCGATTTGCCGTAGTTTTTGTGCAGAAAACGGGAACCCCCGGCGTCACAAGGCTTGCGGGGCCGACCAGGGTCGACACGGCTCTGACCATTGCCAAAGCAGCCTATCCGGGCAAGGTTGACCATGCCGTCTTAGCCCTGGCCGACAATTATCCGGACGCCCTGGCCGGCAGCGTATTGGCCTATAAGCTCAATGCTCCCATTCTCCTGGTCGGCAGTTCTGAGGCGGACCAGGAAAAGGTCCTTAATTACCTGAAATCCAGCCTGGACCCGGAAGGGACGGTCTATATCCTGGGCGGCGCCGCTGTCATCGGCAACAGTATGGAAGGTAAAATAAGCGCGGGCAGTTTCAGCCATCTCATCAGAATTGGCGGAGCGGACCGCTATGAAACTTCTGTTAAGATAGCGGACCAATTGGAAGTCAAAGCCGCTACCCAGCGGGGAACACTACCCCGATGCTTTGTCTGTCAGCAGCATTGCAGCCCAAAAGCAGTTCCCCGTCCTCTTAGTCCAAAAAGACGGGATCAGCGACGCCGTCAGGCAGAAAATTGCCGCCATCAAGCCCAATAAAGTTTATATCATCGGACTGCAGGAGGTCATCACTGCGGACGTGGAAAACCAGGTTGCCCGAATCATCGGTTTGGCGGCAACGGATCTCGTGAGAATCGGCGGAGCCGACCGTTATGCCACTTCCCTGGCCGTAGCCCAATACTTCAATTTAGGTTCAAGCGGCCAAACTGTCTGTGTCGCCACCGGCAACCATTTCCCGGACGCCCTGGCCGGCAGCGTCTATGCGGCCAAACACAAATCTCCGATTATTTTGGCGGGCAGCAGCTTGTCTGAGCAGGCCGTCGATTATTTGAAGGCCGGAAAACCGGACGAAGCGGCCATTTTCGGCGGAGAGTCCGTAGTCGGTAAAAACATCGAGCAGCAGCTTGGACAGTTGGTAGGACAATAAAAGGTCGTTGAAAAGATTATCTGGAATACCAACAAAAAAACAGCCACCCGAGTTTATCAGTTTTCAACTGATAAACTCGGGATGAACATATCATCGACCGGCAAGTTTGGGTTTTCCTTCAAACTTGCCGCTATCTCTGCACACGATATCCTATCCTCATTGCATTGCAGCAGTTCTATTTCTCTATACTCCGCAGAAACATCCCACACAACCCTTTCCATCAAAAGTTTCACAGAAAACGTCCCAAGGTATTTCTCAGACGCAGTCCATATTTCCTTCAGCAAAGTTTCATAGCGCTCGATCTTCTTCTTAACAAGACCATACCACAATGGCAGTCCCAAATAATAGCCCTGACCGTAGCGTATGGCTGCATGATATAAAATTTCAGCTATTTCACAATTTTCTACGAATTCTGCTCCTACTTCTATCGAAAGCCTTTGCAAAAGTTTTGCCATTTTTTCTACTATCATTCTTGAACGTCAGCTCCTTGTTATATCACACACAACTCCCATATTGAGCGGTTTTTCAGTGAAGAAAAAAGAAATCTGGTACAACCTGTATGTAACGACAACCTCGATTGAAGCTTACGTAGAAAGGCACAACCTCCGGTTAAGACTCTTACTCTTCCTCAAAAAGAAGATTTTTCTCCGCAAGGGATAAAAATACTTCTACTACCCGGGGGTCAAAGTGCTTTCCGCTTTGCTCGTGGAGCTCTGCAAGCACTTTTTCCTTCGGCCACGCTTTCCGGTAAGGGCGATCATTTATTAAAGCATCAAAAACATCCACCACAGAAAAAATCCGAGCCGCCAGGGGAATCTTCTCACCCTTTAAGCCTCGTGGATAACCGGTTCCGTCCCATTTCTCATGATGGCAGTAAGGAATATCCAAAGCCGGGCGCAGATACTCAATGCGCGAAAGCATCTGGTAAGCGTGCATTGGGTGCTTTCGCATGATCTCCCATTCCTCATCAGTAAGCTTTCCGGGCTTAAGGAGGATATCATCGGGGATGCCCATTTTGCCGATATCATGGAGCAGTGCCCCGCGCCGAATATGAACCAGCTCTTCTTCCTTTATCCTCATTTTCCGGGCAATGCGCAGTGTCAACTCTGTCACACGTTGACTGTGCCCCTCAGTCTCTTTGTCCTTAAGATCAAGAGCGTAAGAAAGCGCTTCGATAGTAGCATCGTAGGCTTGGGTAATTTCAGTTTTTGAGCGCTCCAAATTGTGGAAAAGTTCAGCGTTATCAATGGCAATCGCTATCTGTCCAGCTAAGGTTTCCAGAAACTCCAGCCATTCACTGTTGCCTTCATGCGGCAAGCGGTGGAAGATTTTCAATACCCCAAGCACCCGGCCCTTGGCAATGAGGGGCACCGCATAGTAGGCGGTAAAGTTCTCTACAGCAAAAAGACCAGTTCGGGTGAACTCGCTACTTTCGGATAGATTAGGTACGTGCACAGTACGTTTCTCTAATGCAGCACGTCCGGCAAGACCCTCGCCCAAGCGAAGACAAGTTTTCTCGACGCTACGGGTGCAAAAACCGCGCCCAGCAGCATATCTCAAAGTCTGAGTGTAAGGATTAAGGTAAAGAATAGAGGCAGCATCAATATCTAACTGACGGGTGACCTCATCCAAAGCCACATTGAAGGTGACGAGCGGATCTAAGCTTCCGGTGACGGCCATATCAATACTGCGCAGAGCCTGGATGTGCCGTAGACGGCGCTGGGTCTCTTCGAAAAGGCGAGCGTTCTCTAAAGCCGACGCAGCTTGGTGAGCAAAAGCCTAAAACATCTCGAGGCGCTTCGGACTGAAAAAGCCAGGCTGGTCACTGTACAGGCTGATCGCGCCAAAAATGTGTCCTCGGCTTACCAACGGTAAAGCAGCAGAAGTGCAAAACCCTGCTTTTAGTAAAGCAGTCTCACGCCAAGGCGCAAAGCAGAAGTCGGTGGTAATGTCCTCGGTAATCTGGGGTGTACCACTGCGAATAGCTCTTCCTGTAGGCCCCTGGCCTTGTGTGGTATCGTCCCAGCGCACGGCAATATCGCGGGGGTAAGGGTGCTCCTTGGGATACTGAAATAAAATTTTCACCTGACCATCGGGTTCTGCATGACCCAGCCAAGATAAGGAAGCACCAAAGTCCTCCACGCAGGTGCGAGTAATTTCATGAGCTAACATCTTTAAGTCCAGGCTTTCAGAAAGCCTCCGTGCTCCGGTATATAGGGTGCTCAGGGTTTGTAATTGTTCCCGTATTTGAATCTCGTTCTCTTTGCGCTTAGTGATGTTGTGAACTATACCCAAAATCATCTTGCTTTCCAGTTTCGAGAGACTTGCTTCTGCAATCACCACAGTGCCATCCTTCCGTCGAAGTTTCCGCTCAACAGAGATAGGTTTCCCCTCAAGCACCTGGCCAATCTTTAGCGACTCGGCAGCCAGGTCCTCAGTCGGAATGAGGTCTCGAAGATTCTTGGTGAGCATCTCCTCACGGTTGTATCCCAGCAGCGCACAGGCAGCCTGATTACAGTCCCGAATATGTCCCTCTGTGTCCACAAGGAGAATGGCATCTTTGCCCCTCTCAAACAGACTGCGATAGCGATTCTCACTCTCCTGAAGCTGCAATTGCCGGCTTCGAATGATATCAATAACTTTGCCCAGTCCAATACCTATAATAAAATATGCCAATGAACCAAGGATTAAACTCCGAGTGGTCGAGTACTGAGGAGAGTAAAAGGAAATGAGCATCGCACCGGTAGACCAAAGGGCCGACACTGTACCACCTATTAATCCCCATCGCAAGGCACAGGCGACGACCAAGAAAAGGGCAAGTATTGCAGCAGCGACTGCAGGTAAGATATATGCCCATACGATTAAAGCCAATGCATTAAAACTCAAAATGAGTGTTACTTTATCCACTTTGTGTAGAAGACCTCGCATATTTCTAAACAAAACTCTCATCAAATTCACCTCTCCAGTCCACAGTTTGTGCTCTAAGCGCTCTACCAAATTCCACCTTTGGGATTTTGCTTTAAGGTGTGCTTTTTTAGGCTTTTTCGGAGGTTTCTTTAATAGAATCGGTCTGTTCTTCGACAAAGACGGACGCTCCTGGATGCCAGCAATATTTTCTTCTGAGAACGCTTACAGGTTTCCCTTACATTAATTATATTATTACAGATTATATTTTTTCAATCTCCCGAACCCTTGAAAGAGAATCTTTCCGATTAAACTCCGCTTGAGTAAAAACTGCACGCATTGCCTTAAGTTCATCCATCTCCCCGGTTATCCTGGCATATTCTTCCCCGTAAATATCCGCATCAAGATTGGCCTTTGCATTCAGTTTCACCAGCCTCTCCATTTCCTCCCGGAGTTCATCCAGCCGCTTATCAATAGCAGTAACATCAACAGAATTGGCCTTCTCTGCAAAGATTTTTTCTATATTCTCAATCATTCTCGATATAAACTTATCTTTTGTCTTTTATCTGCCGGTTAACCATCCTGACAAAGGCTTCCTTCAGCTTTTCCTCGTCTACCGCCTTCATGCTGCAGCCTTCCGGCCCCTTTTCATCCCGGTTCCTGCATACACATACATACTTTTTGTACTTCTCCCCCCGACCCCAGCGGATCCTTCTGAAACGCGAACCACACTCACCGCAGATTATCTTTCCTGAAAAGACATATTTATTGCTGTGCCTGCTGCGGTTTTCCTCGGTAACTCCTCGCAGTTTACGCCTCCGCGCCATTTCCAGTTGCGCCTTCTCAAAGGTTTCCTTTGATATAATCGGTGTGTGGCTATTTTCTACATTGTACTGCTGGAGATGCCCCTTGTTTATAATTCGTTTTTGAGTACTGAGCGCGGTTCTTTGTATTTGTCCCTGTGATTCCCTCATCGGCATATATACCTGCAAACTCCCAATCCGGGCGCTTTTTGATGTAATCCTCATAATAAGCAACCTGCTTCGAGCGGTGAAAAGTGGTTAAAAAAAACACTTGATATGTTCCCTTAAAGCATTTGTAAAAAGCAAACCCCGGGTTACCCCAGGGCCGCTCATCCCAAAATATCTATTCACATTCATACATGTACCGCACACAATTCCTGCCGGCGGCTTTGGCTTCGTACATCAGGTTGTCAGCCCTTTGTACTATCGTATCAACCGTATCTCCGGGGCAGTAGCCGGCAACTCCGAAACTGGCAGTAACCCTGTCCACACCCGGAACGTCCATTTTGCTTATACTTTCCCGCAGTTCTTCCGCCAAAACCGCAGCCTTATCCACTGGTGTATCCGGCAGCAGTATCACAAATTCCTCCCCGCCCCAGCGGGCCAGGGTATCTATTTTGCGGATCCTGTTCTTAATCACTTCTGCCACGCTTTTAAGAACTAAATCGCCGGCGTTATGGCCAAAACGGTCATTGATACTCTTAAAGCGATCTATATCCAGCATTATCAGGGAAAACTTTCTGTCTGCCCGTTTGGCGCGCTCTATTTCTTCTTCCAGTTTTTGCGTAAAATAGCGGCGGTTATAGCTGTTTGTCAGGCAATCAGTTACAGATAAACAGCGCAGCTCCTCTTCCATTTTTTTGTACCTGGTAACATCAGTAGCATAATGAAGATAGACATTCTCCCCCAACGGAATCCACCAGGTATCCCATATAGTACCCGCCAGCTGCACTTCGCTGTTTATCGGTTCATTTCCGGCCAAGGCTTCGTCTCCGAGACAGAAATAGCATTTGGTGCCGGGTAAAGGGCTGCCTGTTTTTTTTAATGCCTCCCTGTATTCTTCCGGCAGGTATTCCCCGCCATGGATGCCTTCCCAGCAATAATCTCCGACTTTCATCCCAAATAATGACGCCGCCGCTCTATTCTGTGCCAGAATACGGCGTTCCCTTGAAACAAGCCAGGCCGGACTGGGAATGCCCTCCAGCATCAGGCGGAACCTTTCTTCTTTGCGCCTTCTTTCCTCTTCCAGCTGCTTTTTTTCAGTAATATCATCAATGATTACCTGAGCGCCTGTTACTGTATTTCTATTTGCCAATGGTTTAACATGCACTCGCAGCCAGACGTGCTTGCCCCATTTGGATTCATAGTTCATTTCATAGACGCCCAACTCATTAGTTTGCAAACATTCTTCAAGTTTTCTTGAAAAACCATGTCTAACCAATAAGGGGAATGTTAAGAGATTGATCTTTTTTGTTTCCTCGATACTTGGCGAACCCAGTATTTCCAACGTCTTTTGATTCACATAAATAATATTGCCTTCTTGATCACATTTTAAAATTCCAATCGGGGCATTTTCAGCTAATTCCAAATATTGTTTGCGGCTGTTTTCAAGTTCCTCCTGTGCCTGCTTGCGTTCGCTGATGTCGCGCACAATTCCCACCGCATGCCAGGCCTTCCTGATCCTCATAGCAGACAGTGAAAGCTCCACATCAAGCTCCCGCCCGTCTTTATGTTTAGCTTTCAACTCAATTGTTTTCCCTATGGCATTCCCTTCCCTGTTCAATTGAAAGCGCTTGAAAGCCTGAATATGAACCTCATAAAGATGTTCATCCGGCACCAGCAGCCGGTGCAGTTCCTTCCCCATGATTTCTTTTTGGGAGTAGCCGAAGAGCTGTTCCGCTGCAGGGTTCCAAAAAGTGACATTCCCCTGCCCGTCAAGCATGACGACGGCATCCCGGGCCGCATCCATAATGGTGCTTAATGTAGCTTCTTTTTCCTGCAGCTCCTCTTTCATTGCTCTGCGTTCAGTCAGGTCAACAACCAACGCCAGACATAATTTTTCCCCCCCGTAATCGAAAAGCTGTAAATTTATTTCCACAGGATACAGGGAACCGTCCTTCCGGCGGTGTACTGTGTTAAATAAGACCTGCTCCTGTTCCCCGCTGAACAATGGGTTAAGGAGTTTTTGGAAACTCTCCATGTCAAATTCTGGTTTGATGTCGAGAGGGGTCATGGTATTCAGTTCTTCGATTGTATATCCCAGATTTTTTCTGGCAACGCGGTTTACAGCAACAAATTTTAAGGACTTCGGATGAAAAATATAGAGTTCATTCAGGGAGTTTTCAAAAAGCCGCTCAAACATTCCGGCATGGGTATTTGCTTCATGAAGTTTCAAAGCCATTTCCACTGTGGATAGCAATGCAGCTTTGTCCATACCTTTTAACACGAACCCATAAGCCTTAACCTCTTTTATTTTATCAATAATTTCCCCGGATGTGTTGGCGGTAAGAAATACAACGGGAATATCCCGGGATTTAATTATTCTGCGGGCAGCATCTATTCCGTCCATTTCCCCCGCCAATTCGATATCCATGAGAATTAGGTCTGGCGGAAAGCCGCCACTTATCTTTTGCACCGCTTCTTCCCCTGTAATAGCGGTTTCTATCTCATACCCGCATTTATGCAAGAAATCTTCTACAAGCTTAGCAGTTAAGCGGCTGTCTTCCACCAGCAGTATTTTCTTATTTTTAGGAATGCTTTCCACCCTCAATTTTATTCTCCCCAAACTATTCCTCTATTCTGCTTATTACATCTATTACAGCAATATAAATCAAGATGCAATTTCAATATCAATTTATTTAAATACAATCAAAGGAGCCTCTCAAGTCATTTTTCACCAAACAGTTCTTTCTTTAAATCATCCAGCGTTTTTTCTGAAGACGGTTCAAAGGAAACTACTTTCTCTAACGTCAAATTGATGTTGTTTTGCAGTAATTTATTTTGTAGTTTATTAATAACAATGGTCAAATTTTTTTCTTCCGTTAGCGGTAAAACTACAAATATTTTATCTTCCATCACTAGTACACTATCAATTTTACGAACGTTTTTCTTAATTATAGAACTTGCCTCATCCAAATAATTATTTTCTGCTCCAAAAAGCAAAAAGCTTAAAGATGTACCGGCACGAGTTGCCCGATCATATTCATTTATTATAACTTCCTCCATTTTTGTTTGATTGTCTTCTTTCTTACCTTTTATTTTTCCATAAAAAGTATCCATAACTTTTTCTATTCGTTTAGCAAGTAAATCAAATTCAAATGGTTTTGCAATGTAGTCTATTCCACCAGCTTCAATAGCAGCTTGCACAGTTTTGTAATCGCTATGCCCAGAAATAAATATAATGGGAATATTGCAATATGCTGGATGATCTTTTAATTGATTCGCAAAATCTATCCCACTAATCCCTGGTAATCCTATATCTAAAATGATAAGACTGACACCATTCAGATATAGATGTGGTCTTTGACTGATTACATTAGCAGAACTTAATTCTACAATATTTAAAAAACCACTTTCCTCTAATACTTTTTTAATTTGTAATCGAACAAGATGACAATCTTCAATGATTAATATTTTTTCCATTCTAACATCACATTCCTTTTACTGTGCTCAAGAATTGACCTCTTTTATTTGGAAAATTTGACCTATAGCTTAATTTTTCTTATTGTTTCCCGCACTCAGATACTAATCATAAACTTAAAGTTATCAGATTCACTCAAGCTGTATGTTAAATTAAGAATTTCATAGCTTTCAATGTTGTATGCATACCATAATACAATAATACATAAAAAGCCAGCAATTAATATTTGAAAACTAATTGCTGGCCGGTTGCACCACTAATTTAAAATTCCCAAGGTGCCCATATATAATGGGAATTTATCATCATTTCCAACCTATTTGCAAATTTTGTCGTATTTTCATGCAATTTCTATATCAAAACCTTTTTGCTTATTTTACTACTCAAACATAAAAAAATCAATTCCTTTTTGTTCAAACCACCTGTGCTTCTTGAACTTAGCAAGGCGCAACCCTCTCAGAACCGGACGTGAACCTCTCAGCTCATCCGGCTCCCATTATCCAGCCCCAGGAAAAATCCCCATTTGCCAGTGTACAAATAGTTTTGGCTCTCGTCTGGCAATTCTACCAAGCCAGTAATTAGCCCGCCTTTGATGCATAGCAAGTCTCTTGTATTTCCGTCTGGCCCAACCGAAAAGGCCAAAGCGGGCGCAGCCATCCTGGAAGCATGCAAGCAAATGACCTCGCCGGAACCCCAGGAACTGGGCAGCTACATGGGATTTTCTATGCTGTTCCTTGCGGGAATCTATATGCCGAAAAAGATTATCGAGGAAAGCACCCCGCCTGCCGCACTCATGCAATACTTAAAAAACTTCCCCCAAATCAAGGAAATTGCTTTGCATCTGGACAACGACATGGCCGGACGGCTGGCGGCAAAGGCCATTCAAACCATCCTCACGCCCTCCTACGCCGTGTCCGATGAGCCACCCGAACGCGGAAAGGATTATAACGACTATCTGAAAATCACCTTAAAGATATGGCAGCCGCGAGAACGCGAATAAGCTGCAAGTTTTATTTGCTGTTAGCACTTTAAATTTTTCATAAATACCTTTGCAAACAAAGAATAACGTGATATATTTAAAGAAATAATATAATTATTTAAAATTTGGCTGATAATCTTTAAAAGTAAAGAAAATATCGCTGGATTTAAAGAGGTGATTAACATGGTCGGATATGCAGAGCTTTCAAAAATGAATACCTTTACTTTGAATGATGTATGCAATCTTGTAGGCAATAAAAAAACGGCCTCTTCTCTTGTGTTAAGACTTTCTAAAAAGGGGCTTGTAAAAAAAATCAGAAACAATCTTTATACTTGCATTAACGTAGCTGACGGACAGGTGATTGCTTCTAAGTATCATATTGCCTGTGCAATAAATGAAACTGCTTATATATCGCATCATTCTGCTTTCGAATATATGGGAATATCCAATCAGGTGTTTTACGAAATATATGTATCATCTTCTAAAAGGTTTACTGATTTTGAATTTGAAGGCATAACTTATAGATATGTTCCTTCACAATTTGATTTGGGAGTAGTTTCTCCAAAAAACACAAAGGGGATTCGGATTACTTCGTTAGAGCGTACTATAGTGGATAGTATAAAGGATTTTGAAAAAATAGGAGGACTGGAAGAACTCCTAAATTGCATCACTTCCATCCCTTATTTAGATGAGAATCAATTAATCAAATATTTGTCTGCTTATGATATGCAGTTTTTATATCAGAAAACAGGATTTATACTGGAGCATTATAAAGATCAGCTGCATCTTTCCGGTGAATTTATAAATTACTGTAAAAGTAAAATCGGAAAAAGCACCAGATATTTAACGAAAGAAAGCACTAAGTACGATAGTCAATGGAAATTGGTTGTCCCCGATGGCATTTTTCAAATGGTAGAGCAGGGAGGAATGCCCCTTGTATAACTATGACAAAAACTATATCTCTCAAAGAGCGTCCAAATTTGGATTTATCCGGGATACATTGGAAAAGGTATATCGATTGGCGGATATTTTAGAATATATAAACAGTGATCCAATATTGAAGGGTAAATTAGCTTTAAAAGGCGGAACTGCAATAAATTTAATAATATTCAATCTTCCAAGATTATCTGTGGATATTGACCTTGATTATTTAGGCAATGACAGTAAAGAAGAAATGCTGCAAAACAGAATTATGATAAACACAACTCTTGCAAAATTTATGGCGCTTAACGGTTACAAGCTCAGTCCCAAAACTAAAACACCTCACAGTCTCGATTCTTGGATTTATGAGTATGTTAATTGCGGTGGCAACAAAGATACCATTAAGATAGAAATTAACTATTCTTTAAGAGCGCATGTTTTCCCGGTACAAGAAATGAAAATCATTACAGAACACTTTGAAAGTGAATATAATTTGAATTGCCTTAATGCTCTTGAGATTTTCGGCAGCAAGATTAATGCACTTATAAGCAGAGCTGCGGCACGAGATTTATATGATGTTTACAATATGATTAAGTTTAGGCTGTTTGATGAAAGTGAAGAACAGCTTCTCAGAAAATGTGTGGTGTTCTACGCTGCAATATCTGCCAGGGAAATAAATAAAAGCTTTGATACAGGGGCTATTGATGGCATTACAAAATATAAAATCAGGACTGATTTGCTTCCGGTGTTAACCAAACATGATTCATTTGACTTGGATTCAGCTAAAAAAGCGACAAAGGAGTATATATCAGAATTAATGGTATTAACACCTCAGGAACAGGAATTCTTAGAGCGGTTTGAAGCAAAAGAGTATAAGCCGGAGCTGCTGTTCGATGATGCTGATATTATTTGTCGCATCAAATCACATCCAATGGCATTGTGGAAGATCAGACAGTGAGATGGAAATTGGGTATAGTATAGGAGAAGAATTACGAAATTATAGCAGGTACTTATGATTTACTCAGTTCATTTTTATTATCACAAAATCAATAGTAAAAAAACTCCAAATAAGTTTGAAGGTATTGTATTTGCAAAAAGTCAAGCACATGCAGAAGAATTAGTCAGAAAAATGATTTCTAATTATCCTATTGAAGTAGAAGAACCTTTTAGTATTATTGGGAGTTTATCAGAAAAAACATTACAAGAAATATATACTGAGCGTCCGGAATTAAAAGGAATATTGCCGGAACAAGGATATATTTATAATGAAGCTTCACACAGGAATTCTATAAGTAGATACATCCGCTAAAGCTAATTTTCCATTATTTAAAGAGATACATATAAATAATTGCAAATGAATATAGTGAAAAGTTGGATAAGGTGCTGAGAAATCAGTGCCTTTTTCTTTTGCCCAAAAATCAAGAAAGGAGGCTTTGCTTTTATGAAAACCTATCAGGTGGAAATCAAAGAAACCCTTTGCATGACCGTCGAGATCGAAGCAGAAAACGCACAGTGTTCCTTATGTGGAAGAAAGGCTAAAAGCAAAGATAGCAGAGAATAAGGAACTGAGGGAGCTTTGCGGCAGCTCATACAGCAAAGAATGGCTTGGGTATATTTGCGTTAATCCATTAGGGGAAATCATTGACCCGGATTACATAACTAACAGGCATCGTGATCTGCTAAAGAAAGCCGGGTTGCCGCCTGTCAGATTCCATGATCTAAGGCATTCGTGCGTAGGCTTGATGATGGCCAATGAAGTGCCCATGGAGCGTATCAGGGATTGGGTTGGCCATAGCGACATTCGGACAACGGTTAATACCTATGGCCATCTGGAACATTACCACGAGGTGGTCTGGCAATGCCAGTTTTTATGCCATTCATCTTCATTCACAATTGCACTCCAAATCCCGCCGAGAAACGTATTCAACAAGCCTGTAACCTTACGAAATTCAATATCCGGCAGTTTTGTGCGTCTGAGAAATTGCCGCCACTTGACCAGCATGGCGTCATTTTCCGAGAAACTGATAAGCTCATCAAAGCTGCTGCGGTCATAATCAGTACCGCGATTCTGCAGCGTCTGCATGATGGCTTCCTGCAGCTTGCGGCCGTCAAAGTCAAAGGTGCAGGCGATAAAGTAAAGGTCATAATAATCTTTCATCCGGCTGGTCAGTTCCATCCGCTGCAGCATGGCATCGAACTTCTCGGCCACGGTACTTTCCAGAGAATATGTAATAACTTCGGGCGGAGTAAACGTATCGAGCTGGGTAGGTATAAGCCGTTTTTCCGCTTTAGGAACAATCACATCTCCGATGCCAAAATCGACATTGAAGGGTGTTTTTGTATTCTTTATTTTGCCTATCAACTGAAAACTGATGCCCTTGTATTTTCTTTGAGGCGTGATTTCCTCGAAGCTACTCATGTCAAACGTGATGAAGTCATTGCCGCTTGGGGTGTTAATGATTCCCGAAACAATCTGCCGTGCATCTTCCACGCTACCGGGGATCTGTCGCAAAAGGAAATCGACGTCAATAGTAGCACGGCTTTTAAAGCCGGTCAGAACAAAAAGAAAAAGTCCGCCTTTTAATACCAGATTGTCTGCATATTTTGAAAGCGAAAGCCTCCGCAAAAACTCTTCCTGACAGAACAACCGCAGATGAACCTGAAAGGACATCCCGGAGCTTTGCGCTTTGTTTTTCAGTTTCGCAATCACTGAAGCACCCATATCCATTACAGCCACACTCCAATCACATCGTGTACGCGTTTTATCGCCTTTCGGCGTTTCGCATAGGTCAGCAGGTTTCTGATATTTTTCTTCGGGTCGGCAATGTATGCCTGAATCGCTTTATTAAATGTTTCTTTGTCCATGTCGGATTCATATTTGAGGCACTCGCAGATGAGCCTGTCGCGGTCAAAAATGTTCATGGTGCATCCCTCAATTTCGATGGTTGTCACACCGTAAGAGAGCCGTTCCGGAGCTACAAAAAACGGGTTTATATGAGGATAATCAATTTCGAACCGGGAAGGAGAAGCATTTTTGCTGATGATAATATCCCATTGCATAGGCGTTCTGTCGCTGTATCCATAATAAAAAAGAGCGGTATTAAGCCAAAGCACTCCGTCAGGAAAGAGACGGGATACAATGGAAGCTTCACCTGTATCATCATCAGATAGAAAACGATAGTATCCGGTTTTAATTTTCTCAATTGTGCCGTCTGAAATCAGGCGCTTAATGCCACGAGAGTCGATTTTGAGCGCAGAAAGCTGCGAGGTTTTGAGAACCCCGTTGTTGCTTGCAAAAGCCTTTTCAAGTTCTTTTATGTCCATAAAAATCACCACTCGATTGCCGACAGAAAAATAAAAACGTCAGTATGTTAGTGCTATTATAACAAGGAACCTATGGCGATGTCAACATTAAATTACCGACAAAATTATAAATATTTCCGTTATTTAGTGCTATTTTGTACAATCATGCGGGGCGGTATGTGAAACTGACGATCACCGCCGTTACTACGGCAGAAAGGAGATGTTTAAATTATGCCATATGCGATTTTGCGTTTTGAAAAGAGAAGAGGAGGACCAGCGTCCGCTCTGGAGAAGCACCACGAAAGAAAAAAGCAGCAGTATGCCAGCAATCCCGACATTGATAAAGAGCGCTCGGAGATGAATTTCCATCTTGTTAAACCGAGAGCGAAGTATTACAGCGAAATACAGACCCGCATCGAAAAAGCACAGAAAGAAAATCCGAAGTGCAAGGTACGAAAGGACAGCGTCAAGTTCATTGACACCATCATTACCGCAAGCCCTGAGTTTTTTGAGCGCCGCTCTGCGGAGGAAACGTAATTGTCAAAAACTTTGCACATAGAACTACTCGTTAAGATCTGGGATAATACCCTCAAGACTACTTAAGGAGGGATTATCCATGAATCTTGAAGAGCAATCCATGATCAGACGCCAGCAAGTAAACGATTATCGTGCT
>JAAYUV010000093.1 GCA_012517475.1 Peptococcaceae bacterium | reverse complement strand
TGGAATATATTACATTTTAGGTCACTACAACGAGATTTTCAGACCCTTACCCCTGATAGAATGCGGGTTTGCGGGTTTCGAAACCTCAAAAAAAGGAAAAACCTAGGCGATTTATGCCTAGGTCAGACGAAAGTTGGGTTAGCTTTTATCCTTTCCTCGACATAAGGAATTAAAGGATAAGTACGGTTGCTTGAATCCGTTTTGAGCTTGTCGGACGGGATATATATTTTTTTCTTGTCGATCACTGCTTTTGTTACGGTGTGGCTGGCCCGAAAGAATTTATACCTGAAATCAAACTGGTTTTCTCTGGTGCCAACACACTCACTACGCCGCATCCCATAGAAGCCGCCGAGCAATATAGGAATTTCAATAATATCCCCTACGATAAACTCAAGATAATATTGCATCTGATCGACATTTAGAGTAGTGGCATTGTATTTCTCGATTTTGTGCAGGGTGATGGCGCTATTCGGATTTACACTAATCATCTTTTTGCTGACGGCATAATTCAATGCTTGGTTGATAATGGTATAATCCTTCGCAACCGTGGCTTTCTTCTTACCGTGTTTTAGCCGATAAGCGTAATGTCCCTTGAGCAGGTCGGGCGTGATCTCCCGGACTGTGCAGCCGTAAGCCTTGAATGTCGGATATAGGTTGTGCTCGATGTTTTCCGCATAACCAGCCCAGGTATTGAGCTTGATTGTTTTGTCAAAGTTAAAATCTTCGCCGACAACAATATTATCCGGGTGCCTGAAGGCAAGCCATTCATTTAGTAAATCTGCAAACAAGGGATTCTCAGAATAATTTTCATCGGAATCGTCCTGAGCATTGTTTTTTTCCTCGGGCGTTTCCTGCGCAAACGTCTTTTCATCCTTATCAGCTATGCCGTTTTTCAAGTCAAGGGAATATCGGATTCTTGCCGCCAAGCATTTGCTTTCAGCTTCCGCTTCGTTTTCCTCAGTTGCGGCAAGCCCGGTTGAAGTCCATAGGGGCTTGCGTTTTCCGTTCCGATCCTTGCGGTTGAGAACGGTATAATAATAGCCTTTCTTAGGTGTAATGAAGCCTCCTATCAATTCATCCTCGGTCAGTCCGACCATTTTTAGCATTGTGGTGAGTTCCATATGGTTTCTCCTTTCAAATTATTCACTCACCTGCCATTGACAAGATGAATGTAGCACAATAAAAAAGGTTCGTAAAATGTGCAAATCTCATTTTTGTTCGCTGTCGCTGCTTGTTCCTATTTTTAGATAGCTAAATAAAAAAGGCTTTGGGATTTTATAGGCCCGGCCAACCTTTAGACATTCAATTTTATTTTCCTGTATCAAACCATATCCAGTTTTTAGGCTAATGCCAAGAATTTTACACATTTGCTTCATATCGAGCACATCTGGGTATCCTTTTAGCATAATCCGGTAGGCTTTTTCTTGTGATAATTTTTCATTAGCCATAGATAAGGCTCCTTTTCGTTATAAATCAATCTTCAAAAAACCCCTTCTTTTTCCAACAAACTATTGTTATTTCTATTGTTGATTAGGGCAGCAGGGGATGCGCTTTCGTTTAGGATACGTAGACACGCAGATCATAAACAGGCGCACCCCTATACTGCACTTCTGTTTTGGTTTAAAAAGACTATGTCTTATCCGGCGGACGGAGGCTGACCGTCCTCATAGGAATTCCACCTCTCCCAGGTTCTCTGCAAGCCGCCCCCATTGCGTGATCCTGCTTAAGCAGGGTGTGGCTGGACGGAAGTATCATTATCCCTCCGCATGTGTCGTCGCCTTAAATGCAGCCAGCATTTATTTATTGCATGGATATTGACCGCTCGCATCTGGCCTCATTCAATCAGTAACGGCATGTGTACCTTACTTAAACCCGTCTAATGAGGTTTCAATGGTCTTGGCGTATCTACAATCTGGCTTTCCTTTTCAGGACATACAGGGAAAGTACCGAATAAAACAATTATTTAATTGTCAAAGATCAGTTAAGGGGGAAGAATTTGTCCCTCTAATAACCACTTCATTTTTCAGGCAAAATCGAAGGGTGTTACCGAAAATTTTTTAAAAACTTTTCGATATTTTTTAGTCCGCGTTCGATGGATTCCCTAACTGCGCTTTCACTGATGCCATCTGCTTTAGCGATGGCGGTTTTGCTTATACCTAAAAAGAAATGAGCATAAACACGTTTTGCCTGTTTTTCCGGCAAACTGTTGATGGCAGTATACAACTCATGATTGGTGACTCTCCTCTCATAAATCTCTTGAGGAGACAAGGAAATGAAAACAATTTCCTGCTCAATACCGTCACCACGGTCGAGAGAGTAATAGGCTTTGTGTCTGTATGTGCGTAATTTATAAGCATTCTCACGCAGCTTGAAGTACTTCAGGGATGAAGCGATTTCATCCGCAACTTCAACAAAAAAGTCAGATTGATAGAACGGGTAATAATCTCGCAAATTGATCTTTTTCATTTTCAGACCTCCGCTTTGATTTTTTTGTAAAAACCAAAACAGAGGGCGGGGAACGGCACCTGACGGATTTCAATACTTTTTTTGAGAAAAGAGAAAATATATAATAATGGCGGTTGTAAGCCCCAATCTGATAAGCAACATGTTTTTGCCAAGTAAAAAAGCCCGCAGTTTGCTTAAGGCAAATCGCGGGCTCATCCACCGTGACGTTTGTCAAGTAAGATTTATAGAGAACATTATGAAATTCTTCTTTATTCACACCTCAGGAGAGTAATTTTTAACATGCTTCGCAATCAGCAACACTCCCTTTGCTTGGGGCAAAGAGCAAAGCCATGAAAAAACAACCCTAATCTCAGGGGGTAACGCAACTATACGCAAATAAAAAAACTGCCTCAAAAGGGCAGGATATACCGTAAAACTATTTGGCAACCAGGCTGTCATAGTGCATTGGCACGTTAGACCCTATGGCTTTGCGTCGCTGTCTTTAGACAACTTTGCCCTTATCTTTTTATTTAGTTAATGCCTACGTTAAGTCAAAGGAATAAAATACCGCCTTAATTGACAGAAAATAATAAATACGCATATAAGAAGTAAGGGTTCGTATTTGTCATATTATGTTAATTATATACTCTTTTTGCATAAATCTGTGTCAAATTGTGTTGTCGAAAAAAACGGATATTGTATATAAAAGCTCCTACCTTCCCGGAAATTGAAAGGTAGGAGCTATTAGCCAATGGCAATTTGAATCTTATAGATTCACAACGTACTCCATCATCGTCAACTATCTACCAGTCAGAGATCAAAGAGACCTTTCATTAGATTTCATGAATTCGGTAACAGCTTCTATCAATGCATCAACATCGCTCAGCGTATTCATAGACGAAAAGCTTACCCGGAGAGCGCTGTCGGCTAAATCTCGGCTTAGGCCAAGTGATGCCAACACAGAAGGGCCTCGGGTATGATTTGATTTGCAAGCTGCCCCGCTCGAGATATAAATACCATTAGAGTCAAGGTAGTTCACCACATCCACATTATTAATCCCCGGCAAGGAGAAATTGACAATATGGGGAGCCGATTCCCAGGTGATTGGACAATACGGCTTTCAATTCTTCAAAATATTGTTTTTGAATCTCCGCATTAAAACACATTGAACTGTTATGTGACGTATAGGGAACATCAGGATGCAGGATAAGCTGGTGCCTTGTAATAAACCCGTAGGTACCCCATCCCTTTTCTTGGATAATCGCCTGCATCTCCGAGGCAATTTCTCCCGTACCCTTAGATTCAAGGTTATCGGTGTCATCAATACAAATCAGCAGTTTCATCACTATTTCCTCCCGAACTTTTCTCCCCTAATAGACCAATCTAAAAGCTCTGGCTTGCAACCATAGAAAACTTTAGGTCATCCGGCTCGGAGATCAAATTATTTAATTCATAGGTTTTTTAGAAAGTTTTTATAATTAGCAGTTAAGCTTTAAAAACAAAAATTGCATCCTCTGGAAAAGAAGCAGTTACTTCTTGATTAATTTCAAACTTTCTAACATTGTTTTTGTCATAAATATCAATTACAATTTCATTTCGGTTGTTATCAGCTAGTTTATCATTGGCTAATACTATTTGCTGATAATGACTAGTTTCGTATACATTCTTTATTTTGCAGGAAATCGTGTTTGATCGGTTAGATAAACGATCGCTGCTTGAGGGAATTATATTGATATCGCTTGTTCGGATAGCCAATATTACTTCATTCCCAGGGTTTAACCCGATATTTTTAACCCAAAAATCAGTCCCAAGCATTGTAAAATTAACTAAGCAATCGTTATTCTTGACGTTTGATACCTTTCCTGAAAAATAGTTGTAATGTCCCGTTATTTTGGTTACTTCAATACTGTTGGGGTTATAAAAAATATCCGCTTTTGTTCCCGTCTGCAATATCCTTCCTTGGTATAGCACACTGATATCATCTGCCAAATAATAAGCTTCATCCAAATCATGCGTTACCATTAAAATTGACAGATTATATTTTTTTTGCATATCCGACAGCAGGCTCCATAGGGTCCTTTTCATGGTGTAGTGTAAGGCCGAAAAAGGCTCATCCAATAGTAACACTTTGTTACCGGAAGCAAAGGCTCTGACCAAAGCGACACGCTGTTGTTCTCCGCCGCTTAAATTATGGATAGATCTATGCAAAAGGCTTTCCAACTGCATACATTCAATAATTTCCGTTATTTCTTTACTGGTCCTGCTTTGATTTTTCTTAAATCTTTGGGAATAGAAAATATTTTTTTCAACATTTAAATGAGGAAATAAAGCTAAATCCTGCGGCACATAGCTGATGAATCTATTTTCCGGAGATTCCTTGGTGATATTATGTTCGTCATTCCAGATTTCGCCACTTGCAATCGGTCTTAGCCCGGCGATTGTCTCCAAAATTAATGTTTTGCCGTTGCCTGTACCCCCAAGAAGTACATGACAACACCCGTCCGGCACAGAAAAGCTAATATCATTCACAGAAAAATTACCGGCTGACATTCCTAAATCGTTAATTCGAAGCATTTGATCTCCCTCCAAGAACCTGGCGAACAATAAACAGTACAAGAAGACCGATAGCCAGTAGAATTGTAATCAGAACAACTGCCCCATCGATATCGGCAACAGAAAGGCGCATAAAGATAGCTACTGGAAGAGTTTCCGTACGCATAGCCATGGTCCCGGCAACCGTTATGGTTGCTCCAAATTCACCAACAGCTTTGGCCCATGCAAAGATAACCGTAGCCAAAATACTCTTGCCGCATAAAGGCAAAGATATCGAGCGAAAAGCTTGAAAGGAACTCGCTCCCAGTGTCCTGGCCGTATTTTCATACCGCGGGGAAATATCATCAAAGCCGCTTTTGATCATCCGGATTGTTACGCCCAAGATGGTTGTAAATTGGGCTAATATTATGCCGTAAAAGGTAAAGACAAATTGTAGGACATGTTCCTGAATCCAGGTTCCCACATTATTATAAAAAAAGAATAATATGATGGCACCTAAAGCTGCCGGTGATACAATCATTGGCAGCTCAAGAATTAAATCAATAAATTTCTTGCCGAAAAACTCATAACGCGACAAAGCATAAGCAGTCGGCAGCGCTATGATAAGGGAGAGCATAACAGCAACAAATGCTGCTGTTATGCTTAATTTGATTGAAAATAGGGTTCTTTCGGAAAACAGTATTTCAAAAAACCTGTCTTTTGAAACAAAAGAAAATAACGAAGAGATCAGGATAAGATAAAATATTAAAGTAAAAACTGCAAAAAAGATCGTTACTTTTCTTAGACCCATTATTTTATCCAATCCTTATTTAATGTGTATTCGCCGCCAACGGGTTTGTCTGCTCCAATATAGGCAGTGGCTTCTTCAGGTGTAACAAAATAATTATGTTTTTTAAAAATGGCCTTTCCTTCCTCAGAGTTCAGGAAATCAATAAATTGTTGTGCAATTTCCTTGTTTTGAGTATATGCAGAAATCGCGATGGGAATATAACCTACCCGCTGGATTTGATCTTTCTGCAGCGGAATTGTTTCGATTTTTTCAGGGTCCCAGTACTGGAAAACACTCCAGCCAATGACAGCGTCTACTGTTTTTAACGAAATGGCTGTGGCTGTTTTATCGCAGCTTTCAGTGTAATTAATCAGATTCTTTTTAAAGGCTTGTTTTTCTTCCGGGGTTAAGGTTTTATCGATAATTTCAGTAGCGTAAAGTCCTACGCAAACAGTCTCAGGATTGGCTATAGCTACTTTAATCCCCGGTTTTAAAAGATCCTTTAAGCTTTTTATACCCTTAGGATTGCCCTTTTGAACGTTAATGGCACTGACTAAGTAACAAATCTTTGATTCTGTATTGGCATAAACCTGTCCATCTTGCTTTGCTTTTTCCATAAAATCAGAAGAACCGGGGAAATATAAATCACCTTTTTTAGCAAGCTTCATCTGAGATAAAACAGCTCCAGAACCGCCGAAAACCAGATCGACTTTTACGCCGGTTTTTTGCTCGAATAATTTAGCCGCTTCTTCCGTGGGTGGTTTACTGGCCGATCCGGCATAAACCAATAAACTCTTTTGCGTTGTACCTTGCGCAGCATTTTGCGCCGTCTTATCTTCTTTCTGTGCCGTGTTTTGAGAACAGCCGGTTAAAACAATCCCCGTAATTAAGGTAATAATTAATAAAGCAGTTATTGATGATCGAAACATCTTAGATAATGTGGTTTTAAACATATAATCTTCCTCCAAAAAATTAAATGTAAATAAATTTTTGCATAGCTGTCCAATATCTATTCCGACTTATACGATAAGCATAACCTCCTTCTCATAGTGAAGGCATATCCGTTTCCGAATATACCCCGAGGGCTGTACGCCCTGGCCGTTAACCATATTATTTAAGGCCAACCGGCTCGGAGATAAAATATTTAATTAACCGGAAATCACTTGCTGATTTCGGCTAAATACATAGTGGTTCGCACCATCTGACTAACAAATGAGTTCTCATTGTCAAACCAGGCAGCAACTCTAACCTGATACGCGTTTTCACTGATTTTGCAGACCAATGTCTGGGTCGCATCAAATAGTGAAGCATAGGTCATGCCGACAATATCGGAAGAAACATACTCTTCCTCTGTATAGCCAAACCACTCTGAAGAAGCTTTTTTCATCGCGGTATTGATCTTTTTTTCTGTGATATCTGTTCCTTGAACGACTGCTGCAAGTGTAAGATAACAGCCAACCGGAACAGGAACTCTCACCGCCGAACCGATCAACTTTCCATTAAGGGTTGGAATCACATTTCCAACAGCTTTCGCTGCCTCCGCAGTGGTTGGGATAATATTGGCGGAGGCCGCGCGGGACCTTCTGAAATTTCCTTTTTTCTGTGGACTATCCACTAACATTTGAGTACCCGTAAAGCCATGGATTACAGTCATGATTCCGCTCCTGATTGGTGCATAATCATTCAAGGCTTTTACCATTGGGGCCAATGCATTTGTGGAGCAAGATCCCGCTGAGATAATCCTGTCTTCAGGTGTCAGGATTTGCTCATTAACCCCATAAACTATAGTCGGAATATCTGTTCCCGCTGGAGCTGAAAGAACTACTTTTTTAGCCCCCGCATCTATGTGTGCCTGCGCTTTGGCTTTTCTCAGGTAAGCGCCGGAACATTCAAGAACTATATCTACGCCCAGCTGTTCCCAGGGAAGATTAGAAGCATCAGCCTCACTGTAAACATTAATCCGTCTGTCATTGACGATGAGATGGTTTTCATCTGCCTTTACATTATCCGCATATTGATAGGTACCCTGTGTGGTATCATATTTTAAAAGGTAGGCAAGCATCTCGGAATCTGTTAAATCGTTGATTGCGACAATATCATAATTTTCGGCGTCAAACAACTGCCTGAAAGCAAGCCGCCCGACCCGTCCGAAACCATTGATTGCTATTTTGATCGGCATATTCTACATCTCCTTGTTTTCATTGCTTCACATTATCAACCGAAAAAATGCAAGATTAAACTGATAATCTGCGGGAAGAATGTCATGACGATAACTGCGCGTAGAATTTGCAAGATAATGACATCCGTATTCTCCACGCCCATATCGGAGGAAATCAATGCCATGTCCGAAGCGCCTGCAGGAGTTGTTATCAGCATCGCTTCCTTCCGTGTGAAACCGCAGGTCTTGCTCAGTATGATCCCTGTAATAAAGCAGTTGGCCATATACCCAATAATGATGATGAAAAGCGGAAGCAAAAGATACCGAAGATCCAAGATATCAGACATCACTATGGTACTACCCAAATAACAACCGCTCAGAATCTGGGCGAATTTCTTTAAGTTTTTTGGCATGTAGGCAAAATCAAAGAGGAGCTTCAAAATTAGTACGGATACAATTGAGAAGACAAAAGCGCCTGCCGGTATGCCTGTCTTGTTCCCTATCAATCCAAAGATTGCAGCCACAATTAATGTGCAGACTAAAGCCTGCCAGGATTTTGTTTTGGATTTTTGCCGTTTTTCCGTATAGGCTTCTCTGTAACCGTCCTCTTCTAATTTGTTACGCCTGTCGTCATAGGTGCGAATCAATAGAGGAAACACGCCGATCCCAAGCACCTGTCTTACAATCTGCATGACAGCAACTTTCGCGGCATCCGCTCCCATGACAGCGGCAATAATCGGCGTATCACTGATTCCGCCCGGAACAACGGACATGAAAGATGTCACTAAATCCAAAGGACTCGACAGATGGATAAGTACCCCCGCAGCCAAATTCAGAATAAGCAACGCTGAAATCATAATGATGGTCGGCTTGATGATCTTGGGAAGTCTTTTAACGTCACTTTTTTCCATGGAGCATCCGATAAAAGCACCGGCAATAATTTGTACCAATAGCTTTGTCTGGTTTGGCATATACGCAGCGCCAAAACAAATGTTTAATAATGCTGCCCCAACGATGGCCCCGACCAATAATCCGCCGGGAACTTTTATTTTATAGACGAGATATCCAAACAGGGCTCCGATGAGTAATGTAAGCAGTAAGTATAAGTAAGCCATATCCATCTCTTTTCCTATGTGTCATTTCATATAATTTCGCACTTGCGCATCGTCAAAATGTGCGATATAATATGAAATGATACATAATGGTATAAATTATTTGTTTTTATATCTTACCTTATATCAATTCAAGCGATAAGTCAATCCTATTTCAAAGAATATACGTTTTGAGTTTATTTTGGTGCATTATCCGTAATCAAGGAGGATACAACATGGGCGAAAAAAAAGCGTTGTCAACACAAGAAGTGGCCGACATGCTCCATGTAAGCAAGAGCACGATTTATGACCTGATTAGAAAAGACGAGATAACTTCTTATAAAGTTGGAAGAAAGGTTCGCTTTACTGAAAGTGACGTACAGGATTATATATCACGTTCGAAGAAGGGACTGTCTGCCAATCATTCATCGTCAAATGATAAATCTGATTTCAGCTTGCTGGGAATCGATAAAAAACAGGACGGCTTTATTATCTGCGGCCAGGACTTGATCCTGGATATTCTATCTAATTACATGAGACTGCACAATATCCCGGCGCTTAGAGCGTATATAGGAAGTTATGACAGCTTAATTTCTTTATATAAAAATAAGGTGAATGTCGCTTCTTCGCATTTATGGGATAGCGATACGGATCAGTATAACGTACCCTATGTCCGAAGACTGCTTCCGGGTATTCCTACAGTGATTGTTCACCTTACCTGCCGCATACAGGGATTGTATGTGGCCAAAGGAAATCCTAAAGGGATTACCACCTGGGCAGATTTTGGACGCGATGACATCACAATGATCAACAGGGAACACGGAGCCGGCTCAAGAGTCCTCCTGGACGAGAGTTTAAAGCTCCTTGGGATATACGGAAGCTCAGTCAGAGGATATAGGAAAGAAAACCAGTCCCACTTGGCGGTTGCCAGCGCTGTAAGCAGCGGAGAGGCCGATGTGGCGGTGGGCAGCGAAAAGATAGCGAGACAGGTTGATAATATAGACTTTATTCCTCTAAAAAAAGAACGGTATGATTTAGTCATAAGAAAAGAGGATTTTCAATCATTTGAAATCCAAGCAATGTTGAATATTATCCGTTCCGCAGCTTTCAAAAATGAATTTGCTAATATTGGCGGTTACGATACAAGCGACATGGGCAAAATCGTCGCAGAAATATAAATTAATTCTATTGGTCGGAAGGAGGTAATTAAAATTACCGAACATCCTCCTCTTTCACCGGAAGAAGCAGCTGAAATTCTAAAAATTTCAAAGTATACCCTCTATGCGCTTATTAAGCGAGGGGAAATTCCTTCGCGTAGGATTGGCCGTAAAATTCGAATCGATTATGATTCGCTGATGGCGTATTTACAAGGAGACCCCAACAAAAAACATTCGTCTGAAAATATTGAGGTTCACCCGAATATTCCATCAAAAAACTTTTTGCGTTTTGTGGGCAGCAACGACTTTACAATTGAATTACTTTCGCAGTTTTTGAGCTATTCTGCTTCAAACTTTGAACTAGAAGTTTACTTTAAAGGAAGTATGGAAGGGTTGATTGCTCTTTACCATAGAGAAGCAGGAATAACCGGAATTCATCTCTGGGATGAAGAATCAAAGGAATATAACCTTCCTTTCATTAATCGCCTTCTCCCCTATGAAGACCTTACTGTTATTAATTTAGCCCAGAGAGTGCAAGGGTTTATTTTTGACTCTGAGAACCCACTTAGTATTAATTCATGGGAAGATATCACCAAGAAAGAAATACGTTTAATTAACCGCCAAAAAGGATCAGGTACCCGTTTGAGATTAGATCAATATTTATTTGAGCACGGAATTCCGTCCAACCAAATTCAAGGCTACAATAACGAAGAAAATACTCACTTAGGGGTTGCGCTTAAAATTGCTAATGGCGAAGCGAATATCGGCATTGGCGTTCAGGCTGCCGCCCAAAGAATGGGACTTGGTTTTGTTCCTCTTTTCAAGGAAAGATTTGACCTGGTAATACTCCGGGAAACAACAAGCAGACCGGAATGGCAGAAAATATTATCAATCCTGAACTCGACTACGTTTCATAAGGCCATTGAACAACAAAAAGGCTATGATGCCTCCTTGACCGGGCAAATCATTTTTGAAACAGCCAATATTAATGTGCATACCAGGAAAAAATAATAACTTGTTAATCAAGCACAGCAAGCAGATGATTTTCCCCTGATACTATAACCCAAACAGCCGCCGATACATTTTTTTTCGTCCCAAAACCTGCATCCGGGGCATTGCTTAAACGGAGGATTACTATATCTTTTGCTGTCAATCTCACCTAGGAAAAAATCATTGATATCTTGAACGCTATTAAAATCTTTAATATTTACACTTAGATAATCTTCAAAAACGAAACATCGGGCGACGCTCAAGTCGGGCCTTATATCCATAACCAGCGAACATATCCCCTTGTGAATCAGATCAAAGCCCGAGTAAATGAAATTCACAAGCTGCTCATTTGTAAAGATACACTTGGGCGGATTATTGCAATCAACATGAGGAGAAATTGCGTTTCTATGGCAATCGTCTAAAAACTTAGCTAATCCGGGAACATAACTTTCATAATGTTCAAGACTGCCCTTCTGATTATTATCTGTGGGCACCGTAATACTGTACCGGATGGTCTTTAATTTTAGCCTTTTGCTCTGCTCAATAATATATTGATATTGAAAATCCGGCTCAAAGATATTAATGCCGAGAGTAACCTGGGGTTCGATATTCTTTCTGCGATATTCGAATACCAGGTTTTCTACATTGTCTATTGTCCTATCATATATATGCTCACCGATTACATCGGGTCCATTAAGATTAATCAAAAATGAAACCTTGTTATCCACAATGGATCGGCTCAAGGCATTATCTAAAGCGATGGCATTGGTGAAAATCTGGATTCTCCGGAAAAACGAATCGTTTATTCCTTGATTCACCCACTTTTCAAAGTTCGGATGCAATGTCGGTTCCCCCCCGAGCAGCCTTAAATCAACATGCGCCGACTTCTTAAAGAAATTGATTATATAGCCATAATTATCATCGGAAATATCGACCTTGTTCTTCGGATCACAATTGGCAAAGCAATATGAACAATTTAAGTTGCAGTAATTATTTAACATAATATTCATAGTAACCTCCATTCAGCCGCGCCGCTGGCGGCACAAATAGTATGAAAAAGGAGAAAGAGATATCTTTATATAACATTCCGGACAGCAAAAAAATAGCAATGATGCTTTCATTTACCTTGTAATTACATTTTGAAAGTGTTTCACGTTTGTGATTGCAACAGCATTGCTCGAGCCTGAACCATTGCTGGCAGTAACATAAAAAGTTATCGGCTTAACAGTTGTACCGGCAGGGATAGTAAAAGATCCCACCCATGTATTTCCTCCGGTATTGGTAAAGGGAATTACTGTTGAATTTAAAGTATTGGTTGCGGTAACGGAAGTGGTGGTCCCGGTTGTTGTCGCTGTAATCTGGATTGTGGTGTTAGGAAAGGCGACGGCCTGTACACTTGCCACAACCGAGGGGGGCGGTGTCCAGTTATTCCAATCGCTGTAATTGGAATAATTGCTGTAAGCGCCCCAATCGCCATAGTTGCCATAGTTACTGTAGTTGCTGTAATTCGAATAAGCAGTCCAGTTCGAATATTGGCTCCATGTTTCAGTATGGTTTTCCCATTGCGTATGGTTTTCCCAAACACCGGCATTACTGTAATTGGCGTTCCAATTTACATAATTGCCGTAAGTATTGTTGTAGACATCGGTATAAGCGCCGTAATTTCCATAATTGGTCCATCCGGAGTTAGGCCAGGACCATTCCACCCAAGCGAAAGCTTTTTCGGGCTGCAAGGAAAACTTAAGGCCCAAAGCCTTGGAGTATTTGCCCTCCTTGGCTTTGGGCCGATCCGGATGATTGTTGTCAAGAACCAGGTCTTGGGTTATTGAAGCATGCAGGATGCTTAATGAAACAAAGGCAAACAGTAATTTTCTCAATCTTGAAAACGTTCTTGCCATATCATTCACCTACTGCACAGGATAATGGATCCGGCTGCCCCTTCCCCGCAACATAATCCTTGATCAGTTCCGCTTTATTGAAACAATACTTGCATGTGACCCCGCATTCGGCAGCGCATTGCGGCTTTTTTTCCATGAAATAATCAAGTTTTGGCAAAAACTCAAATATCTCCTTCATCTTCAGTGTTCCGTACGGATGGAAAACCTTGTTCATAAAACGTGAATTGTAAGTATTGTAGAATTCATTCATCGCGTATTCCGGATCGGTAACGCCAAGCATATAGGCCTTTATCTTATTGACCAATTCCGGCTTGGGGTGATCTCTCCCAACCAGCTTGATGCTGTTAACACCTATTTTCTCATAGCCGGGGATTTCCCAAGGGTAAATAATTCTGTTCAATGCCATTTGAATCGCCGGACTTTTAAAAGTAATCTGATCACAGATGAATTTAGGAAATTCCCGGAATAAAGGGCTGCATTTATGGATGTTTTCCTGCTTGCCGAACAAGGCATAGTGAATATTCTTGGTCGGACAACAAAATATACAGCCTTCATCAGCCATCAATTCCAAGCCGATATCAGGCAGCAGCTTTTTAAACGATTCGATAAAAGTAAAATCCTTATTGAGATCGGAAGCAGGAATGACAGTGGAGATTCCTAGATTTTCGCTGGTATACTTCGCCTGGTTGATTGACCGGATATCCATCATCGTTGAAGCGTTCACGGCCAATCCGCTGAATTCCTCTTTCAAAAAGTCGGCAAGAAGCTGGCTCCCGACAGTAATGCTTCTCACCCCGATATCCGCCAGATGCTCGACAAACTGCTTCAGTTGAGGAATATTGGCTTCAAAGTCATACAGGGAAATGGTTGAGATATTATTCATCAGATAAATGAACGCCATCCCGTTATCGGAAAGCTCTTTGATATAAGGCCTTAAATCTTCCAGTGTCCGGATTTTGCCCCTGTCTTCTTGCAAATTGACCGACCGGCCATGTTCATACCCTGATTTGGCGTAGGATGTAACAGGCAGACTGTTATATACGGAACGGATTTTATACTTGGCCTTATCCTGGCTATTAAGCTTTATTAATTCCTGAATATACCCATAGTCAAACAATAAAGGAACTGAGTAGTACAGTTCCTGTGGCTGCTTTGGGGGCTCAAACTTTTGTTTTTTCTTAAAGATATTGATCATAATATCAACCTCTCTTTAAATCGCAAGAAACTCCTTCAGCTTGTTTTCCGCGTTGACAGGAGTTTCGATTCGTTTAATGGATTCTTCTAAAATATTTTTCATCATCTTGGCGCTCCGGAATTGATGCCTGAATAAAAAGTTCAGGAATCTTGGGTTATATTTCGGCATATCGTCATAATCAATTTCATTAATAACGCTTATGATATGGCTGATCACGTGCCGGTGTGTGTAGCAATTTTCTGGCTCCGGCTTATTCATGGTCAAATCATACTGGATGTTGTCATTGTAGCAGCCGCTATGACAGCTGTAGAAATAATCACAATCACTGCAATGCTGCAGCATCCGCCGGGTTCCCTCGTACCATCTTTTATGGTTGGGATGATTTAAGATGTCCTGAACCGATTCCATCTCAAAAATATTCCCGAAAGACACGGCGGCGCTCTCCGGCCAGTCCCGGCCGCAATGATAAATCGTCCCGTCGGGCTGGGTTGAAAACCAATAATCCTTCCCGGCGCAATCAGTAAACGCGCAGGAACCGCCAGCATCCAATGCGGCCATGAGATATCTCTCGCACAGATCCGAATCAGCCGGCCTATAAGTATCCAAGATCCAATAGTCAAAGAATTTGCAGATTTCCCCAGCAACCATTTTCCCGTCCAGGGTATAGGAATTCATATTTTTATGGGCTGCAAAGATGAGGTTCATCTTGCAGCCCAGGCCTAAGCGTTTAAAGTATTCGTAATCGTCAATCATTTGGTGGATATTATCTTTCGTAATGATCATGATGGCGCCGCCCAGGACCTCGTTTTTATCCGCTGTGGCGATGGACCGCATCAACCTGTTGGTATTCTTCCGGGTCAAATGGTTTGTCAAACCATCAAAACTGAAGCCCGGCCTGATGTTCCACTTTCTTAACACAGCGGCGTTCTCCTCGTCAATAAGCGTCAAGTTGGATTGCATGCAAATATTGGCTTTCTTGAATTGCTGCTTAATCAGGGCGTTTGCCTCATCATAAAATTCTTTTCCTATCAGCAAAGGCTCCCCGCCGTGCCATATCCAGGTGCCGACATTCACGTCTTTGAACACTTTTAAAATCTGCCTGACCACTTCCAGCGTGACTTTGTTCCCTTCCGCGTTAAGCTCCTTGCGAAACATCACGTCGTAACAATACGGACAATGCAGGTTACAGGCATGCGTCGTTTTTACAATTAAGGTTGTTTTATCGGGGTAAGTAATATTTTCCGTGGCAGCCATCTTTTTAAAATCGATATCGCCCTCAAAATACTCCTTATGCCTTTTTATTTGCTTGAGAGACATAGAGAACATCAAGCTTTTATTGCCAGCTATAAGGCCGAGAATCTCCCCGGAACTCATGCCGGGCATAATTTCCTGGTAAACTGAGCTGCGCAGCTCCCTTTCATATTTGTTGTTGAATTTACGGAACTGATACAATTCATCTTTGGCTATTAAATTCATAAGCATACCCCCTACATCTTCAGCTGGGTGTTTTCTTCGGAATCGACTTTCCAAACCCCGTTTACCTGCAGCAAAATAATTCTTTCCTCATATTTGCTTACCCAAAAGTTGCCGCCGTTTTGCGCCGCATTGATGATGATGCTAAACTTCAGAAAAGCCCCTTCCTGATTATTTAATTGGGGGATTTGATTAAAACTTATATCGTCAAGGCATAAAGACTTCACTTGTCTGGTATCCTTGTTTTTGATGCTTTCCGATTTGAAATTCGGAAAAAAGTTGTCCAACGAATTTTGGAAATTCGCCGTTGTATAACTGCTTCCCGGCATTTGCGACATTGCTTCAAGCTTTTTATAATCGGTAGATTTGAACTCTACCAGCCACCGGGCGGCCGCTTCATAAGCGGCTTTCTCTTTGTCTGTTTTGGTAACATTATTTTGGACATCAACCTGATGCCCCAAGCTGTACAAAGATAACCCGGAATTGGCGGGAGGTTTCTGCTCCGGCTCAGGCTTACTTGGCGCAACTGGCTCAGGCTTTGGCTGGACTTTGGGTTGAACACTGGGTTGAGCTTTTGTTTCGGTTTTGACTTCCGGCTGCGGAGCTTGCTCAGGCTCAGCCTCTTTAATCGGCTCAAGCTCTTTTTCCGGGCTTTGATTATCTTTTTGAGTCAGGGTGTCTTGTTGGACCGGAACATCCTGGACCGGCTCAGTCTTTTTGGGACTGCATCCAAAAAGAATCAAGGACAAAACAAGGAGCAGAATAGAAAATGTTTTAACTCTTAACTTTAACATGGTCGTATCCTCCTTTCGGGCCTACCGGAACATCCTCATCACCTATTTTGATATAGGTTTGGGATAGTGTTTTTTTCTCTGACGGGTCTGCGTTTCTGCGCCGTTCGTCCATATTCATCTCCATTTCTTCCAGTTGAGACAATATGGCAAGCCTGATAAATCTTTCCTTGCTCATCCCAATTGAAGCGCTAAATCCTTCCGTTCTTTGATTTAAGTTATCTGAAACATCCAATTCCCATTTCACCATATCCACATCCCCTTAGAAATAATTTTAATACGAAAACAAAAATGATGTAACTATATAGCATAAAGAGATCAAAGCGGCTCCGCCGCCGGGGAAGAGTCTTTTTTCGACGCCATTGGCAAAGGAATTGTTGTTCTCTCCGATAGCGATCAAAACAAGTGAATCTGTTTTTACATCATTAATAGTTTGGGATAAGCCTTTAACCCGTACAGTTTGAAAAAAGAAATAAAAGAAAGCGGAAAACATGAAGAGCGCTGCGTTAAAGAAAAAGGCCCCGGGTGTTAAAAACAGGCTGAGAGCCAACAGTAATTTAACATCACCTCCCCTCATCGCCCCGTGGGAATAGACGAATAAGAGAATTAAGAAAAGGAAAAAGAAAGAAACGCCATAACTTACGCAATATGTTTTGACGTATATGACATAAATTATCCCGAGAATAAACCCGGGTATTGTCATCCAATTATAAATTTTCCGCTTCCGCCAATCTGTCAGAACACAAATTGACAGCATCATTAAAGGTATCAGCAAGGCTAAATCATTGACCATTTCTCGCATCATCCTTACATTTCAAATTATGGTGAGATTTTTAAAGCAGCGTCTTTGGCTACTTTGATAGTCCAATAGGGAGTTGAATTTACGATTTGCGTTAAACCTCGCCTTACTCTGACTTCGATATAAACTACATAAGACGGCTCAGTGATAGCGTGGCCGTCTATCGGGCTTACTGCCGGCAAAACATCGGAATTATAGGTTTGATAATAAAGCGTTGCTTTATTGACATACATAACCGGCGAGCCCGGTAGGGGATTCAGGCTATTGTCTAAAGACAAATTTTTCTTTACCATCTCTAAAAAAACAACATCCGCTTGGGCTGGGTCTATAGCCAAAACCCCTTGATTTAATTTGGTCTGGTCGGTTTGCTGGCTGGCTGCTAAAGCGGCAAATTTCACACTGTCCGTTATTCCCCGTTTGATGTTTATAGCGTGGTAGTAGTCCGTCCCCCAGCCAATAAGGGCAAGAGAAATACCTAAAAAAATCAGCAGTTCAATTAAAGTTGAACCCCGGTCGTCTTGTATTTTTTTATATAGCTTCTTCATAAACACCTCATTAAGGCAGATATTGACTCATGATCGTTTTGGTTACCGTAACCGTTTCCGATTTGGAAACCGGATGCCCGCTTGACCAATCGGTAAAGTTCCGGGGTCCGGTTATGGAAATTGTTATATATTGTCCGTAAGCAACACGGCTGGCATCACTGCCCGATCCGGTAATCGCAAATAAACCGGTATCGACGCCGGTGTGTTTCAGTTGATCTTTAATTAGGTTGCGGACCTCTGTCGTAGTACCTCCAACAATAGCAGCCCTTTCCAACCCAAGATTCACGGCGTTAACCATGGAACCCTGCAGGTTATTAAGGAAAAACATTGATATGAAGGTGAAGAATATCGCCATCCATAGGGCGAAGACGATTAAGAACTCAATCAAGGTGGATCCCCGCTCATTATGAGGGTTTCTCATTGGTTTTTTTCGTAATTTCAGCATAATTTTAAGCGGATAGCACACGTCTGAACGCATGCTATCCGCCATCTCCTTCCCTCCTCACGGTGAGGAATATTTTCATTAAGGAGTCGTGATATTGGTTATACTGGTATTCATATCAGTCAATTTGCCCCGGATTGTAACAAACAGCACCGATACGGCTGCCACCGTGGCCAGAACACCGCCGAAGATCCAAATTATATTTTGGACAAGATCTCCGCCTTCATCTTGATAAAGGCCTTTTAGAATTTTTCTCATAAAAAAATAACCCCCCTTCCTAATTAAGTTTGCTCATTCCGGCTGAGTCATTTGCTGTTTTGGCCGCTATTGTATTGTAAAGAATCACCGCGATGCCTATCGTTGCCAGAATGCCCCCGAACAGCAAGACGATATTTTGAACAAGATCCCCCCTTTCATCACGCAGCACTGCTGCCAGATAGCGGACAATTTTTTTCACATATTGCTACCTCCCTACATGATTTGGCCAAGGCTTTGGTTGGCCTGGTATAGCAGCGGGACAAGAATAATTACCGGGATCATAATAAACGGAATTGCGGTAAAAGCTTCGACAAGCATTTTTTTGTTTTTGTACCGTCTTATTTCTTTTAATCCCTCAATATATTCAATGTCCCGGGACCGGCTGGCCATATAGGCAACCATATTGGAACTGTCAATGGTGATCGATTGCATTAAAATATCCGCTAAGTTTTTCAATTCATCGATATCTGTTTCTTTACTCAATTTGGCAAGCGCCGGTTTTGGCCCTGTTATCGACATATCCTGCAGGAGTTTTTCCAGGTGAGGCCGTAATTTATTTGTTGCAAATAAGGCCCCGCGTACAGAATCGGCTATGGTTTGCCCCGCTTTTCGTAAATCAACAATATAAGCCATGATTTCCGACAACTCATTGATGAGAGCATTTTTATATTGGTTGTAAAAATACGCAAGAATGGCCGTGGGCGCTATGCTCCCCACAAAAAAGCCTGTACAAATCAGCCCTATTGCCATCAGCAAGTCTTTCGTGGAAAAGCCCGCACAGCCAAAAAGAATGGCAAATATGAAGGGGGATAATCTTTTAAAAATCATATATTCAGCATATCCTATCGGCATTGTTCCAGGCTGTCTGAGTATTTCCAGCACGTAAGCCGAACGATTTTGCTTCGGGGTTTTGCTTAATAATTTAGAGATATATTTTGCCGTCTTTTTGCGAAGTTTTTCTATAGCAATATCCTGGGCTTGTCTATACGAAAGCTCGGTAGTGCCAAGAGAATTAATTCTCTTCGACTCCCTGCGGTTAGTCTTAATAAAAAACGCTGCCAAAAGCAGCATCAAGCCCAGTGATATTCCTATAGAACAAATAAATCGTATACTCATACTTACCTAATCCTCCATTGATAAGAATTTCAGCAACAGCGCGGCCTCAATTAAGACAGAGATAATGATGGCATTCGTATAAAGGTGTCCTAATGAAGATTGTTTTACCAGAGCCAATGAATCCGGCCAAACAAGGCTTACGCCTAAATACGTAAGGATCATTACCAGTGTAAAAGCCACAGCTTTAGAGATTAGGGGGTTAAGATCCTCTTTAATGGATTGCGCCCTGTTTTTTCTTGATCTGATTTTGTCCGTAAGCCGGTATAAAAGCTCTTCCGTGTTGCCCCCGGCCAGCCTAGAAGAAACGATAACGTTGTAAAAGTCCCTGAAAGACTGCAGTTTCAAAATTATAGATACTTTGTATACAACCGTGCCGAATTCTTCCCCTTTATTCACCCGGGACTGGATCCGGCTAAACAAAGATCGCATTTGAGAAGGCATGGCGGCAATTGAATCCCAGGTTGCTGCTTCAAGATTATTACGGACAATATAATTGTTTAAGATAAGACTGAACGTGTTCAAGGCCTGTTTATTCAGTCTTCTTCGCGTACTGTGATAGATTAGATTCAACGATACCCAAGGAATCAGCAAGCCGATAACCGTAAAAATAATCATGCCGAAAATATTATGGCTTACGGTTACAGCCCCCGGATTCTGGTAAGTGGGATTCGGAATTTTCTCCGAAAGAGTAAGTATTGAGAGGAAAAAGGAAATAAAGCTGAACCCTATACTCATAAAAAAGAGAGCTTTTAAGCTCACTCTTAAATTTGTTATATAGATTCTTTGCTTGTAATATCTTGCAAAATTACTTATCGTGATGTTGTTTTTCACCTTATCCTGTAAATGGTTAATCCTTTTATTTAAGAATACGGATACTTGCTTCTTTTCATTTTTCCCAAGAAACCAGGCAATTACAGACAATAGGAGCCCAAGGCTTATTCCATAACAAAGAACAAGCGTCATACCAACCACCTCTTAACATCACCGGCATTTTTTCTGCCCTTGGCCATAAGACGGTAAACAAGTTTTTTGCTTATGGGGTTAAAGATCATTTTCCTGTCGCTGTCTCTTTTAAACCTGAAATATTCATAGCCATAATAGGCCATGGAAATTTTGTAACAAAATGGTGTTAAGATATATCTTGCTTTCTCATGTTGGCCCTGTAACCTGTTGTAAAAAACACGCACAAGGCATTGATATGGTATACGATGTAAGA
>JAAYUV010000099.1 GCA_012517475.1 Peptococcaceae bacterium | reverse complement strand
GAACAAGGCTACCTTCTTAAGTCGCTGCCCCTTTAAAGTTGAGAAGAGAAACCAAACTACCTGTATACACCATATTTACCAAATGAAGGATATTATTTTCTGGTTGAAATTCTTGAACATTTTTTATGCAACGTTAATGAAGAAATTTAATAAAAAGCCTTTTGAATTCCATATAAATATAAGTATCGTTAAATACCAAACATGAATATTAGCCGACTGGGATCACACTCCTCGGTCGGCTAATCGTTTCGTTCGATTTCTTTTACATTCAATTTCACACCTGGTAAGCAGTAAAACTATAGTTTCACATCATCATGAACATTATTTACGTGTCGCTATCAGTTTAATCTGTTCAATTGATGCAGCATTGGTCTAACACTTTTGCCACAATCGGCTTATTTAGCAAGGGAGCATCTTTAAGAAAAACAACATCTTTAAGCGATTCCGCAACCAGCCCCGCCTTTTTTAAATCCGACGTGTACAGTTCAAGAACAGTTTCTCCTTTGCGGACATAATCTCCGCTTTTTTTCTGAAGATAAATGCCGGCCCCCAAGTCAATCGCGCTCTCTTTTGTCTCCCTGCCTGCCCCAAGGTTCATGGCACAGACACCGATTGTGCGGGCATCGATCCGGTGAATATATCCATCTTTCTCCGCTTGAATTTCCGCTTTGTAAGGAGCAATTTGCAGTTTTTTCCTACTAACGGCCTCGGTATCTCCCCCTTGTGCAGCAACGAATTCCAGGAATTTTTCCATAGCCCTGCCCTGCTCCACAGCCTCTTCCAGTATTTTTCGAGCTTCATCCCTTGTTTTGGCCTTTTTCCCCAGTACCAGCATCCAGGACGCAAGTTCAAAACTTACTTCCATCAGGTCCTTCGGACCTTTGCCCTGCAGGGCATCTACCGCTTCGAGGACCTCGATGCTGTTTCCGACCGCCCTTCCCAGCGGTTCATCCATATTGCTGAGCACCGCCACGGTTTCTCTGCCAAGGCTGTGCCCGATATTGACCATGGTTTTAGCCAGGATTTCGGCTTCTTCCAACGATCCCATGAAAGCACCGGAACCGAACTTGACATCGAGAACAATCCCCTTGGCTCCGGAAGCTATCTTTTTGCTCATAATGGAAGACGCGATCAGCGGAATCGAGTCAACGGTAGCCGTAACATCACGCAAAGCATAGAGCTTTTTATCCGCGGGCACCAGGTTTCCGGTTTGGGAAATCACCGAGATTCCGATCCGGTTAACCTGTTCCAAAAATGCCGCTTGCTCCATTTCAACCTTGAACCCCGGAATTGCCGATAGTTTATCGATGGTTCCTCCGGTATGACCTAAACCCCGGCCTGACATTTTGGCAACAGGAACGCCGCAGGCCGCTACCATCGGCCCGATAATCAGCGTTGTCTTGTCTCCCACCCCTCCGGAACTATGCTTATCCACAAAGGTTTTGCCCGGAAAAGACAACTCCACCTGGTCTCCGCTTTGGGCCATGGCCATAGTTAACTCCGCAGTCTCTTCAGGAGTCATTCCTTTATAAAATATCGCCATGGTTAAGGCCGACATTTGGTAATCCGGTATGCTTTCCTCTACATACCCCCGGATAATAAACCGGATTTCCTCCGGGGATAAAGCCTGGCCGTCTCTTTTCTTTTGGATTAATTCAACCATTCTCATCGTTTATTGCCACCTTAAGAGTTTGCTTTATTAAATCTCCCTGCCATTCACGGCATCTCAGCACTAGTAGATCGATTGGTAAATCACGTTAATATATAAAGCCTCTGTTGAAATCATTTCGCTTTATCCGGGCAGGTCTCTGTAATGGATAGACGCTTTCGGCAGATAGCGCCCTCCTTGGCGCTATCTGCCGAAAAGCGGAATTGTGGCACGCAGACCAACCCGATAGTATGACGCACTAAAATTAATCTAATAGTTGAATGAGTTTCTGCACAAAGCTGACGAAGGTTTCTCCTACCCGTTGAGTGGTTTCGATCACTTCGGCATGGCTCAGTTTTCTGGCCTGGATTCCGGCAGCCATGTTGGTTACGCAGGAAATTCCCAAGACCTTCATCCCGCCGTGATTGGCAACAATCACTTCCGGTACGGTGGACATCCCTACCAGATCCGCACCGATCGTTCTTAAATAACGAATCTCAGCCGGCGTCTCATAGCTCGGACCACTTACGCCCGCATAAACCCCCTGCAAAGGTTTAAGATCCATGTCCCCCATTAAGGCGAGGGCTTTTTGCCGCCAACCGGTGTTGTAGGAATCGCTCAGATCCGGAAATCTGGGTCCCAGGGATGAAAGATTTGCTCCCCGCAGCGGGTTGCTGCCCATGAGATTAATGTGGTCTTGTATGAGAATCAAATCCCCCGGCTCATATTCCATATTGATTCCTCCAGCCGCATTGGTTACCAAAAGTCCCTTTATTCCCATAGCCTGCATGAGCCGGACCGGAAACGTCACCTCGTGCATCTCGTACCCTTCATAGTAATGAAAACGTCCCTGCAGGACCATTACCGGCCTCCCTGATAACGTACCGGTAATCAATTTCCCGGAATGCCCCTGAACTGTGGATACCGGGAAGTGGGGAATTTCCTGATAGGGAATCACAATGGGGTCCTGCACCAGTTCAGCGAGATTTCCCAAACCTGACCCGAGAATGATCCCCAGCTCCGGAGTGACTTGCAGTTTCTTCGTTACATAAGCCTTTGCCTCATTGATTTTCGCATTCAATAACTCTTCAGAAATCATCCTTTATTCCCCCTTTATCTCAGAAAAAAAGCTTTTGCCCTGTAATAACGGCTTGACGGAAAGGATCTCGGCAATCGTGGCCCCTACATCCGCAAATGTGCTCCTGGTCCCCAGGTTAACCCCTCTTTTGATTTTCTTTCCGTAAACCAGCAAAGGAACATATTCCCTGGAATGATCCGTGCTGGACGTTGTAGGATCACAACCATGGTCTGCGGAAATCACCAGGATGTCGTCATCCTTCAGTGCTTCCATGACGGAGGGAATCCTGGCATCCAATTCTTCCAAAGCAAGGGCATATCCTTTCACGTTGTTACGGTGCCCGTAAACCATATCGAAATCCACCAGATTGGTAAAAATTAAACCCGGATCATCCCTCTGCAGAAACTGGATTGTCTTTTCCACCCCATCCATGTTGCCTTTCGTTGAAACCGTTTCACTGATACCGCGGCCTGCAAAAATATCATTGATTTTTCCCACCGCCAATACTTTTTGATTACCTTCAATAATATGGTCCAGTAAAGTAGCATGAGGAGGAACAATAGAAAAATCATGCCTGTTTGTTGTTCTTTGAAAATTACCCTCAGTCCCTACAAACGGCCGGGCAATGACCCGGGATACATTTAATTCCCCCACAAGCATTTCCCGGGCAACACGGCAGATGTTCATTAATTCATCGAGAGGAATCACTTCTTCATGAGCGGCAATCTGAAATACAGAATCCGCTGAGGTATAAACAATCGGTTTTCCGGTTCTGACATGTTCCGGCCCTAGCCTTTGTATAATTTCTGTGCCGGAAGCAACGGTATTCCCTAACACCTCTCTGCCAATTCGCTTTTCAAAGTCACGGATGAATTCTGCCGGAAAACCTTCCGGGAAAGTGGGAAAAGGTTGTTCCGTAATAAGCCCCATTTGCTCCCAATGCCCTGTAGTGGTATCCTTTCCTTTTGATTTTTCCGCCATTTTTCCATAACAGGCTGAAGGGGTATTTTCAGGGGAGAGGAAAGGAATATCGATAATATTTCCGATCCCCAGTTTTTTCAGGTTGGGTATATTAATTCCTCCAAGCTCTTTGGAGATATTGGATAGGGTATTGCTGCCTTCATCCCCGTAGTCTTTGGCATCCGGCATTGCGCCAATGCCTACACTGTCCATAATGAGAAGAATAACTCTCCGCACGATTCAGTCCCCTCCTTTTTTTGCTCTTGGGTGCGCTTTCCGAAATACTTCCAGTATTCTTTTTCTGGATACATGGGTATAGATTTGGGTTGTAGAAATATCGGCATGTCCGAGCAATTCCTGAACGGAACGCAGGTCAGCGCCGTGATCCAGTAAATGAGTGGCAAAACTATGCCTTAACATGTGGGGATAAATATTTTCTTTGATTCCGTTTTCCGCTCCCCAACCTTTTAGAATTTTCCAGACCCCCTGGCGAGACAGTTTTTTACCGGCTGAATTTAGGAAAAGGGTATTTTTATCTGACACCGCCGGTTTTTGATTGCGTATCAGGAGTTGAGTTCTTGCCAGGGTAATATAATCTTTTAATAATGTAAGAGCCTGTTCCCCTATCGGAACAATTCTTTCCTTATTTCCTTTTCCCCGGCATCGAATATAGCCTAAATCAAATGACAGATCATTTACGCCGAGGGCAATAAGTTCCGATACCCTTAGACCACTTCCGTACAAGACTTCAATCATGGCCTGATCCCTCCGTTTTAATAAAGTATCCGGCTTACTCCCGGAAAGAGCTTCATTCAGGTTGGTTTCAGCCACCACATGCGGCAGCTTCTGCTCAACTTTGGGGATGGTCATAAAAGCAGTGGGGTCTTCCCTGATAATATTCTCGCGCAGAAGATAGGAATAAAAACCCTTGATTGCCGCGCTGTACCGGGCTAAGGATCTGGAGGAGTGCCCTTTTTCTTTTTCCCCGAGAATAAAGGCCATGATATCGGAAGTGTTGCTTTCCAGGAGGGTCTTTGATCTCTCATTCAGGTAAAGATAGTATTTGAACAAGTCTCTTTTGTAATTCGAGCAAGTATTTAAAGAAAGACCTTTTTCCACGCGGATATGATATAAATATTCGTCTATCAATTCTTCTTTAAGCGGTTTTTTTCTTTTCATAAAAAAACCTCCTTATGAGAAATCATTTCTACACAAGGAGGTTTTTTCCTTTAGTTTATTCTTTCCTGACAAAGCTTTTTATTATTCACCTAAAGAACATGGGCTAAAAACCCAAAAAACGGGTCCCTACTATGGAAAAATATCCTTGCAGCACCCCTGCGGCTACTGCTCCCAATGAAATCAGGAGTGAAGCGGCACTATAGTACAAGAAATCTTTTCTGAGTATGTCTCCGTTGCTTTTACCCTGAAGAAGAAGGAAGGAAAAAATCGTTGCCAAACCTGCCCCGAGCAAAAGACAAGGAATGGCAAGAACGGAAGGCAGGAGTATTGTGAATAATACCAGTCCTAACCCGGCAATGTTTTTCACCTGAATAATAAAGGCAATCGTAAAACCCAAAATAAAACCCCTGGAAAAAACAATCAAATATACCAGCGGGGTCCCGATGACCGTTAAGCCCAATACCCAGATTGCCGCCATCATCAAAAAATAGTCTTTAGCGATTTTTTGCAGAAAGACGGAATCCACCGTCGTGGGTTGTTCCCCAAGGAGTTTAACAAAAAACTTGGATAATTCGCTTGCTTTTTGGGTATCCAGAACACCCGACCCGACTGCCCCGAAAACTCCTCCTGCCAGAAAAACGCTGCTCAGCGTCAGGTATATTACCCAATACTGTCTGATATGTTCGAACAGTATTTTTTTCATACACACTACCTCCTTGAAGACTTGTCCTCAAGGAATTGTATTCCATTTTTTAACGGATTATGTCTGAAACTTTGCCGAATATCCCGCCGCCCCCCGTACTAAACCTCAGTTTGCCCTCCTGCGCTTTTATGACGGTATGGGCAGCCGTTTCTCCCAGAACAGGAATCAATTGATCCAAGGTTGCCTGGTGATAAACATCAAGTTCACTGCCAAAACGCTGCAGCAATAATTCGTATTTTTTGGGTCCAATCCCGGGAAGCCAGCCAAGCGGCACACGGTAAACATATTGCGGATCAGCTTCATCCCGTTCTATTTCCGTATCCGTAATCTGGCTCACCCTGTCGAGAACTCCCATAATAACCTGGCTTGTTTTACAATACGGGCAGCTGCCAACAGGGGGGTCCAGCTCAATAATCTTTGCGCATTGCGGACAGTAGGTGCGGTAGTATTTTCCCATTTTCGGATGAATTCCGAAGTTTTTTATCAACTGGTCCTTTCCCTCTTTGAGGAAACCGTATAATTCGGAAAAGGAATTTTCCGTTATCCTTATTTCATTGTATTCTCTGGCAATATTCAGCAGGGAGTGGGCATCCGAATTGCTTAACAGAACTGTGCCTGCTAATTCACTCACCCCGCGTGCCATCCTTCTGTCTGAACTCAATCCCATCTCCAGCGCCTGCGGAAGTTTAGGCAGTACATCCCTCATTCTATCGCAGCATATGCCGTAAATTCCTTTATGCGGGGTAAAAGCATGGGCGGGAAACCATATTCCCTCTGCTTCTTCTACCCTTTCTATCCATTCTCCGATTTCCATATAAAGTTTTTGTGAACTTAGCTGCCAGTTTCGTGCATAGGGCTGGATAGCGGACAAATGTTTTTCCAAATGGTTCATGGAAGGGAAGAAAGCCAAAAGATGAGCATGTCCGTGCCGGACCTTTAATTCTACCTCCATACCCGGAATAATAGTCAGAGAACCTGCCCCGTAACCGCCGCCGCTTAAGGGCCTGATCATTCCAGCGCATAATAATTCCTGAAAATCCCTGCGGACTCCCAAAGAGTGGGAGTCTACGATGCCAATCATATTTAGCCCTTTGACCTTACTAGAAACTTTTATAATTTCAGGAAGGGTTAGACTGGGCGATGCCGTAATTTTTACGGCTTTCCCATTTAAACTCCGGCCAATATGGATATGAAAATCGGCATAGATCATTGTATAACCCTGGCCGCCAGCAAAATGCCAAGAACTGTTTTGGCATCCTTGATCTCACCCCGATAAGCCGACTGAAGGGCTTCTTCCCAGGGAACTTCCGTCAATCCGATAAATTCATCTTCATCAGCCTGAAGAGGTGACCACGTAAGGTCTCCGGCCAAATACAGGTATATCTTCTCGTCCGCGAATCCGGGAGAGGTATGGAAAACCCCCAGAAACTGCAGCGTTCCTTCATATCCGGTTTCTTCTCTTAATTCCCGGATGGCGCAAACTTCCGGTTTTTCCCCTGGATCAATCTTCCCTGCAGGGATTTCCAGGGTTTCCTGACCCAGCGCATAGCGGAATTGTTTGACCATCAGTACTTTTCCTTCATGAAGCGCGACGATACCAACCGCCCCGGGGTGACGGACTACTTCCCTTGTTGCAGTTTTGCCATTAGGCAGTGAGACGGTGTCTTTCAGCACTTTTATGATTTTACCGTCATGAATCATCTCACTCCTGAGACATTTCTCTTCAAGTTTCATTTCACTCATCAGAGTCCTCCTAAAAAACAGTTATTTATATTATATAAAATCCTCTCATGAAAAGAAGTACTTTTAAATAGTCTAGAATAGATAGTCTTCAGGGGGTGAATTTGACATGTCCTCGGAATCCCAAAACTCCGTTTCCAATTTGATTGTAACCTTAACAACCCTGATTTTTGCAATCACTTCCATGATTACGGTTTATATTTCCGGTTCAGCCTGGAGGGACGAACGCGAGTCTGTGAGACCTTATCTTACCTTTTATACTTCCCCTGAGGTTCGTTTCAGTCCTCTTAAACAGCTGGTTTTCTCATTTACATTTCAGAATGCAGGCCTTCACCCTGCGGGAAACCTGCATATCCAAACGACCATCATCGACAGCGAATTAAGCGGTCCGCCCTTGCACACCGACCAGTATTCCCTCGTCAATGATATTTCCCAAAATTCCACTGCCGATCTCCTGATCAAATTGGACAATCCTGGTCCCATCAAAAAGCCGGTACAGATGAAGCCACAGTATATTATCATCAGTTTAAAGTATTCTGATCCGGTTTTAGGAAAAGGTCACGAACAAATCTTTTATCTCAAATGGGCGGGAATCGTGGACGGAAACATTACTCCCGTTTTCCACGCTTCCAGGGAAGATAAGAACAGGATTCTTAATTCATACCCTAAAATAAATACAAAATCTAAATTGCAATGATTTTGTATGCAAAAAGAAAAAGACTTCAATTATAAAGCCTTTAGTCCTGTAATATCTTCTGTATTCTTAGCTACTGTCTGCATTATTGTATCCAGTTTTCTATGTATTCCTCGGTTATCTGTTCGTAATGCTGTTATATCAGATTGCATTTTTTCTTGGTTGTCTTTAAATTCTTTTATGTCTAGTTTCATTTCCTGAAGTTCTTGAAGAATCAAATCAAGTTTATCCATTTGGCAAAACATCTCCTTGTCCTTAGTATAAATGGATTAGCGTCTTATGTAAATAAAATTCATTCTTCGCAAGAAAAATTTCAAAAAAACACCTCCAAAATTTATTACTGAATAAATAATGAAAGTGTTTGCAGCCAAAAAATTTATCAAGATAGATTAAAAAGTCTATCGAGTTCAAAAAGATTTATCGCTTTGGCAAATCGCTGAAAGCTTAGTACTACAGCTTATCCGAAATTCTCAATTTATCTGCGACCATGGCAATAAACTCCGAATTCGTAGGTTTTCCGCGATCTACGTTTATCGTATACCCAAAAAATTTATTCATAAATTCAATATTGCCCCTGTCCCAAGCGAGCTCAATGGCGTGTCTGATCGCTCTTTCCACCCTGCTGGGGGTAGTGTTATATTTTTTGGCAATCATCGGGTATAGTTCTTTTGTTACTGCTCCAAGCAGGGACACATCATTAATTACGGAAACAATCGCATCCCTGAGATATTGATAACCTTTGACATGGGCGGGAACACCCATCTGTTGAATCATTTTCGTAACTTCTACTTCCACAATTTTCGAAGGTTTTGTTGAAGTATTTTTTTCGACAAAATTTACAGGTTCGGTATGTATGACAGATTTGGAAACGGAACTAAAGGTTGGAGAAATTTCACTGGCCCCGACCAGCTGCCTGATCCTTTTTCCCAGTGTCTCCAAATCGAAAGGTTTCAGTATATAATAATCGGCTCCTAATTGCACAGCTCTTTGAGTCATATTTTCCTGACCAAAGGAAGTAAGGATGATTACTCTGGGTTTTTTCGGACTGTTGCCCAGTTTCTCCATCACACCGAGACCATCTAAATGCGGCATGATAATATCCAATACCACAACATCCGGTTCTTCCTTTCTGATCATTTCCAAAGCATCGTTGCCGTTATAAGCAACACCGCAAAGCGCCATGTCTTCCTGAGTATTAATATACTCTCTGAGTATTTCAACGAAGTCTCTATTATCGTCCGCTAATAGTACTCGAATAAGTTCCATAATAAATACTCCCCCAATAATTGCATCGTATTTCGAGGATAAATTATCATCTTAATCTTCGACAATAGTTAAACAATTCCTTCTCGAAATATTAAAAATTTTTTTATATTTTGTCTTATATTATTCTACAGAATATCAAAAAAAATGTCAGAAAAAAATTCCGCCCTTAAGGGCGGCTGCAGCTTTATGAATTACACCTGAATCATTCAGCATTTTTTCTATAAATATTCCATAACCTCTCGATGCGTCATTAACAAAAACATGGGTAACAGCTCCAACGATTTTTCCGTTCTGGATGATCGGACTTCCGCTCATTCCCTGAATGATTCCTCCCGTCTGTTCTAACAGGACAGGATCTGTTACACGAATAATCATATCCTTGTTATCATTTCTGTAGGGCATGAGCTTTTCAATACGGATTTCGAATTCTTGTATCTGATTATCTTTAATTACCGTATAAATTTTAGCCGGACCTGTTTGAACTTCTGATTTCCAGGCTACGGGAACAGGAGATTTAAAAAAGGGATTTTCTATTTTTCCTTCCCAAGTTCCAAAAATTCCGCTGCCCGAATTTTTTTCAATTTTTCCTGAAAAGCTGGATTGTGATAGGAAAGTTCCGATTTTTTCTCCCGGGTCTCCTCTTTTACCTTTTTCAATTCCGTAGATCGTTGATTCCATTATTTTTCCTTCACTTAATTCGATCTGATCATTTGTATCCATATCCGTAATCACATGACCTAACGCCCCAAAGGTCTTGGTTTTTGGATCTATAAACGACAATGTTCCAACACCGGAAGCCTCATCCCTGATAAATAACCCAACACGGTATCTTTTGGTTTCCGAACAATAAACAGGATCAATCTTTTTTTGAAGGATTTGCTCTTTTCGTTTGATTTCCAGGGTAATTGTTTGCTTTTCTTTGCATTTTTTATCTATTTCTTCTGCAACTTGAAAATCATTGACAACTTGGGTGCTATTTATTTTTAAAATTGTATCCCCAATTTCTATTCCGGATTGTTTGGCCGGAAAGACCTCTTTACCCTGCTGGTTAATGATCGGAGCATACCCTACCACCAATACTCCTTTGGTTTGCAATGTTACACCAATAGAATGACCCCCCGGAATCAATTCAATATTTGGCTTATTGACATCCTTATCAGAAGAAAGAAAATCGAAAAAATTTAAAACAGGAGAGTTATGATTGATTTGTATTTGGTTGGAGAAAAACTTACTTTCTGGAAGCTGCCACGGATTATTATTTTTCGTGGCTGTTTGTTGAATACTAAAGGTAAAAACAAAAAGAAGCCCGATGAGTAATATTTTGTTTGACTGCTTTTTTATCATGTTTTTCCCTCCAGCTTTTCAACCTCCTCATCATTAAAGTTCGATATCCCTGCAGGGGAACCAAAAATTTTTTTGATTCTGATTATAAGTTCCCCATAAACCAAACGTTTCATCCTGAACAATGTTTTCTAGAATTTATTAAAATAAAACAATTTAATAATATACTAAACCTGTATTTTTATTGATAAACTAATGATTGGAATGATTTATTTTTAAAGGATTTATAATGAAAAATCATTATGTAAACTGGCTGATTACTATTTTCATTATCAGTCTTACTGCCTGGATTATTTCATCCAGCAGTGAAATCAAAAATATTCCTTATCTTTTCGAAATTACAAATAAAAGATGTATCCTGGTAGCAATCCTGTGTATGATATGCTATTGGCTTATTGATGCCTTAATCATTCAGGCTATTTTTAGCCTGTTTCATTTAAGGCTGAGTTGTTTGTCCTATCTTCTGATAGCGATGATCGGACAATACTATAACTTAATCACTCCATTTTCCAGCGGTGGACAGCCTGCCCAAATCTTGAAAATGACCAATGACTTTAAAGTTAATCCCAGTCTGGCAACTTCCGTAACGATTAACAAATTTATGGTATACCATATTGTGGTGACGATTTTTTCCTTATTTTTATCTGTCTTTAAAGCGGATTTTATTTTACAGCAATCAACTTTAAGCAAAACCTTCATTTATTTGGGGTTAACCTTAAACGCCCTGGGGATATTGGCCATTTTTGCAACTTGCTATAATACCTATATAGCGGAACAAATTATATCTCTCTTTTTTAGGATAATAAAAAACCTGCCTGTCGGTAAAAAAATCAGGCAGGAAGCGGTGACAAGATATATCCACGAATACAGGATAAGTCTTTTCGCCTTTTTGCAGAATATCAAGGTTTTATTCTATGTATCCTTGTTAAGCCTTGCTCAGGTATTCGTTTACTTTAGTGTCACTTATTTTGTCTATATCTCTCTGGGGTTATCCAAAGCCTTGTTTGTTGATATTCTTGCTATGCAGGCTCTTCTTTACATTGCTGTAAATTTCATCCCTACTCCCGGCAATGCCGGAGCTTCAGAAGGAGGATTCTATATCCTTTTCGGTCTGTTCTTCCCGTCCAATATCCTGGTTTACGCTATTGTACTTTGGAGATTGATTGTTTATTATTTTAATCTTGTTGCCTCGGGCTGTGTTGTTTTCATAGACTATATTTTCAAGCGCTTGCAGAACAGCCACAAATTTAGTACTCCCTAGCTCATAGAAAATACTGCACGATATCTTTCTGTTAGGCATAATCTATTACTACCAATTAATGGGAAGTGATATTGTGCCATCTTATCTTGCACTGGGCGATTCCATCACAACCGGTTATGGAGTTGGGTCAGATTATTCTTTTGCCTCCCTGCTGTTTAAAAAGCTGAAATTGATGTATCCCCATCTTATCTATCGCAATCTTGCCCGCAATGGCCTAACAACTGGACAACTGAACACTTTACTTGACCGTCCTGAGCTGAAAAGCTATATAAAGGAATCGGCCATCATAACCATTACAATAGGATCTAATGATTTATTGGATTCCATTCCTTTATTGATATCCGGTGGCGGATTCCCTTCTAAAAAAGTTCTGGTGAATATTCATTCCAATCTGAATTGGATTGGAAAGCAGCTTCGATCATCAAATCCAAATTCAGTGATTAAAATTGCGTCCATATATAATCCGCTCCCGGCAAGTCACTATGCGGCATATTCCCATCTTGGCCAGTCTCTTGTCGACCGTTTGAACAGCAGCATAGCATATTGGGCTAAAAAATACCGGGCAGAGCTGGTTCCCGTTGATCTTCTGTTTAAAGGGCGGGAAGCATTATTATTAGGCCCGGATGGGATTCACCCTAACCGGGCCGGTCATGGTCTGATCGCAGAGGCGTTTGCAAGATAATTCTTTTCTTCTATGATTTTGCGGTTTTTTTCTGCCAGAGTTCTTCAGCCAACCCCAGGGCCATACTTTCACCGCCAAGCATACGGGCCAGTTCTTCTACCCTTTCTTTTTCATTCAATGAGGACACTTGCGTAATTGTCCTGTCTTGAACTACGATCTTGGAAATTCCACAATGCCTGTCTGCATAGGCTGCAACAGGAGCCGAGTGGGTAATACATAAAACTTGTTTATTCTGTGCTATTCTTTCAAGCTTTTCAGCTACCTTGGTGATGGTTCGTCCACCCACCCCGCTGTCTACCTCATCGAAAATAAAAGTATCCACCGTCTCAATTTTTGAGAGAAGGCTCTTGAATGCCAGCATCAGTCTGGCCATTTCCCCGCCGGAAACAACCTTAGCCAGAGGTTTGGGCGGTTCTCCCACGTTGGCTGAAAAATAGAATTCAATCTGCTCCGCACCGTCCGGAGAAGGCTCCGTAACCGGAGTGAAAATAATCTCTACACGGGCTGCGCTTAATCCTAAATCCTGTAATTCCTGAGCCAGACCTTTTTCAATTTTTTCCGCCTGGATACCCCTTTTCAAGCTTAGTTCTTCGGCCAGGTTATTATACTCGGTAAGCGCGTCTTTTTTCTCCCGCCTGATATTCTCTTTTTCTTCCTGCAGGTGGGAAATCTCTTCGAGTTCGGTTACCATTTCTGACTTTTTCTGCAGAACGGCTTCTATTTCATAAGCATATTTTTTTAATTTATGGAGTTCTACGAGCCGGGATTCAATCTCATCCAGTCTGCCCGGCTGAAACTCCAGGCCGTCTTTATATGATCTCAGTTTATCAATAAAATCCTCAAAACTATAGTAAATGTTCTCTAATTCTTTGCTTAGCTCGCTGCTTTCAGGGTCCAGCGTACTGAGTTCTTCCATATTCCTTGTCGCAGCTCCGATCTGGTCGTAAGCAGACATGCCGGACATTCCGTCGGCACCGTTATATAACTCCTCATAAGCTTCCGTCACAAGGTTGACTATTCTTTCGGAATTCTGCAGAAACTTTTTTTCTTTCTCTAAAGCAATATCTTCACCCGGAACAGGGGCGATCTTTTCAATTTCTTCAATCTGATAACGCAGGATTTCTTCTCTTCTTTCCCTGTCCCTTTCTGTTCGAAGAAGCTCACGTTCCCGGGATAATATATTCCTGTACCGGAGTGCAGCTTCACGCACCCGCGCTAACAATTTTAAATGCTCTTCTCCGCCGAAACTGTCTAATAATTCCTTATGTGTCTCTGTAACCAACAACGACTGGTGTTCCATCTGCCCGTGAATATCGACGAGTCCCTCGCAAAAAGTACGGTATAAGGATAAAGGGACAGTCCTGCCTTGTACCCTGCACAGGTTCCGTCCTGAATCATTGATTTCCCTGTAAAGGAACAGCATATTGTCTTCGAGGGGATACCCTTCTTCTTTCAGAAAATTAATAATATGTTGCGGAAGATTAGAAAAAATTCCTTCTACACTGGCCTTATCTCTGCCATGACGGATAAACTCATTGCTTGCTCTCCCCCCGAGTAAGAGACCCAGGGCATCGACAAGCATGGATTTACCTGCACCGGTTTCACCCGTAAAAACCGTCAGCCCCTGTTCTAAAATCAAATGCACTTCTTCCATGAGGCCAAAATCATTAATGCGTAATTCCACCAGCATATGTTTTTCCTCCTCCGGGCTCCTTAAATCATTTCTGAAAGTCTGAGAAGTATGGTATTCACCTTATCTTTTGGTTTGATCAGGAGAAATATGGTATCGTCTCCTGCAACGGTGCCGATTACTTCCTGCCAGCCTGCATTATCAAAGAGTGAAGCGAGAGCTTGAGCATTTCCCGGAATTGTTTTTACAACAACGATATTTTCACTATGATCGTAAGAAATAACCAATTCCTTGCACATCCGCTTTAATCTTTCCTGATAGCTTACCGGATGAGCTTCTCCCCGGATGGCATAACGGTATTCGTCACCCAACCCCGGAACTTTTATGAGTCCCATCTCTTTAATGTCTCTTGAAATCGTAGCCTGGGTAACAGGAAAACCATTTTCCAGAAGTCTTTTGGCTAAATCTTCCTGGGTACGAATAATTTCATTCGCTATCAGTTCCTGGATCTTTTTCTGACGGCGGGTTTTCATCGATTGTCCTCCTGTTTTTCTGAATCATAATCCAGTAAGGAGATAATTCTCCTTGGTTTAAATAAATTCCCTGTACAACACTAAAATCCTTCTTGGACAGACCGGAAAGAAAAGATGTTAGTTTTTGGGATTCGTCCTGGCCGCCTTCATGCCCCCGGTAAACCGTTAAGGCTATAATCCCTTTTTCTTCAAGAAGGGTTAGCCCTTGTTGTACTGCTTCTACGGTTGTAGCAGCTTGTGTGATAATTCTGTTTCCGCCCCCCGGTAAGTAGCCAAGATTAAAGACAACTGCCTTTACCCGGTCATGAACATGATCCGCAATAGACGTGTGGCTTTTATGTAATAACTCAACCCGGTCCGCAAGTCCAAAATTCTCTAATAATTCTCTTGTGGCGAGGATGGCTTCTTCCTGGATATCAAATGCAAAAACTTTGCCTGTAACCCCAACACACCGGGCCAGAAACAAGGTGTCTCTTCCCCTGCCGGCCGTCGCATCGATCACTATGTCGCCTTCCCGGATGACTTGTTCAAGATACATTTTAAGAATTGTCTGCGTATCCTGCAATCCCCTATGATCCGGAAGTCTATTCATGCCAGCGGTCTCTCAATTTTTCGCGAACGACTTTGGGAAAACTGCGTCCGTCAATTCGAATTAACTTTGCTTTAATAGGAGAGGTTGTAATTCGTATTGTCTCTCCGGGATTCATCATGATGATTTGCTTTCCATCAAAAGTAACCCTGCAGGTATTTCCCCTTGTTAAAATGATGTCGATCTTTTCGCGGAGGGAAACAACCATAGGACGGGAAGACAGGGCATGAGCCGCCAAAGGGGTGATGAGAATAGCCTCAACATCCGGACTTACTACAGGTCCCCCGGCCGAGAGGGAGTACGCTGTTGACCCCGTTGGGGTAGCGATAATCAACCCGTCTGACGGCGGACTGGCTATGGGTTCCCCGGATAGTTTTACCTGGAGGGTAACCAGGGCATCCATGCTTTCCCTTAAAAAAACAACGTCATTCAAGACCAGGAATTGCTGTTTTTCTCCGGATCTGTTGATTGACGCAATTAACATTAATCGTTCTTCTACCGCATATTCCTTGCGCAAAACTTTTTTCAGGGCAGTATAAATTTCCCCTCGTTCCACTTCGCATAAAAAGCCCAGACGACCATAATTTACCCCGAGAACCGGGATATTGTCCGGGGCAGCTTCTCTGGCTGCTTCCAGGACTGTTCCATCCCCGCCCAGGGATAGAACAAAGTCCACATCCGGGGACCGGTCCTGAGCCCAATCCGTAATTGTCTCCCACCCCTGGGACTGAAACCAATTAATCAGTTGAGGGGTAAGACTTTCCGTATCGATTTTTGACCGGTTCACCCACAACCCCACTTTATTTCCCATTCCGTTACTCCGTTCCTGCCTGCGCCTGACGAATCAAATCCGCAAGCAAATCACGCCAATTTATTTGCGTTTCATCCAATGCATTTTTTTGGAGCCAAACCAGGAATTCGATATTCCCTTCCGGTCCCCGGATCGGAGAATAACTCAGCCCCTTTATGAGAAAACCTTGCCGGATTGCACTTTCTAAAACATTTTCCAAAACAGCGTGGTGTATGAGCGGATCTCTGACGACGCCGTTTTTTCCCACATTCTCCCGGCCGGCTTCAAATTGCGGTTTGATTAAGGCCAGCACCTGACCTTGATCTTTTAAAACCGCGAAAATAGCCGGAAATATTTTTGTAAGGGAAATGAATGATACATCACAAACAACCCAGTCCACTGTTTCCGGCAGGCTCTCCGAAGTCAAGAAACGGGCATTCGTTCTTTCCAGACAAACCACCCTGGGGTCGCTGCGGAGTTTCCAATCCAACTGACCGTAGCCTACGTCAATCGCATAGACTTTACCTGCCCCGTTTTTCAGGGAACAATCCGTAAAACCTCCGGTAGAAGCTCCAATGTCGGCAACAACTTTATCCTTAAAATCCAGGTTGAATTCTTGAATGGCCTTAGCCAGCTTCAGACCGCCCCGTGAGACATAGGGATGGATTTCCCCTTTAAGTGTAAGTGAACGATCTTCTTCAATCGTCATACCCGGTTTATCAAGGAGTTGGTTTTCGTGATAAACTTTTCCGGCCATGATCAAAGACTTTGCTTTTTCCCGGCTTTCCGCCATTCCTTTTTGAACGAGAAGAAGATCTAATCTGATTTTTTTTGTCATCCTTTTATTCACCGCTATTCAGCATATCTTCCGCAGCCTGGATAATCTTAAATGGGGTAATTCCATAGGCCTGATGAAGCTCAGGAATTTTACCGTGCTCAACATAATTATCATAACCGATTCGACGGACTTTTACATCATGATTTCCTTCCCCTGCCAGAAGTTCAAGGACTGCGCTTCCCATTCCGCCAGGGAGGATATGATCTTCGATGGTCAAAATTCTTCCTGTCCTGTTTGCCTGGGCCAAAATCAATTCACTGTCAATGGGATTGATATATCTTAAATTGATAACCCCGGCCCTGATCCCTTTCTGCTCTAATTCCGCAGCTGCCGCCAAACACATATAGACAACCGGTCCAAATCCTATCAGGGTAATGTCTTTTCCTTCCCGGAGAAGTTCGGCTTTCCCCTTTTCCAGGATTTGAAGCTGATCATCCATGTTAACCCCAAATCCTGCCGACCTGGGATAACGGACCGCAACAGGGTTCTCAAATGTAAAAGCGGTATAAAGCATATGTCTTAATTCATTTTCATCCTTAGGGGCCATAATCGTAAGATTTGGGATTGCCCTCAAAAAAGATATATCAAATATCCCGTGGTGGGTGGGGCCGTCTTCCCCAACGATACCCGCACGGTCTACTGCCAATACCACTTTGGCATTTTGAAGGCAAATATCATGCAATACCTGATCATAAGCCCTTTGATAAAATGTGGAGTACATCGAAACGACCGGCTTGAAACCGGCCAAAGCCAAGGCAGCCCCAAAGGTAACCGCATGCTGTTCGGCAATACCCACATCAAAAAAACGATCCGGATATTTTTTGCCAAAACCGCTTAAACCGGTTCCGCTTCCCATTGCTGCCGTAACCGCTACGATCTTTTCATCATTTTCAGCCAATTTACAGACTGTTTCCCCAAAAACCTGGGTATAGGTCGGCGGGGCAGCTTTCTTGTTCATTTCCCCTGTTTCTATACAAAATGGACCAACACCATGAAAAATATCCGGATTTTTTCTGGCAGGCTCATACCCTTTTCCCTTGCAAGTTAAAACATGGACCAAGACAGGACCTTTTTTTCTTTTAGCCTGATTAAAAACCTTCTCCAAAGCGGGAATATCATGACCATTGACCGGTCCGAGATAGGTAAACCCCAGTTCTTCAAAAAGCATTCCCGGTACCAGGAAATACTTGATTGAGTCTTTTGCTTTACCGGCGGCTTTTGCTACCGAGGAGCCTATTCCGGGAATATGTTTGAGGAAGTTTTCAAAATCCTTTTTTCTTTTATCATAGATTGGCGCTGTCCTGATTTTATTAAGATAGGAAGACATCGCCCCTACATTCTGAGAGATAAACATCTCATTATCATTTAAAACAACAATTAAATTACTTTTACTGTTTCCCGCATCATTCAGGGCCTCGTAGGCCATCCCCCCGCTCATCGCACCGTCGCCGATAACGGCTATCACATGGTGATCCTGTTTTGCCATATCCCTGGCCTTGGCAAAACCAAAAGCCGCGGAAATAGAGGTGCTGGAGTGTCCTGTGTCAAAACAATCGTATACACTTTCCTCCCGTTTCGGGAAACCGGCCATTCCGTGAAACCTGCGAATGGTGCGGAATTGTTCTTTCCGGTTGGTTAAAAGTTTATGGACATAGCTTTGATGCCCTACATCCCAAACGATTTTGTCTTCCGGACAATGAAAAACTCTGTGCAGTGCAATGGTTAATTCAACTACCCCTAAGTTTGACGCTAAATGACCACCGTTAACAGCTACGACCTCTATCATTTCCTGACGGATTTCTTCCGCTAACCCGTCCAGTTGTTTTTGACTTAGTTTTCTGAGATCATTAGGAGAATTAATTTTGTCAAGGAGCCCCAAGTTATTTTCCTCCCCTTTTGTTTGCTCCGGTAAAATTCAATCCGGTAAATTTTTCTAATCCGGCAATAAACCTGCCGGTTATATCTACAATTCGGTTGGCTTCGTTAATAGCCAGTGTTTTCCCCCAGGCTTTCCCCGCTACAGTCAGAGAAGCAATGACTCCTAAGAATAATACATTCAGAAGTACCTTCCAGCTCTCTAACTGAGGGTATTGATTCACAAGACTAATAACAATGGTGGCACCCATTGCGCCGCTTAAAGTGCCCGTAATGTCACCAACAATATCATTGGCAAAGTTGGCGACCTTGTCGCATCGTTTAATTAAAAAAACCGATTGTTTGGCCCCGAATACTTTTTTTGCAGCCCGGGCATGATGAGGCGCTTCATCCGCTGCGGTAACAGCAATCCCAATGATATCAAAAATAATGCCGGTTAAGATGACGATAATCAATAAAACCCAGGTCAAGCTTGCCGGAAAAAATCGTAATACCGCTTCCGTTCCTCCGCCTAAAAGGACAGCAATAATAAAAGTTCCGATTAACACCGTGAAAATATATTTTATACTTCTACTTTTTTTAACTGCCAAAGATCCCTTCTACCCCCTGTATATCGCTAAAAAAGCAACCCGATGGCACAACCCAAAAATGCCCCTCCGAACACTTCAAAAGGAGTATGCCCAATGAGTTCCTTTAATCTTTCCTGCTGTAGATTACCTGCTAAGCGATCAGCCTGGAGCTGTCTGGTCCACTCCACCAAATAGTTTATCACACGGGCATGATTGCCTGCCGCTCTCCGGACACCCGCCGCATCATACATGACAATAACGGCTAAAACAACGGAAATTGCAAATAATGCAGAATCCCATCCCTGCGTCTTGCCGATACTGATGGATAAGGCCGAGACAATAGCGGTATGCGAACTTGGAAATCCTCCCGAGCTAACCAAAAGACGGAAATCCCACTTTTTTTCCAGCAAAAAGTTAAGGATAATTTTTGCTGCCTGAGCAAGGACCCAAGCCAGTAAAGAAACCCATAATGTCTCATTATAAACTATTTTAGAGAAGTAATTCATTGTTTGTCATCCATCCTTACTACCCGGTAATATCCGGCAAAACGATCTAGTTATCTCGTTCTGCTATGTAATCAGCCAAAGCAGACAAGAAATCCGCTTTCTGTCCGAAAAAGCCAATGGTATTTTTGGCAGAAGATATGGTTTTTGCCAAATAGCCGTAAGCGCCTTCTAATCCGAGTATTGTAGGATAGGTTGGTTTATTCAGCTTTTCATCACTGCCGACAGGCTTGCCCAGCACTTGACTCTCTCCGACAATATCCAGGATATCATCTTTAATCTGAAATGCCAGTCCAATATATGAAGCATATTCAGAAACTATATCAATCTCTTCCTCTGTTCCTCCGCCTAATATTGCTCCCAGCCGGGCAGAGGCCTTTAATAAAGCGCCGGTTTTCATGCGGTGAATATTCTCGATCTCCGAAAGCTCGCTCTTTTGGCCATTTCCTATTGTATCCAATACCTGGCCGCCGACCATTCCCCGCCAACCGGCAGCTGCAGCTGTTTCCCTAATTACCCGGATTTGTTTTTCCGGGGGAACGGATAAAGGCTGAGACAATAGTTCAAACGCATAGGTTAACAAAGCGTCTCCCGCTAAAATTGCTGCAGCTTCTCCAAAAGCTTTATGATTGGACGGCTTGCCCCTTCGAAAATCATCATCATCCATAGCCGGTAAATCATCATGAATTAATGAGTAGGTATGAATCAGCTCTATGGCCGATGCTTCCCGAACGAAGTTTCCGGGCAAACCCCCGACGATTTCTGCACAGGCAAGTGCAAGAACAGGCCTGACTCTTTTGCCTCCCCCGACTAAAGAATAATTCATGCTTTGACAGATTAAGTTATCTTCAAAAGGCAGCTTTTTCAGATATTCTTCAATTAATTCAAGGTAATACTGATATTTTTGTGCAAACATCATGATTCTAATTCTCCGGAAATGAATTTCTCCGAAACCAATTGACCCATACTGTCTTCCAACAGCACTTTAACTTTAGCATCTGCCGAATCGAGGAGAATATTACACTGTTTGACAAGTTCTATCCCTTCTCCAAAAAGATTCAGCGCCTCATCCAAAGAAATATTATTTTGCTCCAGATCCTTTACAATCTGTTCTAACTTTTGAATTCCGAATTCAAAGGTTATGCTTGGTTTAGTTTGTTTTTTTCCCATAATTACCCTCATCATGTTGAAAGTATTCATTATCTGTATCTGTAATGCTGTCCACCCGATTTACCCGGCAGCTTGCTGACCCGTCTCTAAGCCTTAACGATAAAGAATCTCCCTCTTTAATTTGCCTTACTGTTTTCAGAACTGAACCTTCCGAATCATAAGCGAGGGTGTACCCTCTTCCCAGAATAGCAAGCGGACTAAGCAAGTCAAGCTTGGCGCTCAACAGCTTAAGTATACCATTTTTATCCGCAACAAATCCAGTTATCGCCTCATGCAGCTGCTGGGAAAGGACATCCAAATCTTGCCTGGACCGTTCTATAATCCATCCGGGCCTTGCCAGCCGGCTATCGGTCATTAGTTCCTGGAGACGGTGTCTTTTTCGTTCCAATACCTGATCCATTCTCACCTGGAGCTTTTCCGCCAGATAATTTACACTGGCATGCAAGTCCGACAAAACCGGAATGGCCAGCTCGGCTGCAGCAGAAGGAGTCGGCGCTCTCAGGTCTGCCACAAAGTCCGCGATGGTATAATCAATTTCATGCCCGACTGCCGATACCACCGGAATAACTGAATTGGCAATTGCTCTGGCTACCTCTTCCGTATTAAAAGCCCACAGTTCTTCCAGCGACCCTCCGCCCCTGCCGACTATTAATAAATCAATATCGCTATAGGCATTTGCTCTCTCAATAGCCTTTGCAATTTCCCCCGGTGCGGCATCCCCTTGCACCGCTGAAGGAAAGATAACTAATGAAATATTTGGATTGCGTCTTCCGGCAATATTTAAGATATCCTTCAACGCTGCGCCGGTAGGACTGGTAATCACTGCGATTTTAGACGGGTAACGCGGAATTGGTTTTTTCCTTTCGGGGGAAAATAATCCTTCGACCGAAAGCTGGTTCTTCAGCTTCTCAAAAGCCAGATATAAAGCCCCGACACCGCTGGGATAGATCTCTTCCGCATAGAGTTGGATATTTCCTTCTTTTTCGTATAGTTTGACATTCCCTTTGATTAATACCTTCATCCCGTTCTGAGGTTTAAAACCGGCGGAGGCGGCTTTGGTCCTGAACATGACTACCTTGATTCCCGCATATTCATCTTTTAAAGTAAAATACCAATGTCCCGACGGAATATGGTCTTTGAAATTAGAAATCTCCCCTGTGACCCAGCAATTCCAGAGCTTTGCATTTTTCCTCAGGGCTTCACTGACTTCCTGATTCACTTCGGAAACGGTTAAGATGTATTCTGACAAGGGACAACACCTTCTTCAACTCAATTTAATTATATTTAACACGTAATGACAAAGAGATATAATTTTTTTATAATTTTCTTGATACCAAAAAATTGTAAAGGAGCATTCCAATGGAGATTATGAACACTGTCGCTGAACTCATGGCCCTGTCCGCAATAACCGCCCCAAAAGCAAAGGGTAAAAACTTTATAGACATAAAGATCATAACAGATACTGCCGCTTTGAGTTCACTTTCTGAAGAAATGACCCGTTACAGTGAGGAAACAGGGAAGAAATCCTTTAAGAGAGATGGAGGAAATATTAAAAACTCACAAGCCTTAATCCTGTTATCGCTGAAAGATTCCAAACCCGCCGGATTAAATTGCGGGGCTTGTGGTTTCCCGAAATGCAACCTGCTTGAGAGCAGCGAGGGCCCGGAATTTAAAGGACCGATATGTTCCTGGAGATTAATAGACTTAGGTATAGCCCTGGGTTCAGCAGTAAAAACAGCAGGCCTGCTGAATGTTGATAACCGGATTATGTACAGCGCAGGAGCTGCTGCCAGAAAACTCGGTTTCATCGAAGGGGACATTGTCGTCGGAATCCCGCTCAGCGCCAGCGAAAAGAGCATCTTTTTTGACAGGGCGCCGCTATAGATGTTCGCCGCTCCTTGCCATCCATGGCACCGCGGCGCTAATCCATCCATGGATGTTAGCGAAGCGCCTCGCCCAAAGTAAGTTATTACTTGTTTTTCGTTAAAAACGGTACTGTTTAATAGAAGATAGATGTTTAAAACCCTGTACTTGATTGAAGGTACAGGGTTTGTTCTGCTTCAAGTTAAAGGATATTCTTTCGCATCAATACAAAAGTTGTCGTGCCGGTAACCACCAGAATAATAACAGCTACAATCCAAAATCCGTTGGGATTCGTTCCTCCAAAAGGAACCTCGACATTCATTCCCCAAAAGCTTGCTATCATCGTAGGTATGGCCAGGATAATGGTCATGGATGTCAAGAATTTCATCACCATGTTCAGGTTGTTGGAAATAATTGAAGCAAAGGTATCCGCCATTCCGGAAATAATTCTGCTGTACATCTCAACCATCTGAACGGCCTGATTGTTTTCGATAATGACATCTTCCAGAAGATCTTCATCTTCTTCATAAATTTGAATGAGATGACGGCTTTGACTATTGGACCTGACCCTCAAGAGTCTGTCCATTACAATTCCATTGGAACGTAAAGAAGAAGTAAAGTAGGTCAAACCTTGCTGGAGATCCATCAGTTCGAACAGTTCTTTGTTTTTCATGGTCTTACGCAAATGAACTTCGATTTGCTCGCTCAACCTGCTGATTTGTCTGATATATCTTAAATAATAAGTGGCCGACTTGTACAAAATCTGAAAAAGAAATCTGGTTTTTTTGGCAGTATTAAAAGAGCGCCGGTTATATTCATTAAACTCCAGAACAACAGGATTGTTCTCCAAACAGACCGTGATGATATTTTCCGGAGTAATAATGATGCCTAAAGGAAGAGTATCATAGCTTGTTTCACTTAACATGACAGGGATATCGATCAAAATCAGCGCAAAATCATCTTCAATTTCGATACGCGGGCGTTCTTCTTCGTCCAAAGCCGCTTTTAGAAAATCAATCGGCGCTTTGGTTTTTTCTGCGATCAGCAGCAGTTCATCTGCTGTGGGGCTTACAAGATTAATCCACATATTTCGGGCCAGATTCTCAATTGCAAGTTCCTGATAGTTAACACCATCATTTTTGTAGATTCTGAGCACAGCTTCCCCCCCTATTTAGCAGGAAAAAGATCTCAGAATCCATTTTGCCCTAATTATAAAAAATAAATCGGATTGGAGAAAACGAGACTCTTTCCTGCTTAATACATTTGTAATTGTTCTTACTACCGTAACTGTCGGCGTCCAGTTTTCTCACCAACCTTTATTTTGGATTATTCTATGCCAATACCTAATTGACTGTACCCATAGGCTTATGTGCCAGTCTTATAAAAAATATACTCTCTAATGCTTAAGAAGTCAAACTATTCTTTCCTTCAAAACCTTTAATGTATCAGCCAGAATTACCGCGGCCTGGCCTTTCATTGCGCTGCATTCTGTCCGAATTTGACTTGTAAAAGACACATCCTTTAATTGAGGAAGGTTAATGTCTACACTAAGCATGGCAGAATTCATGGCGCTTTCAGCAAGATATGCCGCAACTCCAACATCACTGATTGCTCCTTTATTTCCGATAGGAGCAAGTTTTTGAGCGAGTTGGAGTACAAGCAGGCTTTTCCTCGCCACTTCCATGGGAGAATCCGTTGCTTCACGCAGGACTTCCTGCATGCTTTGCGCCCGCATGTTTTTTTGTTCCTCAGTCTCTTTTGGCATTTTAAAAACGTCCATAAATTTACTGAATACATTAATATCTTTTTCTAAACCTGATTTTAGTTCTTTCAGGCAAACTTCGGCCTCGTCCAAAATTTCAGTTACTTCCGCTTCGACCTCTTTGTATTTTTCTTTGCCGACTGTAAGATTCGCAACCATACAGACCATGGAAGCCCCCAAAGCTCCAACATAGGCGGAAACACTGCCTCCTCCGGGGGTAGGCGCTGAACTTGCGGACTCGGCGAGAAAACGATCTATGTTCCAATTCCAAAGATTTTCAGACACGGTTTTGCCTCCTTACACGTATTCAAGAATTAATCTTCTATAAAAATTAGCTGCTAAAAAATTAACCGTAGGTATCCGGCCGAATATACTTGGTACCTCACTGCTATTTTTTCAGCTGAATCGCCAAACCTTTTAGTACATTCTTTAACAACAGCGTTGTCGTCAGTGACCCTACCCCTCCGGGGACAGGTGAAATAAGTCCGGCAATTTCTTTTACTCCCTCATAATCAACGTCCCCGCACATGCCCTCATTTGTTTCATTTATTCCCGCATCTACTACCACAGCCCCGGGTTTAACCATATCCGCTTTAATCAGTTTTGGTTTACCGACTGCTGCGATCACAATATCCCCCTGGCGCGTGAACGAGGAAAGATCCCTCGTCCTGGAATGACAAATAGATACCGTGGCATGATGTTTCAATATCATAAAGACCAAGGGTTTTCCCACGGTTTCCCCCCTGCCTACTATGACCACATGTTTTCCTTCTATTTCAACTCCGGACCTGAGCAGGAGTTCAATACAACTTTGCGGTGTGGCCGGAAATAGCCCTTCATCCCCGCTCATAATAGCGCCGCGGTTCATCGGATGAACCCCGTCCACATCTTTTTCCGGCAGAATAGCCGCTGTAACTTTTTTGGTATCAATATGTTTGGGCAAAGGGAGTTCCACCATAATGCCATGAACCGTCTTGTCCCCGTTCAATTCATTAATTTTTCCCAGGATATCCTCTTCCCCGACATCTCCGGGAAGGTTGATAAAACGATAAGTCATCCCTAAGCTTTCGCAAACCTTTTGCTTTGCTTTGGCATAATAAACCGAGGCAGGATCTTCTCCTGCCAGGATGACTGCAAGGCAGGGCTGAATACCCCGGTCTTTCCATTGTTGAATTTCCTCTTTTAGTTCTTCCTTAATCTTTGCGGCTATTCCTTTTCCATCAAGTATTCCGGCCAACTTTTTAACCTTCTTTCGACATGAAATCTACAGTTTGTTTTACCAATTTCCAATAATATAACGAATTTGATGGAAGAAAGTCAACAGTGAAGCATAAAAAAAGATGCCCCAAATTCTGTGACACCTTTTTTAATCGGTTTAGAAAAATGCTAAATATTAAATTAGCAAATGACTAACCAAAAACGGAGCGGCAAACGAAGTATATATCGCAGCAAGCCCCATGGCTACCCCAGACATGGAACCCTGTATCGATCCTTCCGCCAGGGCCATTGCCGTGCCCTGACCATGAGCCGTAGTTCCATATACGATTCCCCTAGCCAAAGGATTCGTAACTTTGAACAGGTTAAGCAGAAAGGGTGTTAAGAAGGTGCCTAAAATTCCTGTTGCAATTACGAAAACCGAAGTTAAGGACGCATCGCCCTCCAGGATCTTGGAGATGCTTACAGCGATTGGCACGGTCACCGACTTAGGTGCTAAGGAGACAACCATTACCTTATTCAAACCCAGGAATTCAGCAGCCAGTATGGTGGTAATAATATTAGCAGTCGTTCCAAATACAATCCCAACAACAACCGGAATAAAATTTGCCGACAATATCTTCCGGTTGCGGTATAACGGAATCGCTAAGGCAACCGTAGCCGGTCCCAGGAGGAAGGTCATTATATTCAGACCAGGCTGATACTGAGTGAAACTGATTCCTGCCGCCAAAAAAACAAATATGATTACAGCGGTACTTAAGAATACCACATTTAGAAGCGGATGGGGATACCGCTTATTTATAAAACGACTTAAACTATATGCGCCTATCGTGATCATAATAGTAATTAATATAAGCAGAATGTTCATCTAAATCCCTCCTTTAGCCGATTGATTCCCGTTAGCCGAACCGGAGCGGGAAAAAATCTTCGAAACTGAACCCATAACCAGAATACCTACTGAAGACCCAATCAAAATAACCAGTGTTAGTTGTAATCCGCTTAATTGAAATAAACCAACCCATTGCATCAACCCTACTGCGATGGGAATAAAGAAGAAAGCAAGATGTCTAAGCAGTAAATCCGCTCCTTCTTCCACCCAGGCGATAGGAATAATTCCGGCAAGCAACAAAACGAACAGGAGAATCATTCCACAAACATTGCCAGGAACGGGTAAGTGCGTTATTTCCGCCAGAATATTACCGGTTTTATAGATTACCCACAGTAAGGTAATCTGCGGAATCACACGAAACCAACGATTCATAAACTCACCCTCTTTATCTTCGAAATCTCAAGTTCATTGTACTGCCTGAATGTATTATTTGTAAAATACATAGTTTTAATATTAACTATCTATTTAATAGATAGTTAAATATTTTGAATTAAGGTCTATAAGATAATAATTAGAGAAAGAAAAACCTGCTCCTGATTTTGTTCAGGGGCAGGTTTTTATCTTTTTACAGATTAGCCAAAAAACAAAGAGAATTGAGATAATAAATTTTTAGGAGTCAATGCTGATTCGTTTCAAAAAACTTTCGGGCAAATTCCAACCATAAACTAGCTGCATGGGACATGGAACGCCCTCTTTTCCAGATTATTGACATATTGTGAATGATCTGAGGGTTCGTCAGCGGCAAGGTGACAATTCGCCGCGGATCCAGCTCCTTGCAAACGGCACCCGGTAAAAACGCTATTCCTAAATTAACGGCCACCATTTGGGTCATCAGCTCAAATTGGGAGGTTTCAAACACTACATGAGGAGAAAAACCTTCTTTTTTGCATTTATCTATGATCTCATCATGTAAGCTGAACTCACTGTTATATAAGACAAAAGATTGGTTAGCCAGGGATTTAAGGTTTACAGACGGCAACCGGCTTATCGGATTCTGGGTGGAGACAATAACATACAAAGGGTCCTTAGCAAAGGAAAAAGAATCGAAATAATGATTATCCGGGACACTGCAGACTACTCCAACATCTATCGTTCCGTCCTGAATATCCAGAGCTACCTTTTTGGATCCATGTTCGGAGAGACTGATTTCAATTTGCGGGTACCTCTTTTTAAATTCTCCCAACAACTCGGCAAATATTGTAGATCCGGTAATTGGAAGCAATCCGATGGATATTTTGCCTTTTTCCAGTTTTATTTTATTTTCAAATTCCTCAGTTAAATTTTGAAACATGGTTACAACTTGCTGGGCCTGATCAAGAAAAACAGAACCGGTGTCAGTTAATTGAACATATTTTGATGTTCTGTTAAAAAGAAAAGTCCCTAATTCTGTTTCCAAATCTTTTACCATTTTGCTGATCGTCGATTGTGATACGTTGCATTTTTCCGCAGCTTTACTAAAACTCTTCTGACGAGCTACCTCAACAAAGTATTCTAAATGCCTGATATCTATCTTCATCACCTCCAAAAACTTCAATAATACCATTTAAGAATTAATGATTAACATCTTTTTTTGTTTAATTATAAGACAAAGTAATGATTTATAATATCATACACCTCAAATAAATCAATAATCCAACATTACAAGCAAGAAAAAACGCCGGTCCTCTTTGTGAGAACCGGCTCTTCCTATTGAGAAGAGTTATATAAATAGGAGGTTAACGCAAAAGTTATTTGGAAGCATACAGCTCCCGCTTTTCGTAATGGGTATGCAGAAGCTCGTGGGCTTTATG
>JAAYUV010000064.1 GCA_012517475.1 Peptococcaceae bacterium | reverse complement strand
GATTGTTGTTGCAGGCCACTTAACCGATATGAGCCCGCTTTCCACAACCGGTGCGGTATTTATCTCCGGTGCGCCTGATTATATCGACAGAAAACCGCTGTTCAAAGGTATGATGATCTGGGGTATCTCCATGTCGTTTGTCGGTGCTGTACTCTGTTGGGTACTCTTTACCCTGTTAAGACTTCCCTGATCAACATTTCTTGTGTCCCCCACTAAAGTCCCCTGGTTTAAACCGTAAAATCGGGGGACTTTCCCTCTATATAATATAAAAGTGTTCTTTGCAAAAGGTATCAATCCAAATGCTTCTGTAGACAAGAATATGTTTCTTAGTAGTATACTGTGTACAGCGGTATAATTTGGAGAAGGAGTTGTCGTTAACTAATGGATTTCACCGATATAAGCTTTTGGAGCAGTCTTTTAAGTATTATCGTTATCAACCTGGTTTTAAGCGGTGACAATGCGGTGGTTATCGCCCTTGCCACCTTAAACCTGAATGAAAAGGACAAAAAGAAAGGGATCTTCTGGGGAACCTTCGGAGCTGTCGCTTTGCGTATTGTTTTAACAGCGGTTGCAGCGATGCTTCTTAAAGTTCCGTTTGTACAGGCCGTAGGCGGGATGCTTCTTACCTGGATCGCTGTAAAACTGCTCAAAGATCAGGGAGGGGAAGAACAGCATTTGGAGGCTTCCGGAAATCTTCTGGGTGCTATCAAGGTCATTATCTTTGCTGACCTGCTCATGAGCCTGGACAATGTTCTGGCTGTAGCGGGAGCAGCAGGCGGGAATATTCCTCTTCTAATTATTGGACTATGTCTAAGTATTCCAATTGTAATATTTGGCAGCACGCTCTTGTCCAGTCTAATGAACAAATGGCCCTGGCTGGTCTCGATTGGAGCAGGTCTCTTAGGATACACTGCCGGAGAAATGGTCCTCAATGATACATCCTTCAAGTTCCTTCATAACTACCATGTGCTTGAATACGTTATTCCTTGGGGCCTTGCCATACTGGTCGTCATTATCGGAAATCTCTTAAAAAGTTCTGCACAGAAAAAGGTGCTTCAAGAAACCGATCATGTTAAAGAAGGTGCTAAATAATGAAGTTTTTCTTGCATTCTCTTGCTAAAGCCGCTTCTTTGCCGGAAGTGGTATCAGGCCAGGAAATCAGCGTTAAAGCTGACTTGATTTTGGGACACGATGGAACATGGCCTAAAATGCTTTCTGTCTGGAAACAGGGAGAATGCAGGATGGCCGATGGATTGAAAGCATTGTTTACTGTCGACCATGCTTTTCCTGCGCCTACGGTACAAGATCGTGCCATGCAGCAGGAAATGGCGGATGTTTGTCAGGAAAAGAATTGCTTAATCTATAATCATGGTGAGGGCGTACTTCATCAGGTCGTCGCAGAGAAAGAGAATATAATACCGGGGATGATCATTGTCGGAGCTGACGGCCACGTGGCAACTTCCGGTGCATTCGGAGCGCTTGCTTTTTCTGTATCCCCGGAAGGGCTTGTTCCTGTTTTGGAAACAGGGAACTATTCTTTGAAAGTTCCGGATGTCGTGACGATTTATCTCGAAGGTCAGCTGAAACCAGATACCATGGCCAGGGATGTTGCACTTTATATCCTGGGCGCCCATGGAACGGAGATAAAGGGGAAAGCAATTGCGTTAAGAGGTTCTTACCTGGAAAAAGCCAATAGTGACAGTAAGATGACAATTTGCAACCTGCTCCCCGAAGCCGGCGTTGTTACGGCATTTATTGTTCCCATGGATTCTGAGGCAGAAGGTAATATCATTCATATCGATGTTGGCTTCATTGAACCGATGGTTGCTGTTCCTCCGGAGCCTACATCAGTTAGTCCACTAAAAGATTTGGCGGGGAAAAAAGTTTCCGTTGCCATTATAGGAGGTTGCTCTGCGGGCAGACTGGAAGATATTACAGCAGCGGCCAGCGTACTGAAGGGTCAGACGGTTCATCCGGATGTTACTCTGATTGTGACGCCGGCTTCCAGTCAGGTTGCCAATGAAATGGATCAGATTGGATTAACCACGATCCTGAGAAATAGCGGAGCGGTAATTATGCCTCCCGGCTGCGGACCATGTCCAGGCAAGCATTTTGGAGTATTGTCTTCCAATGATGTGGCGATTACAACAACGATTCGTAATTCCCCTGGAAGAATAGGTGCTAAAGAGGCAGAAATATACCTTGCTTCCCCGTTAAGTGTTGCTCAAGCTGCAATAAAGGGAGTTATTTAGCAGTAAACTTCACTATTCAGCAAACAAAAAATGAATTTTATTCATTTGAAAGGGGCGAGGAAAATTATGGATAAAGTTAAATTGGTTAATGATATGGTCAAAATGTTTGGGGCAGAAAAGGTGCTCCAAAGCGAACTCGAGAGGTATACTTATACTTATGACAGCTCATTTGCGTCACAGCAAAATGAATATTATCCTGATGTCGTAGTCCGTCTGGAAAGCACCTCGGACGTCTCCAAATTAATGAAGTACGCTTGGGACAACAATGTTCCGGTGACACCTCGCGGTGCTGGAAGCGGACAGACCGGCGGCAGTGTAGCTATGACAGGTGGAATAGTCCTGGATCTTTCCGGATGGAAAGATATCGTCGAAATAGATGATGCCAATATGCAGGTTGTTGTAAGACCTGGTATTGTGCATGCCGAATTAAATGCAGCCTTATCCCCATACGGGTTATTTTTTCCGCCAGACCCGGGCAGCTCAGCTATGGCTACAGTCGGAGGCATGGTAAGCAATAACGCCAGCGGTTTAAGAGCTGTGAAATACGGGGCTACTTTCCAATATGTACTGGGGGTGGAAGTTGTTCTCCCGAACGGTGATGTGATGAAAACCGGCGGCCTTAAATCTAAAGCCCTTAAGAGTGTTTCCGGTATTGATCTGACCAGAATCTACTGCGGTGCAGAAGGTACGCTGGGCGTAATCACCGAAATCAGACTGAAGCTTTTACCGAAACCCCAGTCCAGAGGAATTATGCTGGCTCTGTTCGAAAAATTGGAAGACAGTGCGCTCACCGTTCTGGATGTATTTAAAGCAGGGATTATTCCTTCAGGTATTGAGATCCTTGATGACGGCGGGATCCGCTGCGCCAATATGTTCAAACCTGACCTGAATATCCCGGAAGTTGAAGCCGCAATATTCTTTGAAATCAACGGAACAAAACCTGCGGTGGAAGAAGAAGGCGCCCAGGTTAAAGCCATTGCCGAAAAACGGGCAAAAAGCGTGGAATGGGCAACAGATGCAGATCGCATGGCCAAACTCTGGCAGGGCAGAGCGGTTATCGGAGCCGCTTCGGCCAGATTTAAAGAAGGAAAAACCAGAATCTTTGCTGGTGAAGATGTCTGCTTCCCGATCTCCAAGGTGCCTGAAGCTCTGAAAAGAATCAAAGCAATCAGCAAGGAATTTGATATCCCGGTAGTTATCTATGGACATATCGGAGACGGCAACATGCATACCGCTCCTATTATGGATCCACTCATTCCTGATGAAGTAACAAGAACCCATAAAGTTGCTGAAGCGATTCATCGCCTTGCCCTGGAAATTGGCGGTTCTACCACCGGTGAACATGGTGTAGGATTTGCCAGAGCCGCCTATATGGAAGAAGAACACGGCAAAGCGTTGGATGTCATGTGGGCAATCAAAAAGGCAATTGATCCCAAAAATATTATGAACCCCGGCAAAATTTGGAAGCTCGGGAGGGAATAATTATGCAATCTACCTATAAGATGAATTTTACAGAAGAGCTGAAGAAATGTGTGAAATGCGGCACATGTCGCGCGCACTGCCCCTTGTTTGTAGAAATTAAAGGGGAACCCGGTTCACCTCGCGGCAGACTGGCTCTTATTAAACAACTGCATGAGGGGAAAATTCAGCCGAGCAAGGAATTGGCGGAAATCGTCTATACGTGTCTTCTTTGCAAGACCTGCGCTGTAGAATGTCCTTCAGGCGTTATCAGCGACGAGATTATCCTTGCTTCCAGGAATTATCTCAATGAAGTCATGGACCAGCCTTTTATCAAGGGAGCTATCCTTAAAGGATTCCTTACCCGTCCGGGTATGCTGTACGCTTGCATGACGCTGGCCGGACTGTATCAGAAAGTTGGTCTTCACAGTCTTTTAACTAAAACCAAACTGTATAATTTGCTCCCTGAAAAACTGAACGCCGCTACGAAGATCATGCCCGACGTCAGCAAGAAACCCGCCCGTTCCAGGATTCCGACAGTAACTCCGGCTAAGGGTGAGAAGAAATTTAAAGTGGCTTACTTCATTGGCTGTGCAACCAACCATATCTATCCCGATGTTCCTGTCTCCGGAGTAGAAGTCCTCAGCCAAAACGGTTGTGAAGTCGTAGCGGTTGAAGGCGTAAAATGCTGCGGCATGCCGCATATGGCTTATGGGGAGACAGATACGGCCAAAGAGCTGGCCAAACACAACATGGAGATCCTGCTTAAAGATAACTACGATGCCGTTATCTGTGACTGTGCATCCTGCTCTTCTACTTTCAAAGAAATGTACCCGCATATCTTTGCCGAAGGCACAAAAGAACAGGAGATGGCCAAAACTTTGGCCGCAAAAACGTTTGATATCAGCAAGTTCCTGGTAGCGAAAACAGGTATCAAAGCAGGAAAGAAAGAACAGAAGATTAAAGTTACCTATCATGATCCCTGCCATCTGAAGAGAGCCCAAAAGGTTTTCAAAGAGCCGCGGGAAGTGTTGAAGAGTATCCCTGGTGTTGAATTTGTTGAAATGAAAAATGCTGACCGCTGCTGTGGATCAGCCGGCAGCTTTACCGTCATGCATCATGATTTATCCATGAAGGTTCTGGATAAAAAGATAAAGGGTGCTCAGGCAACCAAAGCCGATTTTCTTGCTACTTCCTGCCCAACCTGCACGATGCAGTTAAGCTATGGACTGAAGCAGGCCGGTTCGAATGCCAAAGTGGTTCACCCTGTCCAGCTCCTGGCTGAAACGTATAAAGACTAGCCCTTACTCTACAAAACGCTATGCTTCCATACAAAGTTGAAAACTGGCGTTTCGCCAGTTTTCAATTATCCTTTTTTATTCGTTGGGTAATAGCAGTAAGGAACAAATTGTTCTTTGCAAAAAATGGATTTCAATTACATGATTACTATGTGGACCATTTTGCTTACTATAGGAAAAGTTTTATAGATTGTTTATGAAAAGGTGTTGATCGAGCTTTTGGAGGGGGGTCAGATCATGCAGGTTAAACTCTTTCTCGGGTTAGCCTTGGGGCTGGCAATGCCTATGTTGGCAGCCATTTGTTTTGTCAATCTCTTTGGCAGTACATTAAGCCTTTTGTTGAGCATCATGGTATGGCTGTTGTTACTAATAATCGGCTATGCATTCTTAAAAAATTTTACACAAAACTTAAGTGCACTGACATCAATCATTGAAAAAATATCCAATGGTGATTATACGGTAGATTCCAAAGTTCTGACCCGAAAAACTGATCCCATCTTAGGAGGGGTAAATCAGGGAGTTGAAAAAGTAATCTCCGGCATAAGATCGATGATGAGCAGTATTCTGACATCTTCTGAAAAAACCTATGTCTCCACATACTTATTGAAAGACAATATAGAAAGTATGAATATAAGCAATCAAGAAGTTGTGCAAGCCATTAACGAGATAGCAGCCAGTGCCGAAAAACAGACGCAGAGTATTATGCTGATTAATGAGCAGATGGGGATACTGGTAGATTCGGCCGAGAGTGTAGAGAAAAAAGCTCTTTCAACCACAGAAAAAATAAAAAGCTTGCAAGCTGTCATTCTGGAGATGCAGCATACATTTGAAGAAGTAAACAAAGGAATTGAAGAATCGGCTCAATCCACCCAACAATCTTATGAAGCGTTCTCTTCTCTCGGCAGGGAAGCGGATAAGATCGGCAATATTGTAAGGGCGGTAAGTGAGATTGCAACCCAGACGAATCTGCTGGCCTTAAATGCTGCGATAGAGGCTGCAAGGGCCGGAGAGCATGGCAGAGGATTTGCTGTGGTTGCGGAAGAGGTAAGAAAGCTTGCAGAGCAATCTTCGAATTCAGCCTCAGAGATTGAGGCGATTATCAGTGTAATTTTAAGCGAGATGAATAGATTATCAGTACTGTCGGAGCAGAACCTGCAAAACATCCAAACCGATGTAAGACAGGTAGAATCTGTAAAAAGACAATTACATAATGTTGTAGAAGAATTTATCATCATGAAGGATTTCATTAATGAAATAGAATCATTATCCATCAATCAATCCAAGAATGCTTCAATTGTTGAAGATGCGCTCAGGGACATTTCTGCTATTACTGAAGAAAATATGACCCAGGCCGAAGAAAGTGCTGCAATGACGATGGAACAGTCCAATCTCTCGGATCAAATCGAAAAAGCATCTCAACAGCTTGTAAATATCTCCCAGGAAATACGTAAGTTATCTACGAAATATGCCCAAGGTACAGATGGAATTAACGAAAAAATGAAGGCTAAGATTGCCGCGGGTATGGAACAATTAAAGAAACTTGCAGGACAGGAACCCATCCAAAAGATCGAAAAAGAAAAATGCAAGTACATGATAGATAAAGCCAAGAACGAAATATTGGATGTTATTCATTTTCTTGATACTGAGGGAAACGTGATTTATACAACATCTTCTTCCAACAGCAGCAGAGCGCATAGGGCCTGGTTTTTGCATGGTTTAAAAGGAGAATACTGTACAGATCCCTACTTCTCCGCCGTCAGTACGGAAAATAATTCAGTCGTAACAATTTCCCTGCCGGTTTACAGTATGGGAAAGATTGTAGCGGTATTGGCAGCCAACGTGGTTAAAAATGTCTGAATACTTTAAGTCATTATTTAACATTCGATTCCAAATAAGATATAAAAAATTGGAGGGATGGTATGAAGCCTAAAGTATTTATTACAAAAAAGGTTTCAAAGGAAGTAAAAGAATATATCGGTAATTATTGCGATTTTCAGGTATGGGATTCAGAAGATCCTATTCCCAGAGAGATTTTGCTAAAAGAAGTAGAAGAGATAGATGGATTATTAAATCACTCCAACAAAATTAACAATGAACTGCTTGACCGGGCAAAACACCTGAAGGTTGTCAGCAATATGTCCGTCGGATATAACAATTTTGATATAGAAGCGATGAAACAGCGAAATATTATCGGGACCAATACGCCGGGAGTGTTGAATGAGACCGTTGCCGATACCGTCATGGCCTTAATTTTAGCCTCGGCCCGCAGAGTTACCGAGCTTGACAGGTATGTGAAGGAAGGCAAGTGGAACAAACTGATTGGCGAAGATTTATTCGGAACAGATGTTCATGATACAACCCTTGGGATAATCGGGATGGGGAGAATCGGAACTGCGATTGCCCGCCGTGCCAAATTCGGATTCAACATGGATATTATCTATAATAATCAAACAAGGAACCTCCAAGGTGAAGAGGAGCTGGGTGCAAAGTTTTGTCCCTTGGACGAATTGCTTCAACAAGCTGATTTTGTCCTGATGATGACACCGCTAACAGAAAAAACGAGAGATATGATCGGAGCCAGGGAGTTTTCCCTCATGAAAGATACGGCGGTATTTATTAATGCTTCGCGTGGGGAAACGGTTGATGAATCAGCCTTGTATCATGCTTTGAAAAATGGAACGATCAGAGCTGCAGCTCTTGATGTGTATGTCAAGGAACCGGTAGATCCTCAGAATCCTTTGCTCCAATTGAATAATATTGTTACTCTTCCCCATATTGGTTCTGCCGTGAAGAAGACAAGAGATGCAATGGCCATGATGGCGGCAGAGAATCTGATTAAAGCGTTGCAGGGGGAAGAACCGCCCAATATCATTGAAGAACATAAAACAAAATAAGATAATAACAACTATTTCGATAAAGGATTGTAGTTTTGGAAGGGAAAAAGCTGAAAGGGGAAGATTTCAGCTTTTTTCCATTTGGAATTCGTTATCGTTATTATTGGTTATTATATATTCGAATGACACATGATCTTTGTAATATCCAGAAATTTTGTTAAAATAAAAATTAATAAAGATTAAGAAGGAGTTGTAGTTAAAAATTGGATGTTACAGACATTAGTTTTTGGAGTTCTTTATTAAGTATTCTTGTAATTAATCTTGTTTTAAGCGGAGACAACGCCGTTGTTATTGCTTTGGCTACATTAAACCTGGAAGAAAAGGATAAGAAACTGGGTATCTTCTGGGGGACTTTCGGTGCTGTTATTTTGCGTATTGCCCTTACCGCAGTCGCCGCTATGCTCCTTAAAATTCCGTTTGTTCAGGCTGTTGGCGGCTTGCTTCTTACCTGGATCGCGGTGAAACTTCTTAAAGACCAGGATGGAGAAGATCATCACACCAAGTCAGCAGGGAATCTAATGGATGCAATCAAGATTATTATCTTTGCGGATCTTCTGATGAGTCTGGATAATGTGCTGGCGGTGGCGGGAGCTGCGGGCGGCAATTTGGTTCTGCTAATTTTGGGGCTCGGTATCAGTATTCCGATTGTTATCTTTGGCAGTACGTTATTGTCCGGCTTGATGAAAAAATGGCCTTGGCTGGTTTCACTGGGCGCGGGCTTGTTGGGCTATACAGCGGGTGAAATGGTTCTGAATGACTCCTATTTTCATTTCCTAAGTGAGATCACTGTTTTGGAATATCTTATTCCCTGGGGCTTGGCTGTTTTAGTAGTGATTATTGGCAACGTCATCAAGAGATCCAAGGAAAAGGTTAAAGAAGAAAACAGGTAGATTCATTATAAATGTAAAAATAATAATATAAATAACTAAGAATATTAATTATAAGCAAAAAAGAAGCGCCGATGACAGCCATCAGAACATGACAGATCAAAGGCGCTTTTTTTAGTATATCAGAAAGTATAAGTCACTTTCTGATATATCTAAGTGCAACTAAGGCTTTCGCCGGCGCCATAAGGCTTGGCGTAACCCAAGTTTTCTAGTGAGTAAAAAATAAATGAATAAAATTATAATTATAAAAATACAACGAAATAGATGTTCAAATGAACATTATTATGTTATTATAAGAGCATATCAACAAAATATTGATGTTCATATAAACAATTCCTGCTTACGGGGTTCTTACGGTAAGAGTACATAATATTATCCGGGAGAATAAGAAATTGGAAGAGCAGGAAAACTAAACCCGAAAAAATATCTTTATGCAGCGGGATAAAAGGAAAAGGAGGACGATGTATGAACAAAGCCGGTATTGAGGAAATCAAAGTGGAAGGAAAACGTGTCTTTGTAAGAGTAGATTTTAATGTTCCCATGGATGATCAGCTGAACATAACGGATGACACGCGTATCAAAGCGGCGCTACCTACGATTAATTACCTTGTAGAAAATGGAGCAAAGGTTATTCTTGCCTCTCACCTTGGGAGACCCAAGGGGAAGGTAAATCCGAAGTATTCTCTGGCTCCGGTGGCGGCAAGATTGGGACAACTGTTAAATAAACAGGTATTCATGGCCAAGGATTGTATCGGTGCCGAGGCAGAAGCTGAAGTCAATCATTTGAATAACGGTCAGGTTCTTCTGCTTGAGAATGTCAGGTTCTATCAGGAAGAGGAAGAAAATGCCCCGGAATTTGCAAAGAAGTTAGCCGATTTGGCCGAGATCTACGTAAACGATGCTTTTGGGACTGCACATAGAGCGCATGCATCCACGGAAGGGATAGCCAGATACATACCGGCTTACGCCGGGTTCCTTATGAAAAAAGAAGTAGATATTATGGGAAAAGCCCTGGAAAATCCGTCCAGGCCATTTGTAGCCGTGATTGGAGGGGCTAAGGTAAGCGATAAGATCGCAGTCATTGAAAACCTGCTTAAAAAAGTGGATATACTGATCATTGGCGGAGGTATGGCCAATACTTTCCTCAAGGCTCAGGGTTATGAAGTTGGGAAGTCGCTGGTAGAGGATGACAAGGTAGGCCTTGCTCAGGAACTGCTCATCCAGGCTCAGACAGCCGGGGTTCGTCTTATGCTGCCCACGGATGTGATCGTTGCTAAGGAATTCTCCCCCGATGCCCCTTCCAGAATCGTGAAAGTGTCAGAAATCCAGCCAGAAGAGCAGGCTCTGGATATAGGCCCGGAGAGTTCGGAAAAGTTTGCGAAAGCTATAATTCCTGCTTCCACTGTAATTTGGAATGGCCCCATGGGTGTCTTTGAGATGGCTCCTTTTGCGGGGGGGACTGAAAAGATAGCGAAGGCTATGGCAGAGTGCCAAGGGGCGACAATTGTCGGAGGAGGAGACTCCGTTGCTGCAGTGGAAAAAATGGGAGTAGCAGAGAAACTAACCCATATTTCGACTGGAGGGGGAGCCTCTCTTGAATTCCTGGAAGGAAAAGTTCTGCCGGGTGTGGCAGCTTTACAAGATAGACAGTAAACAGGATGCTTTGATATGAAGGAGGTTTTCAACAGTGGCCAATCGTCGACCGCTCCTCGCAGGGAATTGGAAGATGCATAAGACAATCCAGGAAGCCAGGGATTTTGCTGTTGGTTTTCAGGAAAAGGTTCAGGATGTTACAGATCTGGATATGGTAATATGCGCTCCTTTCACGGCTTTATCCGTATTAAAAGAAGAATTGGAAGAAAGCATTATTCATATCGGCGCTCAGAATATGTATTATCAGCCTAAAGGAGCTTTTACAGGAGAAATTTCTCCGCTAATGCTCCTGGATCTGGCTTGTACATATGTGATCATAGGTCACTCCGAACGCAGGGAATATTTTAAAGAAGATGATGAACTCATAGCAAGAAAAGTGAAGGCGGCTTTGGATATGTCCCTTACCCCTATTCTTTGCGTTGGGGAGAACCTGGCATTGAGAGAAGGCGGTAAAGCACTGGGTTTCGTCAGAGGTCAGGTGGAGAAGGACCTTATGGAGCTCACCCCTTCTGAATTACAAAAGGTAGTCATTGCCTATGAACCAATCTGGGCGATTGGAACGGGGAAGACGGCTTCTGCGCGGGATGCCCAGGAAATGTGTTCCGCAATCCGTTCTACACTGGCGGGCATTGCCGGATCAGTGGCTCAGGAAATTAGAATCCTTTATGGAGGCAGTGTTAAATCGGGCAATATTGCCGAACTGATGGTCCAACCTGACATCGATGGGGCGCTTGTAGGCGGAGCCAGCCTGGAAGTTGAGGAATTTGCCCAGTTGATTCAAAATGCGAGGTGACCTTCATGACAGAGAGAACAGGCAGGCCTCTTTTACTTATGATTCTTGACGGTTGGGGATATAGCCCGGAAAAGGAAGGAAACGCAATTCTTGAAGCGAAAACCCCTAGGATTCTGGATTTAATGAATAAATACCCGAAGACGCTGTTGAATGCTTCAGGAAAATTCGTAGGGCTGCCTGAGGGACAGATGGGAAATTCTGAAGTCGGACATTTGAATATTGGGGCCGGGAGAGTGGTGTATCAGGAACTGACCCGCATTTCTAAAGCAATTGATGACGGCGATCTGGTAAAAAACCAAGTTTTGCTGGATGCCATGAAAGGGATAAAAGGAACCGGAAAGTCTCTTCATTTCATGGGGTTACTTTCTGATGGAGGCGTGCATTCCCATATCAAGCATCTTTTTGCACTGCTTGATATGGCTGTACAGGTGGGGGTAGAGCAGATTTATGTACATCCTATCCTTGACGGAAGGGATGTTTTGCCCCAAAGTGCCAAAGGGTTCATATGTCAACTGGAAAAGAAGCTTCTCGAAATCGGCAAAGGAAAAATCGCTTCGATAAGCGGACGGTATTTTGCCATGGACCGGGATAAACGATGGGACAGGCTGGAAAAAGCCTACAGGGCGTTGGTGTACGCGGATGCTCCGACAGACGGAAGTGCTCTGGCTGTAGTGGAAAGATCCTATGACAATAAAGTAGTAGATGAATTTGTGAATCCCACCATCATCGTCAATGACACGGGCGAGCCTGTTTCAACGATTAAAGATGGGGACAGCGTGATCTTCTATAATTTTAGGGCGGACAGGGCAAGAGAAATCACCAAAGCTTTTATTCAGGAAGATTTTGAAGGATTTGAACGGCCTGACCGTCCGAAGGTCCATTATGTTTGTCTTACCGAATATGATGCTACTTTTGATTGTCCCGTGGCTTTTCCTCCCCAGAACCTGGATAATACACTCGGACAGGTTTTAGCTAAGGATGGATTAAGCCAATTACGTATTGCTGAAACTGAAAAGTATGCTCATGTTACTTTCTTTTTTAACGGAGGAATAGAGGAACCGGAAGAAGGGGAAGAGCGAGTCCTCATTCAGTCGCCGGAAGTTCCTACGTATAACTTAAAGCCGGAAATGAGTGCCTTCGGTATTACTGAAGCCCTGATGCAAAGGCTGAGGGAAAAGAAGTATGATGTCATTGTTTTAAACTATGCCAATGCCGATATGGTTGGGCATACCGGATTCTTTGATGCGGCGGTGAAAGCTGTCGAGTCAGTCGACCAATGCCTGGGGAAAGTTGTGGACGAGGTACAGCGTCTCGGTGGAACAGTCATTATTACTGCGGATCACGGAAATGCGGAAAGCATGATAGATAAGGAGAGCCATTCACCTCTTACAGCCCATACTTCGAACAAAGTACCGTTCATATTGGTTGGTGATAATTATAAGAGAAGAACACTCCGGGAAGAAGGCGCTCTTTGCGATATTGCTCCAACCATTTTGGATATCTTAAATCTCAAAATTCCCGGCGAAATGACCGGAAAAACATTACTGGAACAATCATAAAACATAAATCGAATCTTAAAAAAAGATTACCCTCGTACGAATTGAATGGGAATTAATACGAAGGTAACGGAACAATTAGCTTCATGGAAATTAAAGATAATATAATATAAGGAGTGATGATCATGAGCTTTATTGATCAGGTAATTGCCAGGGAAATACTGGACTCCAGAGGTTTTCCTACGGTAGAAGTGGATGTAATTCTGGAAGACGGAACGATGGGACGGGCAGCAGTTCCATCAGGGGCATCAACGGGAGCTTTTGAAGCACTTGAATTGCGGGACAATGATAAAAGCCGGTATATGGGAAAAGGTGTACTCCAGGCTGTGGCAAACGTGAATGATCTGATAGCGCCTGAAATTGAAGGGCTCAACGCCTTTGATCAACCGGCCGTAGACAGAACCCTCATGGAAATTGACGGGACTGATACCAAAAGCAAGCTTGGAGCCAACGCGACTTTGGGAGTATCCCTGGCCGTAGCCAGAGCAGCTTCCCTTTATCTTGGACTGCCTTTTTATCAGTATATTGGCGGGATTAATGCCAAGGAACTGCCTGTCCCTATGATGAACATCCTTAATGGCGGCAAACACGCCGATAACAATGTGGACATACAGGAATTTATGATTATGCCTGTAGGCGCTGCTTCTTTCTCTGAGGCGATGAGAATGGGTTCGGAAATATATCACACCTTAAAATCCGTACTTAAAAGCAAAGGACTTGTTACGGCAATCGGGGATGAGGGCGGATTCGCACCGAATTTGGCTTCTAACGCCGAGGCTCTGGAAGTTATCGTCGCAGCGATAGAGAAAGCGGGATATAAACCGGGGGAACAGGTTGTTCTGGCAATAGATGCCGCGGCAACCGAAATGTATAAAGACGGGGTCTATGTCATGGAAGGAGAAGGGCTGACCAAAACTGCAGATGAAATGATCGCCTACTATGTGGATCTCTGTAATAAATTCCCTATATTATCAATTGAGGACGGACTTTCGGAAGAGGACTGGGACGGCTGGGCCAAGCTTACTCAGCGGCTGGGCAGCAGAATTCAGCTCGTGGGGGATGACTTATTTGTTACCAATCCTATAAGACTTACGAAGGGAATCAAAGCGAAATGCGGGAATTCCATCCTGGTCAAGCTAAACCAGATCGGGACCCTGACAGAAACACTGGATACGATTGAAGTTGCCAAGAGGGCCGGATATACTACAGTAATCTCCCATCGTTCCGGGGAAACCGAAGATGTTTCACTGGCTCACGTTGCGGTCGCTGTCAATTCCGGTCAGTTAAAGACCGGAGCTCCGGCTCGTACAGACCGTCTTGTCAAATACAATGAGCTTCTGCGAATTGAGGAAGAACTGGGATTGACGGCAATTTACAAAGGAAGAACGGCTTTGAACAAGTAGACATTACCTGTTAAAAAAGTCTTATCACATAGAATACACATAAAGGGGCCGGCTGTTATGCCGAGCCCTTTTACTTTAGACAGATTCAAATTTTCTGTTTGGGGCAAAAATATATTTATATAAAAATATACAGGAACAAACTGTAAAAATATTCTGGCTTTGTACTACAAATCTTGCGCCGGACCTGGCGCTGTGCTAAAATAGGCATGCTGACTATCTTTTGAAAAGAGTTTCTATTCGCTGATTCCAGAGATGAAACACAACATGACTTAGATTTTCATAGTTTTAAACCTTTGAGGGAGGTGAAAACATGACAATATTTATCGTAATCGTTCTTGCCATCAGTTCTATCGGCCTCATTGCAACAGTTCTTCTGCAATCGGGCAAAAGTGCTGGATTATCCGGTTCAATTGCTGGTGCAGGTGAACAATTTTTCGGCAAAGCTGCAAAAGGAATGGAAGGCTTATTTTCTAAGCTAAGCATGGTGTTTGCCGTCCTGTTTCTGTTAAGTTCCCTGGGACTGACAATATTTATGAAATAATCATATTTTTTTTACCCCGTTCAGGGAGACGGGGTTGTTTTGCATGCAAAAAGCTCAACACACCAGGCAGCGTGGTACATAGGCTCCACGTAATTCTTTTTTGTTGCGTTATTCGGCCATCCATGGCCGTTCACCGCTTTTTGCCGTCCGTGGCATCGGCCGCCTTTTCGCCATCCTTGGCTTCGGCGGCACTAAGCCATCCATGGCTGTCGCGGTATTAGGCCATCCGTGGCCGTTATTTAGGAGGTAGTAGAAAAAATGGACTTATCATCAATGCCCATTTGGGGAATAGCAGCCGGGATTTTGGGGCTGCTGGTAGCAGTGTATTTTGCCAAAAGTGTTCTTGGTGAAAGCGCCGGAAATGAAAGAATGGTAGAAATATCTAAAGCTATTCAAGAAGGCGCTATGGCTTATCTGAACCGCCAGTATAAAACATTGATCCCGTTTGCTCTTATCATTTGTATCGTCTTGTTCATTGCCAAAGGATGGGCGGTAGCCCTTTCATTTCTTGTTGGTTCGGTATCCTCCGCAATTGCAGGCTATGTGGGAATGAGTATTACCACCAGAGCCAATGCCCGTACTACGGAAGCAGCCAGAACCAGTCTTAACAAAGCGCTCGGGGTTGCCTTCCGTGCAGGTGCCGTTATGGGCTTATCCGTCGCCGGTTTAGGACTTCTCGGTGTTGCCGGCTTGTTTTTGATTTTTGGTGATGCGGAAACAATCAATTCCTTTGCCTTCGGGGCCAGCGCGATTGCACTCTTCGCCCGTGTCGGCGGCGGCATCTATACCAAAGCTGCAGATGTCGGGGCAGACCTGGTTGGTAAAGTTGAAGCAGGAATTCCTGAAGATGATCCCCGGAACCCGGCTGTTATCGCAGACAATGTCGGAGATAATGTCGGCGATACTGCAGGAATGGGTGCAGACCTTTTTGAATCCTATGCCGCAACCGCGATTGCCGGATTGCTTATCGGGTTTTCTGTTTTCAAAGGACATGGTGCCGGCGAAATGCTCTTCATCCTGATTGGGGTGGCAGGTATTCTCAGTTCCATTATTTCCAGCTTTTTTGTTCGCACGGGAGAAGATGCCAATCCTCAAACTGCGCTGAATAAGGGTCTTTGGGGAACGAATATCCTTACTGCCGCAGCTTCTTACGGTTTGGTTCACATGATTTTACCCGCAACATACACCGCTGCCAATGGGGTAGTGATCACACCGAACCGCGTTTTTGTTGCCATTGTATGCGGTTTAGCCGTTAACATTCTGATTGGTCTCATCACAGAGTATTTTACATCCAATCAAAAGAAACCTGCTCAGGCTATTGCCAAAGCTTCTGAGACAGGCGCAGCGACCAACCTGATTTCGGGTCTCGCTGTTGGATTAAAGAGTACAGCCTTGCCTGTTATCACCATTTGTGCCGCAACGTTGATTTCTTTCGAGGCCGCCGGAGTATATGGTATTGCAATTGCCGCTATGGCTATGCTTTCTACTGCAGGAATCGTGGTTGCCATTGACTCTTTTGGTCCCGTTGCCGATAATGCTGGCGGTATTGCCGAGATGGCAGAATTGGATCCCAGTGTTCGGAAAACAACAGATAAACTGGATGCTGTCGGAAACACCACAGCAGCTGTTGCCAAAGGATTTGCGATCGGTTCGGCAGCTCTTACAGCCCTGGCTCTGTTCAATGCCTTTGCTGAGCTTGCCCATCTGGATAAAATCGACATCCTTGTTCCAACTACCATTGTCGGACTCTTTATCGGCGCAGGTTTGCCGTTTCTTTTCTCAGCTTTTGCCATGGAGGCAGTCGGCAAGGCCGCTTTTGATATGATTGCTGAAGTACGCCGCCAGTTTAGAGAAATTCCCGGATTGATGGAAGGGAAAGCAAAACCGGATTATGCAGCTTGTGTTGACATTTCAACCAGAGCAGCCATCCGTCAGATGATTATTCCCGGGTTACTTGCTGTAGGTACACCTGTATTGGTAGGTTTCCTTCTCGGAAAAACGGCGATGGGCGGAATGCTGGCAGGCGGAACCGTGTCCGGCTTCCTGATGGCCGTTTATATGTCCAACGCCGGCGGGGCTTGGGATAATGCCAAGAAATATATTGAAGAAGGCCACCACGGAGGCAAAGGAACTCCGGCTCACGCAGCTGCTGTTATTGGAGATACCGTTGGCGATCCCTTTAAGGATACTTCCGGACCGTCACTGAATGCTTTAATTAAGGTTATGGGAACAATTTCCCTCATTATTGCGCCATTCCTTCGTTAAATATAGAGCCCAATAATCGTACGAAATTACCGATCTTGGAAGGCACTTCAAATGGGGTGCCTTCTGTAGTAGGTAAAAATAATGAAATCAAATGAGAATAACGGTAAGGGATTATGATGTATTGCAAAGAAGATCTTGTAAAACCCTTTTATATTCAAGGGGGGGATTTATGTCAAAGTACCGGTAGCGTATTTCGTCTCACTCAATAGAGCCATTACACCGGTCCAAAACAGTCTTTCTAAAATAACATGCCCTGCGCTTATTGTACAATCGCTTGAAGATAAAACCATTCATCCCCGAAGCGGCAGGATGATCGAAAAAAGCATCAGACAGCGCCAAAAGGATGTTATTTATTGGGCAAATGAGGATCACTATTTACCGCTCAGTCCGGAAAGAGACAGTCTGGCAGAAAAAATACAGCAATTCCTGGAGAAATATGGTCTTGGGGCATAACCACATCCGATTAAAGAGATGATAAAGAAAAGAAGGGACAAATCATGCTTACACGGGAACAGGCGTTTACGGAACTAGCGAAATACGTAAAAAATAAAAACCTCATCAAACATATGGTTTCGGTTGAAGCGGTCATGACAGGCTTGGCTGATCATTTCGGTGAAGACAGGGAAAAATGGGGACTGACGGGGCTGCTCCATGATATCGACTATGATGAGACCAAAGACGATCCGCAGCTCCATTCCTTAAAAGGGGCAGAAATTCTAAGCGAGCTGGGTTTTCCGGAAGAGGTGGTGCATGCTGTCAAAGTGCATAATCATGCTCACGGGATTCCGCGTACTTCCTTATTGGATAAAGCCTTGTATGCGGCTGACCCTGTCTCGGGGCTGGTAGTAGCAGGGGCACTCGTAAGACCGGATAAAAAACTGGCAAGTGTTGATCAGGAATATTTAGTAAAGAAATTCGGTGAGAAAGCTTTCGCCAGGGGAGCAGACAGGGAACAAATCCGTACTTGTACAGAGATAGGGCTGGAAGTAGAAGAATTTCTGGAAATCTCTCTTCGTTCTATGCAAAAAGTCGCGGAAGATTTGGAACTGTAGCAACTTTTTCCGAATTATGGTTTACCCGTTGCTTGTACGTCAAACAACGGGTATTATTATGAGTAAGCTTATTGGATTATACGAAAAGTGATCTGTGTGTTGCCTTGGAGGTGAGAATATGTCCGATGGGATAAAAGTCATTGCTGAAAACAGGAAAGCAAGGCATGAATATTTTGTGGAAGAGAGATATGAAGCCGGAATCATTTTAACCGGCACCGAGATTAAATCCATCCGGGCAAGCCGGGTTAACCTCAAAGATAGTTATGCTGAGGTGGTTCAGGGTGAGGTATGGCTGAATCAAATGCATATCAGTCCTTATGAGCAGGGAAACCGGTTTAACCACGATCCGCTCCGTAAAAGGAAGCTCCTGCTCAACCGTTCCGAAATTTCCAAAATGTTGGGCAAAGTTCAGCAACAGGGTATGACGCTGATCCCCTTGAAGATTTACCTCAAACAAGGCCTGGCCAAAATAGAACTTGGGCTTTGCAAAGGGAAAAAGAATTATGACAAACGGGATGATCTGGCCAAACGGGATGCCAAAAGACAAATGGAAAGGGATTTAAGAGACAGAAACAAGAGCTGAGGAATAATATCCGGCAATTTTAGCATATTACAAATTAAGCGTTGATATCTGGAGCAACTGCTCAAATATCGATAGTGAAACATTGCAGGCAGTTTTAAGCTCAAAAACTAAATGGTGGATTATACTGATCGGGGGGAGTTTGATGGAGCATTTATTGCAAGATAAAGCGAATGAACTCATCCGTATCTATAAACTAGTGAACAAAGATTATCGATGGAAAAATTCCAGCAATGTGAACAATCTTATCGCTTTGTCCTATGTCATGAAAGGAAGGGCCTATAACAAAGCAGAGATCGACCGGGTTAATGACTATATTAAGAAAAATACAGGCCCGTTTTCCTGTTACAGACAAAAATCTATTCTTTATTCTGTTTTATTGCTTCTGAATTATAGTGATCCCGAAGCAAAGTTTGATATTTTGTTGGATTACGAAGACAGATTGAAATCATCCGGTTTCAAAAGCTATACCTATAGACCTGTCACGGCATATACTTTATTGCTGACCTGCAGGTCTGCAGAAATTGATCAAAGGCTTGCCAAAGCGCACCAGCTTTTTGTGGAGATGAGGCGAAATCATCCCTGGCTGACTTCCGGCGATGATTACCCGCTGTCTATTCTTATGGCCAAAGAGAAAGAATCTGTTTCTCAAATTATGAAAAATATTGAGAACATCTATTCCGAACTACATGAAGCAGGATTTTCCAAAAGTAATGGATTACAATTTTTGTCCCATATTCTAAGCTTCAGCTCGGAGAACACTTCCGAAAAGGTTTTGCGGTGCAAAAAGTTATACGACTTCTTTAAAGACAACAAGCTGAAAGTATATTCCAGCAACTATGGCGCTTTAGGGCTTCTAACTCTCCTGAAAGGAAAAAGTGATGAGGCAGCCCGGGATACTATTGGAATCAGCAGAGTAATATCTGAGGAAAAAGGTCTAAAATGGCTGGGGAAAGAGACGATTTTTTTGACCTCAAGTTCGCTGGTCTGCGATTATTTCCTGGAAAGCATGAAAAATCGGGAAGTTATCGAAACCACGGCGTTTATAACCATGGAGGCTTTATTGGCTGCCCAGACTGCTGCGATGTTAGGGGCGACCTGTGCTGCTTCAGCCGCCGCCTCCGGCAGTTAACTATCTACTGCCGGGCAGCTGGATTAAGCTGTTGCTGGCGTTAACCATTCGCCAGGGGGTTTTGTCGATTAAATGATCATCTACGGTTGACTCAGCATCCAGATAGAGATGGCTGAAAGCTATCTCATTATCAAAAGGAAGAAAGACCTGGATGATGTTATCTTTGATGTCAAGGGATACTTTTCCCGTATCAAATATGGTCTGCGAAGACAAAGGGATTGCCGAAACCTTATTGTCCAAAATCTTTAAACGCAACCGCGAAACGTGATTTTCCTCAAATACAATGACATTAATCAGATAGGTAATGTCCCGACCAACCGGTTCGTGTGTCTCCAGCATAAGGCAAAGCTTATTGGAATCGCTTGGAATTTCCGCATATAGCCCGACAAGATCGGCGCTTGTATCCATTTTTATCCGGAAAGCATCCTGCAAAGGGTCTTTGATGACAAGATTATCAGGAGAAGGCTGCACATTCAATTCCGGAATTTTATATTTCACCAATGGGATATTGGGATACACACCAAACAGCTCGTTTTTTCTTTCAAAAGAAGCCATGGCCAGACCGAGGGTGCGCATCTGTGACTTATATAGTTCTATCGCTCCGGTTTTTTCTTTTATATCTTCCCGATTAATATCCATCGCAAACCATTTTGTTCCGAGATTAATCAGTTTCCTGGGGGGAACTAAAAATAAGCTCGAGTTTTTACTGGTTGGCGTGGGCCAATAGGCGCTGTGAACCAGGTAAAGCCATTCGAAGTCCGGTTTATAATTGATCTTGGTCATGGCATATTTAACGAAAGAATTGGTTCCCCAGTGATCGGGGTGATTATCGCTGGGATGAGGAAATACAATATGGGTCGGCTGATATTCCTTTATGATCTTTATGATATCTTCGGCTAAGCTTTCACCCGCGTAAGGGGCATTTTTCCTATAGCTGTTCTTATATGGGGATTTATTGGTCTGGGTAAAATTGCTGGTATATGGGTGATTCGGATCCCAAAATGAATTCCATAAATAAGAGATACCCCCGTCCGGATAACCCAAAAAGATAATATTCTCTTGGGACAGTCCCATTTTCTTCATAGCTTCTGCTGACTCTTTTTGCCTCAGATAACCAAACTTTACATAATCCTCCGGTTTCGGGTTTAAGTCCAAATAATCAAATTCGACGGCTGTTTTGTAGCCGTCACCATTCGTAATCAGGACTACTTTAACCTGGGCTTTGTTTTGCAGGGATTTTTTTATCAATTCGCCTGGACCCAGAACTTCATCATCGTTATGCGGGGAAAAGACCAGCACCCGCGCGTCTTTTCCGGGAATCTCGATATCACTGAGCGCCGATCTCATCAGATGGTTGACAATCGTGTCGTGGGCAAGAAACATAGGAACAGTAATAAGAAAAATAATTGCCAGAAGCAACAAAGCTATTCTTGTCTTAAAACCAATGAACATAGTCATACTCCTAAGTGTTTTTAAAAAAAGCTGCTTATTGTATTACTTATTGTGGCAAAATAAATAAAAAATAGACACAAAAATTGTCTTGTACCAAAAAATAGCTCTGGCAAACTTGCGCAAATATGATATACTAATAAAACCAATAAAATTAAATATGGGGGCGTTATAGATTCGCTCGGGGGAGCAATGGCAAGAGTGGCGTGTCGAGATCCCGCTTGATCTCGTTAAACAGCGGACCTTTTTAATTGCCAACGAAAATTACGCTTTAGCAGCTTAATTGCCGCTAACATCCTGCCTTCTGTGTCTGCGGTGAAGGGTCAGGGTGTCAAATGAGCAGACTGTCTTGTGCGGCCGCCGTCTGAGGCCAATCAAGGAAACCAATCAGACTGGCTTCAAAGGAATCCCGCTTTCAGGAGTCCCGCGAAGCGAGAATTAAAATGGAAGCTACACACGTAGAGGCTTTTGTGGTTGTCTTTCGATACAGGGGTGCAAGTCCCCTCGCCTCCACCAAAATTTTAGGTGATTATAGATGCCATGCGGTCAAAGCCGCATGGCATCCGCCTTTTCGGGGGTTTTTACCCTCGTTTTTTACGCCTTAATTTTATAGATGACATAGGCCATTTTTAACATAGTAAAGAGATTCGAACCCTCGTAAACAAGTAAATACTAATTTTTTAAAGCATGGCGGGAATATTTTCTGACGAAGATACCCCGCTTTTTTTATGCCTTTTTAGGCTTTAAATTGACCATTTCCAAATACGAATGGAGGAAATCAAAATGCCAAACGAAACAATGCGTATCTTTTTCCCTCTGAAGATCGTCACCTATCCCATAGGTGAGCATGGGTTGGAAGATAACCCGGAGGAAATCAGTCCTGTGGAGGCTATGGCTTATGAGGATGCTATCCTAGCGGCTATCGCCAAGGAGAACCGGAGATTTGATAATGACCGTGGCCTTGCTGAGTATATCCACGACGAAGCTCTCAATCAAAAGGTGTATAGCCTTTATCCGTCAGTAGAGATTGTCGACGGCGAGTTGTGGGGGGTCATGACCGCAGGGCTAAAAGAATCTCTCTCCGGTGAAGAAACCGCCGAGCTTCTAGATTTTGTGACTGGTCAGAATAGTGATGGCTGGGGCGAAATGTTCGAGCAACGGCCAATCAAAACGCCGGACGGCGAAATTTACGTCAGCTTCTGGAGGGACAAAAACTACTCACTTAAGCTGGAGAATGGAATAAAAAACGATTCTCCGAATTTCGGATATGGTAATCCGGTGATGGGAGGAATGTAAATGAGCAAGGTATTCTCTATCATTGGTCTGGAAACCAACACTGGAATTCGTGACATTGGTATCATCGGCGGCATTCCCGAAGTGGAGGACATCCAAAGCTCTCAGATATATAAAGAACTGGTAGAGGACTGCGGAGGATCAGAATACATTTCGGTGGTAGTAAAATCTTTTCGCTACGGCGAAGGTGAACCTCAAGCTGCCAGCATGGAAGATCTGGAATGGCTCAGCACACACCCTCAGCTTGTAAAGAGTGATAAGGTTACTCATCTTAAGACTGCAAACTTCGCTATCCTCTATCCTGAACAAGGAATGCAATTTTACATGTAGCGTCTTTGGTTTTACAAACTGAAGGGCGCTTTTTTATTTCAGAAGAGGTGAACCTCAAGCTAACAGTGCACTCTACCAGTCTGTTTCTACTTTTATTATAAATGAAAGAGGCATACGGCAATGAAGAAATCAAAATTCAGCAGAATCAAAACCGTTGAGTTTATATGACGCATGGCAAAAATCAGATAAAATTAAGTAAAAATGTGGTATAATAATATGTGACACTGTATAAAGAGGGGTGATACTCATGAAGCAGAGATTGCTGGAACGATTGCTGGAAGAAAAAGAGATTAAGCTAAAGGGCGGTCTGTACCATCAGACTCAGGTCAAGCTCGCTTTTAATTCGAACAGGATCGAAGGCAGCCGACTGTCCGAGGATCAGACCCGGTACATTTATGAGACAAACACCATCAGTATGGAACCGAATGAAGCGGCAAATGTTGACGATATTATTGAAACAGTAAACCATTTTTCCTGCTTTGATTATATGCTTGCGCATGCAGACGAGGAACTGACGGAGTATATGATTAAGGAATTCCACCGGCTCCTTAAAAGAAATACTTCCGATGAACGCAAAGAGTGGTTTTGTGTCGGAGACTACAAAGCCAGACCTAACGTAGTCGGTGATATGAAGACAACTACTCCGTCAAAGGTCGGTATAGAAATTCAAAAACTGCTTTCCGATTATCATCAAAAAAAGGATATAACAGTTGATGATATCGTGGACTTCCATTACAGATTCGAAAGCATCCATCCTTTTCAGGACGGCAATGGCCGAGTAGGGCGTATCATTATGTTTAAAGAATGCCTTAAAAATGATATACTCCCTTTTATCATTGACCATGAGCATAAGCTGTTTTACTACCGTGGTCTGAAGGAATACAAATCAGAAAAGGGATTTCTCATGGATACCTGCCTATCATCGCAGGATCAATACGAAGCGATGGTCTCGTACTTTTATCCAGATTTAACGCAATCTAGTCCAGAAATGAACCAGCCACTATAAAAAATAATAGCAGTCAACCAGCGCCTTTTGGTTTCAATAGAAACTGAACGGCGCTTTTTTTGTTTCCAAATCAGCCTTGCGTCTTTGGCATTATAGTAAAAGGCGCCTTTATTATGTATAAGGGAGATGGTCAAATGTCAGAAAAAGAAAAAGTGTTGACCGTAACGCTCATTCGGTCGGACCTATACAATGCCCCGGCGTATACCGGCGCATATCTTACTCTCCCTGCAGACAGTAGTGAGATACAGGATGCACTACATCGTGCAAGGATCATTGGCAATCAGCCGTACCAGATCGTGGAGTGTTTAAATATGCATGGAGAAGAATTGAGTTTTATTCCCGACAATCCCTCTCTGGCCGAGCTGAATTTTCTTGCCGGACGCATCAGCGATCTGTCCGTACATGACCGTACAGCCTTCACTGGCTGTGCCATGATAGATGATGGGCATCCAACCATGCAGATGCTCATCAATCTCACCTACAATCTGGAGGATGTCCATATCATTAAGGCAAAGAACGATCGGGAGCTTGGGAAATTCTATATCGACAACGATTTTGTGGATGCAGTTAATTACATCCCACCTGAATACCAGGAGGAAATCATTGAGCTGCTGGACATGGAAAAGATCGGACGCATACGGCGTGAAGCGGAAGAAGGAATATATTTTAACGGAATATATGTAGTGAATGATTTCGGGAATCAGAAGCAGGTCTATGACGGAATTCACCTTCCGAAAATTCCGGAGGAACCTCCCTATGTGTTTAAGCTCCAGCTGGCTAAAGCAGACTTTGAATTGAATCATGCTCCGGAACCTGAACATACCGTTCCATTTCTTTTGCCGGCCACCGACGAGGAAACGATCGCAGTGCTGGAGCAACTCGGTGCTGCATCCCTCGAGGAGTGCGTGTTCTATCACTGCACGAGTCCCATTCCGGCGCTGGATCAGGCATTTTCCTTCAGCGAGGACATTGATAAAATGAATCTCCTGGCGGTACGCATACGTGAGCTGGAATCTGGAGGAGAACTTCCAAAGCTGAAAGCCGCATTTGAAATTGCTGGATGCTCCGACATCGATCAGGCGTTGGATCTGACGCAAAACCTTGACTGCTATGATTTTTATCCGGAACTTTCCTCTCCAGAAGATTATGCTAAGCAGGAACTTTTAGAGCGCTATCAGATTCCGGAAGATGATCCTTTACTTAAACACATTCACTTCTCCCGCTGTGATCCCAATTTGATGGAGGAAGCCAATGCATGCATTACGCCCTACGGCATCATTCGAAGAAATGACCGGGAGATGATGCTGGAATATTCCAGTCACCAGCCCAGTCAGCAGATACTGTAACCCATAATAAAATAAAAAATGAAAAGGCGTTGTCTTACGAAAAAGGCAGCGCCTTTTTTGTTTTTCAAAGAAAGGAGCTGAATTATGAACCATGATGTAACCCCAGAAGAAAAAACATGCAAAGGAACAACCGGGCCGCCGAAAAAGTGTACCGTACCACCGCCAAAAGATCCCGCTCGCTGTGTGGGCTGTCCCTATCCCGGTGTCGGCTTTATCTGCTGGAGTCCTGACGGCTCCTGTATGAAAACTGACGCGGAGAAAATCAGCCGTCGAAGCAGAGGGAGGTGATGAAAATGAACAGCATCATCAGCTGGGTAGGCGGTAAAAAAGCATTGCGGGATTTGATCTATCAAAGGATGCCCAAGGAATTCGGACGGTACATTGAAGTCTTCGGCGGCGGGGGCTGGGTGCTGTTCGGACGAACGCCCAATACTGCCATGGAGGTATACAACGACTTTAATTCCGACCTTGCGAATCTTTTCCGCTGCGTCCGCGACCGTCCCTTTGCTCTTCTTAAGGAGCTGAATTTCTTTCCGCTGAATGGGCGGGATGAATTCAATGTCTTAAACATGGATTCGGAATGTGGATAACTTAGTGCCTGTGAATAACTCGATTAATTCCAATAAACGGTTATGTGCACCTGGACAATTCCTTTTAAACGGCACTATGTTCCAAACACTATTCCGACCTCCCTCGTTTTGGGT
>JAAYUV010000070.1 GCA_012517475.1 Peptococcaceae bacterium | reverse complement strand
GAGATGGTTTATTAAGTCATACAAAGAACCAGCCATTTTAGAAAAAATCCAGATTCAAATCATACGATTAGGCTGGTTTTTATTTCTTTATAGACAAAGAAGGGTATCGCTCAACTACTTTTTAAGTAGTTTTGCGACACCCCCTAATTTTTTTTCATATATGTAATAGCCTATATTTATGTATTATTTTTTTCCGTTATTTCCGCTTTTCCCACCGCTGCTGTTTCCGCCGTTTCCATTATTACTGCTATTTTCGCCGTTTTCATTACTGTTTGTATTATTAGCACCATTTTGGCCGGCATTGTTCTGGCTTTGATCGACGTTGTGATTTTCACCCTTAAAAATGTTCAAGTCTCCCTGACCATTTGCGTCGGGAGTTAACCTTTGGTTTTGAGAACTGTTATTGTTATCTCGATCTTCAGAAGACTTGTCGGGTTGGGTCCCCTGAGGAGGATCAGGGGACCTCTTTATTACTGATTCCGACTCTTGTCTTACTTCCTTATTGTTTCCTTTTTTGGAGCTATTTTCAGTTTTAGATTTCTCCGGCCCTTCTTTTTTAGGTTTTTCCAAATCATTATTTTTTTGATGTTGTTGCTCATTTTTTTGGAGTTTTTCATTATTGGTTTGCTTTTTAATATTACTTTGTTTCAACCAGACACGCATTTTCTGATTTTTCTCAGTCAATTCCGATTTTATTTCTTCTGTCTCAATCAACTCTTTGACTTTCATGTTTTTTATTTTTTCGGGTTCCAATTTTCCGTCTGCCAGAACCATCATCTCGTATTTACCTAAGGAAAGGTTATTAACCTTTGCTTCCTGAGAATCCCCTTGTTTTGATGTGACAAAAAGATATAAATATTTGTCAGGAAGGTCGGAATCACTAATTGCTTTAATGATTTCCTGAGCCTTGCCGCCCGTTAATTCTTCATTTGGAGAATATACTGAAGCAGCAAGTAAGACAGTATCCGTCTCGGAAAGATAGTTCTCTCTTGCAGCGTTTTGAATTACGACTTTTACTGCGTCTTCAACTTTAAGACCTATAAGATACTGACCGGCAACCTTATAACCATCTTCGTTAAGGGGTTCAACTTTAACCACATTTCTCTCCGGATTGATTCTCATCTCGACACTTGGATTGATATCAATCGAAACCACCGCATAGCTGGTGTTACCGCCCATAGGTAAGCCCAGAAGATTCCCAAACAAGAAAAAGAAGATCAAGCTCGCAGCCATTACTGAAAAGGATACAGCTTTTTTCCAGACGTCAAAACCAAACCAATTGGACTGCATTCTTTCTACCGAAGCAGACTCCAGTAAATCTTCGTCAAAAAAGAAGATTTTCTGACCAACTGTCATCCCTTCTTTGACTTTTACGTTCATAAATAGTCCGTCCTGCTCCAGAACCACTGCATATTCGCTTGTACATTTCATTACTATGCCTTTATACATTACGCTCACCTTGCAAGGAATTTTTTACCCATAGTTTTAACTGAAAAAAGTTGCCGGTAAAAATAAGAACCGTTGAAAGTATGAACTTTTTACTTCTTTTTATAATTTTTACAGTGGTCTTAAATCTAAGAACGATTTTGCTGACCGGCAGCCTTTTCTTTGCATAAATTTCTTTAACAATCACTTGATCTTCACTGATTCGTTCAGAAAGCTGCACGGCATTTCTTCGGGTATCTATATGTTTGGGAGTTTCTTTTACCAAGTCTTCAAATGATATCCCAAACGTGCGTAATTCGATTTCATATTGTTGAATTTCCTCATTCAGGGAGATCGATTCATGGTCTATCTCGCAATACGGTTCCAGAAGGCTTTCCGGGGAATTGCCCTTGTAGTTCTCCAGAGATATTTCTCTCTGCTCCTTTTGTTTTTTTCTATAAAGATCTTTGACCCGATTCCTTATCACTAACTCTGCAAAGCTCAGAAAGCTGCCTTTTGTTTCATCGTATTTATCAATTGCTTCGTTGAAAGCGATAAGACCAATACTAAATTCATCACTGTTTTCTATTTCCACATACCGATTAATTTGGTTAGAAACAGCTTTGATAATAAACGGGATATAGTCTTGAATGAAGTTGTTTCGTTCAGTCAGATCATTTTGACCTTTTATCAATTTTAAGCGCATTGCTAAAGGATTTTCTGAAACAGGGTTAAGACCGGACAAGAGAAAACCCCCATTTTTTTTATTTAGAGGAATTCTACTTTACCAAATTGCTTACTGCAACTATTCTGGGTAGTATTCCGAGTTTAATTATAATTCATTGTCACAATTTTTACATTTCATTTTTCATGATCTTGTCCGCTTTACTGAAAAACCGGAATGATTTTCTCTATTTAATTCTGTTGCGCGTCACTTTCTTTGTTTGTATTGTCCTGTCCTTCCTTAGTAGCGGGCTGATCTGGTGGAACTATCTTTTTCTCGAGCCCAGGCGGAAGTACTTTTTTCTTAGCTAGTTTCCCCTGATAAAGTCTAATCAAACAAAAACTAATCTCCGGTTTCCTTCCCAGTTATACTCAGATTTATCCCGTTATTCCTTTTCTTTGTCTTAGTTTGTCTTCACCTTGAGCATTTTGGCAGCTCTTAGAAGATT
>JAAYUV010000084.1 GCA_012517475.1 Peptococcaceae bacterium | reverse complement strand
CATAAAGCCCACGAGCTTCTGCATACCCATTACGAAAAGCGGGAGCTGTATGCTTCCAAATAACTTTTGCGTTAACCTCCTATTTATATAACTCTTCTCAATAGGAAGAGCCGGTTCTCACAAAGAGGACCGGCGTTTTTTTGCTTGTATTTCAACATGGGCGTTATATTTATGATGAAAGTCCGGAAAAGTGGCCGGTGAGTGCCTAATTAAGGCAAGGATATTTGTCGTGAACGGCTAAATTAACAAGATTCCAGCTTGTGCCAACGTGAAAGAGGTGAAAACTCCGATTGCATATAAAGGAATAAGAAGGTGGGTATCACCTTCAAAGGCTACAATTAAAGCACCTGCGGCAAGTGCCAAGAGCAAAATGCCGTTGAAAAAACCTAATCTGTGTCCCCTTAATGCAAATTGCCTCGGGACATAACCGTCCCTGGCAATAATCGATAACAAGACCGGAAAGCCCGCAAAAGCAGTATTGGCGGCCATAGCCAAAATAATTGCAGTTGTCGCTTGAACAATATAAAACATGATACCCCGGCCGAAAACATCAGTCGCAAGCTGAGCAATTACCGTTTGTTGGTGGTTAGGCACCGGGTGAAAAACGGTCGTAAGGTATGTAATTCCGCCGAATGTAATAATTACTGCCACGGCTAATAATACATAAGCCAGCTTGGCATTTTTGACTGCTGGCTCTTTAAAATTCGGAACAGCGTCGCAAATAGCTTCTACTCCGGTAACGGCGGCACAACCTGACGAAAAAGCCCGAAGAAGCAGAAATAGAGAAATAACCTGGGTACCAAAAGTAACCGGGGAATCCGAAACCATTGGGATTGGTACAGTACTACTCCCGATACTTTTGGCGATACCCACGATGATGAGGCTTATGATGGAAATCATAAAAGCATAGGTAGGAATACTAAAAAGTTTAGAGGATTCCTTAATTCCACGGAGGTTGCCGATTGTCATGACGGTAATGAAAAACAAAGCGATAGAAGTCTTATGCGGAAAAAGGGATGGAATCGCAGAGGTGACTGCAGCTGTACCGGCACTAATGCTCACCGCTACGGTTAAAATATAATCAACGGACAAGGATGCTCCGACAATAAGTCCATATTCCGTCTTGAGGTTATCTTTGGCAACAATATAAGCGCCACCGCCATCGGGGTAAGCGCTAACGATTTGACGATATGAAACCATTAATATGAGAAGCAATAAAATAATTGCAAAAGCAATTTTTGGAACAAAAAAGTATGAAGTTACACCAATTATAGGGACCAAAGCCCATAAAATCTCGTCAACTGCGTAAGAAACAGAAGAAATCGCATCACTTGCCAGAATGGGAAGACCCCAAAATACATTGAATTTCTCTTCGCTCAATTTATTTGTGGGCAATTTTTCGCCCAAAAGCCATCTTTTTAACGTTTGAAACATTGAACTAAGTGCCTCGAAATCTTTCAAATAGATATTTCAGAAAGGATTATAATTTTTTATTCTTATTTACTTCACTGATTATTCAACAAATTCTTCATTTTCCCTTCTTACTATAGCTAATATTGTGGTAACCCTTTCTTTTATAGCGAATAAGTATCCTGAAACACTCTTTGATTTCCTGTGTGGTCATAGACGGTCCTGATCTTCCGTAGTACAGTTTCTCGTGTGCCATTGTCAATTTGGAGAAATGAGTTGCAAGTTCGGGATATTCCGGTTGGAATGCTTCGCATAACCGGTTAAGGTATTCCTGCGGTGTTTCATACATGTGCTTTTTTTAATCCAACATGGTTTCCCCACCACACCCCCCGGATGAGAGCGAGTAGACCGGCATAATGTAAAGAGCCTATCTTGAAAAGACACAGTTTTATAGCATTATAGCATAAAAAATCCCGAATTCTATAAGGCAATATCTTTTAAAATATTTACATGTTTTATTTATAATCATATAATTATATAAAGATATGTTAATGGATTACTAGGGGGGCTTTCCTTGAATGATGTATTAAACCTGTTTCATATCCTTTCTGATAAGACGAGATTGCGCATATTGCTGCTCTTGCTGGATCATGAGTTATGTGTTTGCGAAATCTTTGCTTCACTGGATATGTCTCAGCCCAGGGTTTCCGGGCAGCTGGCAGTCTTAAAACAAGCCAGGCTTATAAGAGACAGGAGGGAAGGCAAATGGATCTATTATAAAATTGAAGAAAATGCGGATACCGAATATTTGATACGGATTCTTAGACTTCTGCCGGATTGGCTGAAAGATGATCCTGAGTTTCTTCGGGATAAAGAAATGTTAAACAAGATTTTCAGTTTCAAGAACGGACTTGAAATTTGTAATTGTATTTTGCCGGGGGGTGAAAACATTGGAAAATAACTGCTGCTGCGGGGGCATTGAACCATCCGCTTCAGACCTTATTACCGAGTATAACCAGGCGGATCATTGGGTTGAAGGTGAAATACAGACACCGGCAGGCAGAGTGCCGCGGGTTTCAACCCAGTTGACTTTTACAGATACGCGGGGGGCATGGAAAGCCCGCTGGGGAATCAATCGGATGAATTATTCAATACCCCCCGGACTTTATGCGGTTGGCAACCCGGATAAGGATTCATTTGTTCTGGTAACGGCCAACTACAAAATGACTTTTGATAGTTTGCGAAAGGAACTTTCAGGCCTTCATGTCTGGATTTTGGTGCTCGACACCAAGGGGGTTAATGTCTGGTGTGCTGCCGGGAAAGGTACTTTCGGGACAAAAGAGCTTGTAACCCGGATCAGTAAAACAAGGCTTTCCCGGGTTGTGTCCCATAGAACATTAATCCTGCCGCAGTTGGGAGCCCCGGGAATCGCTGCGCACGAAGTATTAAAACATGCTGGATTTAAAGTAATCTATGGACCAATAAGGGCTAAGGATTTAAAGGAATTCATTCATTCCGGATTGAAAGCCACTGCTGAAATGCGGAAGGTCCGGTTTACCACATATGACCGTCTGGTCTTAACCCCCATTGAATTGACTGCTACTTTTAAGGTTTCTCTCATGATTTTCGCCATGCTCTTTTTGTTAAACCTTATTGGGATCGGACCTTTCGGTATAATTGACTTCTATGCCTATATGGGAGCGCTGTTCACAGGTTGTGTTCTCACTCCGGTACTGCTTCCCTGGATTCCAGGCCGAGCTTTTGCCTGGAAAGGGTGGCTTTTGGGGTTGCTTTGGGCAATCGTTGTCAACATACTGAATGGTTGGCCTGGTATACCTTCCTATAGTATTATCAGGGCATTAGGGTATGTACTGATTCTGCCGTCCGTATCAGCCTCTTTTGCCATGAATTTTACAGGTGCTTCCACATATACCTCATTATCAGGCGTTTTAAAGGAAATGAAAATAGCAGTTCCTGCAATTGCCGTATCGATCAGCTTAGGGATTATTTTGATTTTGGTTAACAGCTTTATTGTGTTTTAAGGAGGGTACCATGAAGCATCGGTATTTAAAAAATGTGAGTACGCTAAAACTGAACACGGAAAAGTGTACCGGTTGTGCGAGATGCACAGAGGTTTGTCCCCATCAGGTATTCGCCCTTACATCAGGACGAGCGGAGATTAAGGATAAGGACGCTTGTATGGAATGCGGAGCCTGTGCAAGCAACTGTCCTTTTCAAGCGATTGAAGTCAAGCCGGGTGTGGGGTGTGCAGCAGCAATTATCCTTGGATGGCTGACCGGGACCGAACCGACCTGCGGCTGTTCAGACGGCAGCAACAGCGGGTGCTGCGGTTAAAATGATAAACGGGGGATAATTTCATGAGCGTGGAAAGAAAAGAAAGATTATCTTTTTTAGACCGGTTTTTAACGTTATGGATTTTCATCGCCATGGCGATCGGTGTAGCAGGGGGATACCTGTTTCCGAACCTGGCAGTTTCACTTGGGAAATTTAGTACTGGAACGATTTCCTGGCCAATTGCCATCGGCCTCATTGTAATGATGTATCCGCCGTTAGCCAAAGTAAAATATGAGGAAATCGGGAAAGTGGCGCAAAATAAAAAAGTATTTGCATTTTCCCTGTTGCAAAACTGGATCATTGGCCCGGCGTTGATGTTTATATTGGCGATATCGTTTTTAAGCGATCTTCCCGGTTTTGCCATAGGGCTGATTATTATTGGCCTTGCCCGCTGCATCGCTATGGTAATTGTTTGGAACACCTTGGCCAAAGGGGATAATGAGTACTGCGCGGCTTTGGTGGCGTTAAACTCCATTTTCCAAATCCTCTTGTACACCGTATATATTTACTTTTTTGTGACCCTCATACCGAAGTGGTTAGGACTTTCCTGGGGCGGACAAATCGTTGAGGTTTCTATGTGGGAAGTGGCTAAAAGCGTCCTGATTTATTTAGGTATTCCTTTCGCGGCAGGTTTTCTTACCAGATTCAGTTTAATCAGAACCAAGACCAAAGCGTGGTATGAAAAAACATTTATACCGAAAATATCTCCTTTGGCCTTAATTGCTTTGCTCTATACGATTGTCATTATGTCTATTACCAAAGGGGAAGAAATCGTCAAAAACCCGGTAGGGGTTCTTCGAATTGCTGTTCCTTTGTTAATTTACTTTGCAGTCATGTTTTTTGTCAGCTTTTTCATGTCCTATAAGGGGGGATTCAAATACGAGCAAACCGTTACTTTGGCTTTTACAGCGGCAAGCAATAATTTTGAACTGGCCATTGCGGTTGCGGTAGCCGTTTTTGGTATTGCTTCCGATGTGGCTTTTACCGCAGTGATTGGACCCCTCGTGGAAGTACCGGTTATGATCGCCCTGGTCAATTCAGCGCTTTTCTTAAAGCGCAAATACTATAATCAACAGGGTTTTCCTCTGAGTTAATTTCCCATAAGAATATCTTCATGGTATAATCCCTCCGTCGTATGTAACGGGGGGATTTCGTTTTGGTGTTCTGCATATAAATTTTAACGCTTTTAGTATATAATTGTGCTTAATCCGGAGAAAGTGTCGGGAAAAGCACAAGGTATGGGAATTTATAAACGGTATTTAAACAGGTATAAATTTTTATTTTTTCTGGCTGTTGGCTGTGTATTTCTGGAGGCCATCTGCGATTTGCTTCAGCCGGCCATGATGGCTCGTATTATTGATGAAGGCGTTAGAAGCAGCCGGGTAGATATTGTAATACGGCTGAGTTTTTTCATGCTGATGATTACTATTTTCGGGGCCTTCTTTGCGGCAACACGGAATATTACAGGCTGCACTTGACAGGGTTAATACAGTTGTTCAGGAATACCTGATGGGAATAAAGCTGGTCAAAGCTTTTGGACGATACGAAGATGAAAAAAGCAAGTTTGAGAGGGCCAATAGGGATTTATCGGACAGAATCGTCTCTTCTCAGCTTGTCATTGCCTATTTTTCACCGCTCATGTCATTGACTGTCAGTATCGGAATTGTATTCATTCTTTATACCGGAAGCATCCTTTTTGGCTATCGTGAAATTGAAGTGGGAAAAGTTGCAGCCTTCATTAATTATATGGTGCAAATCCTGGTTTCCCTGATAATGATAACCAACATATTTAATGTCTTTGTCAGGACGAAAGCATCTACGGAAAGAATCAGGGAAGTGTTACACAGTGAAGAAGATTTCAAAGGCTCTGATCAGAAGGCTAAATTTGATTATGGGGATCTGGAATTTAACGGAGTAACTTTTGCTTATCCTCATGGAAGCGGAATCCCTGCCATAAAAGATCTCTCGGTCCGTATAAATCGGGGAGAAACGCTGGCGGTGATCGGCCCGACCGGTTCGGGAAAATCAACGTTTGCCTGGCTATGCCTCCGGTTTTACGATATTGACAAGGGAACTATTTATTATAACGGGATAAATATTAAGGAAATGGACTGCAATGTGCTGCGGGAAAATATTGCGATCGCTCCGCAGAAAAGTATGCTTTTTACAGGCAGTATCCTGGAAAACATTGCTTGGGGCAATGCCGGCGCTACCCGGGAAGATATTATTTCGGCCTGTGAAGTGGCGCAGGCCGATGAATTTATTCGAAATATGCCTGACCAATATGATAACACAGCTGACCTCAAGTGTTTTTTCCATAACCGGGGCATTGGTGATGATGTTGATTTTAAGTCCTCCATTAACGCTTGTTGCCTTGATATCGACTTTTTGAGTTTTCTGCTATGGCACAAACCTGGGCAGGTTTTATGATGCCGTTTATGAACGTAATCAATAATTTGAGCTTTACCCTCATTGCGTCTGCCGGTGGAATACTGGTGATAAAAGGGAAGATCTCTGTTGGCGTGGTGGTGAGTTTCCTGACTTATTCCAAGCAGTTTGGGCAGCCGCTCAACAGCATTGCAGGAATGTTTAATAACATTCAGTCTGCGTTGGCCGGTGCAGAAAGAGTCTTTGAGATTATGGACGAGGGGGAGGAAACCCCGGATAAGTCCGGAATCAAGCCGTTCAAAAATCCCAAAGGTGAAGTCGAGTTTTGCAATGTGTCGTTTTCCTATCACCCGGAGAGGACGGTATTAAAAAATATCAGTTTCCACGTAAAACCCGGAGAAGTAGTGGCCTTGGTCGGCGAAACCGGGGCAGGAAAAACAACCATTGTTAACCTGTTAACCAGGTTTTATGAATTGGATCACGGTACAATTTTGATTGACGGTACGGATATAACCGAAATACCCAGAGAAGATGTAAGAAGTTGTTTTTCTGTTGTTTTACAGGACACCTGTCTTTTTACGGGTACGATCAGCGACAATATCAGATATTCCAGACCGGAGGCATCGGATACTGAGGTGATTGAAGCTGCAAAACTGGCTCATGCCGATCAATTTATATCCCGCTTACCCAAAGGCTATCATACTATGCTGACAGGCAGTACGGACAACCTAAGTCAGGGTCAGCGGCAGTTACTGGCTATTGCCAGGGCTATTCTCAGCCAGGCTCCGATATTAATTCTGGATGAAGCGACAAGCAGTGTTGATACCAAAACAGAGAAGGAAATCCAGCAGGCACTCCTTACCCTGATGAAAAATCATACCACTTTTCTCATTGCCCATCGTCTTTCTACCATTCGTGACGCGGATAAAATCCTGGTTATCGGCAGCGGGGAAATTCTGGAGAGCGGAACCCACCAAGAGCTGATGCGCAATCACGGAGCTTATTACAGAATGGTTATGAGTCAAATCGGTTATGACGACAGTGCTGTAACGGTATAAAAGGAGCAGTCACTTTTTATGAACAAAGAACGCATGAAAGAACTAGACGTACTAAGGGTTATTGGGTTTATATTTGTTGTTGCTCAGCATATTCTGGGGGGGTATTCCTGGCGTTCAGGGGCGGCTTTTTCAGACTCACTTGTCTTAAGTTTCTTATACGTGATAGCGAAGCCTGCTGTTCCTATATTTATTGCAGTAACAGCGATGAGTCTTTGCCATGCTTATTTGGAAAGGATAAACGTTATCAAATTTTATCAAAACCGTTTCCTGTATATTTTCCTGCCTTATGTAAGCTGGACGATCATCAATATTTATGATACTCAATACTATGATCATCAAGGTTCTTTTGATCATTTTTTCGGTCAGCTTCTGGCCGGTACAGGCAGGTATCATCTTTGGTATATGTCTTTGATTTTACAAATATATCTGCTCTTTCCTCTCATTTTATGGATTGCCGGGAAAATTATTAAGAAGGGAAAGGTATTTCAAGCAGGCTTTTTAGTTGTGTTCTCCGCACTTTATGTGATTTTGCTTACAAATAATGAAGTCATGGACGCTATCGCCCGGTTTGTTTTTGTAAACCCGACGATAAACCAACTGAGATTTTTTGAAGTATCGCCCTTATTATGGTCAATTTATTTAGTAATTGGGATTTACATGTTTGCAGGGAATAAGAAATTCAAAGAGTTGCTTCAGCGCTTCCATAAACAACTTTTCGTCGTATACCTGCTCTTATTGGCTTACATGTATTATGCTGAAATAGGTTCGCATCTTCCTGTACATTATGATATTGAATCGAAATATATTAACTGTACGATTTATGTTTCCTTCATGGTGGTATCAATTTTCGTGTTTTATCATTTAGGGTGCTATATTTCCAGCCAAATGCCAAGGCTTTATTTCTTATTGTCTAAGACGGCGGGGAATACGTACACGGCCTATCTGGCGCATGTAATTGTTCTGCAATCCGTTGCAGAAGAAATAACCAAGACTTATGAATTGAAAAGTTTTTTGGAGTCGGGGCTCAGCGTATTTTTCCTGACTGTAGCCTTTTCGTTAATCATGGCGGAATTTTTCAGTCTTTTACCCTTTTCACAGGTTATCTTCGGTACAAAGAATAAGTACTACCCGAGGTTTGATCAGATAATCAGGCGATTCGGTGTATATGAAAGACAATCTCATGGTAAAGGCAAAAGCAGTATGTGATAAAATCCGGCCTGTAATTCTAAGATTAATTCACAAACTAAAATGGAACTGGCTGTATCGCTCAGCGATTACAAGCCAGTTTCTACTTTTTCCGGATGTTTTTTTAATAGATTTTTAATGCTTTCGGTAGCGACAAATCCGCTGGAAGTTAGGAAATATAAAAATTTAGGATATGAATGTTTTTTACTAAACGATGACAAACTAACCAAAGATTGGTTAGCGTGAATGAAAAAAAGATTATGAGGTGGCTTCCATGTACGAATTATGGATTGGAGGATTGATTACCCTCCTGCTCCTGGCTTTCTTTGTATATTGTTTAGTAAAGGTGGAGAATATCTAATGCAACAAGAATATTCGCATTTTAATAGTAAAAGGAGCAGCAGATCTGCTCCCTTTGCCGTTTCTTTATGCGGTGATTATGCTGTTTGCTGCTTGTAAGCCAAGTTTTTCGACTGCATGTTCCCGCATCTTGTATTTCATGATTTTTCCTGCGGCATTCATCGGGAATTCTGTAACAAAATCAATATAACGGGGGGTTTTGTGCTTTGCCATGTGTGAACGGATATAATCCTTAAGTTCATCGGCAGTCAGTTCCACACCATCTTTTAAGATTACGCAGGCCATGATTTCCTCACCGTACTGTTGGTCGGGTACACCGATAACCTGAACGTCTTTGACTTTAGGATGGGTATAGATAAAATCTTCAATTTCCTTGGGATAAATATTTTCGCCGCCCCGGATGATCATATCTTTTATGCGTCCGGTAATTTTGTAGTTGCCATTTTCATCACGTCTGGCCAGGTCGCCGGTATGAAGCCATCCGTTCTCATCAATGGCAGCTGCCGTAGCCTCAGGCATTTTGTAATAGCCTTTCATAATGTTATAGCCGCGTGCCACAAATTCACCGTCTACATGATCCGGCAGATCTTCTCCGGTCTTGGGATCAACAATCTTGCATTCCACGCCGGGAAGTGCGCGGCCAACAGTATTGACACGCAATTCAAGCGAATCATCGACACGGCTCTGGGTGCATCCCGGTGAGGATTCTGTCTGGCCGAATACAATGGTAATCTCTTTCATATTCATCTTGTCCACGACATCCTGCATGACCTTGACCGGACAGGGACTGCCTGCCATAATTCCGGTCCTCATATAGGAAAAATCCGTCTTAGGGAAATCCTCATGTTCCAGCATTGCAATAAACATGGTAGGAACACCATGGAAGCAGGTAATTCTTTCTTTGTTAATGCATTCAAGCGATTGCTTCGGTGAAAAATAGGGGATTGGAGAGAGGGTAACCCCGTGTGTCATAGAAGCGGTCATCGCCAGGACCATGCCAAAACAGTGGAACATGGGAACGTGCACCATCATACGGTCAGCGGTAGAAAGATCCATGCAGTCGCCGATGTTTTTCCCGTTATTCACGACGTTATAATGGGTGAGCATAACCCCTTTGGGGAAGCCGGTTGTTCCCGATGTATACTGCATGTTGCAGACATCATGCCTGTTTATGGAATTGGCACGCTGGTGGACTTCCTCGATCGGAACCCTGTTGGACATAGCCAGGGCATCTTCCCATGTCAGGCAGCCCTTCTGCCTGGAATCAACCGTGATAATGTTGCGCAGGAACGGAAGCCGTTTAATATGAAGGGGTTTTCCCGCCTCAGACGTTTCCAATTCGGGGCAGAGTTCCTTAATAATGCCAACATAGTCAGAATCCTTATACCCGTCGATCATGACCAGCGTATGGGTGTCGGACTGGCGGAGGAGGTATTCTGCTTCATAAATCTTGTAAGCGGTGTTTACTGTAACAAGAACCGCACCGATTTTGGTCGCTGCCCAGAAGGTGATAAACCACTGGGGAACATTGGTTGCCCAGATGGCAACGTGGTCACCGGGTTTAACACCCATTGCTATGAGTGAGCGCGCAAAGGTATCGACATCAATCCGGAATTCGGAATACGTTCTGGTATAATTCATGGTAGTATAGCGAAAAGCATACTGGTCAGGAAACTCTTCCACTATGCGGTCAAGAACCTGAGGAAAGGTGAGGTCAATGAGGGTATCTTTTTGCCAGATATATTTCCCCGTTTTGGCGTTATTGTCATATAAGTGAGCTTTTACCTTACTTTTTTCATCATAACGGCTCATAAAGTTTGCAAAGTTCGGAAAAACAACGCCGGCGTCATAGAGGTCCGCGGCCCAGCGCTTCACCCATTCCAGAGAAATATAGCCGTGATAGTTGATGGAACGCAGTGCCAGCATCATGTCGTCAATCGGCAAATCTCCTTCCCCCATCATTCGATACTTAATCAAACCATTCTCCACCACAGAATCCTTGATATGCACATATTTTATATAGGCGCCGAGGTTTTGTACCGTCTTTCCGGGTGTCTCATCAGCGAAGCGGTAGGGGTGGTGCATATCCCAAAGGGCTCCCACCGCGTCACTTGCTACTTGGTCCAATAGTCTGCAGAGACGGGAAGTGTCGGAATAGACCCCATTGGTTTCAACCAGCAAAGTAACGCCCTTCTCCTCGGCAACCGGGATCAGACGCCGCAATGCGGCAAGAACAACTTTGTCATCCACTTCACCCTCGGGGTGGGGTTCAAGGTCGGCAAGAATCCGGATATAGGGTGTTCCCAGCTTAGAAGCCAGCATAATATATTGGACGAGCTCTTCATGGTTTTTCTCAGCATTTTCGGCGAACTTCAAGCAGCACCCGGAAGAAAGGCAGGGGATTTCGAGACCTAGCTCAGAAAGCTTTTTTACAGTCTGCGGAAGCTGGGTTTCGGTAAAAGGCTGGGCCTGAACCGCGAAAATTTCTTTGCCAAGACCGCGAATTTCGATTCCGGCAAAGCCGAGATCCTTGGCCATGGAATAGATGTCCACCCAGCTAAAGTCGGGACAACCAAGTGTTGAAAAAGCAAGTTTCATTTCGTTTCCTCCTCATTTTTTTGATAAAAGTCTTTAGGATTTTCAGAAGTGCTGTACCTTCGGATAAAATCAAAAAGCTTTCGTCTCTAAGCATTTCTGCAAGAGACGAAAGCTTTATACTTCCGTGTTACCACTCTGATTGGTATGAAAACATACCCACTCTGCGGCATCAGGTCAAAATGACGAATGCCCTCTCTTGATAACGGCGAGAAACCCGTTCGCACCTACTGGCTCAAGAACTCAATAGCTTCTGAGTTTTCAGCTGACTGCTCAAGGGGGAGTCCACAATTTGCTCTGCGCACTGTTTTTCAGCATCCAACAGCTCTCTGAAGCGACATACCGCAAAGTGTTTTTCCTGTCATTGCATTTGGTTAATTTTTAGTTATGCTATCAAATTTTAGGATTCTTGTCAAGCATAAAACATTAATTAATATAATTAAGGACCTCTATAATTAAAGACCTCGGGCTTATAACCGGAGGTCTTGTAAACAAAGGGCTGCATTTATTTTTGTTTTTAACTTACTTGTGGTTCTTGCCCATGCTTCCACGTCTGCCGTTAGAAGACATGGCAGGTTTTGTATTTTTTAAAGTGCTCAGGATGGCATTTTCCTGATCCTGGGTAATGGTGCCTGCGGTTACGAGGCTGTTCAAGGCGGTGGTGAACCTGTCTTCGCGGTTGGTTTTCCCACTGTTTGGAGT